>DATCBY010000001.1:0-17096 GCA_036511595.1 Bauldia sp.
AGCTCAACACCTCGGGCGTCATTCCGCCGATCTTCGCGTCGTCGCTGCTGCTGCTGCCGGTAACGGCTGCCAACTTCATGTCGGGATCGGGCCCGGGCTGGCTGCAGATGATAACGGCGCTGCTCGGCCGTGGTCAGCCGCTCTACCTGCTGCTCTACGCCGGGCTGATCATCTTCTTTGCGTTCTTTTACACCGCCGTCGTCTTCAGCCCGAGCGACACCGCGGACAATCTGAAGAAGCATGGCGGTTTCGTTCCCGGCATCCGGCCCGGCAAGAACACCGCCGATTACATTGACTACGTACTGACCCGCATCACGGTGCTCGGCGCGATCTATCTGGTGCTAGTCTGTCTGCTGCCGCAGGTGCTTATCGATTACACCGGCGTTCCGTTCGCCTTCGGCGGCACTTCGCTGCTGATCGTGGTGAGCGTGACCCTCGATACAGTGGCGCAGGTGCAGGGCCATCTTCTCGCGCATCAGTATGAGGGGCTGGTCAAGAAGTCGAAGCTGCGGGGGAAGACGCGATGAGGCTCGTCCTGCTCGGGCCGCCCGGCGCGGGCAAGGGCACTCAGGCGGAACGTCTGGTCAAGACGCATGGCATTGTCCAGCTATCGACCGGCGACATGCTGCGCGCGGCGACTGCCGCCGGCACGGACGTAGGCAAGCGGGCCAAGGCGATCATGGATCGCGGCGATCTAGTTCCCGACGAGGTGATGGTGGACATCATAGCGGAGCGCATCGGCCGTCCTGACGCAGGCAAGGGTTTCATCCTCGACGGGTTCCCGCGGACGGTGCCGCAGGCGGAGGCGCTGGACCGGCTGCTTGAGAGGCATGGCCTTCGCCTCGACCGGGTGGTTGAGATCGCGGTCGACGAGGCCATGCTCAAGGATCGCATCGAGAACCGCGCCCGGCTGAGCGGCGGGGCGCGGGCCGACGACACGGCCGCGACCCTTCACAACCGGATTACGGTGTATCGGACGCAGACGACGCCAGTGGCCGACTATTACCGGCGGAAAGGCGCGCTTTCGACGGTTAGCGGCATGGGGACGATGGACGAGGTTTCTGCCGCGATCGGAGCGGTCTTGATGGCTGCAAGAACCGCACCGCAGGGGTCAGAAACTAAGGGTTAAGAAGGGCGCCCGGCCCATTGACGGGGCGGGCCCAAATCGCTATCTACCGGCCACGATTCTGTGAATTACAGACTTGCGGTACCGGTGGCCGGAAAGGGTAACCGGGGCCGTAGTCTGCGTTTCTGGCTGGTGGCTCCGGCTGTTGAGACAAGAGATCAGGTGGAGAGACAGGCTTGGCCCGCATCGCAGGCGTAAATATCCCGACCAACAAGCGCGTGGTCGTTGCTCTCCAGTATATCCACGGCATTGGTCCGACCGCTGCCAGGAAGATCGTCGAAACGGTCAAGATTCCGGCCGAGCGGCGCACCAACCAACTGACTGACGCGGAAGTCGCGCAGATCCGCGAAGTCATCGACCGCGACTACATGGTTGAGGGCGATCTGCGTCGAGAGGTGGCCATCAACATCAAGCGGCTAATGGACCTGGGTTGCTATCGCGGCCTGCGGCATCGCCGCGGATTGCCGGTGCATGGCCAGCGCACGCACACCAATGCGCGCACACGCAAGGGGCCGGCGCGGGCGATCGCCGGCAAGAAGAAGTAAGGCGTCGAGGAGCGCGCGGGCGTCTCGGACGCTTGCGCCAGGGCGAAGGCTCGAAAGGTTCTGAATGGGTAAGGATGCAACACGCGTACGCCGCCGCGAGCGCAAGAACATCACCTCCGGCGTGGCGCACGTCAATTCCAGTTTCAACAACACCATGATCACCATCACTGACGCCCAGGGGAACACGATCTCGTGGTCTTCAGCCGGGCTGATGGGCTTCAAGGGCTCGCGCAAGTCGACGCCTTATGCGGCACAGATGGCTGCGGAAGACGCCGGCAAGAAGGCGACCGAGCACGGCATGAAGACCCTCGAGGTCGAGGTATCCGGCCCGGGATCCGGCCGCGAGTCGGCGCTGCGCGCGCTGCAGTCGGCGGGGTTTACCATCACGTCCATCCGCGACGTCACGCCGATCGCGCACAACGGCTGCCGGCCGCGGAAGCGCCGCCGGGTTTAGCGGCGCATCCATTTTCGTTCGCGTTTCCCGCGGCCAGCCTTCGAGGCCTGGCCGCCGTGCCGCAGGCCACCAGCGGCGACCACTTTCGAAAGGACAGGCTCATGACCATCCAGAAAAACTGGCAAGAGCTGATCAAGCCCAACAAGCTTGAAATCTCCCCCGGCAGCGATGCCAAGCGTTTTGCCACCGTCGTTGCCGAGCCGCTCGAGCGCGGCTTCGGCATGACGCTGGGCAATGCGCTGCGCCGTATTCTTCTATCGTCGCTGCAAGGCGCCGCGGTCAAGGCGGTGCAGATCGACGGTGTGCTGCACGAATTCTCGTCGATTGCCGGCGTGCGCGAGGATGTCACCGACATCGTCCTCAATATCAAGGAAATCGCGCTCAGGATGCACGGTGAAGGCCCGAAGCGCATGGTGGTGCGCAAGCAGGGACCAGGCGTCGTCACCGCCGGCGACATCCAGACGGTGTCCGACATCGAGATTCTGAACCCGGGCCTGGTGCTGTGCACACTGGACGATGGCGCCGAGATCCGCATGGAGTTCACCGTCGATACCGGCAAGGGTTACGTCACCGCCGACCGCAACCGGCCGGAAGATGCGCCGATCGGTCTGATCCCGGTCGACAGCCTGTACTCGCCGGTCAAGAAGGTTTCCTACCGCGTCGAGAACACCCGCGAAGGCCAGGTGCTCGATTTCGACAAACTGACGCTTTCGGTGGAGACCGATGGTTCGATCCGCGCCGAGGACGCCGTCGCTTACGCGGCGCGCATCCTGCAGGACCAGCTTTCGGTGTTCGTCAATTTCGAGGAGCCGGCGAAGGTCACTGCAGAAATTGCCATCCCTGAACTCGCCTTCAATCCGGCGTTGCTCAAGAAGGTCGACGAGCTGGAGCTTTCGGTGCGTTCGGCAAACTGCCTGAAGAACGACAACATCGTTTACATCGGCGACCTCATCCAGAAGACCGAAGCGGAGATGCTGCGCACCCCGAACTTCGGCCGCAAGTCGCTCAACGAAATCAAGGAAGTCCTTGCCCAGATGGGTCTCCACCTCGGCATGGAAGTCGCCAACTGGCCGCCCGAAAACATCGACGAACTGGCCAAGCGGTACGAAGACCACTATTAGTACCGCGCCTCGCGGCCGAGAACTCAGGAAACTGCCATGCGCCACGCCAAGACCGGCCGTCGTTTCAGTCGCACCGTCAGCCACCGGAAGTCGATGTTCGCCAACCTGGCGTCCTCGCTTATCCTGCATGAGCAGATCGTGACGACGCTGCCGAAAGCGAAGGACCTGCGGCCGATCGTCGAGAAGCTGGTAACCCTCGCCAAGCGTGGTGACCTGCACGCGCGCCGGCTGGCGATCTCGCAGATTCGCGACCTCGGCTCGGTGAAGAAGCTCTTCGAGACGATCGGGCCGCGCTACAAGGCGCGCGCCGGCGGCTATACGCGCGTGCTCAAGGCCGGCTTTCGCCACGGCGACAATGCCTCGGTGGCGGTGATCGAGTTCGTTGACCGGGACGTCGACGCGAAGGGTGCCAAGGATCGCGCCCGGCATGCCGACGAGGTCGCCGCGCGCGGCGGCGTCGAGGCAGAAGCCAACGCCTAGGCTTTCTCGGTGCGAGGGAATGCGAAGGCGGCTCCGGCCGCCTTTTTTGTTGCCCTCAATTTCCGGGACTTGTCGATGTCACGCCGCCGCCGCATTTGGTGTAGCATTTCTGCGGTTCCGGTTAAGTCGTCTTTCCTGGGGTGCTCGATGCTAGGTCGGATTTGCGCGGGACTGTGTCTGGTTGGGTTTCTCACCAATGCGGCCTCGGCGGTCGACCGGCAGGCGCCCAACGGCTCCGTGCAGATGCAGCTATCGTTCGCGCCGATCGTGAAGCGAGTGGCTCCGGCGGTCGTCAATGTCTACGCCACGCGGATGATCCGGCAGTCGGTGTCGCCGCTGTTCTCGGACCCGTTCTTCCGCCAGCTCTTCGGCGGTTCGGCCAGTCAAAGACGGGAAAGCTCGCTGGGATCGGGTGTAATCATCAATTCGTCGGGCCTCGTAGTCACCAACTTCCACGTCATCGCCCAGGCCGACGAGGTGAAGGTTGCGCTCGCCGACAAGCATGAATACCCGGCGGATATCATCCTCAAGGATGAACGCTCCGATCTCGCGGTGTTGCAGATCAAAGGTGCGCCGGGCGACCTGCCGACGCTGCAGTTTGCCGATTCCGACAGCGTCCAGGTCGGCGATCTGGTGCTGGCCATCGGTGATCCCTTCGGCGTCGGTCAGACCGTGACGAGCGGCATTGTCTCCGCCTTCGCCCGCCTGCCCGGCGGTCCCTCGCAAGACCAATATTTTATCCAGACCGACGCGGCCATCAATCCCGGGAACTCCGGCGGTGCGCTTGTCGACATGAACGGGAACCTCATCGGCATCAATTCGACTATCGTGTCGCCCGTCGGCGCCTCCAACGGCATCGGCTTCGCGATTCCCTCGAACCTCGTCCGCGCCGTCACCGCTCAGGCGGCGACTGGCGCGGTCCCCAGGCGGCCGTGGCTCGGCGCCGACCTTCAGTCCATAACCCCGCAGATCGCCGCCACCCTTGCCGGCAATCCGGCCAGCGGGGTGATCGTGGTATCGGTAGGCGAGGGCGGGCCGGGCGCGGCGGCCGGACTGAAGAGCGATGACGTGATCCAGTCGATCGACGGCGACGACGTCGACGACTCAGGCGCGTTGAACTATCGGCTGGCGACCAAGGCCGTCGGCGGCACAGCGAAGCTCGGCATCCTGCGAGACGGCAAGCGCTATACGGCGACGATGCAATTACAGGCGGCGCCCGAAGTGCCACCGCGCGACGAGCGCACTGTCACCGGCGACTCGCCGATGGCCGGTCTCACTGTGTTGAACCTTTCTCCCGCGGTGGCGGACGAACTATCCTATCCCGGACCCGCGGCCGGGGTGATCGTCAGCGCGGTCGCCGATGGCTCGCATGCCTCGGATCTGGGTTTTGCGGCCGGCGACCTCATCGTCGCCGTGAATGGCACGGCGATCGATTCCACGCAGCGGCTGGTCGACGTCGCCAGCCATGCGGGACATTCGTGGGACCTAACGTTGAAGCGCAACGGGCAGACGATCCGCCAGCGCCTCTCCGGATAGGGGCGCCGATGGCGTCGCTCTTCGAGGCGGCCGGGCTTGAAAAGGCGGCGCCACGGCCGCTAGCGGACCGGCTGCGTCCGGAGAGACTGGAAGACGTCGTTGGGCAGGAGCACCTGCTGGGGCCGGACGGTGTCATCACTCGCATGCTCGCCGCGGGTTCGCTCGGCTCGCTGATTTTCTGGGGGCCACCGGGGACGGGCAAGACGACGGTTGCCCGGTTGCTGGCGCGGGAGACCGACCTGCATTTCGAACAGACTTCGGCGGTGTTTTCCGGCGTGGCGGACCTGAAGAAGGTCTTCGAGACCGCCCGCGGCCGTCGCCAGACGGGGCAGGGGACGCTTCTCTTCGTCGACGAAATCCACCGCTTCAACCGGGCGCAGCTCGATTCCTTCCTGCCGGTCATGGAGGACGGCACGGTGACGCTGGTCGGCGCCACTACGGAAAATCCGTCGTTTGAACTGAACGCCGCGCTTCTCTCACGCGCCCGCGTCCTCGTCTTCAAACCGCTCGACGAGGCGGCCTTGGCCAAATTGCTGATGCGCGCCGAGGAGATCGAGGTTCGTCCGTTGCCGCTCGACGCCGAGGCGCGGGAAATGCTCGTCGCCATGTCCGACGCCGACGGTCGTGCCGCGTTGACGCTTGCCGAGGAAGTGTGGCGGGCGGCACGGGAAGGCGAGGTCTTCGGCCCAGGGCAGTTGCAGACCATCGTGCAGCGGCGGGCGCCGCTCTACGACAAGAGCCAGGACGGCCACTACAATCTTATATCGGCGCTGCATAAATCGGTACGCGGGTCCGACCCGGATGCGGCGCTCTACTATCTGGCGCGCATGCTCGATGCCGGCGAGCAGCCGCTTTACATCGGTCGCCGGCTGGTGCGCATGGCTATGGAAGACATCGGCCTTGCCGATCCGCAGGCGCTGGTGGTGGCGCTTGCCGCCAAGGATGCGTTCGACTACCTCGGCACGCCCGAGGGCGAACTGGCGCTGGCTGAGGCGACCGTTTATCTGGCCACCGCGCCGAAATCGATCGCCGTGTATGCGGCCTTCGGCGCGGCGACGCGTGCAGCCAAGGAGCACGGCTCGCTGGCGCCGCCCAAGATCATTCTCAATGCTCCGACCAAGCTTATGAAAGGCGAGGGCTACGGCGCCGGGTACCGCTATGACCCTGACGAGCCAGAGTCCTTCTCGGGCCAGAATTATTTCCCCGATGCCCTGGGCCGTCTGACCTTCTACGACCCGCCGGAGCGCGGCTTCGAACGAGAAATCAGGAAGCGTCTGGACTACTGGGCGAAGCTGAGGAAGGACAGGGGCGGGGGATGATCCTCTTCGCCTATGGCTCCAACACCAATCCGGGGCTGATGGCGCAACGCTGTCCGGACGCGCGCACTATCGGCCCGGCGCGGTTGATGGAATACCGCCTCTACTTCCCGCGTTTCTCGCGGACGCGCCACTCGGCCACTGCCGGCATCGAGCCGAGTCCCGGGCACGCGGTGTGGGGCGTGCTGTTCGACCTGCCGCCGGCCGACGTGCCGGTGCTCAACTATCACGAAGGCTATAACCCGCAGGCGCCGGCGCACAACGAGCGCATCCTGCGCGAGGTGACAGTGCTGCGCATGGGTGGTTCGGAGCCGGTAAATGCGATGGCATATTTCACGGTTCCCGACGGCACCGCGGCGCTGCCCTCGGCCGAGTACCTTCAGTCGATCATCGACGGCGCCGAGCATCACGGTCTACCCAAGGCGTGGATCGCGGCGCTACTGCGCGTCCGGACGCGTTAGCAAAATTCTTCGCCGGCCAAGTTTTCAACAGGTCGTCCACAGGCCGATTTTTGCGGGTGCATCATGGCGCGACTCACCTGATGATGTGGTGAGGCGGAGATGTGGCGGACATGTACTATTTTGCATACGGGTCGAATCTCGACCTGCTGCAGATGCAATTGCGTTGCCCGGAAGCGCAGTTCGTCAGCACGGCGAAGCTCGACGGCTACCGCATCTGTTTCCCGCGCAAGTCGTTCGTGCGCGATTGCGCCGTGATCAGCGTCGAGCCGGCGACCGGTGAGCAGGTGTGGGGCGCGCTCTACGAGCTGGATGGCACTGATATCGCCCGGCTTGACGAACGCGAGGGTTACGACAGGCGGCGTGACCGGCAGCTTAACCAGCGCAACCGCGTGACGGTGCGGGTCGAGGGATCGGATGAACGCGTCGTGGCGGCCGAGATTTACGTCGCGGTGCCGACGGCCAATCCCGGCCTGCCGTCGCCACAATATGTCGGTTATCTGGTTGCTTCCGCCGCCGAGTGTGGCCTGCCGAAGTCGCATCTGGTGAAGCTGGCCGAGCACATGCCGATGTCGCAAGCGGCCTAATCGCCGACGGCGTTTGACCGCCAGCGGGATTGTTGGCAGAAGATCATTTAGGGAATGGAGTCTCCCTTCAACCGCCCCGACAGGCTGATGACTCCTACCGTGTGAAAGCGCGGTGGGAGTGTGCCCGCAACCCGCCCGCGAGGTGGGTTTTTGTTGTAGGCGGGTTGGAGGCAGCAATGATCCAGATCGTGCTCGTGTTCCTCGGTGGCGGCGTCGGCTCGGTGGCGCGCCACGGCGTCAATATCGTCGCCGCGCGGATTCTGGGAACCGGCTTTCCTTGGGGGACATTCATCGTCAATGTCGTCGGCTCGTTCGCGATGGGCGTCATCGTAGCGTGGCTGGCATTCAGGGCTGGCGGCGGCTGGTCGCAACATACCCGGCTGCTGCTTACCACCGGCTTCCTCGGCGGCTTTACCACCTTCTCGACCTTCTCGCTGGATACGGCGCTACTCTGGGAACGGGACGCATATGCGGCGGCAATCGGCTACGTCGCGATCTCGGTGCTGCTTGGCGTACTCGGGCTGTTCGCAGGCCTCGCGCTGATACGCTCCCTTACCTAGAGAACGGCCGGCTCGCTTGCACCCTCGTCCGGTGCTATAGGCTGCGCTCCACCTGAAGCGCGATCATGGCAGCCATGGAAACCAGGACCGTCGACGCCGACGAGGCCGGCATGCGTTTGGACCGCTGGTTCAAATCGCACTACCCGGAACTCTCGTTCGGACACCTGCAGAAACTCCTGCGCTCCGGCCAGATTCGCGTCAACGGCGGTCGGGTCAGGACCAACGCGCGGCTGGAGCCGGGGCAGGCCGTGCGCGTGCCGCCGTTGGGGCAGGGCGGGCTGGAGGGGGTGCTGCGGGAGAACCGGCCGGTCGAATATCCGAACTCTGGCCGGGCAGCGTCGGGGAAGCTCTCAACGCCGCCTGGCGCCGACCGAGATGACCGCCTTCCGTCCCCCCCGCTGCAGGGGGAAGGGAAAAAGCCGGCGCGTGGGCCGACCACCGATGCCGGTGCATTGCGCGCGATGATCCTATACGAGGATGACGAAGTCTTCGTCTTCAACAAGCCACAGGGTCTGGCGGTGCAGGGCGGCTCGGGGCTAAGCCGCCATGTCGATGCGATGCTGGAAGCTTTCCGCGATCGCAAGGGGCAAAAGCCGCGGCTCGTCCATCGCCTCGATCGCGATACCACCGGGGTGCTGGTCGTGGCACGGACGCGTCTGGCGGCGCAGAAGCTGACCGCGTCCTTCCGTACGCGCTCGACCCGCAAGATCTACTGGGCGTTAGTCATGGGCGTGCCGAAGCCGAAGCAGGGGCGTATATCGACATGGCTTGCCAAAGAAGGCACGCCTGACGGCGATCGGATGCGCGTCGCCCGGCACGGCACCGACAATTCCAGCCATGCCATCTCACTCTATTCGGTAGTGGAAACCGCCGGGCAGAAGCTCGCGTGGCTGTCCATGCGCCCGGTAACCGGACGCACCCACCAGCTTCGTGCTCACGCCGCCCATATCGGGCACCCGATTATCGGCGATCCGAAGTACTTCACCGCCGAGGAGAGCTGGGATTTCCCCGGTGGCCTGCAAAAGAAGCTGCATCTCCATGCGCGCCGCATCGTCATCCCGCATCCATCGAACGGCGGCACGATCGATGTCTCGGCACCGCTGCCGCCGCATATGCAGCAGAGCTGGAACCTGCTCGGTTTCGATGCCACGCTGGGCGACACACCGTCGGACGATGAGGAGGAATGATGGCCGTGGATCCCGGACTCATTGCCCGCGTCAAGCTTCACCCAAAGGGACCGGTCTTCTCCCGCGTCGTGTGGGGGTCGATGCGCTCGGAGGAGCAGTTCGACAGCGTCGACAAGCTCGCCGACTTCCTGCGCTTCCTGCTCGATCGCGGCATAACAACGCTCGACACCGCGAATACCTACGGGATACCGCACCCCTATACGACCGAGGAGTTTTTTGGCAAGGCTTTGAACCAGGTCGGTCGCGACAAGTTCGAGGTCGTCACCAAGGGCGGCATCATGCGGGTGGCGCCGCTGACGCCCGAGAACCGGATTCGCCACTACGACTTTAGCGCCAGGAAAATAAAATTCTGGGTGGACCGGTCGCTGGCGAAACTCGGCGTCGACCACGTCGACCTCTATCTGCTGCATCGGCCGGACTATCTGATGGACCCGGAGGAAACGGCAGGCGCGCTCGATGAAATCGTAGCCACTGGCAAGGCGCGCCATGTCGGCATCTCCAATTTCTCGCCATCGCGGATCGATCTGCTCGCTTCACGCACAAAATCGCCGCTGGTCACCAACCAGGTCGAATTTTCGCCGATCTATCTCAATCCGATTTCCAACGGAACGTTCGATCACGCGCTGCGATTGGGCTACCGGCCGATGATCTGGTCGCCGGTTGGCGGCGGCAAACTGCTTACCGGCGACGATTCCCGAACCGCGAAGATTCGGGCGTTGCTAACCGCCATCGCGAAGAAGCACGGATTTGACGGGCCAGCGGAAGCGGCGATGTCCTTTGTCGCTCGCCATCCGGTTGGCGGCCTGCCGATCGTCGGCTCCGGCAAGCGCGACCGGGTCGACGGGGCGATCAAGGCGATCAACACCGTCATGGACCGCCAGGACTGGTACGCCATCGTGACGGAAACCAGCGAGATGTTGGAACTTTGAGCGGCGACGGAGGTATCCAGGCGGCGGCGCTTGTCCTTGCGCCGGACCTCGCGGTGTCCAGCGTCGATCCAGTGAACCGGCCTGGGCGCTCCGCTTGAGCGACAGGCCGGACGATCCGACGGCAGCATTGCAGCGGCAGGGGCGGGAATTGCCGAGGCGCTTCTATAAGCACGCCGCCGCTGGCCCGCACGAAGGCGGCTTCGCCCTGCTGCTGGATGGACGCGTGGTCAAGACGCCGGCGCGCCGTCCACTGGCGGCGACCGGCCGCGCCGTTGCCGAAGCCTTGGCGTCCGAATGGGAAGCGCAGGGCGAGCGTATCGATCCTTCGACCATGCCGCTCACCCGCATCGTCAATGCCGCCATCGACCGCGTTGCCGAGGCGGCGGATGCGGTGCGCGCCGAGATCGTGAAGTACGCCGAAACCGACCTGATCTGCTACCGCGCTCGGGAGCCCGCGTCGCTGGTGGAGGCGCAAGCGGCGGCATGGGATCCGCTGGTAACGTGGGCGCGCGAGGCGCTGGGGGTTCGGTTGGTGCTGGCCGAAGGCGTCATCCCGGTGGCGCAGAGTCCCGAAGCGCTGGCGGCGGTCGACCGGGCGCTGGCGCGTTTCGGGGCGCTAACGCTCGCGGCGCTTTCGACGGTGACGACCATCACCGGCTCGGCGGTTATCGCGCTGGCGCTTGCGGACGGGCGATTGTCGGTCGAGGAGGCGTGGCAGGCCGCGCTTGTCGACGAGGAGTGGCAGATCCGCCAGTGGGGCAGGGACGAAGCCGCCATGCGCGCCCGCGTCTTCCGCGACCGGGAGCTGCGGGCGGCCGGGCTCATCCTTTCGGAACCGCCATGGGAGCGGTGATGCGCATTGGCTGCGCGGGGTGGTCGCTCTCGGCCGAGGCGCAGCAGCGGGCGCCGAAGCCCGGCAGCCACCTTGAGCGGTACGCGGCGCTCTTCAACTGCACGGAGATCGACTCAAGTTTCTACCGCCCCCACCAGCCCCGCACGTACGCGCGCTGGGCGGCTTCGGTGCCGGAGGACTTTCGCTTTGCCGTGAAGATGCCGCGAGCGGTCACGCACGAAACCGGGTTGGTCTATCGGCCGGAGGTGGTCGACCGATTCCTCGGCGAGGTCAGCGAGCTTGGAAGGCGCCTCGGCCCGCTGCTGGTCCAGTTGCCGCCCCGCCTGGCGTTCGAGGCGAAGGTCGCCGAGGATTTCTTCGTGAAGCTGTGTCCGCGGGTGGCCGGTGAGATCGTATGCGAGCCGCGTCATGCGTCCTGGTTCACGCCAGCGGTCGAGCGGCTGCTTACGGCGCATCGCGTTGCCCGCGCTGCGGCCGATCCGGCGGTTTGGCCCGAAGCGGCGGTGCCCGGCGGATGGGGCGGCCTGCCGTACACGCGGCTGCATGGCTCGCCGGAGCTTTACCGCTCGAAGTATACGCCTGCCCTAATCGACGACGTCGCTGCCCGAGCATCTGAGGCTGCGGAAGCCGGGGCGCCGGCCTGGTTGATCTTCGACAACACCACGCTCGGGCACGCGTTCTTCGACGCGCTCGCTCTTCAGGAACGTGTCGCCAACCTTAAACCGCGGCGCTAGACTCCGCTTCTTGCGCGGCGGGCCATGCGCTCCAGCTCGCCAAGAAAGCGCGAGCGGTCTTCGCGGGTGAAGCCGGCGTTATGACCTTTGATCTCGCCGGTCTCGCGCAAGTGCTGCTTGAGATCGCGCATGGCGAGCGCCATGCCGATCGAGTCCGGCGTGAACGGCCGACCATTCGGCGCCAGCGCAAGTGCTTCCTTGGCAATGACCCGGGCAGCCAGCGGAATGTCGGCGGTGACGACGATCTCGCCGGGGCGAATTGCGTCCACGATCCAGTCGTCAGCAGCATCGGCGGTCTTCGCCACGACCACGTGCCTGACGTTGGGATCGCGCGAGGGCCGCAGGCCGCCGTTGGAAACGATGACAACGGGCAAGTGATGGCGCGCTGCGACCTTCAGCGCTTCGTCTTTCACCGGACAAGCGTCGCCGTCGATGAAGATGCGGGCTTTCTCCGCCGCTTCGGACGCTGCCATTTGGACGGGGGAGAGCCCGCCTCAAGCCTTGTTCTTGTTGTAGACGTCGAACACGACGGCACCGAGCAGGACGAGGCCCTTGACCACCTGCTGGTAGTCGACGTTCACGCCGAGGATCGACATGCCGTTGTTCATGACGCCCATGATGAACGCACCGATCACCGCGCCCGCCACCTGACCGACGCCGCCCATCGCCGAAGCGCCGCCGATAAAGACGGCCGCAATGACGTCAAGCTCGCTCCCGAGTCCGGCCGCCGGAACCGCCTGGCCGAGGCGCGCCGCGATGATGAGCCCGCCGAGCGCGGACAGCACACCCATGTTGGTGAACACGAGAAGCGTCAGGCGATCCGTCTTGATGCCTGAAAGCTGCGCCGCCTTCGGGTTGCCGCCCATGGCGTAGACCCGGCGCCCGATCGTTGTCCGGTTGGTGACGAAGATAAAAAGTGCGATCAGGACGGCCATCAGCAGGAGGACGAGGGGCAGGCCCTTGTAGCTCGCGAACTGGTAGAAGAGGAACAACGCGAGCAGGCCGATGATCAGCGTCTTAACGGTGAAGATCGTCACCGGCTCGGCTGCGTAGCCATGGTTCTCTCGTGTGCGACGCGCCCGCAGTCCATACAGCGTATACGCGACGATGCAGACGGCGCCGATGACCAACGTCGTCACGTTCAGCGCGAGCCCGGTACCGTAGAGGGGTTTTCCCGCGGCATTCAGTGTTGGCGGTATGAGGGCGAGCGATCCGGTGAAGTCGCCAAGGAACCCAGAACTCAGGGCTTTGAAATCCATGGGCAGGGGGCCAACCGAGGCGCCACCTCCGAGCATGGCCTGGCACAGGCCGCGGAAGATCAGCATGCCGGCGAGTGTAACGATGAAGCTCGGTATTCGGTGGTAGGCGATCCAATAACCTTGGGCGGCTCCGATGGCGGCACCGATCATGAGGCATATGATCGAGGCGACCAGCGGGTTGCTGAAAATGCCAAGCGGCCAAATGACCATCATGTTCGCCGAAAGGGCGCCAATGAATCCGGCCACCGAACCGACGCTGAGATCGATGTAGCCCGAGACGATGACCAGCAACATGCCCAGCGCCATCACAATGATGAAGCTGTTCTGCTGCACCAGATTGCTGAGGTTAACCGGCTTGAACAACGTTCCGCCGGTGGTGAACTGGAAGAACACCATGATGGCGATAAGCGCCAGCACCAGGCCATAGTCGCTGAGGTTGTTGAGGATGCCGTACAGCACGATGCGGCGCATGGAATGGGCTTCCGCTACTGCCCCGGTCGGCTGCGCTGATACGGTTTCGGTGGTCATGATGCTTTTCTCTCTCCCCGGACGATCGTGCGCATGATCTTTTCCTGGCTGGCCTCGCTTGCCGCCATTTCGCCGACGATGCGTCCCTCGTTCATCACGTAAATGCGGTCCGAAACGCCGAGCAGTTCCGGCATTTCGGAAGAGATGACGATGATTGCTTTTCCCTCGGCAGCGAGGCGGCCGATGATCGTGTAGATTTCATATTTGGCGCCGACGTCAATGCCGCGCGTCGGTTCGTCGAGGATCAGCACGTCCGGATTGGCGAAGAGCCACTTGCTCAGTACGACTTTCTGCTGATTGCCGCCGGAAAGGTTGCCGGTCTTCTGGTAAACGCCGGACGAGCGAATGTTGGTGCGGCCGCGATAGTCGTTGGCGACATCAAGCTCCCGCAGATCGTCGATGACACCGTTCCGGGACACGCCGCGCAGATTGGCGATCGTGATGTTGCCCATGATGTGATCGATCAGATTGAGACCGTAGGTCTTGCGGTCCTCGGTCACGTAGGCGATGCCGTGGCTGACGGTCTTGCTGATCGTCGAGGTATTGATCTTGCGGCCGTTCAGGAAGACCTCGCCGGTAATGTTGCGCCCGTAGGAGCGACCAAAAAGGCTCATCGCAAACTCGGTTCGACCGGCCCCCATCAGTCCCGCGATGCCGACGACCTCTCCCTTCCGGACATTCAGGTTGATGCCCTTGATGACCTGCCGGTCGGCGTGAAGCGGATGGTACACGGACCAGTTCTTCACTTCCAGAACCACGTCGCCGATCTTGGGCTCGCGCGGCGGGAAGCGGTCTTCGAGCGGGCGGCCGACCATCGAGGTGATGATCCGGTCTTCCGTGATCTCGTGTTTGTCGAGCGTCTCGATGGTCTGACCGTCGCGAAGGATGGTGATGCGATCGGCGACGCGGCTGACCTCGTTCAGCTTATGCGAAATCAGGATCGACGTGATCCCCTGCTGCTTGAATTCAAGCAGCAGGTCGAGCAGCGCCTGACTGTCCCTTTCGGAAAGGCTGGCGGTGGGCTCATCGAGAATGAGCAGCTGCACTTGCTTGCTGAGTGCCTTTGCGATCTCGACCAACTGCTGCTTGCCGACGCCGATGTCGGTGATGAGCGTCTTGGGGTCTTCGTTGAGGCCGACCTTCTTGAGCAGGGCGCGCGTGCGCGTCTCGTTGGCGTTCCAGTCGATGATGCCGAACTTCGCTTGTTCGTTGCCGAGAAAGATGTTCTCGGCGATCGAGAGCATCGGCACCAGCGCCAGTTCCTGGTGAATGATGACGATGCCGAGCCGCTCGCTGTCGTGGATGCCTTTGAAGTGACATTCGTGACCGCGGTAAATAATCTCGCCGTCGTAGGTGCCGGACGGATAGACGCCCGACAGAACCTTCATCAGCGTCGATTTGCCGGCACCGTTTTCGCCGACCACGGCGTGGATCTCACCTTCCTCGATTATGAGGTTGACGTTCGCCAGCGCTTTGACGCCCGGGAACGTCTTGGTGATGTCGCGCATCTCGAGAATGTTCGAGGCCACCCTGGATTCGCTCCTGCGAAGTCCGCCACAATATCGGTGTCGCCACGTAGCGAAAAGGGTCCCGCATGGCGCGGGACCCCCAGTCTTGCGAAACTCGATTTACTTCAGGTCGTCGGCTTTGATGTAGCCGGAGTCGACGACCAGCTTCTGATAGTTCGACTTGTCGACCTCATGCGGCGTCAGCAGGATCGAGGGAACGACCTTGACGTCGTTGTTGTAGGTCTTGGTATCAAGGCCGTCCGGCTTGCCGCCTCCGAGCACCTTGTCGACCAGTTCGACGGTTGCCTTGGCGAGGTCGCGGGTGTCCTTGAACACGGTCGAGTACTGCTCGCCCGAGATGATCAGCTTCACCGAAGCGGTCTCGGCGTCCTGGCCGGTCACGATCGGCCACGGCTGCGCGTCCGTGCCATAACCAACGGCGCGGAGCGAGGCGGTGATGCCGCGGCTCAGGCCGTCATATGGCGAGAGAACGCCATCAACACGGCTGCCGTCCGCGTAGTTGGCGGAGAGCAGGTTGTCCATGCGCGCCTGGGCGGTTGCCGCCAGCCAGCGCAGGGTGCCGACCTTGTCCATGCCCATCTGGCCGGACTTGATCTTGATCGAGCCGTCGTCGATGAGCGGCTGCAGGACCGACATGGCGCCGTTGTAGAAGAAGAAGGCGTTGTTGTCGTCCGGCGAGCCGCCGAAGAGCTCAACATTCCACGGTTTGGTCTTCGGGAAGCGCTCCTTGAGACCGGCAACCAGCGAGTTTGCCTGGAGAACGCCGACGCCGAAGTTGTCGAACGTGGTGTAGTAGTCGACGTTGGGTGTCTTCTTGATCAGACGGTCGTAAGCGACAACGACGACACCTGCGTCATGTGCCTTCTGCAGGGCGTCGGCCATCGTCGTGCCGTCGATCGACGCGATGATCAGCGCCTTCGGGCCCTTGGTGATTTCGTTCTCGAGCTGCGAGAGCTGGTTCGGAATGTCGTCCTGCGCGTACTGCAGGTCGACGGTGTAGCCGAGCTTCTCAAGCTGCGACTTGACGGCATCGCCGTCGTTGATCCAGCGCTGCGAGGTCTTGGTCGGCATCAACACGCCAACCAGGCCCTTGTCAGCAGCGAACGCCTGACTGCCCAGCGCGACCGTGCTGAGCGTCAAAGCCGCCGCCACCATAAGCTTCATAAGTTTCACTGGCATTCCTCCCTTAAACTCGGCCCGGCGCCTATCGCCTGCCGTCAACTACTTTCGACTTCGCGGTCGTCGCTTGTGCGCGCCCGCGTACCGGCGTCGATGCAGCGTTTTCGTGCACGCCCGGATTCCCAAATTCAATGCTGTCCTTGCCCATAAGCCGGATCCCGTCGAGCGCATCGACTTCGGCGCGCACAAGCAGGGTGTTCACAGCCTTGCGCGCCGCCTCGACGTCGCCACGCTGAATCGCATCGAGAATGAGCCGGTGTGAAGGAACGAAATTCTCGACATCCGGCCACGCGTCCCGCTGGATGGTGATGGCCAGCATCAACGCCTGGCCGATAGTTGGCGCCAGGGCGGCGATGAATTCATTGCCCGTTGCCTTCAGGATCGCCTTGTGAAAGTCCACATCCGCACTGATCGATTCCGGGGCCCGCGACTCCGCCGCTGCCATTGCCGCAAGTGCCCGTTCGATCGCGGCGATGTCCCGCGCGTTTGCCCGACTGGCGGCGAGCGCGGCGGCCTCTGGCTCGATCATCCGGCGGAGTTCGAACAGGTTGCGGATGAAGGCCGCATTGGGCATCGCGCCGATCTGCCAGCCGAGGACGTCGGCATCGAGCCTGGACCAGTCTTCAGGTGGCCTGACGACCGTTCCGCGGCGGGGCGCGGAGGACACAAGTCCCTTGCCGGCGAGCATCCGGATCGCCTCGCGCATTGTCAGGCG
>DATCBY010000002.1:0-35232 GCA_036511595.1 Bauldia sp.
GTGCCGCCGGTTGACCGCGCCCCGCCCTCCCCATATACGCGGGGCCGCGCCCGGGAGCCCCTGTGGCGGAACTGGTAGACGCGGCAGACTCAAAATCTGTTGTCGCAAGACGTGCCCGTTCGAGTCGGGCCAGGGGCACCACCCAGGGAAAGCGCGAGCGTGCCGCCAGCTCAACGCCCGGGAGTGCAGACCTCCATGACCTATGATTTCTGCGTGATCGGCGGCGGCATTGTCGGGCTGGCGACGGCCCTGAAAATACTTGAGTCCTGGCCAGGTGCGAGCCTGCTGCTGCTGGAGAAGGAATCCGCGCTCGGTTGCCATCAGACGGGCCACAACAGCGGCGTCATTCATTCCGGCATCTACTACAAGCCTGACTCGCTGAAAGCCCGGCTATGCCGGCTGGGAGCGGACGAGACGAAGGCGTTCTGCGCCGAGCACGCCATCCCGTTTGAGACGTGCGGCAAGCTGCTGGTGGCGACCGATGCGCCTGAGGAAAAGCGCATGGATGCCCTCTATGCGCGATCGGTGGAGAACAAGATACCGGTCGATCGCCTCGACGCCGCGGAACTTCGCCGCAGGGAGCCGCACATCGTTGGCGTCGGTGCGTTGCTCGTCGAGGCGACCGGCATCGTCGATTTTCGCCTTATCTGCGAGGCGATGGGCAAGGTCATCAGGGCAAAGGGCGGCGAAATTCTGCTTGGTACGGCAGCTACCGCCATCAGGGAGGAACCCGATGCCGTGTCGGTGTCTTCGGGAGAACGCAGCTGGTCGGCGCGGCGCCTGGTTGCCTGCGCAGGCCTGCAGTCGGATCGGATCGCCCGGCTTGCCGGTCTGGCGATCGGTCATGAGATTGTCCCCTTCCGCGGCGAGTATTACCGGCTGTCGTCAGCAAAAAACGGGATCATCCGGCACCTCATCTATCCGATACCTGATCCCAACCTGCCGTTCCTCGGCATTCACCTGACACGCACGATCGACGGCGGCATCACCGTCGGGCCCAATGCGGTTCTCGGCCTGGCGCGTGAGGGCTATCGGAAGTTTTCCTTCGACGCGCGCGATGTGCTGTCGTTCGTCTCCTTTCCCGGCTTCTGGAAGGCGATTGCCAGACACCTGAAATCGGGTGCGACGGAGATGGCAAATTCGTTGATCAAGTCGCGGTACCTGGCCGAGTGCCGCAAATATTGCCCGGAGCTTACTCTTGCAGACATGGAGCCGATGGAGGCCGGCATTCGGGCGCAGGCGGTGATGCGCGACGGCTCGTTCATCCAGGACTTTCTGCTGATCGAGAGTCCGCGCATGCTGCACGTCTGCAACGCGCCATCGCCTGCCGCAACGTCGGCGTTGCCGATCGGGCGCATGATTGCGGACAAGGTTGTCCAGTGAGGCCTGCCGCCGTCCACGCGTCTTTCCGCGTCGTGAACTTGTTCAAATATCCGCGGTCGGCTGGCGGCGCCGAGCAGGCGCTCGGGCATGTTGCGACTACTTCCGTGGGATTCCTGCCAGCCCACCAGCGGGAACTGCCGCGTTACGGCGCGGCGCGCCAAAAAACGCAAATCGCCCGGTTCGGCATTTGAAACCTTACGCCGCCGGGATAGCGACCGGATCTGCGCTGTTGCGCCCGCGCGGCTCGAATTGCAGGCGATAGAGGCGCGCGTAGTGGCGGTTGGCCGCGAGTAATTCATCGTGGCGACCCTGCTCGATGACCTTGCCGTCGACCAGGACGCAGATGTTGTCGGCATGCAGCACGGTCGACAGGCGATGGGCGATGACGACGGTGGTGCGTCCCTTCATCAGTCGCTCGAACGCTACCTGCACCTGATGTTCCGATTCCGAATCAAGCGCCGATGTCGCCTCGTCGAGCAATACGACAGGCGCGTCGCGCAGCATGGCGCGGGCGATGGCGAGGCGCTGGCGCTGCCCGCCGGAGAGTTGCGCTGCCTGACTGCCCAGCTCGGTGTCGTAGCCATTCTCGGTCGCCAGGATGAAATCATGGGCCATGGCTTCGCGCGCCGCTTTCTCGACCTCCGCGTCGGTTGCATTCGGTCGCCCGAAGCGAATGTTCTCGCGGATGGTGTCGCGGAAGAGATACGTGTCCTGGCCGACCAGCGCGATATTGTCGCGAAGCGAGGAGAGTTTGACGGTGGCGATGTTCTGGCCGTCGATAGAGACCTGCCCCCCGGCGACGTCGTAGAAACGCTCGATCAGCGATATGATCGTGCTCTTGCCCGAACCCGAGGGGCCGACCAGCGCCGTCATGCGGCCGCCTGCGGCGGTGAAGTCGAAGCGGCGGAAGAGGGGCGCCTCTTCGCGATAGGCGAAGTCGACCTTGGCGAACGCAACCTCGCCGCGGGTGACGGCAAGGTTCGGTCCGTCTTCGTTCAGGGTCATGGATGGCTTGGTGTCGAGCAACTCGTACATGAGACGAACGCCGACCAGCCCCGCTTCCAGGCCGATCTGCGTCCGGGCGAGGCGCTTGGCCGGCTCGTAGGCAAGGGCAACCGCGGCGATGAATGACATCAGCGCGCCCGGCTGGACGCCCTGGTAGATCGTCTGGTAGCCGGCCCACAGAACGATGATCGCGATGGCGAGGCCGCCGAGTATCTCCATCTGCGGGCTGGAGCGCGCCATGATGCGCACGATCTTGTCGGCGCGCATCCGCAGGTCGTCGATCGATGCGGCCATGCGCGAGCGCATGGCCGGTTCGAGGTTGAACGCCTTGACGACGCGGATTCCCTGCGCCGTTTCCTGCATGTCGGAAATGACCATGCTTTGCGAGGTGAACTGCTGGCGCGCCACACCGCGCACCCGCCGGACCAGGCGGTTGATGCTGTAGCCGGCGATCGGTCCGACGACGAGGACGATGAGCGACATCAACGGGCTCTGCAGCACCATGACCGCGACAAGGGACACGACCGAGAGCGCGTCGCGGCTGGCGCTGTTTACGAGGGTATCGAGAACCTGGCGCGCTGCGTTGGCATTGTGGGACATACGCGTGATCAATTCGCTCGACGGCGTTCGGGTATAGAAATCGACACCGAGGTTGAGCATGTGGTCGAAGAGGCGACGTTGCGTGCGCGCGACGATGGCATTGCCAATACGGCCGAGCATGAGTGATGAGCTATACAGGCTGTAGCCGCGCACGAAACCGTTGACGACGACGACGCCGGTCAGGATGAACAGCATCGCGGCCTGGCGGTCGAAGAACACCTTGTTGATGAGGTCCTTGATGATCCAGGCGTTGAGCCCGGTGCTGACGGCGATCACGATGCCCAGCGCAATGACGATGGCGTAGCGGCCGGCGAACTCGCGGCCGGTCTCGTTGAGCAGGCGCTTGATCAGCGCGATCGAGCCGTCGTCGGCGATCTTCAGGGAAGGCAGGCGGATTTTCATGGGCTTTCGGTCAGGACGGCATCGCCGTCTCGACGAGGCGCGCCCAGTATGAGCAGCCGATCGGGATGACGTCGTCGTTGAAGTCGTAGGCGGCGTTGTGCAATCCGGCAGTATCGCCGTTGCCGACGAATATGAAGGCGCCGGGACGGGCTTCCAGCATGTAGGAGAAATCCTCGCCGCCGAGGATGGGAGGCGCCGCGTCGTCGACGCGAGAGTAGCCGACTACTTCACGGGCGACACTCGCGGCAAACGCCGCCTGCGCCGGGTGGTTGCGGGTGACGGGATAGTTGCGATCGTAGTCGATGTCGAGGGAGGCGCCATGTGCGGCCGCGATGCCGGTCGCAATCTCGCGCAAGCGCCGTTCAGCGAGGTCGCGTTCCTCGGCGCGCAGCGTACGTACCGTGCCGCCGATCTCGGCGGTTCCGGCGATGATGTTGCGAGCCTGGCCGGCGTGGAAGCGAGTCACGGAGACGACGGCCGCCTCGACCGGATCGACCGAGCGCGAGACGATGGTCTGCAGCGCCTGGATGATGCCGACACCAACGATGATCGGGTCGATGGCGAGATGCGGCTTGGCGGCATGGCCGCCGTTGCCGGTGACGATGATCGTGAACTCGTCGGTCGAGGCAAGCAGCGCACCCGGGCGAGTGGCGAACTCACCCAGAGCCAGCCCCGGCATGTTGTGCATGCCGTAGACTTCCTGAATGTTCCAGCGGTCCATCAGCCCTTCCTCGACCATGGCCTTGCCACCCCCACCACCTTCTTCGGCCGGTTGGAAGATGACCACGGCGGTGCCGTCGAAGTTGCGCGTCTCGGCGAGGTAGCGGGCGGCGCCCAGCAGCATGGCGGTGTGCCCGTCGTGGCCGCAGGCATGCATCTTGCCGTCAATCGTAGACGCATAGGGCTTGCCAGTCGTCTCCTGCAGCGGTAGGGCGTCCATGTCGGCACGAAGACCGACCACCTTGCCGCTGCCGCTCTTGCGACCACGGATGACTCCCACCACACCCGTCCGGCCGATTCCGGTAACCACCTCGTCGAGCCCGAACGCGCGGAGCTTCTCGGCAACGCTCGCCGCCGTCCGATGGACCTCGTAGAGAAGCTCCGGATGGCAGTGGATGTCGCGACGCCAGGCGACGGTATCGGCCTGGAAATCGGCGAAACGGTTGACGATAGGCATGCTGCGAACTCCGTTGCGGCGATTATAGCCCGCTTCGCCTAGGGCGCGCGAGGCGGCTATTTGCCTTTGGTCCGCAACGGATTAGCGACGGCCACGTTAATGGGCGAGGCCGCCGGTCCGGGTGATGAAATCGACCACGGTATCCAGCCCTTCACGCGAGCGCATGTTGGTGAATACGAAGGGACGGGCGCCGCGCATCTTGCGGGCGTCGCGATCCATCACCTCCAGCGACGCGCCGACCATCGGGGCAAGGTCGATCTTGTTGATGACCAGGAGATCGGAGCGGGTGATCCCCGGGCCGCCCTTCCGCGGGATCTTGTCACCGGCCGCGACGTCGATGACGTAGATGGTCAGGTCGGCAAGCTCCGGCGAGAAGGTGGCGGCAAGATTGTCGCCGCCGGACTCGATCAGCACCACATCCAGTTTCGGAAATCTCTCACGCAGTTCCGCCACCGCCGCGAGATTGATCGAGGCGTCCTCGCGGATGGCGGTGTGCGGGCAGCCGCCGGTCTCGACGCCGAGGATGCGATCCGGCGAAAGCGCACCGGAGCGCGTGAGGAACTCGGCGTCCTCTTTCGTATAGATGTCGTTCGTGATGGCGGCGATGTCGTATTCGTCGCGCAGCCGCTTGCAAAGTGCATCCATCAGCGCCGTCTTGCCGGAGCCGACCGGACCGCCGACGCCGATGCGGAGGGGACCGTTCTCTGAAATCATGAGCGGAACAACCTTGTGTACTGGGTTTCGTGTTTCATGGCGGCGATGTCGGCGCGCAGGGTTGCCCCGCCGAGATCGGCGAGCGTGGTATCTTCTGCCTCGGCGGCAAGCGAGGCGATGACCGGTCCGAGGGCGGCGATGGTGCGCTGGCCGTCGGTCTGGCCGATAGGAATGGCGCGAACGCCCGCCGACACGATATTGGCAACAAAGGCGGCGAGCACGGCCGTGAGCGCAGGAATCATCGGCACGTCGTGCGCCGCGGCGGCAGCCGCCACCGCCACCGGATAGGGCAGCGCGGCGCCGGCAAGCGCGCAGTCGGCTTCCGCCAGGCGCTCGTTCGGCCACGCCGCCATGACAGCCGACAGGAACGCGCGGCCCTGCGCGGTGGTCTCCAGATGGCGCTCCTTCGCCGGCTGGAAGGCGGCGCCAAGCTCGGCGATCGCACGAAGCTCATCGCCGTTGGCCCGATAGGCGGCGGCAAAGAGGATGGCGTCGTTGCGTCCGGCGCCGTGCCGTACGATCGCCGTCAGCCACGTCTCCAGGGCCGCTGCGTCGCGGACAGTTCCATCCTCGACCGCCCATTCGAGTCCGTGGCTGTAGGTGTACGCGCCGACGGGAAACGACGGCGACAGCCACGCCAGCAGCTTCTGCAATGCCGCGGGAGCGAGTTCCTGCGGCAACGGCCGGCGACTCGCGGGCTTTCGCGCCACCTCAGCCACCCGTCTCGACGTCGCCCAGCCGGTCGTCGTGCTCGTGGTGCTCGGGATGGTCATAGTGGTCGTGGTGATGGTGGTCGCCGGCGTGGTAAGCGCCGCCCGCGGGATCGAATGGCGCGTCGATGTGGGTGACCGTGCCGCCGAGACCTTCGATCATATCCTCGATTACGTGGTCCCGGCGGACGCGGATGCGGTCGGCGCGCAGTTCAGCCGGCAGGTGGCGATTACCGAGATGCCAGGCGAGCGCCAGTAGTTCGGCTTCGCTGCCCGCGGTTATCTCTGCCAGCGGCTCGGGGGCGGCAGCCACCGCTACGATGCGACCGTCTTCCAGCGCCAGGCCGTCGCCGTCGCGCAGCGGGACGGCGGCACTCAGATCAAGCATGAAGCCGAGGCCACCCTTGCCCTCCATGGCCATGCGACGACGATGGCGACCGTCATAGTCGAGAACCACTGTGTCGGTCGCCGTAGCGGCCCACTTGCCGGCGGGGAGAACGCGGGTGGCGCGGATCATCAAGATGCTCTGACTGCCGGGAAGACCATCCGCCACGATAGCATGCGCCGGCGCCTCTCGATCAGAACAGAAAGTAACGCTGCGCCATGGGCAGCGACGTAGCCGGCTCGCAGGTGAGGAGTTCGCCATCGGCGCGCACCTCGTAGGTCTCGGGATCGACCTCGATCCTGGGCAACGCCGCGTTATGGATCATCGATTCCTTCGAGATGCCGTTCCGCGTGTTGTGTACCGGCAGAAGCGTACGCTCGATGCCGAGTTTGCCGGCAATGCCCGTCTCCAGCGATGCACGACTGACGAAGGTCACCGACGACCGGGTGAGCGACTTGCCGAAGGCACCGAACATAGGCCGGTAGTGGACCGGCTGCGGTGTTGGAATGGAGGCGTTGGGATCGCCCATCGGCGCGGCGGCAATGGTGCCGAGCTTGATGACGAGGTCGGGCTTCACGCCGAAGAAGGCGGGCGACCAGAGGACGAGGTCGGCGAGCTTGCCGTTTTCGATAGAGCCGACCCATTCGTCGAGTCCGTGCGTGATGGCCGGGTTGATGGTGACCTTCGCCAGGTAGCGCTTGACGCGGAAGTTGTCGTTCTCGCCCGTCTCCTCCGGCAGCCGTCCGCGCTGCTGGCGCATCTTGTGGGCGGTCTGGAAGGTGCGGATGATGACTTCGCCGACACGGCCCATGGCCTGGCTGTCGGACGCGATCATCGAGAAGGCGCCGATGTCGTGGAGGATGTCCTCCGCTGCGATGGTCTCCTTGCGGATGCGGCTTTCGGCAAACGCCACGTCCTCAGCGATGCCGGGATCGAGGTGGTGGCAGACCATGAGCATATCGAGATGTTCGTCGAGCGTGTTCAGCGTGTAAGGCCGCGTCGGATTGGTCGACGACGGCAGGACGTTGGGCAGTCCGCACACCTTGATGATATCCGGTGCATGCCCGCCGCCGGCGCCCTCGGTGTGGTAGGCGTGGATGGTGCGACCCTTGAACGCGGCGATGGTGTCCTCGACGAATCCCGACTCGTTGAGCGTGTCGGTGTGGATGGTCACCTGCACATCGAAGGCATCGGCGACGCTCAGGCAGTTGTCGATAGCCGCGGGGGTCGTGCCCCAATCCTCGTGCAGCTTGAGGGCACAGGCGCCGCCGGCGATCTGCTCTTCGAGGCCCGCCGGCAGCGAGGCGTTGCCCTTGCCGGAGAAGGCGAGGTTCATCGGGAATGCCTCGGCCGCCTGGATCATGCGGCCGAGATGCCAGGCGCCCGGCGAGCAGGTGGTGGCATTGGTGCCGGTCGCCGGGCCGGTGCCGCCGCCCAGCATCGTGGTCACGCCGGAATAGAGCGCCTCGTCGATCTGCTGCGGCGCGATGAAATGAATGTGGGTGTCCAGTGCGCCGGCGGTGAGAATTTTGCCCTCGCCGGCGATCGCCTCGGTGCCCGGCCCGACGATGATGTTGACGCCCGGCTGCACGTCGGGATTGCCCGCCTTGCCGATGCCGGCGATCTTGCCGTCGCGGATGCCGACGTCGGCCTTAACGATACCCCAGTGGTCGATGATGAGCGCGTTGGTGATGACGGTGTCGACAGCGCCTTCGCCGCGACCGCGCTGCGACTGGCCCATGCCGTCGCGGATCACCTTGCCGCCGCCGAACTTCACCTCTTCGCCGTAGGTGGTGAAGTCTTTCTCGACCTCGACGATGAGGTCGGTATCGGCCAAACGGACCCGATCGCCGGTGGTGGGTCCGAACATGTCGGCATAATGGGCGCGGCTCAACCGGTAGGGCATCGCTTCAATCTCTCACGGCTTGAAATGTGGTAGTCGGTGAGCGCAGCGACCTCACAGCTTGCCCATGATCTTCTGGTTGAAGCCGAAGACGATGCGGTCGCCGCGATAGGGGACAAGCGTCACATTCCGCGTCTGGCCCGGCTCGAAGCGGACGGCGGTGCCGGCCGGAATATCGAGGCGCATGCCGCGGACCTTTTCGCGATCGAAGGTCAGGGCGCGGTTGGTCTCATAGAAATGATAATGGGAGCCCACCTGGATCGGCCGGTCGCCCGAGTTGGCGACGGAGACCGTCACCGTCGGCTGACCGGCGTTCAACTCGATGTCGCCGGCGGCGGGGAAAACTTCGCCGGGGATCATCCGACGAATCCGACCGCGAGGCCGAGCCCGATCAAGGCGCAGAAGGCGCCGGCAGCGCGGACGAGCCCGCGGAAGTGCGGGCCGAGACCCAAGGCCAGGCCGATGCCCACGGCATCTAGCCCGGCTGTCGCCAGCGCAAAGCCGGCTACGTATTCGAGGCCGCCCGTATTCTCAGGAACTTCGGAACCGTGCGCGTGCCCGTGGAAAAGTGCGAAGGCGCCGATGACGACGGCACCGACGGCGATCGGCATGTCGGCGGCCACCGCCACCAAGAGACCGAGCGCCACCACTGAAGCAAGGATACCCGGCTCGACGAACGGGACGGGGATGTGCGCCATGCCAAGTGCTCCGCCGACGAGCATGACTCCGACGAAAGCAGCGGGCCATGCCCACAGGGCGCGACCGCCTTTGAGCGCTGCCCACAATCCGACGGCAATCATGACGGTGATGTGGTCGAGGCCGAACAGCGGATGGGTGAAGCCGGCGACAAAGGAGGTTGTTGCGCCGACGCCGACATGGGCGAGGGCGGGACTCGCGGCGAGGGCCAATCCGGTTGCGGCGACGGTGGGTACGATAGCTTTCATGACTGGCCCTCAGCGTATCGGGTTATGGACGGTCACCAGCTTGGTGCCGTCGGGAAAAGTTGCTTCGACCTGGATGTCGTGGATCATCTCGGCGATGCCCTCCATCACCTCGCCGCGGCCGACGATATGGGCGCCGGCCTCCATGAGGTCGGCGACGGCGCGGCCGTCGCGGGCGCCCTCGACCACGAAATCGGAGATCAGCGCGATTGCCTCGGGATGGTTCAGCTTGACGCCGCGCTCCAGCCGCCGCCGCGCCACCATCGCGGCAGTGGCGATGAGCAGCTTGTCCTTCTCGCGCGGTGTCAGGTTCATTCCGTTTCCCTCAGCAGTTCCAGACGCGCGGCATGCTCGCCCGCCGGAGCGCGATGATCAAGCGCATGAGATCGGCGCGCAGCGCCTGCCCGGTCGGTGCGATAAGACGGGCGACCAGCATGCCGTTCCAGGCGGATACGCCGGCCTCGCCGTTGGCATCGGCGAGCGCGTTCCGGGCGGTGCCGATCTCCGCCTCGGCATCGGGCGCGACCAGCACCAGCGTCGCTGCCGCGATCGCGCCGTTGCCAGTGGCGCCGCCGGCCATGGCGGTCACGGCATCGCCGGCCAGACGCAGGCCGTCGGCGAAGACGAGTTTTTCGCCGCGGTGGATACGCCACGAATCAGTGACGATGACATCGCGGGCGCTTTCGCCCATGGCGGTGCGGCCGAGCACGATCTCCTCGATCGCCAGCAGCCGTCCGGTCGGGTGAACATCGGCGGTAAGGGTACGAGCCAGCGCCGAGCGGTCGAACAGAATGGTTTCCTGCGGCAGCCAGTCGAGCGTCGCGCCCGCCCCCACGCTGATCGTCGTGTCGATGCGCGCCACGCCGGCCGAGTGCCGGTAGATCCGTTCCGCCGCCTGCGTGGCGATTGCGGCCCGGGCGCCGTCGCCGGCGATAGCGGTGAAGGCAAGATGATCGCCGCCGGTGACGCCGCCGGCCGTGTTGAGGAGCACAGCCTCGAGCGCGGCCTCGGGCCGGCGATTGGGAAAGCGCAACTTCGCCGACCCGGATTGATAGCTCTCGACCAGCCGCGTAACCGGGCCGTCGCCGACCACGGCAAGCCGCGCCACGCCGCGGGCGCGCTGCATCGCCGGCACGGCGACCGTCGCGGGCGGATCGGCTTTGTGAAGTGCGAGAACCGGGTCGTGGATGGTCATCGGCGGATCATTTTCAATGTGGTCCTGCGATGCAAGCTTGAAGCCAGCCATCGACCCTGCGGGTAAGGCGGATGGGCGCGTCCACCGCGCTTGCCGAAAATTGTCGCAGATGGCGCGTAAAATGCCAGTCCGCTCACCCTACCGCTTTGCCAAGCGCCACCAAATCCGGCTAGGTATGGCTCTCGCAGATCAACCGAGCGGCCTCCGGCTGCTGCAAGGGGCGTGAGGGCAATTGCGTTTCCCGGCCATCATTACCGCAATAGGACTGCTTGTCGCCGGATTGCCGGCGATCGCCGCCGCGGATCCCGCCTATATCGTGGTGGACGCCAATACCGGCGCGGTCCTCTCCGACGACCAGTCGGCGGCGTTGTGGCATCCCGCGTCGGTCACCAAGCTGATGACGGCGTATGTGACCTTCGACGCAATCAAGGCGGGGTCGCTCACCATGACCTCGCCCGTCAAGATATCGGCGCATGCGCTCGCGCAGGCTCCGGCAAAAATGGGCTTCAAGGTCGGTACGATTGTGAACGTCGACAACGCGCTGAAGATGATGCTGGTGAAGTCCGCCAACGATGTGGCGGTGGCGATCGCGGAGACCGTCGGCGGCAGCGAACAAAATTTCGTCGCTCGCATGAACTCGACGGCCAGGCGCCTCGGCATGGCATCAACCCACTACGACAACGCCAATGGGCTGCCCGACGACGGACAAACCACGACTGCCCGTGACCTGGCCGTTCTGGCGCGGGCGCTGATCACCGACTTCCCCGAGTACAAGAGTTACTTCGGCATTCCGGCGATCAAGGCGGGCAAGCGCGTGCTGCGCTCGGAGAACGCACTGCTCGAGCGCTATCGCGGCACCACCGGCATGAAGACCGGCTTTATCTGTGCGTCGGGCTACAACATCGTGGCGACCGCGCATCGTGGTGGCCGTTCGCTGATCGCCGTCGTTCTCGGCGCCACCTCGGGTGCGGGCCGCGCCGAGTTTACGGCGCATCTGCTTGACGAGGGCTTCGGCGGATTTCCGGCGGTTTTCGCGAAGAAACCGCTGCTCACCGACTTCCAGTCGACCCCCTCCGTCGGAGAGCCCGCCGACCTCCACGATCTGGTCTGTGCCAGGCATGCCGGACAAAAACAGGAGACGGGTGACGAGTCCGCAGACGATACGGCATCGGCTCTAGTGCCGCGCTTTGTGCTGATGGATCCCGTTCCGGTCTTCACCGGCCGCGCCGATACGCTGCCGGGGAGCGCGCCGCCGACGCCGAAAGTCGCGTCCGCCGCCGGCAAGTTCCCGCTCCCACGCCTGCGGCCGGGAGCGCCTCCTGCCGCCGTTTCCGCCGGCGCGGTTGCGGTGCCGGTGCCTGACGCGGGGACAGCTGGCGCTGCGACGCCGGGTCAACCGACGTCACCCGTCGATCCCTGATCCATGGCGGGTGTGCGCAAGCCGCCGATCCCTTTCATCGTCATCGTCGGCCCCACGGGCGCTGGCAAGACGACGCTCATAAACCGTCTGCTGCGCGATCCGGCATTCGTGCACACTGCGGTGATCCTCAACGACTTCGGTCCGGTTTCGCTTGAGACCTCACTCGTCGAGAAGGCCGAGGACGAATTCATTTCGCTGGGCTCAGGCTGTGTGTGCTGCGCCGTGCGCGGTGCGCTCACCGACGGACTCGAGCGATTGCTCCGCGCCGTCGACAACGCGCGCGTTCGCGCGATCGACCGCGTCATCATCGAAGCGGACGCTGCCGCGGATCCCGCCGCGATCCTGGTCGCGGTGGCGCGTCATCCCTACCTCTCTCTTCGCTTCGTTGGCGGCGGGATCGTCGCGGTTCTCGGCGAGGATGCCGATGCGGTGCTTGCGCGGCGCGCCGATACCGTGCGCCAGGTGGCGATGGCGGATGCGGTGATCCTCACCTCAGCCACAGCGCGGGATGCCGTCGCGGCGCTCAATCCGTATGCGACGATCTGCGAGGCAGCCACCGTCCGCCCGGCGCAGCTCATCGGCCATGGCCCCTTCGACGCCGATGGCGATCTCGACGCGTGGCTGGGACCGCAGCGCTCGGGGCATGCGCCGATGCCAGCCGGGGAAGCGGGTCGCATCCATTCGTTCGGCGTCACGCGCGGAAACCAGATCCCGATCGCGGCCCTCGACCGCTTCCTCGACTATCTTGCCGCGCTGCAGGGGCAGAATCTCATCCGCGTCCGCGGCGCCGTCGCCACCGGCCCGGACGAAATCGTGGTCGTCGAAGGCTTCGGCGGTTTTTTCTACCCGCCGTTCATCCTCGATCGCGCGCCGCAGAGACCCGTCGAGGCGCGTTTCGTCGTGATCGCCCGCGACCTCGACCGTGCGACGTTCGAGGCCTACCTCGATGCCTTCCTCAACGAGGCGGGCGTCGACACGCCCGATCGTCAGGCGCTCATCGAAAATCCGCTGGCAATAGCCGGATTTTCCGCCCGTAGCGGTCGGTGAGAGTATCTTTCAGCACTGCGGTTAACCCTCTGTTAACGTTTACGAAAACGATAATTATTCGATAATTGTCAAAGCGTTGTCCGGCGTTTATGGACTACGCCAAGGCCATGCGGCGTGTCTTCCATCATCGTCGCGACGGCTCCCGTGCGGGGAGAGCCCAGGTGCGTATTTCGTTCGTCAGCGCGGTTGAGAAACTGCTTCCGGCCCGGCTTGGCCGGCGCATTCTGCCAGTCGCGGCAATCTTCGATTCAATCCTTTATTCGCGCGACGATCGCGCCGTCTCGCGACGTATCGCGATGGTCACCTTTGCGGTCCGCATCCTGTCGGGTGTGATCGCCTACGTCAGCCAGGTTCTGCTGGCGCGCTGGATGGGCGATTTCCAGTACGGCGTCTTCGTCGTCGTCTGGGTCGGCGCGGTCATCGTCGGCGGCCTCGCCTGCCTCGGCATCCAGACGGCGCTGCTGCGGTTCGTGCCGGAATATACCCAGCGCGGGGACGTGCGCCTGTTGCGTGGTGTCGTCGTCGGCAGCCGCGTGCAGGGCTTCGTCGCCTCAACGCTGTTCGCGATCATCGGCGCTGTCGGCCTCTATGCGTTCGGCAATCAGTTGCAGAGCTACTACCTGATCCCGCTGTATCTCGGTGCGATCACGCTGCCGATGCTGGCCATCGCCGAGATCCAGGACAACCTGTCGCGCGCTTTCAACTGGGCCGATCTCAGCCTGTGGCCGACCTTCGTCGTCCGCCCGCTGCTCATCCTTCTGCTCATGTGGCTCGCGGTCCACTACGGCGCCAGGCCGGACGCCGTCACCGGGATGGCGACCGTTATTGCGGCCACCTATCTCACCTCGATCGGCCAGCTCTTCTCGCTTTCACGCCGCATGAAGAAGGCAGTCCCCGCCGGTCCGCGCGATTATGCGCCGGCTCAATGGATGGCAATCGCGCTGCCGATCTTCATCGTCGAGGGCTTCTTCAACCTGTTGACCAACGTCGACATCATCATGGTCGGTCACTTCATGGAGCCGGCGAAGGTGGCGGTCTATTACGCCGCCGCCAAGACACTGGTGCTGGTCCATTTCGTCTATTACGCGGTGAAGGCGGGCAGCGCGCAGCGCTTCTCGCAGTATTACGCCAGTGGCGATCGTGTCCGTCTAACCGCATTCCTGCGCGATACACTGCACTGGACTTTCTGGCCCTCGCTTGCGATGGCGGCGGTGCTGCTCATCGTCGGCAGGCCGCTGCTCTCCCTGTTCGGGCCTACTTTCGCCAGCGGTTACCCGCTGCTCTACATCCTGTCCGCCGGCATTCTTGTCCGCGCCTCGATCGGCCCGGCGGAAACGCTGCTCACGATGGCCGGCCAGCAGGGCATCACCGCGATCGTCTATACGGCCACCTTTGCAGTCAACGTTGCCCTCAACATCATTCTCATCCCGCGTTTCGGCCTGACCGGCGCGGCGGCGGCAACCTCGCTTTCGCTCGTCGTCGAGACCATCGGCCTCTACACCCTGACGGCCACGCGCCTAGGCATCCACTGCTCGATCCTGACTGCGTTCGGCTCTCTGCGGCTGCCCAGCCTGCCCGTTGAGGCGCCGCGCCATGGTTGAGGTCTCCGGGCATCCGGAGGTTCCCCGGTTCGTTCGTGTCGCACGCTCGGCGGCGCGCCCGCGGCTGACCTTTGCCCGTGTTGCGTCCGCCGATGCTGGCCGCCTTATTCCCAAATGGAGGGCGCTGGCGGAACGCTCTGTCGGCGACAATTGCTTCTTCGATCCCGATTTCGCCCTGCCGGCGATGCGCCATCTCGGCGCCGATGTCGCGATCGCCGCGGTCAGCGATCCGGCCGGTAGTCCGGTGGCGCTGGCGCCCTTCACTCGCACGCGCCTGGGCCGGATTGCGCCGGCGGCGCGGCTGTGGGCGCACGACTACGCGCCGCTTGGCATGCCTTTGATTGATCGCGATGCCGTCGAAGCGGCGGCGAGCGGGCTCCTTAACGGGCTTGCTCCGGCGTCGGACGGTGTGTCCCTCATCGCCGCCGATCTTCCGCTCGAAGGACCGGTCGCCCGCGCGCTCGTCGCCGCGGCGCTCCGTCAGGAGCGCCCGGTCGATGTGCTCGACGGTCATGTTCGCGCGTCGATCGATCGCTCGATTCCCGGCGCCGACGATCCGCGCGCTCTGCTGCCCGTCCGCCGTCGCAAGGAATTTGCCCGGCAGATGCGCCGGCTCGCCGACGTTGGCGAGGTGACAATCCATGCTGCCGTGGAACCGGCGGATGTCCGTGGCCGTTTCGAGGCGTTCATGCGGCTGGAAGCGGCCGGCTGGAAAGGCCAGCGCGGCAGCGCGCTCATCTCGACCGCCGCGACGCGCGACTTCGCCCGGGCCGCGGTGGCCAGCCGCGCCGATGCCGGCGCCGCGCGGATCGATTCCATCGATCTCGGCGGTCAGCCGATCGCCATGGTCGTCAGCTTCGCCGCCGGCGGAACTGCGTGGACCTGGAAGATCGCATACGACGAGGCCTACGCCCGCTTCTCGCCGGGCGTCCAGCTCATGCTGGAGACGACGAAGGCGATCTTCTCCGATCCGACGCTGGAGCGCATCGATTCCTGCGCTTCTGCCAATCATCCGATGGTGGATCACCTATGGCCCGGTCGTCTCGCCATCGGTTCGCTGGTCATCGGACCGCCCGGCGGCAGCGCCGTGCATCGCATCGGGCTTGCGGCCGCGCGCGCCGAGCTCGCCGCCCGGGCCGCCGTGCGTCGGTTCCGCAGCTAACTCTCGGCGCCTCGTCGCGCCTGATCGCGAAAGCCGCGGCGGATGACCTTGCCGGAGGTGGTCAGCGGTATCTCATCGACGAACTCGATCTCGCGCGGATATTCGGCTGCCGACAGGCGGGCGCGGACGAAGAGGCGAATCTCCTCAGCCAGTTGCAGGGTGGGGCTAACACCGGGCTTCAAGCGCACGAACGCCTTGACGATCTCGGTACGCAGGCGATCGGGCTTACCGACTGCGGCGGCGAGCGCCACCGCCGGATGGGTGGCAAGACAGTCCTCGATCTCGGATGGGCCGATGCGGTAGCCCGACGAGGTGATGATGTCGTCGTTGCGCCCGACGAAGCGCACGTAGCCGTCCGCGTCGGCAATACCGAGGTCGCCCGTCAGCATCCACTCGCCGCGAAATTTGGCGGCTGTAGCGACCGGGTCCTGGCAATATTCCAGGAACATCGATGGGTCGGAGCGATGGATCGCAATCTCGCCGGCCACCTCTGCGGATGCGCTCTTGCCGCCATCGTCGACAATTGCCACGCGGTGTCCGGGGATCGGCTTGCCGATGGCGCCGGCGCGCGTGATACCGAGCGCGGCGCATGAACCCAGCACGTAATTGCATTCCGTTTGCCCGTAAAACTCGTTCACCGTGATGCCGAGAGCGGTGCGCGCCCATTCGTAGGTCTCGCGCCCGAGGCTTTCGCCGGCCGACCCGATGGTGCGGAGGTGCAGCGGCGGGATGCGTGCTGCGGCGCGCATCATGCGGAGCGCCGTCGCCGGCAGAAAGGCGTTCCGCACCTCCGCCTTGACCATCAGTCGGAACGCCGCTTCGGGGTCGAAGGGCGCAAACGGGCCGAAGACGACCGGGACGCCGTAGTAAAGGCTCGGCAACAGCGCGTTCAGCAATCCGCCGGCCCATGCCCAGTCGGAGGGCGTCCAGACGCGATCGCCGGATTGTGGAAGGAATTCATGGGTATAGGCGAAGCCGGGCAGGTGGCCGATGAGGACGCGGTGACCGTGCAAGGCGCCCTTCGGGGGTCCGGTCGTGCCCGAAGTGAAAATCATCAAGGCTGGATCGTCGGGGGCGGTTTCGACCGGGCCGAAGGGTCCGGTGTGCGGCGCCAGTGCCTCGTGCCAGCCCTCTGCCGCGCCGGCCGGCCCGTCGATGCAGAGAACTACGCCAAGATCAGGCAAATCGGCGCGGAGTTCCGCCACTTTTGACCAGCCGGCGGCGTCGGTGATGAGGGCTTTCGCGCCGGACATGGCGAGCCGATAGCGGAGCGCATCGCGGCCGAACAGCGCCGCCAGCGGCACGGCGATCGCGCCCAGCTTGTAGGCGGCGAGGTGCCCGACGGTGACTTCGACCGATTGCGGCAACAGCAGCGCCACGCGATCGCCACGGCGGATGCCACGCGCGTACAACGCGTGCGCCAGGCGATCGGACAGGGCCTTCAACGCACTGTAACTCGTCGTAGTCCCGACGCCGGCGGCATCGTAGCCGATCAGGGCGACGCGCGCCGGTTCCCGGGCCGCCCAGCGGTCGGCACAGGCGACGGCGATGTTGAAGCGGGCGGGGATATCCCAGGAGAAGCTGGCGACGAGATCCTCGTAGGTGGCCGCTCGCCGGAGGAGCATGGCGGCGACTAGTTGATCTGCACGGTCGTATCACCGTTCTGGAAGATGAACGGGCCGCTCGATCCGCCGTCGCCCACCCGCGGCACATAGCGCTCGCCCAGCACCAGCGACCAATAATATTTGTACCGGCTGCTGTCGGCGAGGGCGAGCGCGATGCCGATCTTCGAGACATTGGGGAGGAGCAGGTTGGCGTTGTGTCCGGGCGACTTGCGCCATGCTTCCAGCACGGCGGTCAGCGTCGGCTGTCCGGCGGCGACGTTCTCGGCGGCCATCGAAGCCTGGAAGCCGCCGGCTATCAGGCGCTGCTGGAACGAGCCCTCGCCGGGCAGCACATGGCTCATGGTGTCGGTCGCCGCCATGCGATTGGCGTGAACGCTGGCGATCTTTGTCAGCGTCGGATCGATGGTCACCGGCGGCAGGCCGTGGCTGGCGCGGTATTGCGAGATGAGTGCCGCCGCCTGACCGGCGTCGAGAGTGCCGGGTTTGGTGGCCAGCTCCGTCTTGAAGAACGGGCCGGATTCGGCACCGCCGATGCTTATGCAGGCGGACAGGGGCACGAGCAGGGCAAGGGCGAGGAGGAAGGCATGTCTGGCGCGCATGGACAATCCGTTTAGCTGGCGTTGTCGCCGAACTTGCCGTGCAATGCGTCGGAATTGCAGGAAGCGCAAGGGGGGCCGCACCGGCGGCTTTGCGCCGCGGAAGGCAATCGGCTAGGTCATCGCCGAATGAGTGTTCTTGTCGCAAAACTCGTGTGGCTTGCCGGCGTTATCGGCTGGGTTGTCATCCGCTACCCGTTCCAGCGGCGGGCAGCCGGGCTCGGTGTCGCCCGTTCGGCCGGCGGCGTGCCGGATCGCATCGTGCTCGTCATCGCGGCGCTCGGGCAATTCGTGGTCCCGCTGGTTTATGTCGCCACGGGCTGGCTAGCCTTCGCCGACTATCCCCTGCAACCGCCACAGGCATGGGCCGGGCTGGTGGTCCTGCTGGCTGCGCTCGTCCTTTTCCGTCTCACCCACGCCCAACTCGGTCGCAACTGGTCGATATCGCTGGAGACCCGCAGCCAGCATTCGCTGGTTACCGATGGACTCTATGGCTACGTGCGCCATCCCATGTACTCCTCGTTTCTCCTGTCGGCCTTGGCCCAGGTTCTTCTTCTGCCGAACTGGGTGGCGGGGCCGGCGGGCTTGGTCGGCATTGCCGTGCTCTTCTTCTTCCGGGTCGGGCGAGAAGAGGCGCTGATGACCGAAACCTTCGGCGAGGACTACCGCGTCTATATGCAAAATACGGCACGGATTATCCCGTGGCTCTATTGAGCCGGTCTGTTGCAATTCTGCGACAAATTTACCCTCTCCGCGCGGAAGCCTGCGACTAAGCTTGCCTGCGCTGCGCCCGCCACTATCGTGAAGGTGAGGGCGGCAACCGGGAACTTCCACTATGGCTTCTGTCTGGAACCGCTCCGGGATCGCGGCAGCGATCATCGGCATCGCGGGGTTTGTTGCGCTGGCCCTGCCGGTGAGTTCGGAAGCCGCGATAGCCAAGGCGCCGCGCGGCAGCATCTATCTCATGCGAGGCCTTGCCAACGTCTTCTCGCTGGGGCTGGACGACCTCAACGACCAGCTCCATGCAAAGGGCGTCACGAACTCGGTTGTCACCGGCTACAGCGGCTGGGGCTCGATCGCCGCCGACATCGAAGCCCAGTACAAGACCGACCGGGCGCACGCGCTGCCGGTGATCCTGATGGGTCATTCGTTCGGCGCCGATACGACGCTTCTCCTCGCCGGCGAGCTTGGAAAGGCAGGCATCCCGGTTGCGCTCATCGTGAACTTCGACGCGGTCAGCGACATCCACGTTCCCACCAACGTGGCCCACATCATCAATTTCTATGAGTCTCACGACAACGGCCTGCCGCTGAGCGCAGCGCCCGGATTCCATGGAAAGCTTGAGAACATCGATGTGGTCAAGATCGACCCGACCATTGGTCATCTCAACATCGAAAAGAGTCAGATTCTCCACAAGCGCGCCATCGCGGCAGTGTTGAGGGTTCTCGGCAGATCCTAGTCGCCGGCAACAGGTCGCTGCGGGGTTTTCCCCAGGAATCCCCGCACCGCTGGAACCAAACTTCCTCACGGCGCTGTCCTTATTGCGCGACTCAGGGCTACCCTCGGACGGGCCTGCGGGGCGCCTGTACGGGGGTAGATCGATGAAACGGTGGTTTGGACCGGCGGCCGCCGCTGCCCTCGTTCTGCTGTCCGGCTGCGCCGGGTTCTTTCCGGCGACCCTGTCGCCCACGGCCAAGATCACCCTTGCCCGGCCAGCCGGGCGTGGCGTGGTCTATCTCCTTCGTGGCGGCTTCAACATCTTCTCGACCGGGATGGACGATCTTGCCGTCGAACTCCGCGCGGCCGGTGTTGACGCGCGATCGGGAGGCCACGCCGCGTGGCAAGAGACCGCAGCCGCGGCGCGGGCCCGCTACGCCGAGGACAAGACGCCGATCATTCTTGTCGGCCACTCGTGGGGGGCGCTGGCGGCGGGTTTGATCGCGATGGAACTTGAAAAGTCCAATACGCCGGTCGCCCTCATGGTTCTCTACGACGGTACGGATTCGGTTAAAATCCCACCGAACGTCCGGCACGTCATCAATTTCATTTCCGAGCCCAATATCGGCAACGGCTACAAGGCGACCGGGCTGCCGGGTTTCACCGGCACGATCGAGAACATCCCCGAGCCGGCTTACGATCACATCAATATCGACAACGCCGAGCCCCTGCACCGGGCAACGATTGCCGCCGTTCTCAATGTACTCAAGCCGCTTCGTCGTCGGTAGCGGCCCCTGAGCTAGAATAGCGCCACGCCGGGAGTCTTCGTGCGCACCCGGTAAAGCGACGTCGAGGCGGTGACAAACAGGCTCATCAGGTCGTCGTCGCCCCAGGTGAAATTCGCGACCGTTTCGGGAATGCGGATTGCCCCGAGGCTGCGGGCGGCCGGCGAGAAAACGTGCACGCCACCCGGACCGCAGCAATAAAGATTGTCATCGCGGTCGACTTTCATCCCGTCCGGGGCGCCTTCGCCGGTGCCGGTGACGTCGGCCCACACGGCACCATCCGCAAGCAGACCGTCGTTACCGACTTCGAACCTGCGGATGTGGTGGCGGTCGGTGTCGTTGACGAACAGGTATTTCCCGCCGCGCGAAAAGCAGAGGCCGTTCGGCTGGGCGAAGTCGTCGGCGAGCAGGGTCAGATCCGAACCATCCGGATTGACGCGATAGACGCCGCGAAAGTCGAGCTCCGGCGCCCGCTCAATGCCGAACCCGGGCATGCGCCCGTAGGTCGGATCGGTGAAATAGATGCCCCCGTCGCTTTTCACGACGATGTCGTTCGGGCTGTTGAGCTGTTTGTCGCCGTAGTGCGTGGCGAGAACGGTAATGGTGCCGTCAGGTTCGGTGCGCGTCACCCGGCTGGTTGAATGTTCGCAGGTCAGCATGCGGCCGGCGCGGTCGTACGTGTTGCCGTTGGCCTTGTGCGACGGCTGGCGAAAAGTCCTTACGCCGTCGGCCGCGGTCCACCGGCGCATGTGGTCGCCGGGGATGTCGCTGAACGTGAGATGCTTCTCGCGCGGATGCCAGACCGGCCCCTCGGTGAACATGAAGCCGGTAGCGAGGCGTTCGATCGCCGGGTCGCCGCCGACGACCTTGCGGAAAAGTTCGTCGCGGATTTCGGCGATCACTTTCCCGCGGCCTTGCGACGCGTTTCCACGTCGATCTGCCCGACGTGCCAATCGCGCGCGGCGACTTCCTCGAAGACCACCCAGACGTCGTCATCGCCGAGGCCGGTAGCGGCGGTGATCGCCTTGACCACCCCCTTGGCGATGGCGGCCTTCTTGGCGACCGGGTCGCCGGCGATGACTTCCCTGACGAGACGGATGTTAACGAACGGCATGCTTTCCTCCCTTGGCGCCGGCGCTCTCTAGCGGAGCGCCTTCTGGCCGCCGGCGGCGGTGATGACGCCGACGATTACGAGACCCGTCAACAGCAGGCGGACGCCGGCGCTGACGCCGAAAGTATTGAGCATGGTGAGCAGCAGCACAAGAAAGAGTGCGGCGCCCCACAGGCCCGGGACGTTGGCCTTGCCACCGGCCACCGATGTGCCGCCGATCACCACGACGGCGATCGAGGCGAGCAGGTACTCGTTGCCGATGTCGACATTGGCGCCGCGGAAATAGCCCGCCAGGAGGGCCCCGTTGAGGCCGCCGAGCGTGCCGGACAAGGCGTAGGTGAGGAAGCGGATGCGCCCGACCGGGATGCCGGCGAGCCATGCGGCGCGCATGTTCTGGCCGATGGCGCTGACCGAGCGGCCATAGACGGTGCGGTGCAGGGCGATGGCGGCGGCGATCGTGACCAGTACGGTCAGTGCCGCCAGGATCGGAATACCCAGGAACTGCAGGTTGCTGAAATCGGCATAGCCCGGCGGCGGCTTGATCTGCAGGCCGCGACCGTAGCTGATGTCGATCGACTGGATGATGAAGCTTGCCGAGAGCGTGGCGATGATGGGCGGGATGCGCAGCGCCCAGATGAGCAGGTAGTTGGCTGCGCCGATGGCGAAGCCCGCGGCGAGGGCGGCGAGCAGCCCGACGGCGACCATGGCATCGTTGCCGTCCATTGCCTTCATGGCGACGGCGCTGGCGAGCCCGATGTTGGCGGGTAGCGACAGGTCGACGTTGCCCGGCCCCAGCGTGATGACGAACATCTGGCCGATGCCGACGATGACCATGAAAACGGCGAGCGACAGCGCCGCGGTAATCATGCCGCCGGCGCCGTAGCCGTGCGTGAAGACGATCGCCGCCAGCCAGACGAGGAAAGCCCCGATGAATGACCAGATCCACGGTTTGACGAAAAGCTGGCGGATCCGGCTCATGCCTGCGCGTCCCGGCGGCTGATGAGGGCGCGCGCCGCCAGCACGATGATGAGGATGGCGCCGTTGGCGCCCACCTGCCAGTCCGGCGGGATGTGCATGAAGGTGAGGAGCGGCGAGGCGGCGAGCGCCAGCGTCAGCGCGCCGATGACGGCGCCCATCGGCGAGACGCGACCGCCGACGAATTCGCCGCCGCCGAGGATGACGCCGGCGATGGAGAGAAGCGTGTAGCCATTGCCGATGTTGGCGTCGGCCGAGGTGGTGATGCCGATCAGCGCCATGCCGGAGAAGACTCCGAAAATGCCGGCGAGGGCGAACATGATCACCTTGGTCCACAGCAGCGACCAGCCGGCACGGGCGATAGCGACCGGATTACCGCCGGCGCCGCGCAGGATCGCGCCGTAGGAGGTGCGCATGAGGCCGATGTGGACGACGGCGGCTATCACGAGCGCCGCGATGATGGGGAAAGGGACATACGGCGGCTTGAAACCCATGAGGCCGAGCAACCAGCCGGGCGCCTTGCCGCCCGGTTTCGGCAACAGGAGGATGGCAAGGCCCTGCCAGACGAAACTCATGCCGAGCGTGACGACGATCGACGGCAGATTGCGCACATAGATGAGCGCGCCGAGGCCGGCATAGACGAGGACCGATCCGGCGAGGACGGCGATGCCAAGCAGCGGTGCATCGTGGAGCCAGGTGGCGGTGACGCAGCCGACGAAGCCGACGAACGTGCCGATTGACAGGTCGAGGTCGTTGCCGGTGATGACGAACATTTGCGCGATGGTGGCGAGCGCGATCGGGATCGCCAGGTTGAGCATCAGGTTGAAGCCGAAATAGCTGATGGCGCGCGGATTGAGGTACGCGATGGCGATCAGGATCAGGGTCAGCGAGAGGGCCGGCAGGAGCGCGCGCAGCGTGCGGCGCAGGTTGATCGCGCCGGCCTGCGGCGGCGCCGACGTCGGCACGGCGATCGTATCGGTGCTCACCGTCAGGCGCTCTCGATGAAGGAAGACTGGATGACTTTCTCTTCCGTCACTTCGTGGCGGTCGAGATCGGCGACGATGCGACCGTTGCGGAAGACATAGACGCGGTCGCAGTTGTCGAGTTCGTCGGTCTCGGTCGTGTACCAGAGGAAGGTGCGGCCGCGATCGGCCTCCTCGCGGATCAGCTGGTAAACCTCGAGCTTGGTGGCGAGATCGACGCCGCGCATGGGATCGTCCATCAGGACAATGTCGGCATCGGAGCCCAGCGCGCGGGCGAACAGCGCCTTCTGCTGGTTGCCGCCGGACAGCGACAGGATGTTGTTGTGCAGGTCGGGCGTGCGGATGTTGATCTTCTTCTGCCAGGCTTCCGCCAGTTCGTCCTCGCGCTCGGTGGAGATCAGCAGGCCGCTGCGCAGCCTGACGATGGAGCGGACCCCGATATTCTCGGCGATCGACCACAACGGAAAAATGCCGTCCGCCTGGCGGTCGCCGGCAATCAGCGCCACCGGCGCGGTCACCTCGACGTTGGCGCGGGCGTGACCGGCGGCCGCGAAGATCGCCAGCAGCAGGTCGGTCTGGCCGTGGCCGGACAGGCCGGCGAGGCCTATGACCTCGCCTGCGTGGGCGACCAGTTCGGTGGTGTCGGTCTGGCGCTGGGGGCGGGCGCGGACGCGCATCGGCGTGTCGGCGCGAACGCGTGCGGCGGCGGTGGCGGCGCGATCCTTGCGCTCGGCGCCCATGGCGGTGACCAGCCGGTTGCGGTCGAAATCGGCGCCGGCGCCGGAGGCGACGACCTTGCCGTCGCGCATGACGACGATGCGGTCGCTGTTCTCCAGCACTTCGCGCAGCAGGTGCGAGATGAGGATGCAGCAGACGCCCGCGGCGACGACGCGGCGCACGAACGAGAGTAGTTGGCCGGCGGTCTCTGCATCGAGCGAGGACGTAGGCTCGTCGAGGATCACCAGATGGAGGGGATCGTCGGTGACGGTGAAGGCGCGCGCGACCTCGACCATCTGACGCTTGCCGATCGACAGGTCCCGGACGATGTCGCCGGGGCCGACACCGTGGCCGGGAAAAATTTCGTCGAGCTTGGCAAGGATCAGGTCGCCGGCACGACGGCGCCAGCCGAAGCCGCGGAGCGAGGCGTGATTGACGCGGGCGTTCTCGGCCACGGTGAGATTGGGACAGAGCGACAGTTCCTGGAAAACGCAGCGGATGCCGAGCTTCTGGGCGAGCGCCACGGAATATTTCCGCTGCGCCGTGCCGTTGATGGCGATGGTGCCCCGGCCGGGCGTGAGCGTGCCGGCGAGGATATGCATCAGCGTCGACTTGCCGGCGCCGTTATGGCCGACGAGGCCGACGCACTCGCCGCGATCGACGATGAGATCGACCCCGTCGAGCGCACGGACGGCGCCGAAATGTCTTTCGACGCCGTCCAGCTTGACTACGTGCGCGCTTGCCTCGGACATCATTTGGCCGGGCCTCTCCGGCGTGCGAGGGTCAATGGTGCCTTGGGCCGGCGCGAAACGCTACTTGGTGTTCGCGGCGATCGCCTTGACGGCGTCGTCCTGGGTGTACTCGTGGCTGGCGACGCTGCCCTTCTCGATGGTCGGCAGCACGGCCTCGAAGTCGTCCTGGGTGAAGGCAAGATACGGGACGAGGAGGTCATGTGGGACCTTCTTGCCGTCCAGAATCTGCTGCGCCACCCAGAAGGCGAGCGTGGAGACGCCCGGCGCGATGGAAGCCGACCATGTGGTGTAGCCGTCCTTCGCCTTCTGCTCCTTCCACCAGTTCAGTTCGTCCTGGCGATTGCCCATGATGATGGTCGGGCGCGGCTTGCCGGCGGCGGCGAAGGCTTGCGCAGCGCCGTAGCCGTCACCGCCCTGGTCGACGATGCCGACGACATCGGGGAGCGACGGCAGGACTGTGGCTACCGCCTTCTGGGCGGTCGTCTGGTCCCAGTCGCCGGTGACCGAGTTGACGATCTTGAAATCGGGGTGCGCGGCAACGCCCTCGAGGATGCCGGCGTGGATGGCATCGTCGATCGACGTGCCGGCCAGTCCGCGGATCTCAAGCAGGTTACCGCCCTTCGGCTGGAACTTGACCATCTGCTCGACTTCCTGCTTGCCCATGTCCTTGAAGTCGACGACCACACGATAGGCGCAAGGTTCGGTCACCGTGCCGTCGAAGGAGACGACGGTGATGCCGGCGTCGCAAGCCTGCTTGATGGCGCCGTTCAGCGCGTCCGGCGATGCCGCGTTGATGACGATGGCGTCGTAGCCCTGCAGGATCAGGTTCTGGATCTGCGCCGCCTGGGTCGGAACTTCCTTGTCGGCGGTGGTGAAGACGTCGGCTGCCGCGACGACCTTGTCGGCGACCGCTTTCTTGGTGACGGCGTCGTAGCTCTTCAGCATCGCCTGGCGCCAGCTGTTGCCGGCGTAGTTGTTGGAGAAGGCGATCTTTTTCGAGCTGGTATCGGCGAATGCGGTGCCGGCGACGAACGCGGTCCCCAGTGCTGCCAATGCTAGCATGTTAGTGAATCGACTCATTTGGCTAACCTCCCAAGGTGTTCTTTGTTTTGAGTGCAGAAGCCGATGGCTTGCCGTCCCATGCGGGACGTAATTCCAGTCTAGTGCAGGACGAGCGCGATGAACAAGACGGGCGGCGGCCGGTTCACGGTAAGTTTGGTGTTGGCGGCTTGGCCCGAGCACGCGCAGCCAGTTCAAGAATCCCCCAAATGTAAGGAACCCGCCGCCGACGGTGGCAGGCGGCGGGCCATTTCCGGACGCGGCACTCGAGGGGGCCTCCGAATGAAACGTCCCTATCCGACATCGCGAACCAGGCTTACGGGAAGCTTACAGCGCCGCTCTGGCGAGGAGAGGGATCGATCTTGAGCACGCAGCGATCTGCGCCGACCCACTAACCCACCGGCAGCATTTGCCGCAGCACGCGATCCTTGAGGATGACGTGGTGAAAGATTGCGGCCGCCGCATGGAAGCCGGCTACCCAGATGATCGTCGTGCCGAGCAATTGATGAATTTCCAGAATCTGATGCCCGGTGCTACGCGATGTCGTCAGGAATGGTCCGACGCCGACGCCGTAGACCGTGATCGAGTGTCCTTCTAGCCACGAACCGACTATCGCGCTGGTCGGAATAGCGACCATCAGCGCGTAGAGTAGCCAATGCACGAGTTTGCTGGCGGCGGCCATAATCCCCGGCATCGGCGGCTCAACCGGCCGATGGTCGAAGAAACGCCAGAGCAGGCGCAAAAGGACCAGGCAGAACACCGTAAAGCCCAATGTCTCGTGCAGGGCCAAGATCGGCGAGGACTGGCCGCCCCGCTCCCACGTCCCCGCAATCAGCCACGTCCACAGGATGAGAACGACGGTGATCCAGTGAAACGCCTGAGCGACCAAGCCATAGCGGCGGTCATTTCCTCTTATCGACATGGCGTTTAACCTCTTCTGATCTCCCAACGTCGGCGACATGACTCGATCAACATTACGTCACGCTGACGGCTCGCAGCCCCGACGGCACCGGCGCATTACAACGCGGTAAGGCCCTTTCGGTTGCCCGCCGCTTTCACACTTCGGGTGCATTTCCCCCAGCCGTCAAAATCGTTGTGGAGACGGGATCGTCAGCCAGGCGTCAGGAAGCACCACTAGACGCGATGTCGGCCGACACCGGCACAATGCGATTTCGCGAAAGGGGACTACTGATGTTGAAGTTCCACCGTTCACTTGCCGCTCTCACATCATTGTTTGGCGTTGCGATACTTGTGCTGCCTGCGCTCGCCGCGCCGAGTGTGGTCACCGTCACGCTCAACAACAAACCCATCGCGGCCGCGCTGCCTGGCGACCTTGGAATGGAAATGCCAGGCGCGGACATGAGCAAGGCCGTGATGTCGATCACCGCGTCACCGAACACGGTCCCGGCGGGCGAGGTGACCTTCGTTGCGACCAACAAGTCCAGTGACTTCACTCACGAGATGGTCGTTGTCAGGATGACCGACCCGCACAGGCCGCTTCCTTACGTTACCGCAGACAACAAGGTGAACGAGGACGCAGCGGGGCACCTCGGCGAGGTGTCTGAACTCGACCCCGGAAAATCCGGCAGCCTGTCGCTGACACTGACACCCGGCACTTACATGCTGTTCTGCAACGTTGCGGGCCACTACATGGCGGGGATGTGGACAACGATCACCGTGCAGTAGGGTTGGTAGTCTAGACTGCCTCGGGTGCTCCGGGGCAGCCGCCTGGGAACGGCTATCAATGCGAATCTTGCTCGTCGAGGACGACGACATGCTGGGCAATGCCGTGCGCGATCATCTCGTTGCGCACCGGCATGCGGTGGATTGGATGACCCGGATCGCGCGCGCCGCCGACGCTCGTGCGCCCACTCCCTATGACATCATACTGCTGGACCTGAACCTGCCGGACGGCGGTGGACTCGAATTTCTGCAGGGTCTTCGCAAAAGCGGTGACCGCGTGCCGGTGATCATTCTGACGGCCATGGATCAATTGACGGCGCGCATCAGCGGACTCAATGCGGGTGCCGACGACTACCTCGTGAAGCCGTTCGATCTCGATGAACTGATCGCACGCGTTGCCGCCGTAGGCCGGCGCCACGCCGGCAACCCGAACCCGCTGATTGAAATCGGGGCGCTCAGCATCGACCAGAGCCGACGCATTGCCGCCGTCCGCGGTCGGGTACTGGACTTGACGGCGCGCGAATGGGCGCTGCTCGACAAACTGTCCCAACATCCCGGCACGGTCGTTTCGAAAGCGCAGATCGAGGACGCGCTGTTCGAATTCGGGGCCGAGGTCGAGAGCAACGCCGTCGAGGTCTACGTGAGCCGGCTTCGCAAGAAGATAGGCCATCCGCTTATTCACACGTCGCGCGGCCTCGGCTACCGACTGGCTCGGTCGTGAGTTCATCATCGCCCAGCCTGACGCGTCGACTGATCTGGCTCCTGACGGTCGCCGCCGTAGGGCTGTGGCTGCTATCGACCGTGCTCGCCGTCAATACGCTGCGTGCCCGCCTTAACGATGCATTCGATGGCAGCCTCAAGGAGACCGCCGAGCGACTCTTGTCGCTGGCCGTCGACACGCTGCGCGATGACGCCAATGAACCGACTGACCCGAATGAAACCCACGAGGTCCCATCATTCGATGGAACCGGCGGCGAATACATCGTCTACCAGGTGCGTGGCGCCAGCGGCACAGTCCTGCTGCGCTCGCACGACGCGCCGTCGGCAACCTTTGACGCTCCGCTGCACGATGGTTTTTCCAATTCCGGACCATGGCGTGTTTACACAGCAGGGACGCCGGACGGCCAGATCTTCATCCAGGTCGCCGAGGCGGCGGCTCACCGTGCCGACTCACTGTGGAGCAGCGTCCTGTCGCTGCTGCTGCCCATCGGGATTCTCATCCCTCTTTCGGCCGCCGGTATTTATTTGTCGGTTCGGTCCGGTTTCCGGCCGGTACGCCAGTTCAGCGCACGGCTCGGAGAGCGACACGCCACCAATCTGTCAGCCGTCGCCGATACCGACCTGCCCGTCGAACTGAAGCCGATGGCGCAAGCAGTGAACGGGCTCATCGCCCGCGTGCGGGACGCGCTGGAGGCCGAGCGCGCCTTCGCCGCCAACAGCGCGCACGAATTGCGCACGCCCATCGCCGGCGCGCTGGCACAAACACAGCGCCTGATCGCGGAACTGGAGGGAAATCCCGCGCGGAACCGAGCGCAGCAGGTCGAGACTTCGTTGCTGCGCCTCCGCCAGCTGTCGGAGAAGCTGCTGCAATTGTCGCGCGCCGAGGCGGGCATCGGCTCGGCGGCGGAGCCAGTGGATCTGCTGCCGGCGCTCAAACTCCTCGTCGGCGATTTGCGCCGCTCGCTGCCGTCATCGCGACCGGTGGAATTCGTCCTCGACGCCGCCAGTCTCGACGCTCCGATGGATATCGATGCGTTTGGCATTGCCATGCGCAACGTGCTTGAGAATGCCAGCGTCCACGGTTCTGTCGACGAACCCATCAGGATCGCTGTTCATTCCGGAGTGGTTGAGGTCAGTAACGGTGGCGCCGCTGTGCGGGAGGAAAAGCTGGGGACGCTCAAGGGCCGGTTTGTGCGCGCCGACAGCGAGGCACAGGGGTCCGGCCTTGGCCTGGCTATTGTAGAAGCCATACTGACTCAGACCGGTGGGAGGCTTGAGTTGCTTTCTCCGGCACCTGGTCGCGACGAGGGATTTTGTGTGCGGCTTGCGCTACCGACATGAAATACGATGGCGGGCCGTCTGCCGTGACCGCGGAGCCGCTGCACAAGCCGTTGATTTTGCTATGGTGTCCCCGGCGTGACTCGAACACGCGACCCCCGGTTTAGGAAATCGGTGCACCGTTTGGTCCGAAACCCTTGCTGAGGCGGGGTTTTTCAGAGACGGGATAAATCCATCATTGATATCAGGTTGATATCGGGAATTATCTGGTGTCATCAGGCTTCCTTGCGTTTCCGCTAGTGGTGGTGCACAAGTGGTGCACGGCCACCATAAGTCGATTTCATCATGCGGAAGCAAATTACCAAACGAGCCGTCGATGCGCTAAAGCCCGGTGAGTACCTTGTCGATTCCGAGGTTCGCGGCTTCGTGGCGCGCCGCCTGCCATCCGGGGTCCTCAGCTATGGGTTTAGGTATTGGAACAGGGCGACCGGCCGGCGGCGTTGGATTGCGCTGGGAATACACGGGACGGTCATCCCCGCCGCCGCCCGCACCGTAGCCCGGAAGTACGCAGGAGCCGTCGCCGACAACCGAGACCCGCTTGCCGAGCGCGTGGAAAGCCGTGCTGACGCCGCACGCTTGGCCAGCACAAAGCAAGTCAACGACGTGCTCGACGAGTTCCTGAAGCGTTACGTTCGCAAGAACGAGCTTCGGAGCGCCGATGAAATTGAGTCGAGTTTCCGGCGGTATGTCCGTCCCCGGATCGGTGCCAAGGCGATCCATGACGTTCGCCGGGCGGATATCATCGAAATGCTGGACGGCATCGAGGATCATGGCTCCGCACGCTTGGCCGACACCGTCCTGGCCCAGGTCCGCAAAGCGTTCAACTGGTGGGCCAGCAGGGACGAGGAATTCAATTCCCCGATCGTGCGGGGCATGGCGCGGACCAAGCTGCGCGATCTATCCCGCCACCGGATACTGACCGACGATGAGATACGCCAAGTCTGGAGCACCTTCGAGGGCTTCCAGCCGGAGGCATATGGGCGCATTGGCCGCGCCTTGATGCTGACCGGCGCCCGTCTCAGAGAAATCGCCTCGTTGCGCTGGGACGAAATCGTCGACGGCGTCTTAACGGTACCGGCCGAGCGCCATAAAGCGAAAACGAACCACGCCCTGCCGATATTGCCCGCAGTCGCCGACTTGATCGGAACAAGCCCCGACAAACAGGCCGAATTCGTGTTTTCGACCCGCAAGGGCACGACTCCGTTCTCGGGTTTCAGCAAGGCGAAAGTCGCGCTCGACAAAGAGATCAACGCCCTCCGGAAAGAGGCGAGATTGAAGCCTATTTCAGACTGGCGGATTCACGATCTCCGGCGCACAGCGCGTTCGCTAATGTCGCGTGCAGGTGTGGCCAGTGACATTGCCGAACGTGTTCTCGGCCACGTGCTGCCTGGTGTCCGCCGCGTGTACGACAGGCACAGCTATATCGAGGAAAAGCGTGACGCATTGACTCGCCTCGCCGCGCTGATGGAGCGCATTCTGAAGCCGTCGGCCGAGAACGTGGTCGAACTTGCTCCAAAAAAGAAGATCGCGAGCGGCGGTCGCTGACGAATCGTACTGAGGTTTCGATGCCAAAGAACCGCTCCAGAAAACCACTAACGCCTTACCCGCCGATCTTGCGTCGGCCAATTGCGCTCCCTAAGACGCGTGATGAAAATAGGACGAGCGCAGCGTCGTTGGCTGCTGCAATAGTTGCCCTTGCGTTGCACTATGGCATCGACCCGAAGGGAGGGGCGGTGTCTTGGACCAACCTCGCCATCGCCAACGCTCGGCTACGGGCTTCTAATTGAGTCCGGGCACAAGACGCCCTGAGAACAGGGCAGGATCAGGTGGCCTGGCGCCGCCGCCATCGCCAACCGCGTTCTCGGTTTCAGGCGATGCCGCCGGAGGCTGGCCTGGAAGCGCCCCGCCACCCCCGGCGGCACTCTGCACGGAGGACGGATCAGGTTCCCGCACAAAGTGAGATGCAGGTTCAGTCCGCTCTGTAACGGGACTATTTCGCGGGCGGAGCCGCAAACGAAAACGCCCAGGCCGTGTCCGCCGTGGGGGGCAACGCGCTCGGCGTGCCCGTTCCGTTGTGACGCCTCACAAAGGTGGCGTCGCCAGCGCCGCCGCCGCTATCGCATATCGTGCCTCACCCCGGGTTGAACTTGGGGAATTTTGACCAAGGAGGACGGATCATGTTCAAGCGATTGGTTTTCGGCGCCTTTGCGGCGCTTCTGCTTGCAGTCGGCACCCTAGCGGCCGTGCCTAGCGTCGTGAAAGCCGAGCCCGGCATCGCAGCAAGCGTGCTTGCGACCAGCTCGATCGCCCATCCCGATGCGGGTGTGCTTGACGTCAAAATGAAATGCGGCTCCTGGAACAACTGGTGCGGAAACGGCGGCGGCGGCAATGGCTGCGGACCGTGGAACAACTGGTGCAACGGTGGAGGCAACAGCGGCGGGTGCATAAACTTCGGCGGCGTGCAGCTCTGCACTGATGGCGGCGGCTCTAACTGCCATTGGCACAACGGCGTCAAGTATTGCGGTTCTGGCGGCGGCGGTGGTGGCGGTGGTGGCGACTGCTATTGGCACGACGGCAACAAATACTGCAACTTCAAGAATGGCGGCGATTGCCGCTGGCACAACGGTCAGCAGTACTGCACGGGATTCTGACCCGTTGCGGATAGAAGGACGGGCCGAACAGCTGGCCCGTCCTTCGCATTGCGCTCCGGTCAAAGCCGGACGCAATCCCTAGCGATTGCCCTGAATGTATTCCTATCGCACCCTACACTAGGGATTCCGGAGGTCTTGCTCGGAGGCATCCGGTGGCGAAGGAATGCAATCGGTCACGAGACCCGGCACGACGAGCGACTCTTGGCGAGATACGCCAGGACTGCCCTTGGATCTGGCTTTATTGCACCCGAGGAAACTGCCTCAACAAGGTGCCCGTCGCCTTGGCACCCTTCATCATCCGGTGGGGACCTGACGCGTCCGGTGACCTCATCCGGCAACGGATGCGATGCACGGCCTGCGGCTCGCTCGGCGCCACATTGCAGCACCCGAGCGTCGACGGGCTGAATATAGTCGAGTCGTTTCCAGTCCGCTCACGCTAGAAGTGAGCGGCCGGGTAGGAGGAGAGCGGCGTAAGCCAACCCACCAGCGTGTTGAAGCCGCGACGGTCAGGGTGCGTAGACGCCCATCCAAAACAAAACGTTGGCGAGCAGGTGCAACAGCAACGGCGGCACGAACACGACGGCTATGAAATCAACGGCCGGGGAGCGGCCTCGAGCGCCGACAAGTCCACCGGCCTCGGGATAGCTCGGAGCCGCGTGGCGGTCGAGCGTTCCGCTGGCGGTGGGTGGATGATCAATCACCGCGCAAGCAGAGCACGACGGTGTAACCGCGATTTTTCCACCCGTGACGCAAGGCTAGCGGGGCCGGGAAGGTCCGCCACCATTTCAAGACGAAGGGCGACTCGTCGTCGTGTTGCGCAACCGCAACACGAGCGATCAAGTTTGAGCAGTACGGAACGTCGGGTGGGACTCGCGGCCCCGGGCACTCGAAGAATTGCGATGCGGCGTTGCGTACAGGGGATCAATTATGATCAACCTGAAAGTATTTGCGATTGCGGTGTCTTTGGCGAGCTTGAGCGGCGCTTCTGCATACGCAGCGGACGCACTCGCGGCCCCGCCAGTTGGAAACTGATCGGGCATCTACGCCGGCAGCGAAGGCGGGGCAGCAACCAGCGGCACCTTCAGCTACAGACCAGAGTATCCGTCGGTAACCGGTCCGGTCAGCGGGGCTTGGTTGGCGGCGCCGTCGGCTGGAACTGGCAAAGCGGGAATTGGGTATTCGGTGTCGAAGGCGACCTGTCGGCGACCAACATCCAAGGTGGTACCGGCGGCGGGAATTGCGGCAGTCCTTTCATCTGTAAGGCCGAGATTGGATGGCTGGGAACGGGGCGCGCTCGCCTTGGGCTCGCAACGATGGGCAACACGCTTTTCTACGTCACCGGCGGCGCTTGGGCTTCACAGAACCGCGCCGACCTCTTGCCAGGCGTAGGCCAGTTCAACGAGTGGAAGAACGCGAGTGGTTGGACCGCCGGCGGCGGCGCGGAATTCCTGGTCAACCCGCACTGGACGGTCAAGACTGAAGCGCTTTGGGTCGATTTGAACAGCGTTAGCTATGCCGGCGGCATCAGTCCCAGCGGCGGTATATTTGCAGCGGGCCATATGGACGTCAACTTCTTTGTCTTCCGCGGTGGTGTGAACTACAAGTTCTGACCGCAATCCTCGAAGTGCGACGCTCTATCCACTGAGCTACGGGGTGCTTGACGGCGTCTAGTGGTGCGTGTGTGGGCCAAACTTCCGCAGCATGTCTTCCGCGTCGCGTCGAAGATCCGGCGACAGAGTGCTATCGGCAGCCACACTTTTGAGCTGCGCGAGCCGAGCCTCTAGTTGCAGGCGCGCCCGTTTTCGAGTTGCTGGTGCGGCTGTCGGACTGGCGGCGACCTCAGCGAGTGCCTTCAGCGCTGCGGGCCCGTGCTGACGCGCGAGCGCGGCGAGCTCGTCCTTATCCATTTCGTCTTTCTCATCATTTTGGAAAGCCAGGCCGGAGCCGACAGTCTAGCCCAATGCGGACTCGCCAGCGCGTTTTTCAAGAGTGTCGGCAAGGGGCGGCGGGAACGATCAAGCGGGCACGGGTGGAGTCGCTGAAGGCTTCGGCCAGGAGAACAGGATGTGCCGACCCTGGAGTCTGCCCTGAGGACCTCCTTCCGCGGTGAGGATGCCGTTCAAGAACTCAAGCGCCGGCTGGCCAGCCGTTATTTCCGGCGTAAATGCTGCTTCAAGTTCGGCGAGCTTTAGGACCCACGCCTTGCCGCGGACTAGTTTCAGAGCAGCCGCGGTGATGCCCTCGCTGTCGATAGTCATTTCCGCTTCCCCTTCCTAAGCCTCACTCCCGGCCCTCCGCCGTTCTCCTCGATGAACTGCACCCCCGCCGTTTCGAGAGCGGAGATGATGTCCGTCATGTTTTTCAGGTTTGGGACTGAAGTTCCGACCTCGAAATTATGGATTGTGCTCAAGCCGACTCGCGCCTTTTCAGCCAGCATTGGTTGGGTAAATCCAACAAGCGCGCGGGCGGCTTTGCATACAGCCGGCGTGATTGCTTCCATCGTTCTTCAGTCCTCCTCGCCGGTTTCCACAAGGCCAATCTCGGCCTCCGTGAAATTCCAGCATACCAAAGGTATTTTGCCTCTACCATAAGATTTTCACTTGACTGGCCAGACATAAGATAATATCTTATGTACAAGAGTTATCTAGCCGTAGGGCAGCAAATGTTCAACCGCTCAGCCATCGCCAAGGAAGCCCACCGGGTGGCACGCATCTTCGCCGGCGGCTCGACGTCCTACCGGCAGGCGCTGTCTCTGGGTTTCAAGCAGGCGTGGCGCCACGCCAAGGGCATCGCCGAGATCGAACGCCGCGACGCCGCGATGTCGCCTGCAGAGCGGGCCCGGCGGGACGAAGCCATCATCATCCAGTGCAACAGCGACCGGCTGACCGCCGCTGACTACGCGCGTCTGAACGAACTGGCGCGCGCCGCCTGAACAAGCGAGCCGGGCGGCGAGCGGCACCAGCCCGGCTCCACCTGCATCACCCGAGACAAGTTGGAACGGAAAACCCGAATGGCACAGGCACGAAAGCATAACAGAACACCCCGGGCTGCGTACTCGATCTGCCGGGAGTGGCGGCAAGTCCAACTCAAGGCCGAATACGAAATATCGATGCTCGACGAGCATGACGACAACGGCACGGCGCTCATCAGCGATG
>DATCBY010000003.1:0-9558 GCA_036511595.1 Bauldia sp.
CCCGTTCCCGGCGGCGCCGGCGATGGACCCTGCCTATCAGTACAAGCAGGTGATCATCGAGCTGAGCGACGGCCTGAACACCCAGGATCGCTGGTACGGCAACGGCTCCAGCACGAGCACCCAGGTCGATAGCCGCATGTATTATGGCAGCGCCACGCCGACCGGAACCTGCGTCAACGCCAAGGCGGCCGGGATCCTGATCTATACGGTGCAGGTCAATACGGGCGGCGATCCGACCTCGACGCTGCTGCAAAACTGCGCCAGCGATCCCACCATGTTCTTCCAGCTGACCTCGGCCAGCCAGATCATCACGACGTTCCAGGCGATCGGCACCGCGCTCTCGGATCTGCGCCTTTCGATCTAGGGCGCCACCCAACAATCACGGCGCCTTCGACCTCTCCTGACGGAGATGTCGAGGGCGCCTTTTTCTTTTCATTCGCCCGCTGCCGATTGATTGCCGAGCTTGCCGAGAGGCTGGCTACACGGTCACCTGCGTGCCGATCTCGACGACGCGATCGGTGGGGATGCGGAAGTAGGTCGAGGCGTCGTCGGCGTTGCGGGTGAGAAGCAGGAAAATCTTGTCCTGCCAGCCGGGCATGGCGGACTTTGCCGCCGGCTTGATCGAGCGCCGCGACAGGAAGAACGACGTCGACATGATGTCGAAGCTCCAGCCGAGCTTCTTGGCGGCGGCGAGCGCCTTGGGGACGTTCGGCGTTTCCATGAATCCGTAACGCAGCGTCATGCGCGCGAACGAGGGCGTCAGCCAATCCATGGTCACCTGATCGTCGGGTAGCACTTTCGGCGCCTCGGTGGTGATGACCGTGAGGACGACGTTGTGCTCGTGCAGCACCTTGAAGTGCTTGAGCGAGTGGAGGAGGGCGGTCGGTGTGCTCTCGGGATCGCTGGTCAGGAACACCGCCGTGCCCGCAATGCGCGGCGGCGGGTGCTTCTCAAGGTTCCTCGCCATGTCGCCAAGGGGAACTTCGAGACGGCGGGTCTTGGCGAAGAGGATGCGGCTGCCGCGGCGCCAGGTGAGCATCACCAGAATGAGGAGGCCGCCGAGGAGGAGCGGGAACCAGCCGCCGTCGACAATTTTCAGGAGGTTGGCCGACAGGAACGTTAGGTCGATGAACAGGAACGGTGCGATGAGAGCGGCGGCGGTGTACCAGCGCCAGTTCCAGACGCGCCAGACGACGATGTAGGCGAGGACGGCGGTGACCACCATCGTGCCGGTGACCGCAATGCCGTAGGCGCTGGCAAGCGCGCTCGATGAGCGGAACAGGCCGACCAGCAGGAGCACGCCGACGAGCAGGAGGGCGTTGACGCGCGGCATGTATATCTGCCCCGCCTGCATCCCCGAGGTGTGGCGGATCTCGAGACGCGGCAGCAGTCCCAACTGAATGGCCTGGCGGCTCAGCGAATAGGCGCCGGTGATGACTGCCTGGCTGGCGATGACGGTCGCCGCAGTAGCCAGAATGACCAGCGGCAACTGGGCCCAGCCGGGCGCCATCAGGAAGAACGGATTCGCGAGTCCTTCGGGATGGGCCAGAACGAAAGCACCCTGGCCGAAATAGTTCAGCACCAGCGCGGGCAGGACGAGGAACAGCCACGCCGTCTTGATCGGCCGGCGGCCGAAGTGGCCGAGGTCGGCGTAGAGGGCCTCGGCGCCGGTGACGGCAAGGAACACGGCGCCAAGGGTGAAGAGACCGACGATGCCGTGCACGGCGAGAAAGCCGACGGCATAGGTCGGGCTGAGCGCCCACAGGACCATGGGATTGGCGGCGACATACACCACGCCGAGCACGGCGATGACGATAAACCAGACGACCGTTATCGGACCAAAGAATGCGGAGACTGTCCCGGTGCCGCGCGACTGCGCCAGGAAAAGCACCAGCAGGATGAACACGGAGAGCGGCAGCACGTATGCGCTGAGGTCGGGCGCAACGATTTCGAGACCCTCCACGGCGGAGAGGACGGACAGCGCCGGAGTGATGACCGCATCGCCATAGAACAAGGCGGCGGCGATGATGCCCAGAAGAATGACAAGGCCGGCGTTCTTCACCGCGCGCTGGGCGAGGGCCATGAGCGCGAGGGTGCCGCCTTCGCCGTGGTTGTCCGCCCGGGTGAGCAGGATGACGTACTTAAGCGTGACGATGATAGTCAGAGACCAGAAGATCAGCGACAGGACGCCGAGAATCTCCACCGGTTCCAGTTTGCCGTCGGCGCCGGCGGCGTGGGCAGCCTCGCGGAAGGCGTAGAGGGGACTGGTGCCGATGTCGCCGTAAACGACCCCGACGCTGCCGATGGTCAGCGCCCAGAAGCCGGCGGAGCGTCCGACCCTGGCGTGCTGGCCGGTTACCGATTCGGGTTGAGCGGCCGCGGGAACCGAAGACACACTGGCCATAGTCGGCCTCCGATGGTGCAGCGCAATATCAGCGGGGCGGCGTTCTACACCCGCGGCGCGGACCCGAGGTGCGGCAAATTGGCGACATGAGGAAAAGCAAGGAATTGGGGCCCGCTTGATGGCCGGCCGCGGCGGGCGGGAACCTCTTTCCGCTTTTGCCGTTCATTTTGGGTTGCCGTGCCTATTCCGACGGGGAATCGGCCCGCATGCTGCAGACGTACAACGGGAAGGGGGTCGCCGATGCGCGTTTTCGCACTCAACCAGCTGGCATTCTTCGCCACTGCCGCCGCGATACTTTTCGTCGGGGCCATTGTCGTCGGCCTGATCTAGCCGGAGACCGTGCGTCTTCCGGTCGGTTGACCTGATGGCCCGATAGCCGTCTTTGTCGGTCCGTCGCCGCGCGGTCCTGCCGGCGATTCCCCATGGCTGACCGCCATCCGCCCTTTGCTTCGGATCTACCGATGTCGCTCCCGCTGCTGGCGCTTTTTCTGGCGACTTTTTCCATTGGAACAACCGAGTTCGTTGTCGCGGGCCTGCTGCCGCAGGTGGCGGGCGATCTCGGCGTCGACATTCCCGCCGCCGGGTACCTGATCAGCGGATACGCACTGGCCGTCGCGATTGGCGGACCGATCATGGGAATCCTTACGAGCAGGCTGGAGCGCAAATCGGCGCTGGTGGTGCTGATGGGCGTGTTCATCGCCGGGAACGCGCTGTGCGGGCTGGCGCCCAGTTATGGATGGCTCATGTTCGCGCGGATAGTCATCGCGCTCAGCCACGGTGCCGCGTTCGGCATCGCGGTCATTGCCGCCGGCAGCCTTGTGCCGTCGGCGCGCCATGCCAGCGCCATCGCACTGGTCGTGGGCGGCATCACCGTCGCCAACGTGCTGGGCGTGCCGGCGGGGACCGCAATCGGCTCGGCATTCGGCTGGCGGGCCGCATTCTGGGCGATTGCGCTGCTCGGACTGGTCGCCGCGGTTTTTGTCGCGATCTGGCTGCCGCGCTCGCCACCGAGCGAGGAGGTGACGCCTGGCCTCGGGCTTCAGATCCGCGTCCTCGGCAAACCGGGTGTCTATCTGCAGATGCTGATTATCGTTCTCGGCTCGGCAGCCTTCTTTTCGATGTTCTCGTACATCGCGCCGGTGCTGCTACACGTGGTCGGCCTTGCGCCGCACGCGCTGCCGTGGGTGCTTTCGGTGCTTGGCGTCGGCGCGGTCATCGGCAACTTCGCCGGCGGAAGGTTTGCCGACTGGAAGCTGATGCCTGCGATCGTCGGCATCTTCGCCCTCCAGACCGCCTGCTACCTGTTGCTGCTTGTCCTGCTGCCTTACTTCGCTCCGGCGTTTATCGTGCTGTTCCTTTGGAGCCTTGCGAACTTCTCGTTCTCCGCGCCTTGTCAAAGCCGCATCATGAAGGGCGCGCGCGAGGCTCCACGCCTGGCAGCATCGCTGCTGTCGACGGTGTTCAACCTCGGCATCAGCATCGGCGCGGCGATCGGAGCGCAGGCGCTGGCCCATGGACTGCCCTATGGGCAGTTGCCCTGGATCGGCGTGGCGCTCATCGTGCCGGCGCTGGTACTTTCGGTCCTGGCGCTGCTGCTGGACCGGCGCGACGAGGTAGCCGCGAAGGCGTAAACCTGGTCGCCAACCACCGGCAAGGGACAAGGCGACGTGGGCCGCACGCAAAGACTGCTGACACTGATGGACGCGCTCCGCCGCCATCGTCGGCCCGTGACCGCCGCCAGCCTTGCGGGCGAGATGGCGGTCTCCATCCGCACGATCTACCGCGACGTGCAGACGCTGATCGGGCTTGGCGCTCCCATCGATGGCGAGGCCGGCCTCGGGTACATGCTGCGGGGAGGGTTCTTCTTGCCGCCGTTGATGTTCGACGAGGATGAACTGGAGCCGTTGGTGCTGGGCGCGGGGCTGGTTGAGCGGCAGGGCGACGCGGCGCTGGCCGCATCTGCCGCCAACGCGCTTGCCAAGATCGCGGCCGCGGCGCCCAAGGATCTGCGCGATGCGATGGGCGACGTCAGCTTCTGGGTGCCGCGGGGGCGGATGGAGGCAATGCCGGCGCTGAAACCGCTGCGCGAGGCGATCCGGCGCGAACACAAGGTCGCCATCGTCTATGGCGATGAAAAGGGCAGCACGACCAGCCGGGTCATCTGGCCGATCGCCCTGGCCTTCTTCGAAGGCAAGCAGACGGTTGCGGCCTGGTGCGAGCTGCGGGGGGGCTTCCGCCACTTTCGCACTGACCGCATCAAGGAATTGACGCCGGAGAGCGTGCGCTATCCCAAGCGGCGTGCGGCGCTGGTTAAGGAATGGCGGGCGGAAAACTCGGTGCCCGACCGGGAGTAGAGCGAGGCGAGAGGAGCCGTGATGACCGACTGGTGCTACGGGGTGGCGATCTTCGCCGCGGCGCTGCTGATCAACGGCGTGCCGCACTTCGTGAACGGGATTTCAGGCAGGGAATTGCCGACGCCGTTTTCGGGCGGGCCGGGGACGCTCGACAGCGCCGTGCGCAATGTGCTGTGGGGCGCCGGCAATCTGATCGCCGGCGGTTTCCTTCTCTCGCTGATCCGCGACGGGCTGGGCAACCCGGTGCTGGTCGTGCAGCTGCTGGTAGTAGGGGTGGCGGCGGCAACCTTTTCCGGCCATGTCTTCGCCCACCCCGAGCGCTTCGGCCGGGGCAGGCGGTAGCCGAAGACCGACCCCCTACGCACCGGCGCGCGCGAGTTCCGCCTGCGAGTGAACGGCCATCTCGCCCGGCACGAAGGCACGGAGGCGATGACCGTCGGGGTCTGTCACCGTGAAGGTCAGGCCAAAATCCATCTTTGTCGGTGGCTGGATGACGGCGAGGCCGAGCGCCTTCCATTGGGCGAGCGCCTTTTGCAACGCGGCTTCGCTTTCCATCGCGAAAGCCAGCTCGATGCCGCCGGGCTTGTTGGCGGCGGGCTCGACGTCCTGGCGGGCCCAGAGACCGAGCATGACGTGGTTGGGCATCGCGAACATCGCGAAGTTCGCGGAGGACTCGACGGGTTCGAGGTCGAGGAGCTTGCCGTAGAGCGCGGTGCTGCTGGCGACGTCGTCGACGTAGGCTAGGATAAAGCTGAGGTTCGGCATGTCTTGTTCTCCCGGTTTGACGACGGCGAACATGCGCCATGCGATTGACAGTTTGCGGCAGTGGCAACGGCCTTTGACGGCGGACGCAAGTTCGCCTATATGCAGCCCACGATGACACGCGCCGCCACCTTCTATGGCTTCTGGTTTAGCTATCCGCTCACACAGGCGGAGGTAGGGACGCGCGCTTGATCTGAAGATCCGAAAGAGCCGAAAATCCCGAAGCCGCCAGTCCCCTGGCGGCTTTTTTGTTGGCCGCCGGACGGAAAAATCTCAAGGAGATCCCCGTGCCGACGACCACCGACGACCTTCGCATTGCCGCCATCAAGGAACTGACGCCGCCTTCCGAGGTGATGGCGGAATTCCAGAGCACCGACTACGCCACCTATGTGGTCGCCGGGGCACGGCGCGCCATCCACGACATCCTGCATGGCGCCGACGACCGGCTGATCGTGGTGGTGGGTCCGTGCTCCATCCACGATCCGGAAGCGGCGCTCGACTATGCCGGGCGGCTGGCCGAGATGCGGCTGCGGCTGGGCGATCTCCTCGAGATCGTCATGCGCGTCTATTTCGAGAAGCCGCGCACCACCGTCGGCTGGAAGGGGCTGATCAACGATCCCGACCTCGACGGTTCGTTCGCCATCAACAAGGGGCTGCGCCTAGGGCGCAAGCTGCTGCTTGACGTCAACAATCTCGGCCTGCCGGCGGCTTCCGAGTTCCTCGACATGACGACGCCGCAGTACATCGCGGACCTGGTGGCGTGGGCGGCGATCGGGGCGCGCACGACCGAGAGCCAGGTGCATCGCGAGCTGGCGTCGGGCCTGTCGTGCCCGGTCGGCTTCAAGAACGGCACCGACGGCAACGTGAAGATCGCCGTCGATGCGGTGAAATCGGCGTCGCAACCGCATCACTTCCTGGCGGTGACCAAGAGCGGGCACTCGGCGATTGCCGCCACCACGGGCAACGACGATTGCCACATCATCCTGCGCGGCGGGAAGACGCCGAACTACGATCAGGTGAGCGTCGAGAGCGCAGCCGCGGAACTGGCCCGCGGCGGCCTCGATCCGGTGATGATGATCGACGCCAGCCACGCCAACAGCAGCAAGCAGCCGGAACGCCAGCCGCTGGTGCTGGAAGACGTCGGCCGGCAGGTTGCCGCCGGCGACCGGCGCATCGTCGGCGTCATGGTCGAAAGCAACCTCGTCGCCGGACGGCAGGACCTGGTGCCCAGGCGGGCGCTGACCTACGGGCAGAGCATCACCGACGGCTGCATCGGCTGGGAAACAACGGTCGGCGCGCTCGATCGACTGGCTGACGCGGTGGAGGAGCGGCGGCGGATTTCCGGCCGGCGCCTGCAGTCGGCGATCGCGTGAACTGTTGACGGGCTTCAGGCGGCGCGCTTGCGCGATTTCTCGGCGTACATGCGCGCGTCCGCCTCGGCGACAAGCTCCCAGATGTCCCCGCGGTGACCGGGGGGCAGCTCGGCGACGCCGACACTGTAGGATATGGGGCTGGGCACCAGCCCGGAGGCGTTCGATTCCTTCACGACATAGGCGAGCCGGGCAAGGATGTCCTGCACGGATTCCGGCAACGCCGGCGCCAGCACCACGAATTCGTCGCCGCCGACCCGGGCGACGATATCGCTCTTGCGGAAGGTGACGACGAGAAGATCGGCAAATCGCTGGATGACCAGAGAGCCGGCCTCGTGGCCGAGCGCATCGTTGGCACGCTTCAGCCCGTCAAGGTCAAAGAAAAAGGCCACCAGCCGGGTGTCGGTGCGGGCGGCACTGCGCCGGATGTATTCGGCCACGGTGTCGAAGCCGCGGCGGTTGAGCACGCCGGTGAGCTGATCGGTCAGCGATTGCTGACGCAGCTGTCGCTCGATCTCGTTGGTGTGATGTGCAAGCCAGGCCATGATAGCGAGGGTCGCCAGCACGACCATCGGTGCGGCCAGCGCCAGGCTCAGTTCGGTTGCCATGATGCCGAAGCGATCCAGCCAGGACATTGCGGCGAACAGAGCGAAGGGCAGAGTGATGATGCCCACGAGCACCTTGCGGGCGATGCGGCTGCCGAGGCCGGTGCTGACCAGGATGGAGAGCGGGCTGCCTTCAGCCGCGCGACGGCTGGCGACCACGAACGCCAGCACCGCCAGACAGAAGACGGTTTGCGGTGTGGACAGGGCGGAACGATCAACGGCGACGAACTGGAAACCCTGCAGGACGCAGCCGGCGAACAATAGCAGCGTGAACGCCGCGAAAAAAATGGCGCTCGCGTCGGCGATTATGGCAAGCGCGGACTTCGACTGGCGGATGAGCGGCAGCGACAGCGCGGAAAGGCCGAGGGCGATCGTCGTCTCCGGTGGCGGTCGCATCGGCCATATCTGCGGGAACAGGGGATGGAATCCCAGATAGGTGAGGGTGACGATGACCGGCACGGCGACCACGATGAATCCGGTGGTGATGCCGGCCGCAGTAGCGATTTTCGAGCGGCGCGGCGCCGTCAGCGCCAGGCTGATCGCCGCGATCAGGATGCCGGTCGCCGTCACCGGTCGCATCGCGAACCAGCCCGGCGGGGCGATGGCGGCCAGTTGCGGGACCTGCCAGCAAGCCAGGATTCCTGCGGCGACCAGGGCGACCGCGATCAGGGCGAAATTCTCGGCCCCCCGCAATCTCTCCAGAAGGCGGAGGTCGGGATCGTGCGAGGAATAGTGCATCGATAGAGAGCCCCAGAACTGGCCGAGGATAGGGCGGCAAGTGTCAACGGTTTGCTAAGTCACGCCACCCCAGGAAGCCGTTGGCTCAGCCCAACGGCAGAAGGACGAGTGCAAACACCGCCGGCGCGGCCTGAATCACGAGGATGCGCTGGTTGACGGTCCAGGCGCCGTAGCCGCCGGCGACGACCACGCAAAGCAGGAAGAATGTGGTGATCGCGCGCGCCGCGCCGGGGTCCGGATAGACGAGACCGAAGAGGAGGCCGGCGGCGAGGAAGCCGTTGTAGAGACCCTGATTGGCGGCGAGAACGGCAGTCGCTTCGGCGGCTTCCGGGGTGTTGCCGAAGGTGCGGAGGCCGATGGGTTTCCGCCACAGGAACATCTCGAGGATCAGGAACCACGCATGCTCCAGCGCCACCAAGGCGACAACGATGATTGCGACGACATGCACTGCCGAATCTCCTGCCCGCCGGAAGGCTAGCAGATCGGGCATTGGCATTGTTACCAACCTCCGGAAATAGTCGACCAACCCGGACCGCTGCCGGCGGTAGCTCGGGCGCTGATGTGAGGGGGTTGAGTCGCCGGCAGAGCAAAGCGATGCGGGCGGGAGCTGGCGGCTAGGCGAGCATCCCAAGGGCGGATGTCAGCGCGGAGATGACCGGGGTCCAATCGCCCCGAACGGTCTGGCGGAAAAGCCGCATTGTCGGATACCAGGGAGAATCCGGGCGGCAGCGCAGCCAACGCCAATCGGCGTCCTTGGCCAGTGCCAACCAGACCGGCTTGCCAAGCGCGCCGGCGAGGTGCGCGGTCATCGTGTCGGAAGTGATGACGAGATCAAGGTTCTGCATGACGGCGGCGATCTCCGCGATGCCGTCGGGATTTGCTTCGATCCTGTCACCCAATCGTTCGATGGTCATGTCGTCGGGGAGCGTTTTCAGGGCTTCGAGGCCATTGATTCCTTGAAGACTTATGAGTCTCGCGCCGGGCGTTCGCGAGAGGTCACGAAATCCGGCCAGGGGAAGCGACCGGGTATCGTCCTTGAATCTGCCGCTCCTTGCGTATTACGGGCAGGCGCGCGAGGCGTGCCTCGAATTCTCGCCAGCCTATTTCGAACTGGCCGAGCAGCAGCGCGTGTCGGGCCACGAGTTGCCGTAGCTGGGGGTTGGCGGGCTCCAGCGCGGCAACGGCCATCATCGACGCGAGGGATTCTTCATCACGTCCGAGCAGCGACAAAGCATCCCCGCGCATCACGAACGCGCCAGGCGTGGGAGGCCCGACGCGGATAAAGGCATCCAGGGTCGCGATCGCATCGTCGTAGAGGCCACGGC
>DATCBY010000004.1:0-3156 GCA_036511595.1 Bauldia sp.
ACGGCATCATCGAACGCCAGACGGCGGGCGACGATGTCGATTGGGACATCCGTCGCGCCCGCACGCTCGGCGATATCCCGGCCGAGTCGCTCGGCACCTGCGACGCCGTCGTCGTCTGGCACGAGATGGCCATCGACCGCGCCTTCGTCGCCGCACTGAAGCGCTGCCGCGTCATCGTTCGCGCCGGCGTCGGCTTCGACCATATCGACCTCGCCGCCGCCACCGAGGCCGGTATGCCCGTCTGCAACACCCCGGACTACGGCACCAGCGAAGTCGCCGACCATGCCATCGGGCTGATGCTGGCACTTCGCCGCGGCATCGTCAGCTACCATCAGCATCTGGTCGCCGACCCGCGCGGCGGCTTCGACTACGCCCGTGCGCCGCTGGTCCGGCGGCTTCGGGGCCGCGTCTTTGGCATCGTCGGCTTGGGGCGAATCGGCATCGCCACCGCCATTCGCGCCAAGGCCTTCGGCATGAACGTCGTCGCCTTCGACCCTTACGTCTCGCGCGGCTCGGAGATCGCCGTCGGCGTCGATCGTGTCGAGAGTTTGCAGGAACTTCTGGTGGCGAGCGACGTGGTCAGCCTGCACTGCCCGCTGACCGACGAGACCCGCGACCTGATCAACGCCGCGACTCTCAGGCAGATGAAGCGCGACGCCATTCTGATCAACACTGCCCGCGGCGCGATCGTCGAGATTCCCGCCCTGCTCGATGCCCTGCGAACGGGCGACATCGCCGGGGCCGGCATCGACGTCCTGCCAGTTGAGCCGCCGCGCGATGACGACGCCATCTCGGTCGCCTACCGCAACCGCCGGGATCCGATGGTCGGCGAGCGCCTTATCCTGACGCCCCACGCCGCCTGGTCGAGCCCGGAAAGCGTCAACGACGCCCGCCGCCTCGCGGTCGAGACGGCCATGCTCTATCTGCGCGAAGGCAAGCTCCGCAATCTCGTCAACGTCCCGTCGGGCGCGGGGCTAAGAGGCGTCGCGTGAGCGCCCCCCCCTCCTGCCGAGGCCCAATACGATTTCATCGTCGTCGGCGCCGGCTCGGCGGGGTGCACGCTCGCGAACCGCCTCACCGCATCGGGCCGCTATTCCGTGCTGCTTCTGGAAGCCGGCGGTCGCGACAACTGGATCTGGTTCCACGTTCCCGTCGGCTACCTCTACGCCATGGGCAATCCGCGCGCCGACTGGTGCTACCGCACGGAACCCGTGCCCGGGCTAAACGGCCGTTCGCTCGCCTACCCGCGAGGCCGCGTCATCGGCGGCTCCTCCGCCATCAACGGCATGATCTACATGCGCGGACAGGCCGCCGACTACGACCATTGGCGCCAGCTCGGCAATGCCGGCTGGAGCTGGGACGACGTGCTGCCCTATTTCCGCAAGAGCGAACATCGCGAAGGTCCGGCGGATGATATGCACGGCTTGGGCGGCGAGTGGCACGTCGAGAAGCTCCGCCTCTCGTGGAAGGTGCTCGATCTATTCCAGCAGGCCGCCGCTGAATACGGCATCCCTCCGACTGCCGACTTCAACCGCGGCGACAACGAAGGTACCGGCTACTTCGAGGTAAACCAGCGCCGCGGCCGCCGGTGGTCGACCGCCCGAGCCTTCCTCAGACCGGCGCTCGGCCGCGGGAACCTCGCTCTGTGGACCGGCGCACAGGTGACCCGGCTGCTCATCGAGGGCGACCGCGTGGTCGGCCTCGAGCTTGACCATGAGGGCAAGACGAAGACGGTGCGCGCCGGCCGCGAGGTCATCCTTTCCGCGGGAGCCATCAACTCGCCGCATCTTCTCCAGCTTTCCGGCATCGGCGACCCGGCGCTGCTTGCCGCCCGCGGCGTCGTTGCAAAGCACGCGCTCGCCGGTGTCGGCGAGAACCTTCAGGATCACCTCCAGCTCCGCATGATCTTCGAGGTCGCCGGCCTGCCGACCCTCAATCCCAGCTTCAATAGTCTCCTCGGCAAAACCGGCATGGCGCTGCAATACGCCTTCCTACGTCGGGGCCCAATGACGATGGCGCCATCGCAGATGGGCGGGTTCACCCGCTCCTCGCCCGAGCATGGGACTCCGAATATCGAGTTCCACGTCCAGCCGCTTAGTCTGGAAAAATTCGGCGACCCGTTGCACGCGTTTCCCGCCTTCACCGCGACAGCGTGCAATCTGCGCCCCGAGAGTCGCGGCCACGTACGTCTGAAGGCCGCCGACCCGAAAGCCGCTCCGGCGATCCAGCCAAACTATCTCGCCGCACGCGGCGACCGCGAGGTCGCCGTCGACGCCATCCGCCTGACTCGGCGCATCGTCATGGAAAGCAAGGCCTACGCCCCGTTCAAGCCGCGCGAGTTCCGCCCCGGCGCGGCTAACGGCACCGACGCCGATCTGGAACGCGCCGCCGGAGACATCGGCACGACCATCTTCCACCCCGTGGGCACCTGCCGCATGGGCGACGATGCCGCCGCCGTCGTCGACCCGCGGCTGAGACTGCGTGGCCTCGCCGGCCTCCGCGTCGCCGATGCCTCGATCATGCCGACCATCACCTCCGGCAATACCAATTCGCCAACCATCATGATTGCCGAGAAGGCCGCCGACATGATTCTCGCTGATGCTCTGGCCACGCGATGATTGGGCGCCGTCGCCAGCGCTGTCGCGGGCAGGAGGCAACTTCGGTTTCCAGGAGGCCAGAGCAGGCTCTCCGGGGCCTTGATGCTAGGGGCGGTCGAGTCTTTTTTCGACGGGGATCGCAAGATGCGCGGCATTGGGCTCGACGAAGAAGTCGAAGGCTCACGGCCGCCAGTCCGGCGTTCATGCCGGGCCGAGCTTCCGGGCGGTCTGCCGCGATCACGGTGGTCCATGAACTACCAGCGCCGCAACGCAAAAAGACTTCAGCTGTTGGCACGAACCAGTCCTGTCGGCGGGGGGGGTAGAAGGTCAGGTTTTGACCCCGTTCCAGAAACAGGGCCCGTCGCGAGATCAGCTTGGGGTGTGCCGTGAGCACCGATTGGCGGTGGATTGTTGCGGGAGCCAACTTGCGGCATCTTGAATGGCCAACGAACAAGAGCGCCACAAGACGATCAGAACTCTTGCTGGAGGAAACTATGGGCCGAAAGTTCGAGAGTATCCTGGAGACGGTCGGCCACACGCCGGTTGTCCGCATCAATCG
>DATCBY010000005.1:0-4717 GCA_036511595.1 Bauldia sp.
GGGTGCTCGGCGAGTGCCCCTATCAGCGGACTGCCCGCACGGCATTTGCCGGGCGCCCGCCATCCCTCGGCTCGCACGAGGCGAGGAAAAAGTCTTGGAAGGAGACGATGACCCGGGCCGCATGCGGTCGCGAGAACGAGAGCGGCCATTCATTTTCCCGATCGTCCCCACGAAAGCCGGAACCCAGGAATCAGTCTGCCCGCGCCGTCAAAGCGCATCTCCCCACCCGGATTGACCGCCTTCGCGGGGGAAAGCGGAGATGAGCGAACCCCGGCCCTACACCCGCATCGGCATCAGGACGTAGAGCGCGTCGCTGGTGCCTTCGTCGAGGATGAGGGTGGGCGAGCCGGGATCGGCGAAGCGGAATTCGGCGTTGGCCGTTTCGAGCTGGCCGGCAACATCGAGCAGGTAGCGTGAATTGAAGCCGATCTCGATATCGTCGCCGCCGTAGTCGACGCCGAGTTCCTCGACCGCGCTGCCCGAATCTGGATTGTTGACCGACAGCGTCATCTTGCCGTCGCCGAGGCCGAGCTTTACCGCGCGTCCCCGCTCCGACGAAATCGTCGACACGCGATCGACCGCATCGGCGAACGCGGCGCGCTCGACCTTCATGATCTTGTCGTTGCCCTGCGGAATGACGCGGACATAGTCCGGGAAGGTGCCGTCGATGAGTTTCGAGGTCAGCACGACACCGCCGCCGCTTCCCGACGCCGGGATGGTGACGCGAATCTTGGTGTCCGACAGCTCGACGTCTATGGGCGCCTCGCCGCTCTCGACCAGCTTCTGGATCTCGCCGACGGCTTTGCGCGGCACGATCACGCCGACCATCTTCTCGGCCCCGTCCGGCGCCTCGACCTGCGCTTGCGCCAAGCGGTGGCCGTCGGTGGCGACCGCACGCAGCATCGGCTTCTTGCCCACGGTGACCGCGTGCAGGTAGATGCCGTTCAGGTAATAGCGCGTCTCCTCCGTGGATATCGCGAACTGCGTGCGGTCGATAAGCTTCTTCATCGTCGCCGCCGGAAGCTGGAAGCGCGTCGGAAATTCGCCGGTGGTGAGGTCGGGGAAATCGGCCTCCGGCAAGACCTGCAGGGTGAAACGCGAGCGCCCGGACTTGACCGACAACTGCGATCCGTCGCCGGTGTCGAGCGACACCTCGGCGCCGTCGGGCAGCTTGCGCACGATGTCATGGAGGATGTGGGCCGGCACGGTGGTGGCGCCGCCCTGGCCGACTTCGGCGGCGACCGTCTCGGTCACCTCGAGGTCGAGATCGGTGGCCTTCAACGTCAGGCGCCCGCTCTCGGCACGCAGCAGCACGTTGGACAGGATCGGCACGGTGTTGCGCCGCTCGACCACACGATGCACGTGGCTGAGGGAGCGGAGGAGGTGCGATCGCTCGACGGTGACACGCATCGGATACCCTTGACTCGATACAGACAAAAAAACCGGGCAGGCAAATTGGCCTGCCCGGATGGGTGTTGCAAGGCTATTCGTCGATCATCCGCTTCAGCAGCTCGATCTCGTCGGCCAGCGTCTTGTCGCCCTCGATCATGCCCTCGATCTTGCGTACCGCATGCAGGACCGTCGTGTGATCGCGTCCGCCGAAGCGGCGGCCGATCTCGGGCAGCGAGCGCGGCGTCAGCATCTTGGCGAGATACATGGCGATCTGCCGCGGCCGCACGATCGTGCGCGTGCGTCGGGCCGACAACAGGTCGGCCTTCGACACGTTATAGTGGCGCGACACCACCCGCTGGATGTCCTCGATCCTGACCCGGCGCGGTTCCCGCACCCCGACCAGGTCGCGGAGCGTGATCTCGGCCGACAGCAGCGTCACCGGCTGGCGCGTGAATTGCCACTGCGCCACCAGGCGGTTGAGCGCCCCCTCCAGGTCGCGGCCGTTGGAAACCACCGACTGCGCCACATATTCAAGGATCGTGTCGGGAATATCGAGGCCGGGGTTCTGCGCGCCGGCAACGACGTAGCGGGCCTTCAGGATGTCGCGGCGCAACGGCACGTCGGGCGCCCCGATCTCGAAGGCGACGCCACCGCGCAGCCGCGAGCGCACCCGCTCGTCGAGGGTTTCGAGTTCCGCGGGCGGCCGGTCGGCGGCCACCACCACCTGGCGGGCGCCGTCGATGAGCTGGTTGAGCATGTGGCAGAATTCCTGCTGCACCGACTTGCCCTGCAGGAACTGCATGTCGTCGATGAGCAGAAGGTCGATCTCGCGCAGCGCTTCCTTGAAGGGAATGGCGGAGTGGTTGCGCAGCGCCGCGACGAAGCGGAACATGAAGTGCTCGGCCGTCAGGTAAACGACGTTGCGACCCGGACGGGCCGCTCGTGCCGCCCGCGTGATGGCGTGGAGCAGGTGCGTCTTGCCGCGGCCCACGCCGGCATGGATGTAGAGGGGGTTATAGGCCGTCGACTTGCCGGGAGGTGCCTCGGCAACCGCCTTGGCGGCGGCGAATGCGACGCGGTTGGCGGCGCCTTCGCAGAACGTTTCGAAAGTGTAGCGCGGATCGACGGGCGAGCCGCCGAGACCGCCGGCCGGATAGGCGTTGCCGATGAGCTCCGCCTCGGACGGGCGTCGCTGGACGGTGTTGCCGGCGACCAGCGCGACGGCCGGGACAGGCGCGGGGGCGTCGGTCTTCTCGGTCTCAGGCTGCGTCTTGAAGCGCATGGCGCTGCGCACCACCAGCTCGACGCGGGCAACGCCGCTGCGCTCGGCGTTCCACAGCGACAACAGCTTCTCGGCGTAGTGCGCCGAGATCCACGACTTCAGAAACCGCGTCGGTACCGACAGGTACACCGAGCTGACGTCAGCTTCCTCGAATTCCACGCGCGCGAACCAGCTCGAATAGACGTCCTCGCCGAGCTCGACCTTGAGCCGGTTCTTGACGCGGTCCCATTGTTCGCTGTTCGGCCTTTCCGCAAGTTTCTCTGCCGCCGCCATCTGTTTGGCCTCCTCTTTGTTCTCTCCGCCGCGTGCCGCGCGGGCGGTCGATAGGTGCACTGCCGATGCAGTCATGCCGCTTCTTCCGGGTGCCGGTATCGTGCCCGGCGCCGCTGCCGGGGTTACGATTGCACCCATGGAAATCCTTCTCCTTTCCAGCTGCCGGGCGTTGCCCGGTGGCGCAGGGGATCGAGTCGCCCCTCGAAGCCATGCGCGATATTGAACGCGTGTCTGAACCCGGCCGTAGTCGCCGCGATTGCGGCCTGCCTGCTGCGATTGCCGGAACGACAGATGAAATAGAGCGGAGCGTCAGTGGCGACGCCGCGTTGGGCGAGGGCGGTTGTCAGGCGGCCGACGAAGTCGGGAACGACGGCGCCGGTGGCGAAGTCATCCCACTCCAGGAAGATCGTAGCCTTGCCGATCGAGTCGAGCACCGGGACGCCGACGTACGCCCACTCCGCCTTCGTGCGGACGTCGATCAGAACTGCGGTTGCCGAATTTGCGAGGTCGCTCCACGCAACCTTGATGTCGACATCGCCGGCGTATGCGCCGACCTGGATTCCAGACATAGTGGGCCCCTCACGCGCATTACATCGCCCGCCGCGAGTAATGCACCGCAATCAATTGGTATGTATGATTCCGCCTCCAAGAACTTGCTCAGAGGAAATACGCTCTCGCTCCGCAAAACGCGCGGATTGAGCATTGCCTACGAAAGATTAGCCCGCATCTTAATTGCAGAACGTGCTGCTGGAATTGACCCCACGCACGTCCCGACTCGCCACACCTGCTTGCAACGCCGCTCGTTGAAGGCTTCTTCTGTGGGCGCCGCAGGAGAAAGCTAGTACGGCGACTCCGGCGGCGGCAATGCCTCGGGCCAGCGAGGGGCGGCGACAAACGCGTTTAGCGGCGGGTGGAGCGTCGGGGTTTATGGGACAAGCGGTGGATAAGTCATTGCGGACTCAATGGCTTCATTTCGAGTGCGATGGTCGGGCTGTATTCAGGACAGTCGGCGAAAAAAATTCGATTCGTTGAGAGTTCCTTAACCCTGAATCGGGAGTGCGACCGGGTCCGGGTGGCCACTTGCTCTCATCGTATTGAATTCCATAGCGAAAAATTGTGAAGCCGGTTGCCGCGCATCGGCCGTGGCAAAGCCGCGGGTTCCGTCCGCTTCGCGCATTAGCCTGCAAATGAAAAGGCCCGGCTTTTAGACCGGGCCTTTTTCAATCAGGACTGCTGTTAATTGCGAGGGATATCTACTTCCCGCCGACTGCCTTCACGCGCGCGGAGAGGCGCGAAACCTTCCGCGAGGCTGTCTTCTTCGGGATGACGCCCTTGGAAGCGGCGCGCATCAGCTCCGGCTCCGCCGCCTTCAAAGCGGCGGTCGCGGCATCCTTGTTGCCCGAGGCGATCGCCTCGTCGACCTTGCGGATGTAGGTGCGGACGCGGGTGATGCGGTTGCCGTTGGTCACGGCGCGGCGCGCGATCTTGCGCGTGGCTTTCTTGGCGGAACTTGTATTGGCCATTGGGTTTCAGGTGTCCATAAACGAAACAAGGCTCGCTGCCTGACGGGCGCGCGCCTCGAAAGTGGCGGGTTTATAGGCCGGGCGGCCGGCGGCGTCAACGTTCAGCGATGGGTGAACTTTGGCGGGCGTTTCTCAAGGAATGCCGCCATTCCTTCCTTTTGCCCCTCGGTCGCGAACAGCGCCTGGAACAGCCGGCGCTCGAAGCGGACGCCCTCGGAGAGGGGGATGGATGCGGCGCGGAGCGCGC
>DATCBY010000006.1:0-37015 GCA_036511595.1 Bauldia sp.
ACAAGATCTGGGGCCAGGCCTACCGCGACAAGGACAAGGATCCATGGCTGGCGGTGACGGTTGACCTCCGCGGGGGCGTCACCGAAGCAAACTTCGACGACATCGTCGGCAAGTGGGCCGATCTGCTCGATCAGTTCGCCAAATATATCGGGTGGACCAAGTAGCCGGGCGCGTAGAGGCCCGGCCGGCGATCGGACGCCGTTCGAAGAAGCCGGCGCTGCTTGCGCGCTGGGCCGCTACGGCTTGGGCTTCGGTTTAGGCGGGGGTACCTGCGGCACCGGCGCGGCACTCGCTGGCTTCGCCGGCGGGGCCGTCGGCGAAGCCCCGGAATCGGTGCCACCTTGGCGCGTGCCGACGTTCAGAAGCGTTATGCGCCAGGCCCCGTTCTGGTAAAGAAATGTCATGTCGAAGACGATCTCGCGCGGCGTCGTCACAAAATGCCCGACGAGCCGGAGTTGCCCGTCGGTGCTGAGCATAGGCTTCTGATCGAGCGTAGCGTCGAGGAGAATCGCGGCCGACAGGCTGACGTGGTTCTCGCGGAAACTCGCAAAATGCCGGGCAAGGTCGGCCGCATTGTTCGACGCCTGCATGATCGTAGAGCCGAGGTCACGCAGCACCGTGTAGTTGCCAGTGACGTTCGCCTGGTGAAGCGCGACAATCGTCGCGCGAATAAGACTGCTGATCGTGGGCCCGTCGACCTGCTGGGGCGGGGCAGGCTCCTGCGCCCCGGCAAAGGCGGGTCGGAGGGTGAGGATGAACAGCAGAAGCAGTTGGCGCGCAATCAGGCCCGAAGATGTCATCCAGCGCGATTGCTGCAAGGCAATCGGTGGGGCAACGCAAAAACGTCGGCGGGGTGAACCGCCGGCGTCTTGAGGGATTCAGGCAGTCCGACTACCAGGAGACGACGCCGCCCTCCCGGCCGCCCACGAGGCCGGACTGGCTGACCGCGACGCCGCCGGTCACATGGAGGCGGTCGTTGACCTTGCCGCCGATGTTGCCGCGAACGCAACGGTGCCATCCCACGTGCCGATATTGAGCCCGAACGCCATCGACTTGTTCTCCGGCACCCAGAAGTCGGCCAAGGCCATGGCCATCGCGACGCCCTCGCGGTTTTTGCCGATCTGGTCATACAGCTGCGGATCGTAGGCAAGATTGCCACCGGCGTCCGAGGTGACCAGTCCGAGCGGGCCGACTTGGGCGTTCCTGCTGTCCATCGAAGAGATGCCGGGCATGGTGTAGGTATTGCCGCCAGTGACCACCTCACCCGCGTGACCAAAGACATACTGGCCGTCGCGGCTGGTCGACACGCCTTCGCCGAACGCGGCGGAGTTTGTGTTGCTGGCCAGTGCGCCTTGGCCGACCGCGATCGAAGACACACCCGTCGCCCGGGCGAACTCGCCCATTGCCGTGCCGTTGGTGTTGGCAGTCGAGCCCTGGCCGAAGGCCGACGAGTTGGCACCCGCGGCGCTGGCGAACTCGCCGAAGGCTGAGGCATTCGCCTGGGAGGCTGTGGCCGCCTGGAAGGCAGCGGCATTCGCGGCTGTCGCACCGGAAGCTTCGCCGAACGCAGACGTATTGGCCGCGCTGGCGTTCGCTCCCTGACCGAACGCCGAAGACTCGTTTGCTGTCGCTCGGGCGAACTCACCGAATGCCGATGTGTCTTGGGCGCTGGCGCTTGACGTCTGGCCAAACGCGGACCCGTTGTTCCCCGACGCCGTGGCGAACGTGCCCAAGGCATTGGCGTTGAAACCGGATGCCGTTGCATTCTGGCCAATCGCCACGTTCCCGACCTGGCTCGCGCTCGCGGAAAGACCCTCCGCGATGCCATTGTCAGCGGTAGCGCTGGAGCCTTGTCCCATCGCGATCGAGCTTACCCCGCTGGCGAGCGCGCCGTTGGTGGAGCCACCCCCGATTGCGATCGCGTAGTCTGCATTCGCCTGGGCTCCCTGGCCGGGGAGGCCACCGCCACCCACCGCCGTCTAGCCTTGCCCGGCCGCGCTGGCGAATGCGCCGTCCGCGGTTGACGCAAAAGCGTTCGCGGCCGCGTTGAAGCCGCTAGCTGTTCCGTTGCCGCCGGCGGTGGACGATCCACCGAGCGCGGTCGCGTGATCGCTCGTTGCCCGTGCGCCTCCGCCGATCGCGGTGGCGCGGTCGCCGTCCGCGGTCGAATCCTTGCCGGTTGCTGTCGCGCGGTCGCCAGTGCTGCTCGCGTTCGCGCCCACTGCGACGCCGCCGCTGGTCATCACTGTCGAACTGGCGCCGATGGCGACCGCCTGATCTATGGCTGTGCCCGCTTGTCCAAGCGTGGTGTTCAGTCCAATCGCGACGCTGTGGGAAGCAGTAACGGTACTACCGTTGCCGGCGACAAAGTTATTGTCACCCTCTAGATTATTGCCGTTCCCGACCACCGCGTTGCTATCCGCGTCTAAATCCCCAAGCGGATCGGTGATGAAGTTGCAATTACCCAGCACCTTGTTGTTGTTGCTGTTGTTGGTGCCGTCGCCGATTGTGTTGTTGCTGCCAACGATAGAGTTGAAGTTGCCCTTGTCAGGCTGGGCAATGGGGCCGTTGTTGTTGCCAACGACTTGGTTGCCGACACCGGTGACTTAATTCGGATCGCCGGCGACGAAGTTGTCGGACCCGTTTACAACGTGGCCGGTGCCGAGGACGGTGTTGTTCGAGCCTCCGTTGCCGATCGTGATGCCGTTGCCGAGCACGCTGTTGTTGCCGCCGGCGCCGGTGTTGTTGTTGGCGCCGACTTGCGCCGTCAGCGTTGGTCAGAAGACCGATTGCAATAGCGTTGTCGCTCGTGGCGCTGGACCCTTGACCCATGGCGATCGAATTGTCGCCGGCGGCATTCGCGCCAAAGCCAGCGTCATCGCCACCGCCTATCGCAATCGCATGGTCGCCGTTCGCATGCGGCTGCGTAGTCCGCGCCCGGACCGCCACCAATGGCTGTGGCACCGTCGTTGTTTGCATTGGCGTAATAGCCCAATGCGGTGGAATCGAGGTCGACCGCCGCGCTCTCGCCACCAACAGACGTCGCGTGCGCACCGGTTGCATTCGCCTCGTCGCCGAACGCCGTGCTGTTGCCGTGGTGCCGTCGCCGGCATCAGCGTTGAGCCCGCACGCCGTGTTGTCGGCCCGGCCGTGGTCGTTGGCGGGCCGTTTATACCAGTTGCGGTTGTCGGGGTGAGACCCGTCACCACGTTTGTCAGCGTGCCGTTAAAGGACTGTACGCTGGTGGAGCCGGCGGAGGTGATACAGGTCACGCCCAAGCGGATTGTGAACCCAACCCAAGCAGGCCAACGCCTAACGCCAAGGCGGCGAATTGATTCGTACGCATACCCCAATCCCCCAAACGCAACGCAACGCAACAGACAACTGCCTAGGGTCCGTACTTTTCCCCATAATTATCCCCCGAGCGCGTCCCAATTAACCTCCCGTTAATCTTTTGGACACACCTGCGGCATTTTGGCAACAACTAGAGCGTGCCCCGCGAGGTCAAATCCCGTGCAAATGCTCCCAACAGCCGGTCGAACGATTCGTTCAGGTCGAGTTTCATGCGGAAGCCGCCGGCGGCGTCGAGCGAGACGAAGCCGTGGATGATGGCGCGAAGCCCGCGCGTGGCGTGCAGCGCGTCGTCGCCTTTGACTCCGTAGCCCGAGAGGACGGCCGCTACCGTTCCGAGCAACGCTTCGCCGGCGGCGGCGATGTCGTTCTCGCCGGTTCTGGCGGCGCGCTGCGAGGCAGCGTAGAGCCCGGGTCGATCGCGAGCGAATTGCCAATAGGCGTGGGCAAGGGCGAAGAGGGCCTCGTCGCGTGCCTTGCCAATGGCCGCCTGCTGCAAGCGCGCATTGGCTTCGCGCAGGCCGCGGACGGCTAGCGCCCGATGGATCGCGTCCATTCCGTCGACGTGTTTGTAAAGCGAGGGCGGGCGTACGCCGAGTTGCCCCGCGAGGCGGGTGAGCGTGGCGGCGTTGATACCTTCGGCATCGGCTATCGCCGCGGCGGCGTCGACCACAGTGTCAGCGGTGAGCCCCGCGCGCGGCATCAGGTGGCGGCTCCGGCGAGGAACCTGAGGATGAACGGTGTCGCCTTCGCCGGCATCTCGGCGTGGGGATAGTGACCGGCGCCCTCGATCATCGTGAAGCTGCCACGCAACAGCGTCGCAACCATCGCGGCTTCCTTGGCTGGATCGGGGAAGTCCGGGTCCTTGCTGCCCATGACGACCAGCGTCGGCGCGCGGACTTCGGCAAGGCGCGCCGCAACGTTGGTCTTCGGCGCGTTCGCCATGGCCTTGGTCGCCGCCATGCGTCCGGGCTCGGCGAGGTTGGTGAGCAGTTTTGCCTTGTAGGCGTCGAAGTCGGCCGGCTTGGCCGATGGATAAAGAGAGGCGTAGTAGGCGCCCCAGGCCGCCGTTGCCCACGGCCCCGCGAAGGAGACCTTGATCATCGCCTTCATCATCTGTCCCCGCCACCAGGAAGCGGGCGGCACGTCGTGCACGAACGGTCCGATCAAGACGAGGCGGCTGACGTCGGCGGGCGCGTCTGCGGCGGCCCAGGCGGCGGCACCGGCGCCCATTGATGTGCCGATCACTGCAGCCGGACCGGCGCCAAGGTGGCGGACGAGGGCCACGACATCGCTCCCCAGCGCGGCGGAAGAATAGTCCGGCCAGCCGACGGAAGAGTTGCCGTGCCCGCGAATGTCCATCGTGACAACGCGATAGCCGGCGGCGAGCACCTCGGGGACCAGGAAGCGATATTCCTCCTTGAGGTCGCCGAGTCCCGGCACCATGACCACCAGCGGTCCCTGGCCGGCGTCGGTATAGGCGAGTTTGCCACCCGAGTGGTGCAGGATGAGGTCAGAAGTGATGGCCATTGGTCGCCTCGTTAATTTAAATAGCTTGATAGCTAATACATGTAGCTCTTAGGCGGGTCAAGCCGCACCTGGGCCGGTGGCTAGCCTCCGAAAGCGCGGGACTTCCATGCATGGGTGAGGCCTACGCGCCCGAGCCCCGCGTCCCTATATTGGGTGCAACGCTTCTGAGGGGTGCTCACTGATGTCTGACGTCAAGCTTGCGGAAAAACCTGCCGCCACGAAGGCGATGTCCATCGATCCGGGCGTGCGCATCGGCCACGTTCACCTCAAGGTCGCCGATATCGAGCGCTCGCTCGCCTTCTACGTCGGCGTGCTCGGCTTCGAGTTGCAGGCCCGTTATGGAACGCAAGCCGCGTTCTTCTCGGCCGGCGGCTATCATCATCACTTCGGGATCAACACCTGGGAGAGCCGCGGCGGGCGCCCGCCGGGACCGGGCACGACCGGGCTCTATCATTCGGCGATCGTTTATCCGACGCGGGCGGCACTCGCCGACGCGCTCCGCCGCCTGATCGCGGCCGGCATTTCGCTCGACGGCGCCAGCGACCATGGCGTCAGCGAAGCGTTGTATCTCCGCGATCCCGACCAGAACGGCGTCGAGCTTTACTGGGACCGTCCGCGCGATCAGTGGCCGCGAACCGCCAATGGCGAGCTTGCCATGAAGACCGATTGGCTCGATCTCGAAGACCTGCTGAACGAGCCGCCGCTTACTTGAACGCCCAACCGTCTTGAACGCCCAACGGCTCGCGGCCTATATCATCCGCTGAATTTTCCTTCTTCCCGGCGGCCTTGAACTGCCACGGAGACACCCATGCCCGACACCCAGATTCCCGTCACCGTGCTCACCGGCTACCTCGGCGCCGGCAAGACGACGCTGCTCAACCGCATCCTCACCGAGAACCACGGCAAGAAGTACGCGGTCATCGTCAACGAGTTCGGCGAGATCGGCATCGACAACGACCTCATCGTCGAGTCCGACGAGGAAGTCTTCGAGATGAACAACGGCTGCATCTGCTGCACCGTACGCGGCGATCTCATCCGCGTCGTCGAGGGGCTGATGAAGCGCCCGGGCGGCTTCGACGGCATCCTGGTGGAGACCACCGGCCTCGCCGACCCGGCGCCGGTGGCGCAGACCTTTTTCATGGACGACGAGGTCAAGGCGAAGGCGAAGCTCGATGCTGTCGTCACTGTCGCCGACGCCAAGCATTTGCTGGGCAGCCTCGCCGACAGCCCGGAGGCGCAGGAACAGATCGGCTTCGCCGACGTGATCCTGCTCAACAAGACCGATCTCGTCTCGCAGGCGGAACTGAAGACCGTCGAGGCGCGCATCCGTTCGATCAATCCGCACGCCATCGTCCACAAGACTGAGCGCTGCGCCATTCCGCTCGATCGCGTGCTCGACCGCGGCGCCTTCGATCTCGACCGCATCCTTTCGCTCGATCCGGAATTCCTCGACGGCCACGACCACGACCACGATCATCACGATCACGATCACGATCACGACCATGACCACGAGGGACATGATCACGATCATCATCACCACCATCATCACGACCTTGAGGGGCAGGGGGTGAACAGCGTGTCGCTGCGCATCGGTACGCTGGACCCGCAGAAGTTCTTCCCGTGGATCCAGCAGGTGACGCAGGAGCAGGGCCCCGACATCCTGCGCATGAAGGGCATCGTGTCGCTGAAGGACGACGATGAGCGCTACGTCGTGCAGGGCGTGCACATGATTATCGAAGGTAACCACCAGCGGAAGTGGCGCGAAGACGAAAGGCGCGAAAGCCGCCTCGTCTTTATCGGCCGTAAACTCGACGGCGCGGCGCTGATGGCCGGCTTCGAGGCCTGCCTGGCCGCCTGAGCGTGCCGTCGATCCAGGAATTTCCGTTCGGCGCCTTCGTGGTCGAGACAGCCTTCCTTGGCGATACGGCTGTCTTCGCTCTCGGTGACGGGACGGTGCGGCGGGTCGACGGGCCGGTAGCGGAATCCACGCCGCTTCATTCCGGCGCCATTCTTTCGGCGGTCACAACGGCCGACGGAAAGCTGCTCACCGGCGGCGACGACGGGCTCGTCGCGTTAACCGATGCGGCGGGTGGTGTCGAGCGGGTCGCCGAGCGCCCGCGGAAGTGGATTGATCACGTTGCCTCGGGACCATCCGGCGCCATCGCCTTTGCAGTCGGAAAGCAGGCCTTTGTCAGGTTCGCGGACGGCCGCGAGCGCGCGTTCGATCATCCGCGCGCGGTCGGCGGTCTGGCGTTCTCGCCGAAAGGGCTTCGCCTCGCCGTCGCCCGCTACGATGGCGTAACGCTGTGGTGGGCGGGCACCGAAGCGGCGCCCGCATCGCTGGCGTGGAAGGGCGCGCACCTCGGCGTGACCTTCTCGCCCGACGGCAGGAATGTCGTCACCACCATGCAGGAGAACGCGCTGCACGGCTGGCGCCTCGAGGATAGCAAGGACATGCGAATGACCGGCTATCCGGGCAAGTCGCGCTCGCTGTCGTGGTCGGCGAAAGGTCGGCTCCTGGCTTCCTCCGGGGCGAACGCCGCGATCCTGTGGCCGTTCCATTTCAAGGACGGCCCGATGGGCCGTCAACCGCTGCAGCTTGGCGCGCGCGAGGTCACGGTCAGCTGGGTCGCCTGCCACCCGCGGCAGGAACTGGTCGCGATCGGCTACCAGGACGGCATGGTGATGGCGGTGCGCTTCGCCGACGCCGAGGAGGCGCTCCTGCGTCGCCCCGGCGGCAGTCCGGTTTCCGCGCTGGCATGGGACAAGACCGGCATGCGTCTTGCGTTCGGTTGCGAGGACGGCGCGGCGGGGGTTGTCACCGTGGCCGGTTGAGATACAAATTCCCGGATAGGGAACCTGACCGGATGATTTCACGCTTCATTGCCTTCGTTCTCGCCGTCACGGCAGGCATTCTTGCGTCACAGGCTCCGGAATTTGCCCAGCAATATCGACAGCGGCTTGGCGGGGCGATCGACGAACTCGCCCGGGTTATCGACAACTTCGATCAGGATGCGGCCGCGTCGGGCAACACGCAGCCGGCGGCGCTCGCGCTCATGGCGCGCAATTCCGAGCCGCTGGTGCGCAGCCAGTCGGTCAGCATGGCGCAGACGATCATCCGTCACGAGCGGCTCTCGGAGCAGCAGGCGGCCTTCGAAAACAACCCGCCTTTCGCCCGTCTGGTGGTATTCTTCCGGGAGTTCGACGGGCCGCTTGTCGAAAGCACGTTGCGCAGCTTCGAGCCGGCTGTCCCTGCGACGGCGGAAGGCATTGTCTTCGCGGGCATCGGCTTTCTGGTAATTTATGTCGTGTTGCGCGGTCTTGGCCTCCTGTTTCGTCCGCGCCGCCGGCGCCACCATCGCCACGCCGCCGGCAATGCGTAGAAGTTTCTGAAACCGCGATCATGGCGCGGCGCTAAAAGCCAGGCGTTCAGTCCATTTCTCGGTAACCAGTCTGGTCTAGATTTGTTCGCCGCCCGGGCCGATTCGTTCCGGGCGGTTCGCAACGGGCGCATATCGGCTGATGTGGGCTCTTTTCAATATCTTGCTGTTCGCCGGTGAGACCGGCCTCTATTTCGTGGTGATGACGGCGCTCTTCCGGGCGCGCCACCGCTTCGGCATCGGTCTTTTCTTCTGCGCCCTCGGCACGATGCATTTCCTCGAGACATATCTTGCCGCCGTTCTCTATGTGCCGCCGATCTCAAGGTATTGTTCGAGACCGCAGATGCGCGCCTCTACGAGGCGAAATTCGCCGGGCGCGACCGGGTCGTGGGCTGGATGCCGCAGATGCCGGTCGACGAGTCGATCGTCAGATTTCGCTGATCGCCGTCCCAGGATCCGCCCTCGCTTGCGCCTGACCGCGGCGCTAGGCTGCTGGCGCGAGATTCTATCGGGGCGAGCATGAGCGATTCGGACGCTATCCGGCAGCCGCACGTCGTGATCGTTGGCGGCGGCTTCGGCGGCATGGGGTGTGCCCGGACGCTCGGCGGAGCGCCCGTCCGTGTCACGGTCGTCGATCGCAATAATTACAATCTCTTTTCGCCGCTGCTCTATCAGGTAGCGACGGCCGCGCTGTCGCCGGCCGACATCGCCCAGCCCATCCGCAAGCTGCTCAAGCGGCAGCCGCTCACGGATGTCATGCGGGCGCAGGTCGTGGGCATCGACTACGCGGGAAAGCAGGTGCTCCTCGCTGGCGGCAAGATGCTCTCTTACGATCGCCTCGTACTCGCGTGCGGCTCGTCTTACAGCTACTTCGGCCACGACGAGTGGGCCGGCGAAGCACCGGCGGTGAAGACGATCGAGGATGCGCTGCGGATTCGCGCGCGCCTGCTGACCGCATATGAGCGCGCCGAGGTATCGCAGGATCCGGCCGAGCAGGCGTTCCTGCTTTCCACCATCATCGTGGGCGGCGGCCCGACCGGGGTCGAGATGGCGGGAGCGATCGCCGACCTCACCCGCTTCGCCCTGAAGAAAGATTTTCGTCACATCCGCGCGGACATGGCGCATATCACGCTGATCGAAGCGGGGCCGCGGCTGCTGGCGGCCTTCCCGGAGTCGCTGGCGGCACATGCCCGCAAGATGCTGGAGCGACACGCGGTTACCGTCATGACCGGCGAGGCGGTGCGCGGCATTGAGCGAAACAGCGTGCGGGTCGGCGAGCTGACGCTGAAAGCCGGAACCCTCATCTGGGCCGCTGGGGTGCAAGCGTCGCCAGCGGGCAGGTGGCTTGGCGTTGAGGTCGACCGCGCTGGTCGCCTTCCGGTTGGGGCCGATCTATCCGTCACCGGCCATCCGGACATTTACGCTATCGGCGACACGGCGGCCGCGATCGGCGCCAACGGGAAGCCTCTGCCGGCCCTGGCCCAGGTTGCCAAGCAACAGGGCCTGGCGCTTGGCCGCGCGCTCCGCGCCAATATCCTCCAGCAAAAGCCGATGCCGGCTTTCCATTTCCACGATCGTGGCAACACGGCCGTCATCTCAAGCGGCGCCGCCATCTATGATTTCCGTGGCTCGCACCTCAGCGGCTTCGTCGGCTGGGCGTTCTGGGCGCTCATCCACGTCTACCTGCTCACCGGCTTCCGCAACCGCATCCTGGTGGCGACGCAATGGCTGTGGCGGCTGGCGACGTTCGAACCGGGCGCTCGCCTCATTACTGGGACTGACGATCCTCACAAGCCCGCGCCAAGCTCCTAGTGGACCAGCACGTTGCGGAACTGCCAGGGATCGGCCGTGTCGATGTCTTCCGGGAAGAAACCGGGCCGGTCGGTGAGGGGCGTCCAGTCGGTGAAGTATCCCTTCACCGGACCAAGGTAGGGCCGCTGCACGTCGAGGCAGCGGCGGTAGTCCATCTCGTCGGCCTCGACGATACCGGCGTTCGGATTCTCCAGCGCCCACACCATCCCGGCGAGCACCGCCGACGTCACCTGCAGGCCGGTGGCGTTCTGGTAGGAGGCGATGCGCCGCGTCTCCTCGACGGATAATTGCGAGCCGTACCAGTAGGCATTTTTCTTGTGCCCATACAGAAGGACGCCGAGTTCGTCGATGCCATCGACGATCTCGTTCTCGCCGAGGATGTGGTGTTCCTTCTGCATGACGCCGGCCCGGCCGAACAGTTCGTGCAGGGAGAGCACGGCGTCGTTCGCTGGGTGATAGGCGTAGTGGCAGGTCGGCCGGTAGGTGACCGCGCCGCCTTCGCGCAGCGTCAGGTAGTCGGAAATCGAGATCGACTCGTTGTGAGTTACGAGGATGCCGTATTGCGCGCCCGGTGTCGGGCACCACGAGCGCACGCGTGTATTGGCGCCCGGCTGCTGCAGGTAGATCGCCTGGCCGTCGGGCCCGAGCTTGCCGGCATTGCCCGGCATCCAGTTTTCGTGGGTTCCCCAGCCAAGCTCGGCCGGCTGCATTCCTTCGGACAAAAATCCTTCCACCGACCAGGTGTTGACGAAGACGCCCATCTGCTTCGGGTAGCGGGCGCGCTGGGTGTCGCGCTCGGCGATGTGGATGCCCTTGACGCCGAGGTCGCGGGCGAGCCGGGCCCAGCCCTCGCGATCGGCTGCCTTGGGCTCCTTGAAACCGGCGAGCTTCTGGTCGCGCGCCAGATCGACCAGAGCCTGCTTGACGAACCACGACACCATGCCCGGGTTGGCGCCGCAGCACGACACCGCCGTCGGCCCGCCCGGGTTCTTCGCTTTCTCGGCGCGTACCATTCCGCGCAGGGCGTAATTGGTGCGAGCGTCCGGGCCCAGCGACTTGTCGAAATAAAAGCCCGGCCACGGCTCCACCACCGTATCGATGTAGGGGACGCCGATCTCGCGGCAGAGGCGCATGATGTCGAGCGAGGACGTGTCGACCGAAAGATTGACGCAGAAGCCGGTGCCGCCACCGGCAGTCAGCAACTGGGTGAGCAGGGCGCGATAGTTGTCGCGGGTGACTGACTTGTGGACATGGCGGACGCCGTGGTTCGCCAGAATCTGCGATTGGTCGACGCGCGGATCGATGACGACAAACCGCTTCTTGTCGTAGCTGAAGTGCCGGTCGATCAGCGGCAGCGTCCCTTGGCCGATCGAGCCGAAGCCGATCATGACGATGGGGCCGTCGATCTTGCCGTGGACTGGCCAGTCGGCCATGGCGGTGCTCCTCCTCGCGCTCTCATCCGGTGATGGCTGGAAACCGGGCCGGGTGTCAATCGGGAGCGGACCCTTTGGCGGTCATGAAAACGTCGCTATATTTCGCCCGTGCCCTACTCAACGGAAAAGCCCATGACCGCCCAGCCGACGGACAATCCGCTTCTCGCCCCGTGGCCGGGGCCGCTCGGCCTGCCACCCTTCGGCGCGACAAAGGTCGAGCACTTCCGCCCGGCCTTCGATGCCGCGATGGCGCGGCACGATGCGGCGATTGCGGCGATCGCCGGATCGGCGGCAGCGCCGACGTTTGCCAACACGATCGTACCGCTGGAACTTTCAGGGCTGCAGCTCGACCGGGTGGCGGCGGTCTTCTTTCATCTTGCCGGCGCCGACACCAACGAGGCGCTGCAGGCGGTCGAGCGCGATGTGGCGCCGCTGCTGGCGCGGCACGGCAGTGCGATCTTCCTCAACGCGGCGCTGTTCGCCCGTATCGAAGCAGTGTGGAAGGCGAGGGCGTCGCTCGGGCCGGAAGAGAAGCGCGTGAGCGAGCGCTATCACACGATCTTCGTCCGCGCCGGCGCCGGGCTGGATGCCGCCGACAAGCAGCGGCTGGCAGCGATCATCGAGCGCATGGCGGCAATCGGCACGCAGTTCGGCCAGAACGTGCTTGCCGATGAGGCCGGCTTCAAGCTGATTTTGGAAGGCACGGCCGATCTTGCCGGGCTGCCGGCTTCCGTGGTCGCCGCGGCTGCCGAAGCCGCGACGGAGCGTGGCCTGCCAGGCAAGCACGTCATTACGTTGTCGCGTTCGTCGATCGAGCCGTTCCTGACGTTCTCGACGCGCCGCGACCTCCGCGAGAAGGCGTTCGAGGCGTGGATCAACCGCGGCCAGTTCGGCGGCGCGACCGACAACCGCGCCCTCATCTCCGAGATGATTTCGCTGCGCGCCGAGCGCGCCCGGCTGATGGGCTATGGCAACTACGCCGAATACCGCCTGGCCGACACGATGGCGAAGACGCCGGCGGCGGTGCGCGAGCTGCTGGAGTCGGTCTGGAAACCGGCGCGCGCGCGGGCCGCGGCCGAGGAAAAGGCGCTGCAGTCAGAGATAACGGCGGGGGGTGGCAATTTCCGTGTCGCGCCGTGGGACTGGCGTTTCTACGCCGAGCGCGTCCGCAAGGCGCAGTTCGATTTCGACGAGGCCGAGCTGAAGCCCTACCTGCAGCTCGATCGCATGATCGCGGCAGCCTTCCATGTCGCGCACCGCCTGTTCGGCCTGTCGTTCGAGAAGGTGACCGGCCTCGTGCTCTACCATCCGGACGCCCGCGTCTGGAAAGTGACGCGGGCCGGCGAGGACGTCGGCGTATTCCTCGGCGATTATTTCGCGCGTTCCTCGAAGCGGGGCGGGGCATGGATGTCGCCGTTGCGCGACCAGCAGAAGCTCGACGGCGATGTCCGCCCGATCATCGTTAACGTCATGAACTTCGCCAAGGCGCCGAAGGGCCAGCCGACGCTGCTGTCCTTCGACGACGTGCGCACGCTCTTCCACGAGTTCGGCCACGCGCTCCACGGCCTGCTTTCCGACGTGACCTATCCGCTCATCGCCGGAACCAACGTCGCGCTCGATTTCGTCGAGCTGCCTTCGCAACTCTACGAGCACTGGGCGGAACAGCCGGAGGTACTGCGAGAGTTTGCGACGCACGCGGAGACCGGCGCGCCAATGCCGGAGGCCCTGCTGGAGAAAGTGCTTGCCGCCCGCCGCTTCGATCAGGGCTTCGCCACGGTGTCGTACACCTCATCGGCACTGGTCGATCTTGACCTGCATCTGCTGCCGTCGGCGGAGGGCATCGACGTCGTCGACTTCGAGCGGGCGGCGCTCGCGAAGATCGGCATGCCGGCAGCCATCGTCATGCGGCACCGGACCCCGCATTTCGGGCACATCTTCTCCGGCGACGGCTACGCTTCCGGCTACTACAGCTACCTGTGGTCGGAAGTGCTCGACGCCGATGCCTTCGAGGCGTTCGCGGAGACCGGCGATATCTTCGATTCCGCTACCGCGCGCCGCTTGCACGACAACGTCTATTCGGCCGGCTATCGCCGCGATGCCGGCGATGCCTACACGGCCTTCCGCGGGCGGCTGCCGACTTCGGCGGCGCTTTTGCGCAAGCGCGGACTGGACGGCGCCGCGGTGTGATCGGCGTCACAGATAGACGGCGGCTGAACGGCTCGTTGCACGCCGGTTCAAGTGCCGGGCGGCAATCTCCCCTCCATCGAACTGAACGCCAACCGGGGAGTACTTCACATGTCTGCTTCGTCTTCACTGAATGCCGCCGCGATGGCCTTTGCCATCTGTTCGCTGGCCATCGTCGGCGCCGGCCGGGCTGATGCCGGGCCGGCCAGAGTTCTGCAAACCTCACCGTCGATCCTCGACAAGGTCGGTCTCAACCCGCAGCCGCTGCCGCCGAAAGAGGGCAGTTCCAGCTTCTCGGGGCTGGACAAGGTTTCCCTCAATCCCCAGCCGCTGCCTCCGAAGCAGGGTCGGTCCAGCTTCTCGGGCCTCGACAAGGTCAGCCTCAACCCGCAGCCGCTGCCTCCGAAGGATGGCGGATCGCATAGCCTGAACGCGCTGCGCGGCATCGCCGTGGGAGGCGGCCAGTAGCCTGTTTGCCCGTTGCCGGCTGCTGCGACCAGTGTGCCGGTCGCAGCAGTTCGGTGGTGGAGACCGTCCCCGTGCTATGCCAGTCTACCCGGAAGGCAGCCACAGGCGGAGACAGGACCCGTGACCATCACCACGCAATTTCCCTTTACCCGCACAGACGAGGAATGGCACCGGCTCCTGACGCCGGAGCAATACAAGGTGATGCGCGACCACGGCACCGAGGCGCCGGGGAGCTGCGCGTTGCTGCACGAGAAGCGCGCCGGTACGTTTTCCTGCGTCGGCTGCGGCCAGGTTTTGTTCCGCTCCAAGGTCAAGTTCGAGAGCGGGACGGGCTGGCCGAGCTTCAACGAGCCGGTGGCCGGCGCGGTGGATACTTCAAGCGATCGCAGCTACGGCATGGTGCGTACCGAGTGCCACTGCTCCAATTGTGGCAGCCATCTCGGTCATGTCTTCAACGACGGCCCACCGCCCACGCATCTGCGCTACTGTATCAACGGCGTCGCGATGAACTTTGAGCCCGACAAGCCGAGCTAGTTGTTGGGCGTGAGCACTATCGCAATTGTGCTCACCGCGACGTCGCTGACCTGGACGATGAACGCTCCCGCGCCGACCTGGAACTTGACGCTCTGGCGGACATACGGACAGTCCGAAGCACCGCTGAAGGCGATCGGCTTCAGGTAACGGCCGTCCTGGATAACGTCGATCCAGGCGGCCTCCGAAAGCGTGACGCGAAAGCCGCCGCCAGTTGCCGCGGGCTGGAACAACACCATGCCCGCAAAGGAGCCAGCGTTCTTGGGCGCCCTTTCCGGCGGCATGGCGAGCTTGGCCTCGGCAGAGGCCGCAAGCGGTACCTCGATGGCGGTCGTCATTGCGCGGCTGAGAGGCCCTGCGAGATCGACGCTCTGCGGGGCGGCGAGAAGCTGCTGCTCCCCGGTGATCGCCCACGCGAACTTGTCGCAACCGCTGGGCTCGGCGGCAAATGCCGGCACGCTCGCCCCGACGACGAGCGCGACCAGGGAGAGACCAAGGCGGCGCATCGCGCCGCTACTCGATGGCGACCATGACATCGGATGCCTTGATGACGGCGATGGCCTTTGCGCCGATCTTCAAACCTAGTTCGTCGACCGCCTCGTTGGTGATCGATGCGGTGACCACCTGGCCGGTCGCGATCTCGATGCGGACATGCGCGGTGGTAGCGCCCTTGACCAACCCGACGACGGTGCCCCGCAACTGATTGCGTGCGCTGATCTTCATCCGGGGGTCTCCTCTGTCACCGGCGATATGTCACCACGAACATGTCGGCAAGGCAACGAGGCGCGGCGAATCTTGCGAACTAGGCCGGATCGAGCACTCCAAACATGGCGACGAGGCCGACGACTCCGAGGCCAAGGCCAATCTCCGCGACTATTCCACGCCGAATAGCGCTGGCGCCGCCGGATTGATGCTGGGCAAGGCGTGTCGCCAGCACATACCGATTGACCGTCGCGACGCAAACCATCGCGGCAACCAGCGCGATCTTCGCCGCCAGCAACGCCTCATAGGGCGACGACCAGTCTGATGGAAAGCGTCCGAGGACAAGCGCGGTGTTCAGCGTGCCCGAGACGACGACGAGCGCGACTACGATCTGACCTGCTATCGAGAAACGCATGAGAGCATCGTTGTCTCGCGGCGCTCCCCGCTCGCGCCGAGGCGCTTGAGGATGAGGAGCAGGGGCACGAGCGCGCCCAGCCATGCACCGGCGGAGAGGACGTGGACCGCGTCGTTGAGACGATGTGCGGCGCCGAGCCAGCCGTCCTGCATGACCGCGTGTCCGGTCAGGGCGAGTGCCGCAAGGAGCAGGCCGGAGGCGGCGGCCATTGCCGCCGGGCGGATGCCGGTCGGAACCGCAAGCGTCCCCAGCAGGATCACGGCCATCACCGCCTGCACCTGCCATGCCTCTCCGACGCTCGTGTCGAAGACAACGTCGCGGATCGTCGGCAAGTCGAGCGCGTAGCTCCAGCCGTCGCCGATGAGGGCCGCCTCAAGCGGAAGGAAGGGCCGCAGACGCCGCCCGATGGTCGGCCCAAGGTCACCCGCCGCCAGCAGCCACAAATAGAGCGAAGAGCCCCAAACGAGCATCGCGGATGCGTCATGCAGAAACCGGCAGACCGCCAGGGCGGCGTCCGGAGACATTACGGCTTGACGGTGAACTTGTAGGTTCCATCCGTGTTGTGACCGTCGGTAGAGAGCGCGTGCCAATCGACGGTATAGATGCCGTCTGCGAGGGTGCCGGCGACAGGCACCATGTAGTCGGCGTCACCGCCCTTGAGCATGCCGTCGCCCGTAGCGACAGGCTTGCCGTCAGGACCGGTGAGCTTGACCCCGGTGAACTTGATATTGACCCCCTCGGTGAAGGTCAGGTCGAGTTCAGTCGGCGAGATGGTGACGGTGCTGGCGCCGGCCGGGACCGACGACTTCGGGTGGGCGTGGGCCAAGGCCGGGGCGGAAAGCGCCAGGGCCAGAACGATCGCCAGCCCGGCGGTGCGGACGGGGTTGGACATGCGTCTCCTCCCAACGGCGACGGCGCACGCGTGGGCGCCGAATACGACTGAGGCTGCTCGCGTCAGGCGGTTATCCAGCGCGCGGGCGGCGGGTATCAAGCGGCAACTATGCCGCAAGCCGCTCTGCCGCGGCGATCGGCGTTCCGGTCGCGACGATCCTGCCGCTGGCGCCAGCAAGTGCGCTGGTTGCCAGCTCCAGCCCCAGAAACCGCCGGCGTGCGACCGGTGCGGGCATCATCAGCGCGCCTGTCGGCGCGGCCGAGAAGCCGAAGCGCTCGTAGTACTCCGGGTCGCCGACCAGGATGATGCCGGCGTGGCCAAGCCCGGCGGCGCGGGCAAGCGCCAGTTCCACAAGACCGCTGCCGACGCCGAAGCCCTGCGCCGCCGGATCGACGGCCAGCGGCCCAAGCAGCAGCGCGTTCCTGCCACCGGCGTCGATGTTCCACAGGCGCACGGACCCGACCAGCTTGCCACGCTCGCGCGCGACCAGTGCCAGACCGGCGGCGGGCAGGCGACCACGGCGGAGCTGCTCGGACGGTTTCAGAAAGCGGACGCGGCCCATGGCGCGGTCAAGCAGGGCTTCCCGAGGGGCAACGTCGGCAGTGCGTTCGTCGGCAAAGTGGATCATGGCGGTCTTCTCAAGCCGGTCGTCCCGCCTTCGCGGGGCGACGGTATCCGCGATCAGATGACGTACGACTTCAGCGGCTCGAAGCCGTTGAAGGCTACGGCCGAGTAGGTCGTCGTGTACGCGCCGGTGCCCTCGATCAGGACCTCGTCGCCGATCGACAGCGATACGGGCAGGTCGTAGGGGACCTTTTCGTAGAGCACGTCGACCGAATCGCAGGTTGGGCCGGCGATGATGCACGGCGCCTTGGCGTCGCGGTCATGTGCGGTCCGGATCGGGTAGCGGATCGCCTCGTCCATCGTCTCGGCGAGGCCGCCGAACTTGCCGATGTCGAGATAGACCCAGCGCGTCTTGTCGTCCCTGGCCTTCTTGGAAATGAGCACGACCTCGGCCTTGATGACGCCGGCGTCGCCGACCATGCCGCGGCCGGGCTCGATGATGGTTTCCGGTATCCGGTTGCCGAAGTGCTTGCGCAGCGCCGACGAGATGGCGCGGCCATAGCTCTTCACCAGCGGAACCTTCTTCAGGTACTTCGCCGGGAAACCGCCGCCGAGGTTGACCATACGGAGCTGGATGCCGCGATCGGAGAGCGTGCGGAAAACGTCCGCGGTCGCCTTCAGCGCGCCGTCCCAGGCGGCGGTGTTCGGCTGCTGCGAGCCGACGTGGAAGGAGATGCCGTAGGCGTCGAGGCCGAGCCGGTGGGCCTGCTCGAGCACCTCGATGGCGAGGTCCGGCTCGCAACCGAACTTGCGCGACAATGGCCACTCGGCGCCGTCGCCGGCGCACAGGATGCGGCAGAAGACGCGCGAGCCCGGGGCGGCACGGGAAATCTTCTCGACTTCCTCGGTGCAATCGACCGCGAAGAGGCGGATGCCGCGCGCATGAGCGGCGGCGATGTCACGCTCTTTCTTGATCGTGTTGCCGTAGGAGATGCGGTCGGGCGTGGCGCCAGCGGCGAGCGCCATGTCGATCTCGGCGACGGAAGCGCAATCGAACGCCGAACCCAGCCCGGCGAGCAGCTTCAGGATCTCGGGCGCCGGGTTTGCCTTGACGGCGTAGAAGACGCGGCTGTCCGGCATGGCGCGGGCGAAGGTCGTATAGTTCTCGCGCACGACATCGGTGTCGACGACGAGGCAAGGGCCCTCGGGGCGTCGGTCGCGGAGGAATTCGCGGATGCGGTCGGTCATTCTCAGGGTATCCCCAAGCCAAACGGTTGAAACCGCCGATGCGTCGAGCAGGCCAGCCGATCGCGATGGAGACGATCGAGCCGTCAGCTCGGAACACCGGTTTGCCGGCTCATCGCCAGCTGGGTTTCCGGTTGGCAGTCGTCAGGTGGACGGGGCCGTCCGTTCTGTCGCTGCCTTCGTTTGGATCGGGAATTCCCGCTCCGCACGGCCGGCAAGAAGTAGTTGCCTCTTCAGTGACCCCGGCATTTGGACAGCCGGTTGAGACCAAAAAAGCCCTCTACGTCGTTGCTTTAAGCCGCTGTCCTTCGAAGCGTCCGGGATCTTCCCCGGCGGTTCGCCCTCGGACAATGTGCGACCACAGGCACGTGCGAATGTGGGCAGAACGGTAGGTATGCTCGAAAAGTTTCCTAATCAAGAATTTTTTTGGCTGCGGGCCAAAAAAGTTTGCCGCCGATCCGCGCCAGGAGAGATCGCCATGGAGAAGTTCGTCACCCGCGTGATCGCTCCGGCTGCGGATGCGACGGCGCCCGACGGCTCCGAGGTTCGCCTCTTGGCGGCGACCGAGCGCGGCTCGATGGCGCATTTCCGCCTTCCGGCGGGGGCCGTCTCGCGGGCTGTCGCGCACCGAACCGTCGACGAGGTCTGGTACTTCCTCTCCGGTAGCGGCCGCATGTGGCGGCGGAACGCCGGCAGCGTCGAGGCCGTGCCGGTGGCGGCTGGCGTCTCGATCGCGATTCCCGCCGGCACCGCTTTCCAGTTCCGCGCCGCCGGCGATTCGCCGCTCGAGGCTGTCGCCGTCACGATGCCGCCATGGCCGGGGATGGACGAAGCCATCCCGGTCGAAGGGGTGTGGCCAGCGACGGTCTAGCCGGCGGCCCGGACGCTGGCGCGGTCGGCGTTCGGCGACCCCGGCTTCTGCGCTATCGGGGTTCCGGTCTCCAGCATCGACTTCAGGCTGGAGAGGATCTTCGGCCAGCCGCCGCTGACCGCCGCGATCGTCTTCGCGTTGTCACGATCCATCTCGTGGGTGACCTTCAGTTCGACGATCCCGCTCTGCTCGGAGATGTCGAAGGTGCAGCGGGTATAGCCTTCCGCTTTCAGCTCCGGCATGAACTCATTGCGCCACTTGAGCACGAGCCGCTTCGGCGGGTCGGTCTCCAGCACCTCACCGGCGTCGGTTATCGTTCCCGTCTCGCCGACCATCTGCCACGGCGAGCCGACCTTCCAGTCGCTCTCCATGGTGACACCAAAAAAGTACTGCTTGGTGAACTCAGGCTTGGTCAGCGCGTCCCACAGCTTTTGCGTCGTGGTGCGGATGTAGGTCACATAAACGAACTTGCTTGTCATCGGCTCTACTCCTCGAGGGTTTTCTTGAGGCCGGCGAGGATGCCCTTCCAGCCGTTCTTCAACGTCTCCATCACCAGACTCGGCGTTTCGAAATCGTCGTGGACGAGGGTCAGCTTCACGCCGTCGCCGTCGGGTTCGATCGTGAACGTGACGCGGGAATCGCGCTCCTTCGCCATCTCGCCCCAGACGATGTGCCACGAGAACGAAAGCTTCCGCGGCGGCTCGCAGACGAGGACCTTGCCGGTGTCGGGCTCGCCCTGCGGCTTCACGAAAGTGATCGGCGAGCCAACCTTCCAGTCGGACTCGAGCCGGGCGCCGTACCAGTAGCGCGCCGTGAAGGCCGGATCGGTCAGCGCCTGCCAGACCTTCTGCGGCGTGGCGCGGATATGGTTGACGTACACCAACTCAGGCTTCGTCATCGGCGGTCTTCTCCTCAAGGGCGCGCTTCAGGTCGGCCAGCGCGGCGATCCGCGCCTTCTCGTACTTGCCGATCCATCGATCGTAGATCTCCCCGATCGGCATCGGGTTCAGGTAGTGCAGCTTCTCGCGGCCGCGGCGGACCGTTGCCACCAGGTTGGCGGCTTCCAGAATTGCCAGGTGCTTGGTGACGGCCTGCCGGCTCATGGCCAGGCGCTCACAGAGGTCCGTCAGCGTCTGCCCGTTTTCGGCGCGGAGCCGGTCGAGCAGTTCGCGGCGGGTCGGATCGGCGAGCGCCTTGAAAACGTCATCCACGGTCGGGACTATAGGCAACTATTTGGTTGCATGTCAAGTGGCACGAATCCGGCTAGAAGAGCGCCCATGAGCGAGACGGTTACCGGCGAAAAGGGAATGGTCACGGCGCCGCATCGCGTCGCGTCGGCGGCGGGAGCCGAGGTGCTGGCGGCGGGCGGCAATGCCATCGAGGCGATGATCGCGATGGCGGCGACCATCGCGGTCGTCTATCCACACATGAACGGCATCGGGGGCGATGCCTTTTTCCTGATTGGCGAACCGGGCCGGCCACCGCGCGTGATCGACGCTTGCGGCGCCGCCGGGTCGCGCGCCACGATGGCGCGCTATGCCGCCAAGGGTTACGACACGACGCCGACGCGCGGGGTCGATGCGGCGATCACGGTTCCGGGCGCCGTGTCCGGCTGGAAGCTCGCGGCCGAAGCCGCGAAGGCACTCGGTGGCCGCCTGCCGACAGGCGAGTTGCTCGCCGACGCCATCCGCCTTGCGCGCGAAGGCATCACCGTCACCCGGTCGCACGCCCGCATGCTTGCCACGCATCTCGTCGATCTCCGCGCGGTTCCCGGTTTCGCCGAGGGCTTTCTGGTCGACGGGAAGGCACCGGAAGCGGGGGCGCGGTTCGTACAGGCGCGGCTTGCCGACACGCTGGACCAGCTCGCGCGCGCGGGCCTCGACGATTTTTATCGCGGCGACATCGCCGCCGAGTTGTCGATCGACCTGGAGGAAGCGCAGGCGCCGGTCACGCGCGCCGACTTCGCGGCGCATGAGGCGCGGCTCCGCGATCCGCTGACGCTTCGCCTCGACGACGCCACGCTCTTCAACACGCCGCCGCCGACGCAAGGATTGGCTTCGCTGATTATTCTGGGGCTGTTCGACCGGCTGAAGGTGAAGCGGGGCGAGGGGTTCGATCACCTGCACGGGCTGATCGAGGCGGCGAAGCGGGCCGCGACCGTCCGCGATGGGCATATCACCGACCCGGCTTTCGGCGGTCCGGTCGCGCAGTTTCTCGAGCCGTCGTGGCTCGATGCGGAGGCCGCCGCCATCGATCGCAAACGTGCCAGCGTCCGTCTGTTGCCCGCCGACCGCGGCGACACGATCTGGATGGGTGCGATCGACGCCGGCGGTCTGGCCGTCTCCTTCATCCAGTCGCTCTTCTGGGAATTCGGGTCCGGCTTCGTCAGCGGGCGCACTGGCGTGCTCTGGCAGAACCGTGGGACCAGCTTTTCGCTCGATCCGAAATCGGTCAACCCGCTCACGCCAGGCCGCAAGCCGTTCCACACCCTTAACCCTCCGCTGGCGCGTTTCGACGACGGGCGCACGATGGTCTACGGCTCGATGGGCGGCGAAGCGCAGCCGGAGTTTCAGGCGGCCGTATTCACGCGCATCGCCCGCTTCGGCATGGAGCCCGGCGAGGCGATCGGCGCCCCGCGCTGGCGCGCCGGGCGGACCTGGGGCGAGGGGGCGTCCGGCGTCACCATAGAGAACCGTGTCGACCCCGATGTGGTTGCCGCACTGGAGGGGGCTGGACATAACGTGCTTGTCCTCGGCGAGGGTTATTCCGATAGCATGGGACACGCAGGCGCGATCATCCGCGCCGCGACGGGGCGTGTTTCCGGCGCCTCCGATTCGCGCTCGGATGGCGCGGCGGCGGGTGGCTGAGCGTTCTCCCGCGCTCTCTTGCCGCGCAGGTGTCCTGCGCCAAAGCCTCGTTTCCGCCGCAGTCCTTGGGCGAGTGATGACGGGGGGATTCGCCTTGATCCGCTTCGCCCGACGCCTCTTCGCCATGTGCGCGCTGCTCGCGCCGATCCTTGCCGCTGCGCCGGCCGGCGCGCATCCGCATGTCTGGGTCGATGCGCGTGCCGAGATCGTCTTCGACGACAAGGGCGAGGTGACGGGCATCCGCCACATCTGGCAGTTCGACAAGGAGTTCACGTCCTACGCGACGCTGAACCTCGACAAGAACAACGACGGCAAGCTCAGCATGGAAGAGCTGCAGCCGCTCGCCGACACCAACATGGATGCGCTGAAGGAGTACGACTTCTTTACCTCCTTCTACATCGGCACCAGGAAGCTCGGCTTCGCCAAGCCGACCGAATACTGGCTCGATTTCCACGGCGGGCGGCTGACGCTATTCTACACGTTGCCGCTGCAGAAGCCGGTGGCGGTCAAGGACGCGATGATCGAGATCGGCGACCCGGAGTATTTCGTCGCCATCACCTTTGTGAAGGGGCAGGAGGTGAAGCTCGACGGCGCCCCCAAGGGCTGCACCGCCACTTATACGCCGCCGCACGATCTCGACATGCAGACGATGGCGATGCTGGGCTCGATCCCGGCATCGCAACACGACCTGCCGCCGGAACTGGTGCAGGCGGCTGCCTCGCTCTCCAACGTCGTGCAACTGCATTGCCCGAAGGGCGCGACCGCGTCTGTGACCACGTCCGGCGATGCGCCGCAGCCGCCGAAGCCTGCGGCAGCCGAGCCGGTGCTCCGCCCAACGCAGGGTACGCTGACCGCGACGGACACGCAGATTGCGGCCTCGGCGCCTGCTCCGGTGCCGCCGTCGCCGGCGCCTGCTCCCGCCCCAGAGCGCGTCGTCATCCTCGACCAGAACAACAATCCGCCGCAGCAGGAGCCGCCGGTCGTTCCCGATGCCCTGCCGTCGCCGCCCGCGCCGCAAGGGTTCCTCGGCTGGCTTGCCGGCCTGTGGCACAGCATCTTCGGGTGAGCGCATGAAGCGGGCCGCCCGCTACTACCTCGCTGCCGCGATCGGCTTCGCCGCGGCCGTTGCGGCCGGTGCGGCGCTGGCGAGGGGACCCTTCGGGGTGACCACGCCCGAAGCTGGCGGCAGCGGCTTCGGCGGCCCGCTCGGGCCGTTTTTCGTTTGGATCGCGCTTTATCAGGCGCAATTCTACAAGGCGCTCACCGATGCGCTGACGACGCTGAAGGAAAATCCGTGGGGCGTCTGGCTGCTGCTGGGGCTGAGCTTCGCCTATGGCGTCTTCCACGCCGTCGGCCCCGGTCACGGCAAGGCGGTCATCACATCGTATCTCGTTTCTTCCGGTGAGACGGTCCGCCACGGTGTGCTGCTGTCGTTTGCGGCGGCGATGGTGCAGGCGGCGGTGGCCATCATCCTCGTCGTCGGCGGCGCCATCCTGCTCCGCTTCACCGCCATGCAGATCACCGACGCAACCGACTGGCTGGAGGCGGGCAGCTACGCGGCGATCGCCGTCATCGGGGCGTGGCTGCTGTGGACCAAGTCGTTCGGCGGCGGACATCACCACCATCATCATCGCCACGTCGCCGGCGGGGATGACGGCCACGATCACGCCGGTCACGATCATGATGACCATCACTACGATCACCACGACCATGACGATAGTCGCCATGCTCACCACGATCACGCACCGGCGCCGGCCAGATCGGGGGTGATGCGGGCGTGGTCGGCGATCGTTGCGGTCGGCGTGCGGCCGTGCTCGGGGGCGATCATCGTGCTTGTCTTCGCCCTGTCGCAGGGCCTCTTCGCCGCCGGGATCGCCGCGGCGATCGTGATGGGCCTCGGCACCGGCCTCACCGTCGCGGCTCTGGCAGCACTCGCGGTTTCGGCGCGCAGCGTCGCCGTTCGCCTTGCCGGCGCCGATTCGCCTACCGGCGTACGCCTGGTTCGCGGGCTGGAGATCGTCGGCGCGGCCTGCGTGACGCTATTTGGGCTGGTGCTGCTCGGCGGCGCGATCGCCGGCGGCCTGCCGATCTAGGCGCCTACTCGGCGGCGGAAAGGAACCGCGCCGCGGCGCGTTCGCGGAGCGCGTTGCCAAACGCCGCGAACAACGCCTGCGAAGGCCCGTCGTTACGCACCCAGTATTCCGGGTGCCACTGGACACCGAGCGCGAAGCTCCGCGCGTTCCTGACGCTGACCGCCTCGATGGTGCCGTCCGGCGCTAGCGCTTCCACGACCAGACCCTCACCGAGGCGACCGATCGCTTGCCGGTGCAGCGAATTCACCCGCACCGCGCCGGCGCCGATGATCCCGGCAAGCACGCCGCCCGGCTCGACCGTGACCTCCTGGCGGATGACGAAACGGAGGTCGTTGTCGTCGCTCACCGGGGCGCGATGGTCGTCGCGCCCGGCAATCTCCTGCACCTCGGCGACGAGCGTGCCACCGTGGGCGACGTTCAGTTCCTGCATGCCGCGGCAGATGGCGAAGAGCGGCACGCCGCGCTTCAGCGTCGCGGCGATCAGCGGCAGCGTGACCGCGTCGCGGCGCGGGTCGTGCGGCAGCGTCTTGTCGCTCGGCGGCGCGCCATAACGCAGTGGCTGCACGTTGGAGCGGCTACCCGGCAGCAGCACGCCGTCCACCCGATCAAGGAGGGCGTCGAAATCGGTGCCTTCCTCCAGCGACGGCAGGATGAGCGGCAAGGCGCCGGCGCCGTTGACGATGGCCCGGAGGTAGGCCTCGGCGGCGGCGTGCCAGCGGTAGCCGTCGGTTTCCTTGACGTCGGCGGCGACGGCCACGACCGGGGTTTGCAGGTTCGTGCGCATGACGCGGATACTAGCCGAAATCGGCCGCAAAAGCGCTATCAGCCGACGCATCCCTGTTCCGCGGCTCGCGGCCCGATTGGCAAGCCGCGCCGACAGCGAGTAAAATCGGCCGATGGATGGCCGGGTACCAAACCCAGCCCAGTAGGAGTCCGGCAGATGTGCCGCAACATAAAGACGCTTTTCAATTTCGAGCCGCCGGCCACCGATGACGAAATCCACGCTTCGGCGGTCCAGTTCGTGCGCAAGCTTTCCGGCTTCACCCATCCGTCGAAGGCGAACGCGCCGGCCTTCGAGCAGGCGATCGCCGACGTGACGGCGGTTGCCGCGCGCCTCATGCAGGAACTGGAAACCAACGCGCCGCCGCGCCACCGCGAGGTCGAGGCGGCGAAGGCTCGCGCCCGCAATGCCGAGCGTTTCGGCACCGCCTAGGGCTGCGGCGTAGCGCCCGGCCAGCCACGGTGGACATCGGTGACGGCGCCCCTATTGTTGCGCGCCAATGGTTCCCCGTCCGCCGCCCGCCAGGGGCTTGACGCCCGCGCCGCAGCTTCCCGCCGGTCATCCCCCGGTGCGGCCGCCGCGCGTCGGCGTGCTGGTCGTCAACCTGGGCTCGCCAGCGGCGACCGATCCGAAGTCGGTACGGCGTTATCTCAATCAGTTCCTGTCCGACCCGCGGGTCATCGAAATCTGGCGCCCGCTGTGGTGGCTGATCCTCAAGCTCGTCATCCTGAACATTCGGCCGAAGAAGACCGCGCATGCCTATGCGCAAATCTGGAACAAGGCGCACAACGAAAGTCCGCTGATCGTGACTACGCGGGCGCAGGCGAGCGAGCTTAGCCGCCGGCTGTCCGGCGACGGCATCGTCGTCGACTGGGCGATGCGCTACGGCGAGCCGGCCATTGGCGATCGGCTGCGGGCCCTGAAGAAGGCCGGCTGCGAGCGCATCCTGCTGGCGCCGCTCTATCCGCAATATTCCGCCGCGACGACCGCGACCGCCAACGATGCGGCCTTCGCCGAGCTGAAGGAGATGCGCTGGCAGCCAGCGGTCCGCACCCTGCCGCCCTATCACGACGATCCCGCCTACATCGCGGCGCTTGAAACTTCGTTGCGGGAGGAAATCGCCCGCCTGCCGTTCCTGCCAGATGTGGTCCTGGCGTCGTTTCACGGACTGCCACGCGAATATCTCGACAAGGGCGACCCCTACCATTGCCAATGCCAGAAGACCGCGCGGCTGCTCCGCGAGAAGCTCGCCTGGCCGAAGGAGAAGCTGCGCATCGTCTTCCAGTCGCGCTTCGGCGCCGCCGAGTGGCTGCAACCCTACGCCGAGCCGACCATCGCCGAATTGGCGAAGAGCGGGGTCAAGCGCCTCGCCGTCGTGATGCCGGGCTTCTCAGCCGACTGCCTGGAGACACTGGAGGAAATCGGCATGCGCGCCGCCGAGACGTTCAAGGCCAACGGCGGCGAATCCTTTACCGCCATTGCCTGCCTCAACGACAGTCCGGTCGGCATGGACATGGTTGAAACGCTGGTCCGCCGCGAGCTCGCCGGCTGGCTTTAAGGCTGGCGACCGATTTCACTGGTTTCGGGCAACTCCCGTCCATACATGCAGGAAGGCGCCAGGAGCGCCGATTCGCCACCCGCGCGTGCGCTGGCTGGCTGGCCTTGGGAGCGCCCGATGGGCTTCAATTGGGTCGTCGTCGCGATCGTCATTCTGGTCATCCTGGTGCTGTTTGCCGGCATCAAGACGATCCCGCAAGGCTTCAACTACACGATCGAGCGTTTCGGGCGCTTCACGCGCACGCTGAAGCCCGGCCTCAATCTCATCGTGCCGTTCATCGATCGTGTCGGCGCCAGGATGAACATGATGGAGCAGGTGCTCGACGTCCCGACGCAGGAGGTCATCACCAAGGACAACGCGACGGTGTCGGTCGACGGCGTTGCCTTTTATCAGGTGATCGACGCGGCGCGGGCAGCCTATGAGGTGAAGGGGCTGCAGAACGCGCTGCTCCAGCTCACCATGACCAACATCCGCACCGTCATGGGCTCGCTCGATCTCGACCAGTTGCTGTCGCACCGTGACGAGATCAACGACCGGCTGCTGCACGTCGTCGATGCCGCGGCCTCGGCGTGGGGGCTGAAAGTCACGCGCATCGAAATCAAGGACATCGTGCCGCCCGCCAATCTGGTCGAGGCAATGGGCCGCCAGATGAAGGCCGAGCGCGAGAAGCGCGCCGTTATCCTAGACGCGGAAGGCCTGCGCCAGTCCGAAATCCTCAAGGCCGAAGGCCAGAAGCAGGCGCTTATCCTGCAGGCGGAGGGGCGGCGCGAGGCAGCCTTCCGCGATGCCGAGGCGCGCGAGCGCTCGGCCGAAGCCGAGGCCAAGGCGACCGATGTGGTGTCGAAGGCGATCGCCGGCGGCGATATCCAGGCGCTCAACTATTTCGTGGCGCAGAAATACACGCAGGCAATCGAGGCGCTCGCCTCGGCGCCCAACCAGAAGGTGCTGATGCTGCCGATCGAAGCGTCGTCGCTCATCGGTTCGCTCGCCGGCATCGGCGAGATCGCGAAGGAAACTTTCTCGTCCGAAGCCGGTGCGGCCCGCGCCGATGCCCGGTCCGGCCGTGTGCCGACAACTGGCGGGGGAAGCTGATGGTCCTCGATTTCGTCCGCTCGCTGGGGCCGTGGGCGTGGATCATCGCCGGGCTGATTCTGCTCGGCCTGGAAGTGCTGGCGCCGGGCAACGTCTTCGTCTGGTTCGGCATCGCGGCGCTCATCACCGGCGGGCTGGCGCTCGTCACGGCGCTCGGCTGGCAGGCGTATTCCCTCATCTTCGTGGTGCTTGCGGTGGTGCTGGTCGTCGCCGGCCGGCGCTATTTTGCCCGTGGGCCCGCGGTCAGCGAGCAGCCGTTCCTCAACCAGCGCGCCGCCGGCCTCGTCGGGCGGCGCTACGTCCTGACGGAGCCGATCGTCGACGGCCACGGGCAGGTGCGTATCGACGACACGAAGTGGCGGATCGTCGGACCTGACCTTCCTTCGGGAGCGAAAGTGCGGGTGGTGTCGGTTGATGGCGTCGTGCTTGCGGTAACAGCCGATAGCACCGGCTAGGCGACGCCGATCCTGAGCAGATCGTGCATGTGGACGATGCCGGTCGGCTTGCCGCCGTCGACCACGAAGAGCGCCGTGATCTTCGCCTGATTGAGCAGATCGAGCGCCGCGCCGACCAGCATGTCGGGGCCGATCGTCTTCGGCCGCTTTGTCATTACCTCATCGACCTTGCGGCCGAGGAGATGCGGTTCCTCGACATGGCGACGAAGGTCGCCGTCGGTAATGACGCCGACCAGTTTGCCGGCTGCGTCAACAATGCCGACGCAGCCGAGGCGCTTGCCGGTCATCACCATGATGGCGTCGCTCATCAGCGCCCCTGAGGACGCCAGCGGCACAGCCTCATCGCGGTGCATGATGTCGCGTACGAAATGAAGATTGGCGCCCAGGCGTCCGCCCGGATGCAGCACATGAAAGTCCTCGGCAGTGAAGCCGCGGCTCTCGAGCAGCGCGATGGCGAGCGCGTCGCCGACGGCAAGCTGAATCAGCGTCGAGGTCGTCGGCGCGAGGCCGTGCGGGCAGGCCTCGTCGGCCGCCGGCATGAGGAGCGTGATGTCAGCGGCGCGGGCGAGCGTGCTGTCGGCCATCGCGGTCACCGCGATCAGCGGAATGCGGAAGCGGCGCGAATATTCGACCAGGCTGCGCAGCTCGCCGGATTCGCCTGACCATGACAGGGCCAGGATAACGTCGTCCGGCGTCACCATGCCGAGGTCCCCGTGGCTCGCCTCGGCGGGATGGACGAAGAATGCCGGCGTCCCGGTGGAGGCCAGCGTCGAGGCGACCTTGCGGGCGATGTGACCGCTCTTGCCGACGCCGCTGACGATGACGCGACCGCGGGCGGCGCGGATGGCCGCGACAGCTTCGGCAAACGGCGCGGCAAGGCGGTTGTCGAGGGCGTCGAGCAGGGCCGCGAGCCCGGCGCGTTCGGTTTCGATGGTGCGTCTTGCCGAGGCGGCCGCGTCATCGATCCCCGCCGGCCGGGCCTTCCCTGAGTTCAGCGAAACCGCCATTTTCCGAGCCTGACCGTTGCCGTTGCCGCTGGTCTAGCAGCTTTCGCCAGCCCCCGGAACAACGCCCCCGGGGCGAGCGGGCAACTTTGCGTTAACCAACAATCTTTACGATTGCGAAAGGATATCAGCCCGCCGGCTGTTCACTGCACGAGTTCTTCATGCGCCCTGCCTTCGCCTCCTTGGTTGCCGCGATTTTCGTGGCGGCGATGCTTTCGGGAGCGGCGGCGGAAAACTTCGCGCTGCGGCCGGGAATTGTCCCGGATATGCCCGACGCCAATACGGACGACACCTCAGCTCCGCCGCCTCGCCGCGTCACGGCGGCCTCCGACCCGTACGCAGCGCTCGGTATCCGCGCCGGCGGGTTCATTCTCTATCCGTCCCTGACGATCGGCACCGGCTTTACGACAAATGCCTCCGCCAGCGCGGGCGGCACCCCGTCGGGTTTCGGCACGCTCACACCGGAACTGAAGATCCTGTCCGACTGGGATCGCAACGCCGTCGGCCTCGACCTCAAAGGCTCGTACGAAGACTTTTTCGACGGAACGACGCCGCCCGAGCCGTCCGCATCGGCCGAAGGCACGGCGCGCATCGACATTACCGACCAATGGACCGCCGACTTCGCGGCGGGAGCGACCTACGACGAGCAGAACGTCTCCGACCCCAATTATCCGGCGGGTGCCGACAAGCCGCCCGGCGTCATCGGGCTGACATCATCGGCCGATCTCAAGGGCAGTTTCGGCCTGGCTTCGTTCACCCTCGGCGGCAGCGCTGACCGGAACATCTATGAGGACGCGACCTCGCTCGGCGCGCTGATTGACCAGGGCGACCGGAACAATACAGATTACGCGGGGCGTCTGCGCGTGGGCTACGACATCACCCCGACGCTGACCCCGTTCGTCGAGGGCGAGGTATCGCGGCGGGTTTACGACCGCACCATCGATAACACTGGCCTCCAGCGGTCCGGCGACGGCTATACGCTGCGCGCCGGTGTCGAGATCGAACACGATCCGCTGCTGAGGGGCGAAATCTCGGTCGGTACCACCCACCAGTCCTTCGACGATCCGACTCTGGCGCCACTTGATGCCCTCGCCTTCGACGGGACGCTCGTATGGGCGCCCACAAGGCTGACGACGGTCACGTTCGACGGCTCGACAAGCCTGCAGCCGGGCGATCTCGCAACGTCTTCCGGCTCGATACTCTACGATGCCTCGGTCGATGTGGCCTACGCCTGGCGCGACAACATCACCATTGACCTGACGGGAGCGATCGAGAACGAACGTTTCCAGGGCATCGGCGAGGTCGACACCACCTACGATGCGGGGCTCTCCGCGACCTGGAAGATCAACCGCACTCTCCAGCTCACCGCCGGCTATGTCCACGAATGGATGGATAGCAGCGATCCGACGCTGCCCTATCAGTCGGACACGGTGAAAGCCGAGCTCCGCGTCCAGCGCTAGGTACTGGTGCTCACGGCCGCAGGACGATTCGCGCGTCGGTATCCGTCGCCGCCCAAGCTTTTGCGACATCGGCCAGCGGCATCGATTGGGTTGCGATCTCGAAGTTTGCGGATGATGCGGCCGTCAGCACGCCCTGGATTGCCTTCAGCAACGCGGGAAACGGGATGCTGCCCATCCCGCTGCCCATGAGCTGCAACGCGGACGAGCGAAGGACCGCGCTCGGAAGGTCGATGTTTGCACCGCTCATCGACCCGATCTGCAAGTAGCGGATCGGCACTCCGTCCGGGCCCGCCTTCGCGGCGGCAACCAGAAGCGTCTCGGCGCTCATCCCCCACAGGTAGTCGAGGACGATATCTACCCTGCTTTGGAACTCGCTCCTGAACGCGTCTTCAAGCGCGTCCCTGTCCGTTACCAGTGCAATGACGACATCGGCACCGAGCCGCGCAAGGTCTTGAAACGAACTCGTCTGGCGTGCGGTCGCGATGACCCTCTTTGCGCCGAGGTGTTTGGCGATCTGGATTGCCAGGCGGCCCGACGCGCCGGTGGCGCCGTTGACGAGAACCGTTTCGCCGGCGCGCAGGTGCGCCCGCTCGACCAGCGCCGCCCACGACGACATCCCGGGGATTGCCATCGCGGCCGCCGCGTCGTCGCCGAGGCCATCGGGCAGGCAAACCAGTGCCCTTCGCCGATCAGGCTGTACTCGGCCATCGCGCCGTAGGGCATCTGGGGCATGATAAAATAGACGCGCTGGCCGTCTTCGGTGGTGCCGGTGCCGTCGATTCCGGGGACGAACGGCAGCGCACTGTCGGAGCTGTAGTGTTTTCCCGATGCGCGGCTCCGGGTGACATGACTGAGCGATGATGCGGTCACGCGCACCACGCTCTTGCCCGGTCCGGTCGTCGGATGCCTGAATTCACCAAAGACCGGCGCGTGGCCCGCCTCGGTCACAATCGCTGCTTTCATGCTTTGCTCCACGGAACAGATGGCCGCTCCTGCGTCTTGGTCATTCCGGATATATGTGTATAATACACATAATTGGGAGAGGGAAAATCATGAAGCGGGAAATTTTCCAACTGCGTGAAGCGCTTCTCGATCTTACCGGCGTGCTGAACCGCCCGCAGCCGGACGCCGCACTCATCGCCGCGGCCGGCGTCGACCTCGACCGGGCGCTGTTCCCGCTGCTGGCCCGCGTCGAGCGCAGGGGGCCGCTGGGCATCGGCGAGCTCGCGGAATTGTCGGGGCGCGACTACACGACGGTCAGCCGGCAGGTTACGAAACTTGAGGCGAGGGGGCTCGTCGTCCGTCAGGCGAACAAGGACGACGCCCGTACCAGGGAAGTCGCGATCACAAGAAAGGGGCGGGCAATGACGCGTGCGCTTGATGGGGCGCGCGAGAGGATCATGACGTCGCTGCTGGCGAACTGGGACAGGCGGGAGGTCGCCGAGCTGGCGCGGCTTCTGCGTAAATTCGCCGACGACGCGCTGAATTTCGTGCGCGCGGAAAAATCCCGGTCCGCGTGAACGCCGTTCAGTGTTTCTTCGGCTCGTCGAGCAAGGCGCGGGCCGCGGCGGCGAAATCCTTGCCGAGATCGGGACGCGCGAGCGCGAAGGCGACGTTCGCCGACAGGAAGCCCAGCTTGGAACCGCAGTCGAAGGTGCGCCCCTTGAAGCGCGTACCGTAGAAAGACTCGCTCTTCGCCAGTTCGATCATCGCGTCGGTCAACTGGATCTCGTTGCCGGCGCCGCGCGCGTGACGGCCGAGGTGCTCGAAGATCGTCGGCTGCAGGATGTAGCGACCGTTGATGAACAGGTTGGAAGGCGCATCGGCCGGCTTCGGCTTCTCCACCATCGCCGTGATGCGGAAAGCTTCGCCGGCGGCTTTCTCGCCAACGCCAACGATGCCGTAGTGGTGGGTCATCTGCGGATCGGCTGCCTCGACGGCAATGATGTTGCCGCCAGTCTGGCGATAAACCTCGACCATCTGGGCGAGGCAACCCGGCTCGCCCTGCATGATCATGTCGGGCAGCAGCACCGCGAACGGTTCGTTGCCGACGATGTCGCGGGCGCACCACACCGCATGACCCAGACCGTGCGGCACCTGCTGGCGGGTGAAACTGGTCATGCCGGGCGAGGGGAGGTCGCGCGCGAGCTCGGCCAGCGCCTCCGTGCGACCGCGCTCCTTGAGCGTCGCCTCAAGCTCGGTCGCTTGGTCGAAATGATCCTCGATAACGCCCTTGTTGCGGCCGGTGACGAAGATGCAATGCTCGATGCCGGCCGCCCGCGCCTCGTCGACGACATACTGGATGAGCGGTCGGTCGACGACGGTCAGCATTTCCTTCGGCATCGCCTTGGTGGCGGGAAGGAAGCGCGTGCCGAGGCCAGCGACGGGGAAAACGGCTTTGCGGATGGGCGGCTGCATGGGCTTGGCTACCATGAAACGCGGGATTGGGCGCGGGGTTCCGGGCGAAAGAGCCTGTCAATAATCTATGGTTATGACTAGGCCGTTGCGAAATCCCTCCGAAGCCCAGTTTGTCGCATGAGTGTCGAATGAGCGTTCTGGTCACCGGCGGCGCCGGCTACATCGGCAGCCATATGGTCTGGCAACTGGTCGATGCCGGCGAGGACGTCGTCGTTCTCGACAACCTCACCACCGGCTTCGATTGGGCGATAGCGCCCGAAGCGAAGCTCGTTCACGGCGATGTCGGTGACGAGGTGCTGGTCGGCGGCATCATCGCCGAGCACAAGGTCGAAGCCATCGTTCATTTTGCCGGCTCGATCATCGTGCCGGAATCGGTCGCCGATCCGCTCGGCTACTACCTCAACAACACGGTGAAATCGCGCGCCCTCATCGCGGCGGCGGTGAAGGGCGGCGTCCGCCACTTCATCTTTTCCTCGACAGCGGCCGTCTATGGCACGCCGAAGGTCACTCCAGTCCCTGAGAACGCGGTCCTCAATCCGGAGTCACCCTACGGCCGCTCCAAGCTGATGACCGAGGCGATGCTCGCCGACACCTCCGTCGCGCACGGCCTTGCCTACGTCGCGCTTCGCTATTTCAACGTCGCCGGCGCCGACCCCAAGGGACGTACCGGACAGTCGACCCGGGGCGCCACGCATCTCATCAAGGTCGCTTGCGAAACGGCACTCGGCAAGCGCGACGCGATCACTGTCTTCGGTACCGACTATCCGACCGCCGACGGTACCTGCGTGCGCGACTATATCCATGTCAGCGATCTGGTCGCCGCCCACTCCGAGGCGCTCCGGCATCTTCGCGCCGGCGGCCGCAGCTTGGTCGCCAACTGCGGCTACGGGCGCGGATACTCCGTGCTGGAGGTGATAGATACCGTGCGGCGCGTGTCCGGGCGCGATTTCAAGGTCGTCGCCGGGCCGCGCCGTCCAGGCGATCCGACCGCAATCGTCGCCGACAATGCCTTGATAACCGCCGAATTCGGCTGGAAACCCCGTTACGACGACCTCGCCGGGATCGTCGGCAACGCGCTGTCCTGGGAGCACGCGCTCGGCCGCCGCAATCGCCGCGACTGAGGCTCCCGGCCGGCGTTGGTGATAGGGTCAGGCGAACCGCCAACCGCTCACAACGAGGCCGGCTTGCGCATCCGCTTCTTCGCTTTTGCCGCTCTGCTGCTCGCTGCGCTTTGCCTGGAGCCCCAGGCCGCCTTCAGCCAGACGCCGCAGGCGTGGGTCGCCTCGTTCTGGCTGCAGGCGAAAGCCGCCGGCATCCGCCGGCCGATCTTCGACGCGGCGCTCGGCAACTTCCAGCCTGACCCGGACGTGCTGAAGCGCGCTTCGGCGCAGGCGGAATTCAACATGGCGATCTGGGACTACATGGACCAGATGGTCTCCGACGAGCGCCTGTCAGCCGGCAAGGCGGCGCTCGCCTCCGATGCAAGTATCCTCGCCCGGGTCGAGAAGCAGTACGGCGTTGATCGCTACGTCGTGCTCGCCATCTGGGGGATCGAGAGCCACTACGGCGCAGTGCTCTCCAATCCACGTCTGTTCAAGAACACGATCCCGTCGTTGGCTACGCTCGCCTATGCGGGCGGCAAGATGGCGACCTTCGGCCGGCAGCAACTCGTCGCCGCGCTGAAGATTATCCAGCGCGGCGACATCACGCTCGCCGGCATGACGGGCTCGTGGGCCGGCGCGATGGGGCAAACGCAATTCATCCCGACCACCTACGAAGCCTACGCCGTCGATTTCGACGGCGATGGCAAGCGCAACATCTGGACTTCGACCGCAGACGCGCTGGCATCGACCGCCAACTACCTGCGCGCCTCGGGTTGGCAGACCGGCGAAACATGGGGTTACGAGGTGAGCGTCCCGGCGGGTTTCGCTGGCAAGGGCCAGCACCCGGTAGGCTGGTGGGCGTTCCACGGTGTCAAACGTGCGAGCGGCGGCGCCTTCCCGCGGCCTGCCGACGCGGCGGTGCTCTATGCTCCCAGCGGCGCCGTCGGTCCGAAATTCCTGCTGCTGGCCAATTTCCGCGTCATCAAGCGCTACAACAACGCCGACAGCTACGCGCTGGCCGTCGGTCATCTCGCCGATCGCCTGAGGGGTGGCGGCGATTTCGCCACATCGTGGCCGGCGCACGAGGCGCCGCTGTCACAGGATGAAGCGATGCAACTGCAGGCCGAATTGACCGTGGCGGGCTTCTACAACGGTCCGATCGACGGCGACCTCGGCAGCGGCAGCCGTGATGCCATCCGCGGTTACCAGCGCGCCATCGGACAAAATCCCGACGGGGTGCCCCGCCGGGCCTTGTTGCAGAGGCTGCAGGGCGCCAAGTAGGATCGGTCATGGCTCGTTTCCGTCCCCCGAACCCGCGCGCCCGTGCGGCCGTCCTGGCGCTGTTGGCGCTGGCCGTCCTGGTGCCGGTGGACTTCGCGCGGTCGCAGGATCTCATTCCGCCGGGCGATATCGGAAGGGGGAGTTCCCGCCACCAGCAGCAATATTACCAACCGCCACGCAGCGGCGGCTTTCTGGACTTTCTCTTCGGCCCGAGCCTCCTGGCGCCGTTCCGTGGGCCGCCGCAAAGCTCGGCGCCGCCGCCTGAATCGATACAGCCTTCCGAGCCGCCGGTGCCGACGGTCGTGATCCTGCCGAAGGACAAGGCCGCCAAGAAGATCCTGGTGCTCGGCGATTTCGTAGCCGACGGAATCGGCTGGGGGCTGGACCAGACGTTTGCCGACGAGCCGAAGCTGGCCATCATCGACGACGCCAATACCAACATGGGACTGGCGCGTCCGGACTACTACGACCTCAATGCCGAGCTGCCGAAGATACTCAACGACCAGAAGCCCGACATCGTCGTGGTGGCGCTGGGTGCCAACGACCGCCAGGAAATGCGCATCGACGGTGCTCGCGTCGCCACCCATTCCGAGGCTTGGGAGACACCCTACGTCCAGCGCATCAAGGCGATCACGAGCACGCTCAAGGTGTACGGCCGACCCTTCTTCTGGGTGAGCGCGCCGCCCATGCGGCTGGCCACGGCCGGGCGCGACATGGCTTACCTCAACGAATTCTACAAGCCGCCGGTGGCGGAGGCTGGCGGCTACTTCGTCGATATCTGGGATGGCTTCACCAGTGACGAAGGCAACTACATCTCGTCCGGCGCCGACGTGAACGGGCAGTTGCGCGCGCTGCGCACCTCCGACGGCATCAACTTCACCCGCGCCGGTCGGCTGAAGCTTGCCTTCTACGTCGAGCGCGAGATCCGTCGGCAGACGGGCCTCGGCGAAGGCGCCGTGGACCTCCTCGCTTCGACCAATCAGAACAGCCAGGTCGAAATCGGTCCGGATGGGCAGAAGCGTCTTGTCGGGCCGGTGATCTCACTCAGCGACCCTCTGCCCGGGGCGAGCGACGTGCTCGCGGGCGGGTCGGGACCGGCGCCGCTCGTCAGGAAAACGGCCGAGTCGGCGCAGTATCTCATGATCGTCAAGGGCGAGGCGCCGCCGCCAGTCGCCGGTCGCGCCGACAATTTCGTCTGGCCACCACGGACCTCTCCGCCGCCGGCGGCTGCTGCGACAGCCCCGGCAGCGACATTGGTGACGCCGCCGGCCGCCTCTCCGGGTGCTCCCGCAAACTAGTTTCCGGCCGCAGGCCGCCTGCTCTAAGCGACCTATAAACAATCAGGGAAGGCGCGAGCATGGAGATCATTTCAATGCCAAGATTCCTGGCAAACCTCCCTGTCGTGGCTGCGACTTTTGCGGCCGCGGTCCTCGCCGCATCGGCCGCCGTCGCGGCACCCAGCGGTGACACGATCCCGACCGCCGCTGGTCCGGTGGCCCTCCATGCCATCCATCACGCGGCGCTG
>DATCBY010000007.1:0-10654 GCA_036511595.1 Bauldia sp.
GGGCGCCGCCGACACGCTGACGGCGCTCGGCGTCAAGATCGACATCGCACCGGAGTTGATCTCCCGCTGCATCCGCGAGGCCGGCATCGGCTTCATGTTCGCCCCCGCCCATCATTCCGCCATGCGTCACGTCGGACCGGCGCGGGCGGAGCTTGGCTTCCGCACCGTATTCAATCTCATCGGCCCGCTCTCCAACCCTGCCGGCGTGAGCCGCTACCTGCTCGGCGTCTTCTCGCCGGATTGGGTCGAGCCGCTGGCAAACGTGCTGCTGACGCTGGGTGCCGAGCGCGCCTGGGTCGTGCACGGGCACGGCGGGCTGGACGAGATTTCGCCGGCCGGCGAAACCACGGTCGCGGCCATCGAGGGTGGCGCCGTGCGCACCTTTACTATCCAGCCGGAAGACGCCGGGATTCGCCGCCACCCTGTCGCCGATATCAAGGGCGGCGATGCCGCCCACAATGCCGATGCGCTCCGCGGCGTCCTGGCGGGCAAGCCCAGCGCCTATCGCGACACCGTGCTGCTGAATGCCGGTGCCGCGCTGGTGGTTTCTGGCAAGGCAGCGACGCTCGGCGAGGGCAGCGCCCTCGCCGCAACCGTGATCGACACCGGCAAGGCGATGGCGGGGCTGGAGCGCCTGATCGCCGTTTCAAACGCCTAAAGGGTGCGCGGATGGCCGACATTCTGAAAACCATCGAGACCAGCAAGCGGGCGGAGATCACTGCCGCGAAAGCGAAAGTATCGCCGGCCGAGATGGCGAAGCGCGCCAAAACTGCGCCACCGCCGCGCGGCTTCCTGAAAGCGCTTGAGAAGATGATCGCCGCCGGCAAGCCGGCGCTGGTTGCCGAGATCAAGAAGGCGAGCCCATCGAAGGGGCTGATCCGCGCCGATTTCGAGCCGGCGAAACTTGCCGTCGCTTACCAGGCGGGCGGCGCGGCCTGCCTGTCGGTGCTGACGGATGGCCCGCTCTTTCAGGGCGCGCCCGAATACCTGGTGGATGCGCGAGCCGCGGTGGATCTGCCGGTGTTGCGCAAGGACTTCCTTTACGAGCCCTATCAGGTCGATGAGGCCCGCGCCCTCGGCGCCGACTGCATCCTCGTCATCATGGCCGGCGTTACCGACAATGAGGCGCATGCGCTCGAGGATGCTGCGGTCGCGCTTGGCATGGACGTGCTGCTTGAGGTGCACAACGAATCCGAGCTGACGCGCGCTCTCAGGCTGCGCTCGCGGCTCATCGGCATCAACAATCGCGACCTGCATACGTTCGTCACCTCGCTCGCGGTGAGCGAGCGGTTGGCCTCGCTGGTGCCGGGCGATCGCCTGCTGGTCAGCGAGAGCGGCATCTTCACCCCCGCGGATGTTGCCCGGCTGCGCAAGGCCGGCGTCCGCGCCTATCTCGTCGGCGAAAGCCTGATGCGTGAGACGGATGTGGCGGCGGCCACCCGGCGCCTGCTGGCCACCGGGGCCGGCGCGGCGGCGGGATAATCGCATGGTGCGCCGCCTCACCCATCTCGACAAGACCGGCGCCGCCCGCATGGTTGACGTCGGCGCCAAGACCGCGACGGAACGCACCGCAATCGCCGAAGGCGCCGTCACGATGAAAGCCGCGACGCTCGCGCTAATCGTCTCCGGCAGCGCCAGGAAGGGCGACGTGGTCGGCGCGGCGCGCATCGCCGGGATCATGGCCGCCAAGCGGACGCATGAGCTGATCCCGCTCTGCCATCCGCTTTCCCTCTCGTCCATTTTCGTTGACATCGAGGCGGACGCCACCCTCCCCGGCCTCCGCATCCGAGCGACAGCCAGGGTTGCCGGCCAGACGGGTGTCGAGATGGAAGCGCTGACGGCGGTTTCGGTCGCCTGCCTCACCATCTACGACATGGCGAAGGCCGTCGATCGCGGCATGGAGATCACGGCCGTCCGACTGATCGAGAAGCGCGGCGGCAAATCGGGCACATGGAAGCGCAAATGAGTTCGCGCCGGGAACCGGACCGTGACCGTCGCTCGCGCGAAACCCTGCCCCTGGGTGGCGACACCCATGACTGATCTTCTACCGGTCGACGAAGCCATCGCGCGCATCGTCGCTGGCGTGACTCCGCTGGCGATGGAGGTCATTGCCCTCGACGCCGCCGAAGGGCGCACCCTCGCCGCCCCGCTGTCGGCAAAACGTACCCAGCCTCCTTTCGACGCCTCGGCGATGGATGGCTATGCGGTGCGCGCCGTCGATCTCGCCACTCCCCCAGCGCGCCTTCGGCTCATCGGCACGGCGGCGGCGGGAGCTGGATTCGCCGGCACCGTAGGTCCCAATGAAACCGTGCGGATCCTCACGGGCGCTCCCGTTCCCGCAGGCGCTGACTCGGTGCTCATCCAGGAAAACGCCGAAGCCACGGACGCCACGACGCTGGTTGCAAAGACGACCGTGAAACGCGGGCAGTACGTTCGCCCGGCGGGACTCGATTTCAGGAACGGCGCCGTCCTTCTCGCCGCTGGGGTGTGCCTGGGCATGCGCGAGATCGCGCTTGCCGCCGCGATGGGCCATGCAAGCCTCCCGGTCCGCGCCCGCCCCCGCATCGCCATCGCATCGACCGGCGACGAACTGGTGGCCCCGGGCATCATGCCGACCGGCGCTCAGATCGTGGCGGCCAGCGCCCCCGGCCTCGCCGCCTATGTGCGCACGCTTGGCGCCGAACCTCATGATCTGGGGCTCGTAACCGACGACCTCGCGGCCATCGGACGCACCGCTGACGCGGCGCTCGCCCTCGGTGCCGATGTCCTTGTCACGCTCGGCGGCGCCTCCGTCGGCGACCACGATCTGGTTGGCGCGGGACTGGCCGCCAAGGGCATGGCACTCGATTTCTGGAAAATCGCCATGCGCCCCGGCAAGCCGCTGATGTTTGGCCGAATTGGACCCATGCGCGTGCTGGGCCTGCCCGGCAATCCGGTATCCAGCCTTGTCTGCGCCATCCTTTTCCTGCGTCCGCTGATCGACGCACTCCTTGCTCGCCCACCGGCCGACCTGAGCGAGCCGGCAGTGCTCGCAACCGATGCGCCGGCCAACGACGCTCGGCAGGACTACGTCCGCTCGACGATGATGGTCGCGGACGGCCTACCGGCGGTAACCCCGCTGCCGGTGCAGGATTCGTCGATGCTGTCGGTTCTCGCCGTCGCCACCTGCCTGCTCATCCGCCCGCCCAACGCGCCGGCCGCGAGGACGGGAGAGGCCTGTCGAATTATCAGGCTGCCCTGACCAGGCGTTTTGGCCGGCTTTACAGAAAATTCAGCGACCTGGTTGCAGAACACTTGCGGAACGAGTACGTTCGTTCGTGTTTTGTACCACCGGTTGATTCCGACGTTTTAGTGGTTCGGGGATGAAGCGATGCTGACGCGCAAGCAATACGAACTGTTGGTCTTCGTGCACGACCGACTGCGGGAGTCCGGGGTTCCGCCCTCCTTCGACGAGATGAAGGACGCGCTCGACCTCCGTTCCAAGTCCGGTATCCATCGTCTTATCAAGGCGTTGGAGGAGCGCGGCTTCATTCGCCGCCTGCCCAACCGGGCGCGCGCCATCGAAGTGATCCGACTGCCCGAATCCATGCAGCAGCAGCCCGCGGCCATGGCCGGCCGTTCCCGCGGCTTCTCGCCGAACGTGATCGAGGGCAACCTCGGACGCGTGCGCGCGATGCCCGAAAGCGCCAACAGCAACGAACCGGTGCTTGTCCCGATGATGGGCCGCATCGCCGCCGGTTCGCCGATCGAGGCGATCCAGACACAGAGCCACACCATCGGGGTGCCGCCGGATATGCTGTCGCCGGGCGAGCATTTCGCCCTCGAAGTTCGTGGCGACTCGATGATCGAGGCCGGTATTTTTGACGGTGACACCATTCTCATCCGCAAAAGCGACACCGCCGAGACCGGCGATATCGTGGTCGCGCTTGTCGACGAGGAAGAGGCCACGTTGAAGCGCCTCCGCCGCCGTGGCGCCTCGATAGCGCTGGAAGCCGCCAACCCGGCCTACGAGACCCGCATCTTCGGGCCGGACCGGGTGCGTATTCAGGGCCGTCTGGTGGGGCTGCTCCGCAAGTATTGACGCTGCGGGTCGCGCTTCGGCTCAGTTACGCGCCGGCGGCATGAACGGGCGACGGTGGGCCGGGTACGCCGTCTCGATGCGATAGCTTCCATTCTCAAGATAAAGCGGATGCGCGCCGAAGTGACCCAGCGCGCGCCGGTCGATCACCGTCGCGTGGAGCCCGCAGCCGGGCGGAGCGTCGGCGTCGGCAATCACCACCGATGCCAGTCGACAATCGTCCTCGAAGGCGGCGGCGCGATTGGCCAAGGCGACGATGGCACCCTGCCTGCCCAGACGCGCCGTGCAGCCGAGCGGATCGCACGCCACGCCCCGGGTCAGATCGGGGGCGTCCGCCGCGCGGGCATCGGCGTGGCGCGCAGCCACAGGCCCGCCTCGAAACGCCCCGCCTTGCCACCCATGATGCTGAAGCGGCCGTCGTCGCCGCGCACCGCGACGACGTCGCCGGCTTCGTTGATCAGGATGGCGGGGCGCGGCAGCAGGAATGTCAGCGGCAGCGCCAGCAGGATGGGGAGGGTCTCGGCCAGGCGCCAGCGTTCGCGCCACAGCGCCAGCCACAGGAAGCCGGCGACCATGAGCAGCAGCGCGCTCGGCGGCGGCATGGCAATGCTGCCGAGGCCGGCCGACCAGGATGCCGTCTTCTCGGCCACGGCGACCATCCACATCAGGCCCCACTTCATGGCCGTCAGCGGGAAGAGCTCCAGCCCGAAGGGCATGACGAAGACCGCAAGCAGCGCCATCGGCATGACCATGAAATCGATGGCCGGCGCGGTCGCCATGTTGGCGAGGATAGTAAGCGGCGCGACCCTCTGGAAATAGAACGCGGCAAACGGCAGCGTCGCGAGCCCCGCGGCCAGCGACGTGACGAACAGGGTCGTGAGGTTTTCGCGGACGCGGCGGAGAATTCCGTGCTCACGCGCTGTTGGCAACGCGCGCACGCGGTCGGCGCGGCGGGCGAAGGCTTCGTAAGTGGCGATCACGGCAATGGTGGCGGCAAACGACATCTGGAAGCCGATGGAGAGCAGGCTCTCCGGGCTGAAGATGAGGATGACGATGGCAGCGAGCGCGACGTTGCGAAGGGTCAGCGCGCGCCGGTCGATGAGGATGGCGCCGAGCATGATGGCGAGCATCACGTAGGATCGCACCGTCGCCACCTCCGAGCCCGATATGCCGAGGTAGATCGTGGCGACCACAAGCGCTCCGCTCGCCGCCCATTTCTTGATCGGATAGTTGAGGGCGAGCATCGGCGACAGCGCCAGCAGCGCGCGCAGCAGCCAGAAGACCGAGCCGGCGACAAGCGCGAGGTGCAGGCCGGAGATAGACAGGATGTGGCCAAGGCCTGATGCGCGCATGGCGTCCTGCGTATCCTCGTCGATGCCGCGCTGGTCGCCCATGATGAGTGCCGCGGCGATATGGCCATAGTCCCCCGGCAGTGCGTCCTCGACGCGCCCGCGGAGGCGGTCGCGCAGGTGGGCCAGCGGCTCGGCCAGGCGAATGGAAAGCGGCGGCGGGCCAATGGCTGCCGGCGTCGCGCCACCGAAAGCGATGCCGACCGCGCCGATGCGCTGATAAAACAGCGTGTAGCTGAAATCGTAACCGCCCGGCATTACCGGGCCGGGCGCCGGCGCCAGGCTGGCCTTCAGTCTGATCGCATCGCCGACAGCGAGTGCGGCAGCCTTATTGCGCACCGTGACGCGCGCATAGGCGGGCATGGGCGCCATGGCCGAGACCCGAAGCACCAGCCGCTTACCGCCACGGGGCGACTCTTCCTCGCTGGCGACCCACCCGGTCAGCGTCGTCGTAATCTGGCGCGACAGGGTGGGTGCGGCGACCAGATCGGTGCGGATTTTGGCCGCAGAGGCCGGCGGCAACCGCGGCCGCCGACAGAAATATCCGGAAGGCCACCGTCCGATGGCGGCGCAGCCAGGCGACAATGGCAAGGGCGGCAACCAGCGCGACTGGAGCAAAACGCGAGGGCTCTCGCGGCAGCACGAAATAGATGAGGACGCCGAGCGAGAAGAGAACCGGCAGCCAAAGGAAGCCGCGGCCGCGCTCCATCTCGCGTTCGAAGATGATGGTGAGCCAAGTCCGCAGAGCCGAGAAACGCGCCCCCACGAGCGCCAGCGGCGCCGCACCTGCCACGCGCCAACGCCGGCGTCCACGCCGAGAACGCGTATCGTTTTCTGCGCCGTCCGCCGGTGAAGTCCGATCAGGTTCGCTCATCCCCCGATAAGCACCCCGCTACGCCCCCGCCTTGCCTCCGTCCGCGAGAGTCCGCGTGAATTTATCACGCAATCCGACGATGCGATTGAATACCGGACGCGCCGCGGTGGAATCACGGTCGCGGCAGAAATAGCCGAGCCGCTCGAACTGGATCGGTGCGGTGTCGCTGGCGGCCGCGATCGCCGGCTCAAGCATCGCCTTGCCGATCACTTCCATGGATTCCGGATTAAGCTCCGCGGCAAAGTTGGCCGGGTCGGGGGTCGGGCTGGTGAAAAGCGGATTGACGAGGCGAACCTCGGCCGGCACCGCATCGGTGGCGGAAACCCAATGGAGCGTCGCTTTTACCTTGCGGCCATCCGGTGAATCGCCGCCGCGCGTCGCCGGATCGTAGGTACAGCGAAGCGCGACGACTTCGCCACCGGCATCCTTCTCCACGCCGACGCAGGTGACGTAGTAGGCGTAGCGCAGCCGCACTTCCTGGCCGGGCGACAGGCGGAAGAATTTCTTCGGCGGGTTCTCCATGAAATCGTCGCGCTCGACAAATAGCTCGCGCCCGAACCGCACCTTGCGGCTGCCCACGGCCGGATCTTCCGGATTATTGACCGCGTCGAGATCCTCCGTCTGCCCCTCCGGATAGTTGTCGATGATAACCTTGAGCGGGCGGAGAACCGCCATGCGGCGCGGCGCGCGCGCGTTCAGCATTTCGCGGACCGCGTGGTCGAGCACCGCGACATCGACCTGGCTCTCGGCCCGGGCAACGCCGATGCGCTTGACGAATTCGCGAATGGCCTCCGGGGGAATGCCGCGACGGCGAAGTCCCGCGAGCGTTGGCATGCGCGGGTCGTCCCAGCCGCCGACATGTTTTCCGCGCACCAGTTCGGTCAACACGCGTTTTGACAGCACCGTGTAAGTGAGATTTAGCCGGGCAAACTCGTATTGGTGAGGCCGCGACGGCACCGGCAGGTTCTCGATGAACCAGTCGTAGAGCGGCTTGTGGTCGGCGAACTCCAGCGTGCACAGCGAGTGCGTGACGCCCTCGATCACGTCCGACTGGCCATGCGCAAAGTCGTAGCTCGGGTAGATGTGCCAGGTCGTGCCGGTTCGGGGATGCCTGGCGTGCAGGATGCGGTACATGACCGGATCGCGGAGGTTGATGTTACCGGAAGCCATGTCGATCCTGGCGCGCAGGACACGGGCGCCGTCGGCGAACTCCCCCGCCCGCATGCGCCGGAAAAAATCGAGGTTCTCCGCGACGCTTCGCCCGCGGAATGGACTGTCCCTGCCAGCCTCGGTCAGCGTGCCGCGGTTGGCGCGGATTTCCTCGTGCGACTGGTCGTCGACATACGCTTTTCCTGCATGGATGAGATGCTCAGCCCACCCATAGAGCTGCTCGAAATAGTCCGAGGCATGGCGGAGATTCTCGCCCCAATCGAAACCAAGCCAGCGCACGTCGCGCTTGATGGCGTCGATGTACTCCTGCTCCTCCTTCGCCGGATTGGTATCGTCGAAGCGCAGGCTGCAATGGCCGCCAAATTCCTCGGCGACGCCGAAGTTGAGGCATATCGATTTGGCGTGGCCGATGTGCAGGTAGCCGTTCGGCTCGGGGGGAAAGCGGGTGACCACGCCGGCATGGCGCCCGGCATCAAGGTCGGCGCGCACGATGTCTCGGATGAAGTCCTGGCCCGGCAGGCGCGATGCGGTTTCGGTTGCGGTCATTCGCCCATCTCTGAAGGTGAAGGTAGAGCAGATCGTCCCGCAGGGGGGCAACCGGCCGCCGGCCGCGCCTATGTGGCAAATCGAGCGTGAAAAGACTAGCCGTGGTGGCCTGCATGGCGGTGGCTTCGGACCGCGGTCGCATGACGGTACATTGCGGGTTCCGGCGATTCGAGCCGGACTGAAGGCGGGGCTTCGCGCGATGATTCAGGAACGAGGCGCCATCCTTCTGGTCAGCGCCACACTGATCGCGGCCCTGGCGGCGTCGAGCGTTCTCGATACGGTCCCGCTAGGCGCAATCGCCGGAGCGGGAGTTTTTTGCATCGTCCTGCTTGCAGTGTTTCCGGGTGAGGTGCCGCCCGGATGGACGGTTTCTCTCGCCGCCCTCATCACCCTCGGAATACTTCCCTTTCAGTTGCCGCTGGTCGGCGTGGCGCCGACGCAATGGCTCCTTCCCGGCCTCGGTGTTGGAGCTTTCGCGGCGTTCGTCGTAGCGCTTCTGCCGTGGCTGCCGTGGCTGCCGTTGCGACGGTTGTTCGCCTTCGTCGCCCTTGCCGCCATGGCGGTAGGCTTCGCACTGATCGTGCGCGGCGGCCACCCGCTCATCGACGTGTGGGTCATGCTTCGCGATGCTTCTGCCGGACTACTGCACGGCCTGAATCCTTACGAATTGAAGTTTCCCGACGTCCCTCGCGGCCAGGACGATTACTGTTTTCCGTATGTGCCCGGCGCCTTTCTGCTGACGGCGCCGGCCCAATGGCTGCTCGGCGACGTTCGGTGGATGGAAGGTGCGTGCCTCGTCGCGGCGGTCGGGCTGACGGCGTGGCATGCAACGGACCGAGGGCGCAGGATCGACGGAGCCGCGCTTCCCGTGGCGCTCCTCCTCGGCGCCATGCCGGGAACCCTCCACGTCGTCGAGCAATCCTGGACCGAACCCATGCTGCTTCTCGCCATGACGGCGGCAGCGGTATTGATCGACCGCGGCCGGGTGAATTGGGCAATCGTGCCGCTCGGCGTGGCGCTCGCGACCAAGCAGTATCTGATCGTGCTCGTGCCGCTTCTTTGCTTCTGGCCGAACTTTGGATGGCGACGGGTAGTTGCCAGTGGCGCGCTCGCCGGCGTTATTTGCCTGCCGTGGTTCCTGGTCAACCCGGAGCGGTTCGTGGCCTGCACGATCGGGTTCCATATCTTTCTGCCGCCCATGTCCGCGTCGATGTCGATCTGGCTGTTCCTGCCCGGACCTGTCCGCGCCGTTGCGGTGGTGCTCGGCGTGGCGATCGCGTACGCGGTCGTTGCCCCGCGAGCGCCCCGCACCGGCTCGGGGTTTCTGCTTGCTGCCGGTGTCGTCCTTGCCGTGTTCGACTTCACCAACAAGGCGAGCTTTCTCAACGAATGGTGGTTTGCCTCCGAGTTGATCGTCGCCGGCCTGGCGATCGCCGCAGTAGACAAGGCTGACGGCGGCGCGAAGGCCGCGAGCGAATTGGCCTGACAACCAGCGGCGCCATCGTGGTACAGGAACCGGCCTCTGGCACTTCCGGCATCATTCCGCATGGCTGAAACCGTCGTCACCCGCTTTGCTCCGTCGCCCACGGGCTTCCTCCATATCGGCGGAGCACGGACGGCTCTCTTCAACTGGCTCTATGCGCGTCACACGCGCGGCAAGATACTGCTGCGGATCGAGGACACTGACCGCGAACGGTCCACCGAGCCGGCGATCGCGGCAATTCTCGACGGGCTGAAGTGGCTCGGGCTCGATTGGGACGGCGAGCCGGTCTATCAGTTTGCGCGCGCCGTCAGACACCGCGAGATGGCCGAGGCTCTGGTTGCCAGCGGCAAGGCGTATCGAGCCTACGAAACGCCGGACGAACTTAACGACATGCGCGCCAAGGCGCGGGCCGAGGGCCGCTCGCCCCGTTACACCGGTCGCTGGCGGGACGCCGACCCGCGGCAGGCACCGGCAGGTTTGCCGTCGGTGGTGCGCATCAAGGCGCCGCTCGACGGCGAGACTGTCATCGAGGACCGGGTGCAGGGACGCGTGGCATTTCCCAACGCCGATCTCGACGACTTCATCATCCTCAGGTCGGACGGAACGCCGACCTACATGCATGCCGTGGTGGTCGACGATCACGACATGGGCGTCACCCACATCATCCGCGGCGACGATCACCTGATCAATGCCGCGCGCCAGAAGCAGATCTACGATGCGCTGTCCTGGGACATTCCCAGCATGTCCCATATCCCCCTGATTCATGGGCCTGACGGCTCCAAGCTCTCCAAACGCCATGGCGCGCTCGGGGTCGATGCCTACCGCGCCATGGGATATCTGCCGGCAGCCCTGCGCAATTACCTGGTCCGGCTCGGATGGAGCCATGGCGACCAGGAGATCTTCTCCACCGAGGAGATGATCGCCGATTTCGACCTCGGGTCGATCGGCCGGTCGGCGGCGCGGTTCGATTTCGCCAAGCTGGAAAACCTCAACGGCCACTATATCCGTCACGCCGACGATCAAGCTCTCGTGACCATGTTCGAGGACGTGCTGAACCATGTGCCGGATCGTTCCGAACTGAAGGCGAAACTCAACGACACCACGCGCGCGCAATTGCTGCGGGCGATGCCAAGTCTGAAGGAGCGCGCCAAGAC
>DATCBY010000008.1:0-2750 GCA_036511595.1 Bauldia sp.
TTGTCCGCGAAGGTCCTGACGATCCGCGGCGACTACCCCGCAGGCCGCACGACGGTCATCCTGGTCGAGGCGGTCCGCATGGTCGGGGCGCTTGGGCTCGCGCAGCGAGTTGCCAACCTCTCGCGTCTGGTGGAGGAGGCCCCGACTGAGTGGCAGCCGCGAATCGTGGCGGCGTTGAATGATCCGACCTTCCGAGTGTCGCTGGCGCCTGAGGCACCCTCAGTCGCGCGCTCGGATACGGAAGCGTCGAAGGCGATCGAGGATTTCCTGGCGGAGCAGCTTCCTCTGCAGCCTGGCCGACGTACACAGGTCGCGGTATCGGAGACCTCGGGACCGCCGTTCGGGGCTTCCTTCAATCACCCCATGCCAATGGGGCCGATGATGGGCGGCATGGGCAGTTGGCGAAGTCTGCAGGTGGCAGTCGAGCTGACCGGCGGACAATGGTTATCTTTCGCGACGGCTTTGCCGAACACCGGGCCTCCGGTGTCGTGGCAATTCATTCTGTCCCTTGCCGTCATGGCGATGATCATCCTTGCCGTTACGGCCTGGGCCGTGCGGCGCGTCACTGCGCCTTTGGGCCTCCTCGCCCAGGCAGCCGAGCGGCTCGGCAAACATGTCCGCGCGGAACCGCTTGCGGAAGTCGGCACAGCCGAGATGCGACAGGCGTCCCACGCCTTCAACGAGATGCAGGAACGACTTGGCCGGCTGATCGAAAACCGCACGCGGATGCTCGCTGGCATCTCGCACGACCTGCGCACGCCCTTGACGTTGCTGCGCCTCAGGGCGGAGGCCGTGGAGAATCTCGACAATCGCGGCAAGATGCTGGCGACGATTGCCGAGATGGACGCCATGATCGCGGCAACCCTCGCTTTCGCCCGCGACGAGACAACGGCCGAGCCGCGGCGTCGAACAGATCTCACGGCGTTGGTGGCCAGCATCGTGGACGACATGGCCGATGCCGGCCTTTCCGTCGCCATGGAGCCAGCCCCGCCTGTTATCTACGAATGCCAGCCGAGCGCCTTGAAGCGGGCACTCACCAATCTCTTCGATAACGCGGTCAAATACGGCAAGTGTGCGCAGGCGACGGTCTATACGACACCGCAAACGATCGAGATCGTGATCAATGACGGGGGGCCAGGAATTCCCGAAGACGAACTGGCGCGAGTGTTTCAGCCCTTTTATCGTGTCGAAGAGTCACGCAGTCGCGAAACCGGCGGGATCGGCCTCGGATTGGCGATCGCGCTCGCTGTGGTCCAGGCCCATGGCGGTCGCCTCACACTTATCAACCGGTTGGAGGGGGGCCTGCGCGCCTGTATCACTTTGCCGATCTGACGAGCGAAGGAGGCCGTCGGCCCTTGGCCACTGTCGGCGCGGTAACCGCTTGATTAGCGCAGCGCCCTTGCTCGCCATTGGCGCGCCGTAATCGAGATCAACCGAAGCGATTCTTGGGCACCATCGGCTACGCCCTTCTCGAAGTCTCCCTCGATCTGCGCCATCTGATTGGTGACGTGCGCAAAGCAGAGGACGGGCTTGCCGCGCGCTCTTGCGAACGCGTAGAGCGCCGCCGCTTCCATTTCCACCGCCAGGATGCCCACTTGTCGCGCTGCCTCGATCGCTGTCTCGGTCTCGCGAAAGGGAGCGTCTATCGTCCAGGCGGCGCCGACTAGAACGGGCATATCTGCGGCGGCAACGGCCTCCTGCGCAAACCCAATCAGCTGAGGATTCGCCTCGCTGAAGTCGGATGGTGGAAGGTAGTGGTAGCTCGTGCCCTCGTCGCGAAGAGCGCGGTCGATGATGATGAAGTAAGGCGGCGGCTGTACCGGCAGGATCTGCCCTGCCGAGGTCATGCTGAGGAGCAACTGGCAGCCGGACGCGAACAGTTCCTCCGCCACGAGCACGGCGAAAGCGGCGCCGACCGCGCAGCCGATGATCCCGAACTGGAGCCCGTCTTGATCGAAGATATAGAGGTCGGTGTGATAGCAGGCCCATAGCGGGTGGCGGCGAGTGCGCGTGGTCGCCCGGAGATGCCGGACAATGTCTCCGTCCGGGTCGAGAACGCAGATCTCGGGAACCGACCCGACCGCGAGGTTCTTCTGCCGACGCGCCTCGCGCAACAGGTTCTCAGGCGTGAACGCGGACGGCGCGTCGTATTCTTTACCCTCGATGATGGGCGGGACTCGGTTCCTTGACATGAGATCACTGTCGTCCCGGCTTTGTCACGCCCGGCGGTCTGCTCGCGGATAGCGCAATGAACGCAGCCCCAAAAGTCGTCGACCGGCCAAGCCTCAGATCGACCGGAGCGAGGAGCCGCGCCGCAATCGCGAGGGGCGGATAGAAGACGCCGCCGCGCATCTCGGACGGTCTCAAGCCGGTGGAGCTGACGAGTCTGCCAAGTTCGGCCGCCGTACGAAATCGGGCAGCACGCCATGTCCTGGCACCGAGCCAGCCGCGAATGCGACGTTGCATCGCCCATAGGCTCCAGCGGCCAAGTTCGCCGACGACGAGCCGCCCGCTCGGTTTCAGGACGCGAGCCATTTCGGCGACCGCGCGCTCGGCATCCCGAACGAAACAGAGCACGGTCACCGCGACGACGCCGTCGAAGGCCGCATCGTCGACTGGCAGCCTCTCGGCTTTTCCTTCGACGAAATGCGGCTGGGTAGACTCCGCCTCTGCCCGCTTTCGGGCAGCCCTCACCATGTCGGCGTCCGCGTCGAGACCGGTGACGTTGGCACCACGTCGCGTAAGCTCCA
>DATCBY010000009.1:0-57333 GCA_036511595.1 Bauldia sp.
GGCGGATAGTCGGGACTCTTGTCGATGAACGATGCGGCGTCCCATATCGACCGCGGCCGATGCCCGGGCAGATTGCGCTGTCTCGCGCGCGGTCTGCCCTCGAAGTTCAAAAGTGGAAGTCGTCTGCAATAATACCGGCTATGGTGGACTGGGTTATCCTCGCGGCGCGACTGTGCGAATGCCGCGCTCTCCCTGCCCCCTGAACCAGACTTCATGCATTCTGCCCAACCGACCCGAAGCGCGCATCAAAGAGCTTGGCATGGCACCGCGTGGAATCCGCGCGCCGCCACGGAGGCCTATATCCTGCTCATCTTCACCATGGCTTGCTGGGGAGGCAATGTGGTGGCCGGGCGTCTGGCTGTGGGGCAAGTCTCTCCGATGGTCATCACCTGTTTGCGCCGGGGGATCGTCGCGATATTCCTGGCCAGCGCGACGTCTCGGCGCCTGGTGCTCGCCTGGCCCGAACTGCGCCGCGACTGGCGCCGGCCAAAACTCCTTCTGAAAACGGGTGGGCCTACCGTCGATAACGTTCAATTATCATGACCTAACAGCACAGCGATCATTTCGAAGCCGTCCAGACGTCGCCACGCCGTTTCACGGCCCCTCGGCCGGGACCTCCGCCGCGATCAACGCCGCATGCTATGCTCAACCAATCGTCGGAAGAAACGGACGGAGCGCGAGAAATGGAGCAATGGTTGCGGTCGACTGCCCGGGCAGCGCTCACCGAACTCAATCAAGTGTTTGGCGCAATCGACAATGGGGCGGCAGATGCTCTGATTGAGTCCATCGCCAGAGCGCGCCGAATTGCCCTGTACGGCGCCGGTCGAGAGGGCCTCGCTATCAAGGGATTTGCGATGCGGCTCTTCCATTTGGGTCTAGATGCCCACGTGGTCGGCGACATGACAACGCCGTCGATCGGCAACGGCGACCTGCTCATAGTGACCTCCGGCGCTGGCTTCCTCGCCACAGCTGACGCATTGGTGGGAATCGCCGCGTCTGCCGGCGCGAGCACCGCCATCGTCACTGCACAGCCACGTGGCGCTACTTCAGTCAAAACCGATATCCGGGTCGTCATACCGGCCCAAACCATGTTCGATGATTGCGGAAACTCGGCATCGATCCTGCCCATGGGGTCACTCTTCGAATTCGCCGAGGCAATCCTTTTTGAGCTGATCATCCTCAAGCTGCGCGAGCAGTTCAAAGAGACCGCCGAAACGATGCGTGTCCGTCACACCAACCTCGAATGAGACGATCGCGATCGGGACGCGGCCTATTTCACCGCGCCGGTGCTCAGCCCCTTGATGATGTAGCGTTCGAGCGCAATACCGACGATCACGAGTGGCGCGATCGCCGCTGTCGACAGTGCCGCCATGGACCACCAGTTTATTCCCTGCGACCCGGTCTGGCTGGCCACCATCACCGGCAACGTCTTAGCATCAGAGCTGGTCAACAGCGCGGCGAAGAAATATTCGTTCCAGCACAACACCAGAGACAGAATGAACGCCGCTACCAATCCCGGCAGCGCCAGCGGCAGGATGATGCGAAGAAACACGCCCCAGACAGAGAGACCGTCGACCAATCCGGCTTCGTCGAGCTCGATCGGGATCGAATTGAACTGATCGCGCACAATCCAGATCACGATCGGCAGCACGGTCAACGTGTAGAGCACAATCAGCCCTACCCGCGTGTCGAGGAGGGCCAGGGCTTTGTAGAGCACGAGGAACGGTAGGGCGAGGACGACAGGCGGCAGGATGAGCTGGGAGATGAAGAAGAACAAGATGTCACTATTGTTCCGCATCCACGCGAATTTGTAGCGGAAGCGGCTGAGGCCGTAGGCGGCGAGGCAGCCGAGAACAAGCGCCAGGATAGACGCGCCGAATGATGTGATGACGCTGTTGACAAAGCGGTCGAGGAATTCCGAGCGCACCGTCGACGTCTGGAAGATGGTGTCGGGCGAAAGGCCGAGCGAGCGCCATCCCTTCCAATCCGGCTGGAAGTCGACCCACGGGATCACGTGGCCTTGAGTGACATCGACCGCCGATTTGAACGACGTGGTGACGGTCCAGTAGATCGGAAACAGGCAGACGAACGCCCAGAAAAGTAGCACTCCGTAAGCGAACACTCGCCAGAGAATCGTCCTCGTCCGATCGGTCGCGATGGCCGAGGCGATGTGCGCCGGCGCGGCTATGTCGCTCGCCACGCGCCAAGTCCTCCGGAGGTGCGGGCGGTGATCACGCGCCTGATCTCGCATCGCGGGTCCAGCGGCCGGCAAAGCGCAACAGCACGGTCAGGAAGATGATGATCATGACCAGATAGAACATCGCTAAAGTGGTTCCGTAGCCGACGTTCGAGCGCTCGCGGTAAACGCGATAGATGAAACTCGACACCGTGTCGGTCGCTCCGCCCGGCCCGCCGGCGGTGACGTTGATGACGATGTCTGCCAGCTTCAGCTTGAAGATGATGCGAATGATCACCGCCGTAATACTCACCGGGAGCATCAGCGGAAAGGTCACTAGGCGGAACGCCTGCCCGCTGGTCGCGCCGTCGACTTTGGCCGCTTCCAGCACCTCCTTCGGCAACGCCTGTAAACCAGCGAGGAGCAAAATCATGATGAACGGTATCGATACCCAGCCATCGAGCGTCTCGATGCTGGCGCGCGCAATCCACGGCGAGGCGAAGAATGCCGGGTTGTCCCAGCCGAGGTGGCGGGCGAGCGCGGCAGCTGGGCCAAAGCGGGATTCCATGATCGATTTACCGATCATCCAGCTGACGGAAACCGGACTCAGCATGAGTGGCACGAGGAACGCAATGCGGAAGAACTTGCGCGCCCTGATCTCGGCGTTGAGGAGGAGCGCGAGGCCAAAGGCGATGACGTATTCCACCAGCACCATTGCCGAGTAGAAGAGCATGTTGAAGAGCGCATTCCAGTAATAGGAGTCGTGGAAGAGGTCCACGAGGTTGCTGAGCCCGCTGAAATGCGGCCCCTCGAAAGAAGAGAGGTTCCAGTCGAGCGAGGCAATGTAGAATCCAAAGAGCGTAGGGAAGATGACGACGGCGATCGTGAAGAGCACTGCCGGCAGGATGAACAAGGCCCGCAGCCCGGCCTCGCCCCGGCGCAGGACCTGGGACACGCCTAACGCCACCGACCAGACGAGGTATGCATAAAGCACCGGCCGCCAGTCGCTGAACCAGACGGCGATGACGCCGTTCGCCTGCAGGATTTCGGCGACGACCGTCGCAGCAAGCAAGAGGGTAGTAAGGCCGACCAGCCAGCGTCCGGCGCTCCTGCGGCCGGGCGAAACGCCGTACGACGATATTTGATAGTGATGGTCGTCGACTGCCGCCAAGGACGTCTCCGCCGGAACGTCGGGATTCGGACCGTGATCGTGTCACGAAAGACCGGCTGATGGCGATACGCACGCCACCAGCCGGGGATCATCACAACGTCCTGCGACCGTGAGCAAAACGCCTACGCTCCGAGCGAAGCCTTGTAGAGCTTGATTTGCTGCTCGCGGCCGATCTTGTCGGTCAGCTTCTCCCATGCCGCCGCGATTGCGTCCGCACCGGCCTGCGCTGTTTCCTTGCCAGCGAACACATTCCGCAGTTCGTCTTCAGCGATGCTGTAGTACTGGAAGATTCCGGGTATGCGTGGCTCAACGCACCGATTGGGATGATTGTAGGTCCCAAACTGTGATTTCAGATACGAGGTGATGTAGTCCTTGTCGTAGCCCGCTGCGACCCACTCGTCGATGCTGGAATGACTGTTGCGGTGGACTTGGAAGCCCGAGGGGTACATGACGTTCCAAATCGACAGATCCTTCCCGCCAAGATGGGCTGCGGCGCTCCACGCGGCCTTCTGTTTCTTGGGATCAGAATCAACTCGGGCCATAACGTAGATGCCCCAGCCGAGATATGCGCAATTCGGCGCGACGTTTGGACCGCCCGCCAGTGTCTCCCACTTCCCCGTCTTGGCGTTATAGACATCATCCGAGCCCGGCAGGATGTCGAAGCCGAGTTCGTTGCCGATGACCGCTGTATCGCTGGTCTTCGCCACCTCACCGATATCTCCCCACCACGTCAGCAATGAGCCGACGCCGGCGAGGAACTGCTGGAATCCGGTCGTGCCAGGATCAGCGTTGATTTGGTCGGCCGGCTCATACGGTAGACTGTCAACAATATCCTGGATGCCCCGCACCCAGGCCGGATTGTTGACGCGCGGCTTCATGGTGTCGATATCGAACAGCCAAGCCTTGTCATCAGGGTGCTTGGCATAGGCGGTGCAGCGATCTTCAACAAAGTAGAAGCCAAAGCCGCCCCAACCTTTCGGTGGGTCAAGGAACCCATAGACATCCTGACCCTTCAGCTTCTGGCCCTTGAGGAACTTGGTGACGGCATTCACCTGCTGCCAGGTCTTCGGCACGCCCCAGTCGCTCTTGTTGCCAGCGTCCTTCCAAGCCTTGGCCAGGTCGGCATCCGAGAACACGTCGGTGCGGTAGTTGAGGTTGTGGCAGTCGCCGTCGATGGTGACGCGATAGGTCTTGCCATTCCACGTGCCAACGGGCGGCTTGAGATAATCGGAATAGTCGTTGATGTCGATCTGCGTCTTGACCCAATCTGGCATCTCGGAGGTGAGGCCCTTGCCGCACACGTCGCCCTCAAAGGGAGCGCCCATCTCGAGAATGTCAAAGTCAACCGTGCCAGTTGCGATCGACTGCTGCAGGCGGGCGTTATAATCGGCCTGGGCGAGGTCAATCCAGGTGATCTTGGCGCCGGTATAGGCCTCCCACGGCTTGAGAAAGCCACGGAAGAGGAAGTTGTGCAGGTTCTGATTGTTGAGCCCCATGAAGGAGAGTTCGACGCCGGCGAACTCTCCTTGCTTGACGCTCGCCTTGGTCGCGCCGAGGCACATTTCACCGACCTTCTGCCAGTCGGCGTCGCCAGGCGACCCCTTGCCGACGCCAGGGATCGCCAGGATCTGTTTCCGCAGGGCCATCTCGTCCGCGGACATGTCGGCAGCAAAAGCGCTTGAGGCACCGAGCACGCCCGTCGCGCTCAACGCGGCAATGGAAGCGACCCCCGCTGCAGTTTTCAGGACGTCGCGCCGACTCTGCTGCATCGCCAACAATTGGTTGTATAAGCCCACTCTCATTGGAATCCCTCCCGTTTGTTCTTCTAGTTTGCGTTGCCCTTGTCCTCGGAGCCAAGCCGAGGTCGCAGTGTTGTCGTCCTACAACAAAAGCCTACGTTTCACACGAAGACTCTCCGCTACCGGAACGCGCATAGAGCGACAATGAGCAGCACTTGGAGTATGCCGGACCTCAAAGGGTGTCAATCGATCCGCGGCCGTGCATGACACAGGCGGGTCAGCGCTGCTGAGCCAGCAGCAACTCGACTTCCTCGCGGCGGGGCATCGATGGTGCGGTTCCCGCACGGGTGACGGATATGCCGGCGACGGCAGAGGCAAACCGGGCGGCTTCTTCCGGGGCGGCTCCCCTCGCGATCGCAGCGGCAAACCCGCCGTTGAACGCGTCGCCCGCGCCCGCGGTCTCGACGACCGATCCGGCGTCGAACGCCGGGATCAATATTGATACGTCCGGGCTGTGCAGCAGGGCGCCGGCCTTGCCCAGCGTGATCACTGCCGCTCCGGCTCCCTTTGCCAGGAAGATGTCGCCCGCTCTCCGCGCGCCGTCGATGCTGGCGACGGCTATTCCAGTCAGCAGGCCCGCTTCGCTTTCGTTCGGCGTCACGTAGTCACAGAGCGAATAGACAGTGTCTGCGACCGGCATCGCCGGGGCGGGATTGAAGACCGTGACGACGCCCGCCTTCTTGGCAATTTCCAATCCGCGTTGAGCGGCAGCGACTGACTGCTCAAGTTGGGTCACGAAGACCGCGGCGTTGCCTATTGCGTCGGCCGCCGCGTCCACATCTGCCGTGGTGATGGCGCCCGCAGCGCCCGGGAAGACAATGATCGCGTTATCACCCGTCCGGTCGTTGACATAGATGAACGCAGCGCCGGTCGGCTCATCCATGGTCTCGACCACTCGCGCCCTGATGCCCTCCTTCTGCCAAGTCGCTAGCGCAGAAGCTCCAAACTCATCCTTGCCAAGCCTCGAAATGAAGGTCACGTCAGCCCCGACACGAGCCGCGGCGACCGCCTGGTTGGACCCCTTCCCGCCCGGCCCCATCTTGAAGCCCGAGCCTGTGATGGTCTCGCCCACTCCCGGCATGCGATTGGCACGAAACGCCAGATCGGCGACGAAGATGCCGAGGATGGCGACGCCACGCTTCGTCGCGACCATGCTTTTAGCCCTCCGCCCTACCCGGCGTCGGGCGGAACTACGCCCTTCTTGACGATGAAGCAGCCGTAGAATCGGCGCTCGCCGCTCTGGATGACGCAATAGGCTTTTCGTGCGAGGTCATAAAACTGGGAACGCTCAACCGATCCCATCGGCGTCGAACGACCCGCGGCTGCATCGATTTCCATTTGGACCTCCGCCTGAACCGGCGGCACCTCACCGGGCTTGCCGACGATCTCCATCCGCAATGCCGGGTTTTCGACAAACGAGTCGAGGGGCATTACCGAAAGAACCGCACGGGCGACGCGCGCGGCCGTAACGTTATCGACCCGGAGTAGGCGGCCCAACACGGTCTGACGAGCAACGGAATCGGCCGGAAAATTCGTGTCACAGATGACGAGATCGTCGCCATGGCCCATCGCACGCAACGCATAGAGGACATCTGCGTTGAGGATCGGGTCGATCGATTTCAACATGCTGGCTCTCCCCCGCGGCTGTTTGCCGGCCGGCCGCTGTCGGCCGTCCGTTGCGACCGATCATAGAACACGGACCGTCGCAACAGAAGAAACCGGCGGATCCCCCCATCCCTCAATCCGGATCGATGCGGAAGTCGCTTCCCTCCGGCAGGATCTGCCCGCCGTCGACGACGATGGTCGTGCCGGTAATGTACGCAGCTTCGTCTGAAGCGAGGAAAAGAAAGGCGTTGGCGACGTCGCGCGGAGTTCCGAGACGCCCGAGCGGAACGGCATCTTCCATCGACTGGATGAAGGCGGGGCTGCGTCCGGCAACCAGTCCCTCGGTCATGATGTTACCAGGCTCGACGCCGTTCACGGTTATTCGGTAACGAGCGAATTCCAATGCGGCCGCTCGGATGAAGCCGTTGATGCCGGCCTTCGACGCGGAGTAGTGGCCGTGTCCAGGGCTTGTTACCCGCGGACCGGTGATCGACGAGGTGAAGAGCAGCCGGCCACTCCGCCGCACCTTCATGTGCGGCAGCGCGGCGCGCGCGGCAAGAAAGGCACCGCGGAGATTGACGGCCATCACCCGATCCCAATCCTCAGGCGTCGTCGTCTCGATCAGCTGCCACGGGTAGATTCCGGCGTTTTGCACGAGAATGTCGAGAGCGCCGTAGCGGGTGACCGTCTCGGCGACGATCCGCTCGGCGTGCTCGCGCCGCGATATGTCGGTCTCGACGAAATGCGCGCCGAGGCGCGCGGCGGTTGCAGACCCCGCGACCGCATCGGAGTCGCCGATGACAACGCTGGCGCCCTCGGCGATGAACCGTTCCGCCGTGCCGGCGCCGATGCCTCTCCCGGCGCCAATGACGATGGCACTCTTCCCGTCTAGCCGTCCCGCCACAGTTCACTCTCCTGGTCAGGCACCCATATGCTCGCGCCGCGCGATCTGCTCGCCGAGCGTCAACCAACGACGGGCCGCGTCGCCGGCATTGTTACCGCAATGGTCAAGCGCCTCCGCACGCAGCGCGGCCAAGCGCATCACCGGGAGCGTCTGGTTGGCGTCGACCTCTTCGGCGATGGCGATAAACCGGTCGGCCAGCGCCCTGCCGCCGAGCAGCGGCGCAACGTCGCCGTCGAGAAAACTCTCCCATGTCAGCGTTGGCTCGTATGAGAAGCGAGCGAAGGCGAGGTAACTCAGCTCCACGCTCGCGTGATATGCAGACGGTTCGCCCCACACGGTGAGACCCTCCATGCCGATCTCGCGCGCGACCCGCGCCGTCTCGGCGAACGTCTTGGCGTTAAAGGCGTAGCGCTCAGTGCGCTCGTCGCCGTTCCATTGGCACGCGAATTGGCAACGCAAGACGTTGGGCTGGGTGGGAAGGGCCTCGACATAACCGCGGCTGAGTTCTTTCTTGAGCTTGCCCCAGAAGGTCCTGTTAGCAGTGTGCTGATAGATGCCGCCCCTCGGCAGCTTCTTCTGCGCCGCATCGGCGACCGGATCGAGCAGGTTATCCCACTGCATTTCGCAGTAGATCCACAGATCGGGGGCGCTTGGCCTTGGCGGCCCGGTAGAGGCGCGGGAAGTTCGCGGTCATGTCGGTGTGCGACCACGAATCGCTGTGATCAGGGATGCGCCGCGCCGCCTCCGCCGGATTGCTTCGCCGGCTAACGCAACGGTTACAGCCGCATACGCCGTAGTCGCCGCTCTCGATGTTGATGCCACCGATCTCAAAGGTCTCGGCCAGCCAACTCACTGCTTCTTCCATCCAAGCCATGGTTTCCGGCGCGCTCGGGCAAGCCGTCATGGTGTAGTCGGAGCGCGGGAAGCTCAGCGGGAAGGAAAGGTCGGCGAGCTGGAATCCCACCCCCTTCTCCATAGTCGCAGCGAATTGCGGGTTGCTCCGGGGCCACGTGGCGAGATTGTAGGGGTGCTCGCCCTCCCAATAGACCCGCCGTAGGAGCCAATCGCGATGCCAGGCAGAATGCGCACGCCGCGTTCATTGGCGTAGCGACACAGTTCCCTGGCCGTTTCGATGCCGCCGTGGCTGTCGCGCAGGAAGCCGTAGATGACGATGGCGGCAATGCGATTGCGGCTGCAAAAATCGACAAGACGCCGGTAGTCGGCAAGGAAACCGCTGGGCGGCTTGCCATAGGGGTTGAACACGCCGATTTCTTGCTGGCCGATCTGCGAGAGTTGCCAATTGGTGGAGTGGTCCCACGTCCGGAACGTGCGGTAGGCGAGGCCCGGCGATGCCTCGATCGGCTCGGCGGCGACCGAAAGCCTGTCTGGCGTCGCGCCGCCGCGCTTGATCAGTTCCTCGATCCCGTAGATCACGCCCGAGACCTGCCCCCCGGAAACGTGAACGACTGGGGACAGCGCCGTTTCACTGCCGATGTGGAAGGCGCCCTCCGCAAGCTCAGCGTCGGCGACCAATATGACCGCAGGCCTCTTGCCGTCGGCGGCGCCGACGATCCAATCGATTCCCGGAAACGACTCCTTGAGGCGACGGACCGCATGGGGGAACGCGTCGCTGCCTTCGATAACGACCGCACCAGTAAGAGCACGACTAGCGGAAACGCTGATGATGGTCCCTTCAGGCATTGGACTCCTCGCTAGGGTGGCTAATGTCGCGCATACGGCATGCTAGTGTCTCGGATACTGCATAATGGCATTTCCCGTCCGCCCAGGGAGGATCCGCTTGCGCTACGAACTGATGCTGCCGCACCAGATCAGGTCGGCGATCAAGGACCGCCGGCCGGTCGTATTGCCGCTGGGCGTGCTCGAGTACCACGGCGAGCACATGGCCGTCGGCATGGACACGCTCGCGGTCGTGAAGATCCTCGACATCATCGAGAAGGAACGCGACCTCGTCATCCTGCCGCCGTTCTATTACGGCGCGGCGAGCTACGCGGTCGAGCCGCCAGAAGGCAACGGATCAGTGCAGGTCGGTGGCGACAGGTTGTTCCCATTCGCCGAAGCCCTGTTTACGAGCCTCCTCAGGATTGGATTCCGCAACATCCATTTCTTCATCCATCACCAGACGGAGAATTTCGCCGCCGGCATGCCGACCGATTTGGCGTTCAAGCTCGCTGCCCGGCAGGCGACCTTCGCCTTCCTCGAAAAGGAGCGCGGCGAAGGCTGGTGGGGTGACGCGAAGATGGCGGACTACTATGCGGAGCAGGTTGTTGGCAACGATCCGTTCAACTGGATCAAAGGCCACCCGCTCATGACACCCGAGATCATCGCAGAATATCCCTTCGACCACGCCGGAGAGGGCGAGACGTCGCTAATGATGGCACTCTTACCGGATGCGGTCGATATGACGCAGCTCTCGGCGAAGAAGTGGTACACGCGGAGCGCCAACAAGGCCTCGGCGGATCTGGGCGCCAAGGGACGCGACATGATCCTGGCGCACGTGCGGTACGCGCTCGGAGTGGCACCGAAACCCGACAGGAAGTCGCGGGCGCTCCGAAGCCCAAAGTAGTGCCGAGCCAGCGACGTTTCAGCCCGTTCCCTCCGCCCCCGCGCCGCAAACCAATGCGCATACGTGCTTCGCGCCCGTGAGACCGGGGACGCCTCGGCGGAGCGCGGCGAGCGACGCCGCGCCTGAAAGATCGGCAGCGACCCCCATCTCGAACCACAGCCAGCGCGAGGCCTCCTCCATCTCGTCGTCGGTGACGAGCACGATCTCGTCAACGTTGCGGCGAACAGTCTCGAAGACGTGCTCGTCCGTCCGCCGGCACGACATCGTCGGGACGCGCGAGGTGACCGCGTCGAGGGTGACGACGTGGCCGGCGTCGATGCTTGCCTTGAGCGTCGGCGAACCGACCGGCTCAATGCCGATAATCCGCACCGACGGGCGCCGGGCGCGAATGGCGGTGGAAAGACCGGCGATCAGACCGCCTCCGCCGATCGCAACCAGAATTGCGTCCATGTCCGGCAGGTCTTCGAGGACTTCCAACCCGAGCGTGCCCTGCCCGGCCACGACCAGCGGATCGGCGAAGGGGTGAAAGTAGATCGCCCCGGTCCTGGCGGCATATTCCAGTGCCGCCTCGTTCGATTTGCTCCATTCGTCGCCGACGATCTCGACCCGCGCGTTCCACGCCTTCATCTTGGCGACCTTCGCCGGCGAGACATTGGAGGGCACGAAAACGACCGCCGGCACGCCCGCGGCAAACGCGGTGCGCGCCACCGCCAGTCCGTGATTGCCGCCCGACGCGGTGACGATGCCGGCGCGAAGCTGATCCGGCGGCGTGCCGAGCAGCCGGTTCATGGCGCCCCGCGCCTTGAACGAGCCGGTCACCTGAAGGCATTCCAATTTCAGTGTCACGCGCGCGCCGTCGGGCGGCGGCGACTTGATCTGCGTTAGCGGCATCACCGGCGTGCGGCGGACTCGATCGGCGATGCGCCGGCGCGCTGCTTCGATATCGTCGATGTTGATCATGCGGCCTGCCCCTCGTATCGCGCTGCGACGACGAGGCAGCAGTTGCCGAGTCGCACCCTTCCCGGCTGGCGGCGGCCGTAGAGGATCCCATCGGCCTGATAGGCAAGAGTCTCTGGCGGACGCGCCGGGTCCCATGTGCAATGAATGCAACCCGCCGGCTCGCCGGCGTGCACCTCGCGACCATTCGCGTGGAACGGCTCGAAGATGCCGTCCATCGTCGCAAAGACATAGGCTCGTGGCCCAGGCAGCTCAAAGAGGCGCCCAGCGCCCTCCGGCGGCTGAGCCTGGTCAGGGTCTATCACGCCGAGATGGGCGAGCACGTTACGGACGCCGCGGCGGCAGATCGCGAGCGCCTCCGGCGACACAGTGCCGCCGCCGCCCATTTCGGTCCCTACCGTGACAAGCCCGGCTCGGCACGCGGTTGCCGTCGACGTCCGCGGATCGCCGAGGTTGCCGATCACAACGGTCATCGGGGCTTCGAAGGCGCGGGCCGCGCGGACATTCCTGGCGTGCAGCGCCGCGTTGTCTGTCGGCTCTACGATCGCGCTTGGAATGATGTTGAGCGATGAGCCGCCGGAATGGAGATCGAGGAAAGCGTCCGCGCGCGGGAAGATTTCGTCGGTCACGTACGCGGCGATCTGCTCGGTGATCGTCCCCTGCGGATCGCCCGGAAAGGTGCGGTTGAGGTTCAGCCCGTCGACCGGCGAAACGCGACTCCCGGCGATCACCGCGTGGACGTTGTTCGCCGGCATCAGGAGGAGGCGGCCCTGCACCTCGGCCGGATCGAGATCGCGGATCAGTTCGCCAATGACAATCGGCCCTTCGTATTCGTCGCCGTGGTTGCCGCCCTCCAGCGCGACGGTCGGGCCCGTGCCGTTGGCGATGATCGCGATCGGCACGCGAGTCACGCCCCAGGCGTCGTCGTGCGGCGAATGCGGGATCATCACGAAGCCGGTCTGCATGCCTTGCCGGTCGAAGTCGACCGTGACGAAGGCAGTGGACGGACGTGGTTCTCCGGTGCGATGGCCCATCGGGCTAAGACCTGCCCGCGGTCCAGCGCACGATCTCGCGCCAGAGCATGGAGTAGCCCGGCCACGAAACAAAGGCCGGGGGCGCCCAGTGTGGCCCGCAATCCGACGTGAACGCGACAGATCGACCCTTACCGAATTTGCCCGCGACGAGAAGCGGGTCGCTCCCGACGCCGACGACGATCTCGGCGTCCGACTTCGGTACGACGCGGTTGTAGCCGAGGATCACCGGCCACCTGCCCTTGATGCCCTTGATGATTGAGTGGCGGCCATCGACCACCTGTGGCTCGACGCCCTCCGGCACTTCGACGCGGTCGTCGTGCCCGTCGATCTCGACCGGCAGGGTGGTCTCGATCGGCGTACCGTGTGATAACGCGCCTTCGCCTCGATGCCCTGGAAGGACAGGTAGCCGCCGACCATGACCAGACCACCGCCGGCGCGAACATATTCGCGGATGGCTGCGAGTCGGTTCGGCAGCGGCCGGGACCGAACGAACGTATCCGGATGGAGGAGGAGCGTGTTCGCGCCGATGTCAGAGAGGATCACGCAGTTGTAGCCGGCAAGCGCCCTCGGCGTCGCGGGGAAGCTCCGCGCCGCGACGTGCGCGGGCTGGTAGTCGACCGCGATTCCGCCACCTTCGAGCGCAGCGCGCAGCCACTCGACAGCCTCAACATATTCGGTGGTGGTGAAGCTGTCGAAGCCCTTCTGGTGGATCGAATGGGTGACCCACGACTCGCCGGCAATCAGGACGCGGAGGCCGGCCTTCTGCTGCTGCCGTGGCGCCATCGTCTTCTCCCTAACCGTCCAACCGACGCATGAGATCACGAGTCCGCGGGTAGAGCTCGCGGAAGACCGCGTATTGCCGTTCGTAGATCGGTGCGTTCGCCGGATCGGGGACGAACTCGGACGCGGTCGGATTCCAGGTCGCGATATCGACCGGCCGAACGTCTCCCATGGCAAGTGCGGCAAGGAAAGCGTCGCCGTAAGAGGCACCGACGGTCGTCTGGCGCACGATCTGGGTGCGCCCTGTGACATCCGAGGTCGCCTGGGCCCAGACGCGATTCCTGGTGCCGCCGCCCACGGCGAAAATCGCCCGCGGGTCCTGCCCGACATCGAAATAAGTGTCGACTATGTGCCGCGTCCCGCAGGCAATGCCTTCGAGCATGGCGCGGAAGAGGTCGCCGCGGGTGTGCGTAAGGTTCAGACCGAAGACGACGCCCCTGGCGCTTGGATCATAGATCGGGGTGCGCTCGCCCGAGAAATACGGTAGGACCACAAGCCCCTTTGCCCCGGGCGGCGACTGCTCGGCCTCGGCGGCGAGCGCAGGCATCGCGGCTTCAGGATCGAGATCCCGGGCGAGGTTCTCGCGGAACCAATGGGTGAGCGTGCCGCTCGTCGCCAGGCCCGACATCGACGCGTGCTGGCCGGGGAAAAGCCATGGCGCGTACCAGAGGCGTGGATCGCGGACGCGCGCCGCCGTGATCATGATGACGAAGATGGTCGAGCCGTACATTAGCATCATGTCGCGGGCGTGAAGCACGCCGACGCTCAGCGCCTCCGCCGACGCGTCGACGGTGCCGACGACGACCGGCGTTCCAGCGGCAAGGCCGGTCTGCTCGGCCGCCCCGGCCGTCACCGTGCCGGCGATGTCGGATGTCCAGGCAAGATCGGGCATAAAGTCGAGGTCGACAAGGTCGGGGCTGAGCGCGTCACTCCAGGCGAGGTCGTCGATAAAGTAGAGCGGGCTCGAATTGGCAGCCGTGTAGTGGTCGATGACATAGCGGCCGGTCAGGCGGTGGACCAGAAAGGAAGTGGCGGTCAGGATCTTCCGCGTTCGGGCGTAAATCTCCGGCCGGTTCCGCCTCAGCCACAGGATCTTCGGCCCGACTGACTGGGAGGTCAATGCGTTACCGCAACGGTCAAGGAGCGTCGCCTCGCCGATCGTGTCGGTGAGCTCGCCAATCTCCTTTGCGGCGCGAGTGTCGACCCCGTAGAGCACACCGTTCATCAGCGGCTCGCCGTCGGCGTCGACCGGCAGCATGCACGGCCCGATGGCGCTCGCCGCGACGGCGCGGATCGCGGACGCCGGCACGCGACTATCGGCGAGCAGCTTCTGGCTGATGAAGGTGAAATCGCCCCACCAGTCCTCGCGCGGCCGATGCTCAGCCCAGCCCGCTTGGGGTACCAGCATCTTATGCGCCTTCGTCGCAGTGGCGACGATAACGCCCTCCGCGTCGACTAGGACGCCCTTCGATTCAAACGTCCCGATGTCGATCCCGAGGTAGTAGTTCATCGCTCATAGTCGTCGCGATCGAGGCTGAACGCGCTATCGATCCGCTCGATGCCCTTGACCAAGAGATGGGTGAGCCCGACGAGATCGGCGAGGTCGCAGACCTCGAGCGAGGAGTGTGTGTAGCGCACAGGGAAGCCGAGATCGATCGCGGCGACTCCGGCGTTGACGAGCTGAACGTAGGAGGAATCGGTCAGGACGCCGACCTGGGCGCTCCGCTGGAGCGCGATGCCTTCCTTGTCGGCGGTGTCGGAAAACAGCTTGACCAACGCCGGATGCGGGATCGTGCCGTTCAGCGTTCCGCGTCCGTGGAAACTGTAGAGGCTCATTCCCGGCCCGCCGCCGAGGCGCATATCGCCGCGTGCGGTCATGTCGGGCGTGTCGGTGGCCAGCATCAGGTCGAGCTGGATGGCGATGTCCGGCGAGAGCGTCTGCGCGGCGGTCAGCGCGCCGCGCACGTTGAATTCCTCGAGCACGGAGAAGACCAGATGCGTCGTCGGCTTCCGGCGCGAACGGAGCAGGGAGCGCGCCACCTCGACGACGACGGCGCAACCGGCGCGATCGTCGACGGACGTGCCCGCGATCCGGCCGCCGGCAAGACTGACCACCTTCGGCTCGTAAACGACCGGCGTGCCGATATCGATCCCGGCGACAAGGACCTCCGCCGCGCTGGCGAAACCGGCATCGACATAAAGGTCGGCGTAGGCGGGGACGCGATACTTTTCGTCGGGCTGGGTGGCGTGGTGGCTCTTGTTGGCGACGACGCCGGGCACATCCCGCCTCTCGCCGACGCAAAAGACAACCGACTGCGACGGCAGCGCCTTTTCGGGTACGCCGCCGAGGCGCTCGACGCGCACCAGGCCGTTCGCCTCGATCTTGCGGACAACAAGGCCGAGTTGGTCCATATGGGCAAAGAGCATCACACTCGGGCGGCCGACCTCGCCCGCGATGCTGGCGATCAGGTTGCCAAGACGATCGGAGCGCGACTCGATGCCAAGCCCTTTCAACTCTGCCGCCAGCCTGCGGCGAACCCGACCCTCGTGGCCACTCAGGCCCGGAATGAGCATCAGATCAGTGGTGAGCGCCCGAAGGCGTTCCTTGATCGGATCGGCCGCCAGAGCCTTTCTCGCCATGGTTGCTAGTCTTTCCGTGCTTGCCGAACGAGCCGCATGAACTCGACTGCGCGGTCCGGATCAACCGCGTTCCAAGTATTCCCGTCTACCTTGAGCGACGATCCGACGATGCACCCGTCGGCAACCCTGAGGAAATCCCCGACAGTTGCGTGCTTGACACCAGTATTGGCGAGGACCGGCGTGTCCGGTATCGCCCGCTTTACCGCCTCCACTTCAGAGAGTGCTGCCGCCTCGCCCGTTATTGCGCCAGAAACGAGGATGGCATCGGGGATGCTCGAAAAAACCGCGCTCCGCGCACGGTCGGCTAGACTGCGTTGATCGAGCGAGTACGCGAACTCAGCCGATATGTTGAAGAGGAGCGCGAGATCAGGCCGCCCAAGGCGGTCGCGATAGCGGAACGCAGCCCCCGCATCCGGGTTCCACAGCCCCATGTCCGAGGCGTACGCCCCGGTCATGATTTCGCGGACGAAGGAAGCGCCAGTAGCAGCGGCCAGCGCTACCGAACTTGTTGGGTCCCACAGGACGTTGACACCGAAGGGCACCTGTATTTCTGATCGGAGTGCGCCAATGACGCACGCCATGGTCGCGGTTGACGCCAGATCAACCTTGAATTCGTAGGGCCGATCGTTCTCGTTGCCGAACATCACGGCGTCGAAACCCGCCGCCTGAAGTGCCTTGAGGTCCGCGCGCGCTGCCGCGATCAGTCCAGCCACCCCGCCCTCTTTGTCGTAGAGCGGTGCGCCGGGCAGCGCCCCAAAATGAACCATTGCGATTGCGGGTTTCCTCGCACCGAAGATGCGCTTGAAATTCGCCGTCATCCCGTTCGGTCACCATCCCTAGCCGACACGCTGCAGCTCAATCATATGGCAAATGCTCAGCCGTTGCACCGGCGTGTCGCAACACCCCCACACGGTGCAGTGCCGTCGTCCAGCTTTACTTACGACCTCAATTGGGCGGCCAACCTGCGGGGGCGCCTTGGCAACAGCGTGACCCCGACGACCCTGCTCTATGCAGCCGGTGGGCTGGCAGTCACCGATTTGCGCTTTACGGAAGTGAGCGCAATCCCCATCGGGGTGGTTCGAGCCGGATGGACGATCGGCGGTGGCGTTGATCACGCCTTCACGAGCAATTTGATTGGCCGGCTCGAATATCTTTATGCCGACTACGGCCACGTGCGCTACAACCTCTCACCCAGCGACTGGTACGATGTTGGCTTTACGGCGCAGACGTTGCGAGCCGCGTTGATCTGGAAATTCTGAGCGCACGGGTCTCCGTTATCCGCTTGGTAGTTCGAGGCGGCCCACTTTATCCACACGTCTGACGGCCTACGACGTCCAAGGGCCGCGCCCGGACCGCCCGTAGACAAGCAGTGTTATTGCCCTTCGATCCGATATCGCGTCGCCGGCCGATATCCCCCGCAGGCTCGGGATGGCTCGCTCGTCTGTTTATCGGGTCATCAAGGAAGCCCTGCTCACGACCTGACCGCCCCCAACGTCTTAGGTCTTACATCGTGCCCGGAAAGCCGATGCAGAACGGCTTGGTTGAGAGCTTCAACGGCCGGATGCGCGACGAGCTCCTCAATGAGAGCCACTTCCTCGACCTCGATCACAGCCGTCAGCTCATCGGCGCCTGGGTCGCCCGGCTCCCCCTGTGATCGGTGCGCTCGTGAGCGATTAGTCCATGGCCTGATCAATTTAACTTCACGCTATGGTCAAGCAGCGCCATGCGATTGACGAGCGCCGCGCATCCAAGCTGTTGGTCCACCGCGTTCGGATCGTAGTGGCCGTCGGCGACGTCGCCACCAACGTCACGGCCGACACCGGCACGTTCAAAAAACTCTGTGTGACGAAATCCGACGGCACACCAGTGTGCATCACCGGCGACGCACTCGATCAAATCCTCACCAACGAGAGCGTCTCCCCCGCCGCCAGCGCCCCATCAGTGAGCACGCCCCCAACGTCGACAACCCCGATCGCCTCGAGCTCCCCGGATACGGCGCCATCCACCGCTACAACGACAATCGACGCACCCTCGATCGTCCCCGACTATAACGGGAGCATTACCCTCCCCTCCGCGCCGGCGTCAGATGCATCAGCCTCGCCGACCGTGGAGGAGGCGACCTCAACGACCCCGTAGCTCTGGCTCTTGGGGAGGATGGTCGAACTCGTTCGTGTGGTTTTCTTTGCGTGCGCCACGTCTGGCATGTTGAGCTCGAACCTTAAATTCTGACCCACGCTCTTAGGCGCCTTATCAAGGCCTTGAGGTCGATGCCAATGCCCCACAAGCTCGGCTTTCGCATCAGCACATCGCCCTGCCGGCTTTCCTGTCGCGTCTCGGCATGTTCCCAATCGCGTCGCAGTATCTCGGCCTTTGCAGCGCTCGCTCGCGCTGGCGGATACCCGGTTACGCCACCGGCCAAAGTCTCAAGTTCGCTGCGGGTTAGGTTCTTGATGTCTTCTGTCCTCAAGTTCATTTTTTATTGCTCCTTCGCATTCCGCGGCGTTCAGCCTCCCACCACGGCCATCCGCAGCTATCTGACCTATTGCACACCCAGCGCTGGATGGAACGCGGGATGAAGTACCATGCGCAAACTCGAACCAGCCTTGCTCATCGCTGCATCAATAAGCTTCAGATTGTACCGATAGTCCCAAACGTACTTCGCTGGTCCGTCATAGACAGCCCGAAAATTCCAAAGTACAAAAAGTAGCGTTTTATTATAGCAATTTCAGGGCCCTTAAATCCACGCAACTCCAAGAAGGTCGAACCTTCGGTCATCGCCGCAGGCCTCGATATCGAGACCGATCGCGTCGTGGTCTTGCTTCGGTCCAGCGAGATTACGTCCAAGAGCGAACAAGGCATTGGCGAGGACGCAGGGTTTCACCGGCTGACGTTCTAATACGGCAATCGCCGATTCCGCGTCATCATTGACGAAATCGGGCAGATCATCCGCGGGTCCACCGTCAATTTCGGCGCACTCGGCCGGCCGCATTGAATGCGGCCCAGGAGCTGGCAGCCGCCCAGCTGCCCCGCCTGACATCACGGCTCGCAGCCGGCGTTGATCCAGGCCTTCAGCTTTTCGATTTTGTCGCTCTCCCACGGACCATCGCACGGCATCGACCCATCTTCGAGTCGAGCAAGGATCTCGGAGACGTTTTCCTTCACGTCGCCATACGACCAAAGGTCAAAGATAAATATCATGTAGTTGCGATCGAGATCCCGGAATAGCGGCTGAATGTCGGTCTCGAATCCCATCGCCGTCGACTGCCAACCGCCTCAGAGCCTGATCTCTCGCCAGCCGCCACCACAAGGGCCGCGCCGGTGCCGGTGGGGTTTCCTTCTCGCGGTCACGGATGAGCAGGCGTTGCGCGGACTCGGCCTGCTGCCGCCACCCCGATATTCCCGTCAAGGCCCGCGCAACGAGCTCGTTCCCCCACCAGCCCCCAACTCCCCCGCGACGACCACGCAATAACTCCGCTGCGCGACGGCCGTTAGCGGACGATCTTCAAATTGGCGGCCGCCAGCTTGCCGCTGCGCTTGTCGGTCTCGATCTCGAAGTCGACGATCTGCCCTTCCTGCACCCCGCTCGTAATATCCGCTTTCTCAAGCGCGCTAACATGCACGAAGACGTCTTTGCTGCCGTCATCCGGAGTGATGAAGCCGTATCCTTTTTGCCCGTTGAAGAATTTCACCATGCCCCTCATTCTAACCCTCCCCGTTTGTACGACAGCGCGGCCGCGCGAGAGCATGCTCCAATCGGGCAGTCCTCCCCGCGCGGCCTGACCCGAGCGCAGATGAGACGACCTTTCGCCTGGGCTTGTTGAAAAATACCCCCACATACCGAGGCGCCGGAGGTCTTCGGTGTCGCAGGCACCCCGCCCACCACGACGACACCGCCAGCACGACAATCCCATCCGCCGCCTCATCCACCGCCCAATAAGACCCCACGCCCTTGTCGTCGACCCGGAACATGAACCGGCTGCCGCGGGTCCTCATCAACGATATGGCCCGAAGGCAAGCCAGATCGCGAAGAGATGTAGCGGGTAGAAAGCATAGAAGGCGAGGCCCGGAAGCCGCCAGCGCCGCGGCGGTGCCATCGCACCGCTCGCTGCAATGATCGCCGGCGCCGCGACACAGCAGAGCGCAGCACCCCAGTCGAGCGGGATTGCCGCCAGGTTCTGCAACATGGCGGCGCCTGTGATGATCCACAGTGCCAGTCCCCGTCTTTCGCCGCGCCAGGCGAGAAAGGCAGCCGCCTGCCCTAGGGCCGTCACCGCGCCGCTATCGAGCCGCCGATCGAAGTAGGAGAGAAGGATCGCTCCGAGCCCCGCGCCGATCAGTTGACGACGAGCGAGCAAGTGGATCAACCCGACGCTGGCGGCAAGCGTGAAAAGAATGTTGAGGCGCGCCAGGAACCCGCCGAGCAACGCGCCGTAAACGGGCTGCGCGATCATGCCGAAGACGAGCACCCGAGCGAGCATGCGCGCGCTCCGCTCGACCGGCCCGTCGGCGAGCCGGCTTGTCATCACATAAGCAAAGATGGGAACGCAGGGTCTCCCGAGAAGGTATCCCCATCGCGCCCACGGCGAAGGAAGGGCGATGAACACGTGGTCGGCTACCATCAGCACAACCGCCACCAGTTTCGCCCAATCGAGCCGATCATCGATGGCGCTCGGCGAGCGCAGGCTGAGGAAGCCGCTACTTTGAAGACCGGCGAGAATACGGACGGAAAGGTTCATTCACTAAAAAAAGACGGCGCATGCCGCCGAGCAGCAGCGCCGCGACGTGAAGGCGGCCCGCGAGGTGTGGTTCGAGGAGCAGCTCCTCTCGATCCAGAGCGGCTGGTCTTTATCGACGAGACGGCGGCGACCACCAAGATGGCGCGCCTGCGCGGTCGTGCGCCCATGGCCCACCTCGAACCGCATCGCGTCCACCAGAATGTAGGCGACCGGCACCGGACGGCTGGCCACGACATCGGACCAGATCCGGGTCTGCTGCAGAACTCCGGGAACCAACCAGTTCGCCTTCTGGAGCGCCTTTACGAATCCTTCGGTCATCCGGCGGACGGCGTTCTCATAGACGGCCCGGATTTTGGCTATGGGAAGGTTTGCGGGGCGCCAGATGAGCGAGCCCCAACCGAGACAAGCGATCATCGGGATTTCCCGGCGCTCGGCTCGTTCTGCCCTGGCGCGGCAGCGACAGCCTGCGCGGTCACAACAATGGGCATGCGTTCCATCCGGGGGTCAAGATGGTCGTCCGCTTGCGAGCCCGCGTAACACCGACACGCAGGTTCAGGCGCGACTGATCGAGCTCGCGAGGCGTAGGGTCGTTCCGCGTAAGGCGCCCGGAGTGAACCCCCTCGAAGATGAGGACCTCGTCGAACTCTTTCCCCTTGGACTTGTGAATGGTCATCACATTTACGCCCGACCAAACGCGTGTCGCGGCCGAGAAGTGTTCCTGAAGCAGCGCCGACGAAACAATCTGGCGTGCGCCGGCGTAGGTGCCGGAGTCTCGCCAGCGATCGGCGAGGTTTTCCCGCAATTCGGTCCCGCGACGCAGAAGTCTGATGAACCGCGCATCCTCCGAGAGTGCGCCGAAGGCGCCGTGCGACGCGGCATCGATCAGACGACGCATCGCCAGCCAGTCGGTTTCCGGCTCACCCGCAAACGACGTCGCCATGCGGGCCGCGACAATCGCCTGGATATTCGCGACAAGCTCCGAGCGTTTGCTGCCTCGAATTAGGCCGGTCGCCATATAGCCGTCCAACGCCGAAGCAAGCGCCAGATCGGTCTGACTTATCTCCCCGCCCTTGCGGCCGCGGATGTGCGCGAGGAGATCGGTCATGAACTTCCGGGTCAGTTCCTCCGGGGTCTGCGCCCCCTCGAGCAATCCGCCGATGAGAATGGCCGCCAGCGCCGGTCCTTCCGGATCGATGAGGACGTCGTGGCCAATTTCCGGGAGGCCACTTGTCGAGCGCGCGAGCAGAGCGGAGACCTGCACCATCATGTCGCGCGAACTTACGAGGATAGCGATCGACCAGTCCTTCTTGCCACTCTCGATGACGCGCTTCATCGCGCCGAGGAGACTGTACTTCACCGGGAGCAGCAGCTCCGGCCGGTAGAAGGCGTATCGGTTGACGACAACGTCGTTGTAAGACTTGCCGATGTTCGCCCCGGTGAGCAAATCGTTGCCAAAGAGAACGATGTCGGTGCCGTCGCTGCGGTTGTTCTCCTTGCCAAAATCGAACATCTTCGGATCGAACTTCTCGACGAAATTTCCGATGCGCGCCGGGTCCGCTCCGCGGAACTCGTAAATGCGCTGCTCTGGATCAGCCATCGCAACGATGCGGCTCTTTCCCCCCAGCGCCGCGATCATTCGCCACTCGTCCGCGTTAGTGTCCTGGAATTCGTCCACGATGATGGTGGGGTAGCTATCGCTCAGGAGGTCCCGCAACCGCGCGCTGCCTTCGAGAAGGTCGGCCATCAGACCGGCAAACAGATCGAAGCCGAGCAGGCCCTCCTCGGCCAGCAACCGCTTCACATTGGCCGGACGATCTTCTCGGGCGATACCGGCGTTGGCAGTCGCCATCTCAGGCGGCGTCAGCAGTTGGAGCTTGCGCCTGCCGGTCGCGAGATAGCCGAAGGTCCGGATGAAGGACCAGGCGAAGCCGTGATACGTACTGATTTCGATCTGCGCACGGAGCTCGGGCTGGATGCGATGCCTCGCTTCCTGCATGACGCGCGCCACCGTCGCGCGCGCGAAGCTGAGAAAGAGAATCTTCTGGCCGAGCTGCAGCGGCGTCGTGGAGAGATCGATGGCCGCCTTGACGAGCGCGATCGCAGATTTTGAGACCGTCGAGATTCACGGTCGACCTGCTACGCGGTAGACGTTGTCGTCCCCGGCGCAGCGCCACCGGCAACCGGGCCGGCGGCAGCAGGCGGAGTGACGGCGACGGGATGGACGATCGACTTGATCGCTTCCAAGGTCGTCTTCAAGGTCTGCGACGCCTCGGCCACAGAGCATTGCGCCACCATGTCGGCGGCCCCTCCCCTCGCCTTGGCCCAGCTGAAATACCGCTTGAGCACGGCGCGTAGGTCGGGATGTGGCATCGCAGCGGCAGGGATGACGGAGGCCAGATGGGGCGGCCATTCGCCGTCGGTGACCAGTGCGATGCCAAACCGAAGAGCGCGGCGACGTCGGTCTCGGCGAGAAGCAGGTCCTCGAACCCTTTCGACGGCGACTCAAAAGGATGGTCAACCGCTGCCTTGATCGCTGCCGCCTGGGCCGCGTCTGACTGCTTGTCGTAGACCGCAAAAGTGGTCTTGCCCAAGGTGCGAAAGAACGCGCCATACAAGGCGATTTGGGAATCGCCGCGGGCATTGAAGACCGCGACGCCAAGAGCCTCCAGCGAGGAATAGGTGTTTCGGCAAGCTCGGACAAGCGCCGGCCCGCGGCCGGATAGGCCAAGGCCTCGGTGTCGCCCTCGGCGATGAGGACGCGCTTGGCGAGCAGGGCCTCCGCAAAACGCAGCCGGAATTCCTGGCTGTAGAATTTCGGCTTGACGGCCGCTGGAAATACGACGGGTTGGCCGGTGAGGACTCCGGCCGCCGTTCGGGTCAGGACCAGGATCTCTTCGGGCACGAACTCTTCCAAGACATAAGGAGAATGCGAGGTGAAGAAAGACTGCGAGGATTTCGACCGCACGCCGTGAACGATTCTTTTCTGGGTGGCCGGTGGTATGGCGATCTCCGGTTCCTCCATCGCGAAGATCACCGTCTTCTTGGCGTCTGCGATCGTGGAGAGCAGCGCGAGGACCAGCATGTTGATCGTCCCCGTCCCCTGGTGCTGAAATGGGGCCGCATGGGGCTTTCCGGCGACCGTGGCGCCCGTCGCCATGAAGACGGTCAGCGTCTTGCGCAGATGCTCTCGCGTGAGGTCCGACACGCGCAGATGCGGGTCGGCGGCCCAATCGAGCGGGACGAAATCCTTGATGGCCGCTTGGATGCCGGACAGGACCGCCGAGACGCCGATGCCGGGATCTTCGGCAACAGGCAGCACCCGCAGCTCTGCCAGCACCTTCTCCCACATCTTCGGGCGCAATTCGCGGACACGCAAAATAATGTCCAGAAGGGAGCCGCGTTCGAGGCTGAGGGCGCGGGCGCCCGTCCGTAAGGTCCTCAGCAGTAGGAAGCCGCATCGCCGCTTGTCGGGTGCTCTGAATGCCGAGCGCTGTCCGTCCTCCCGCGCCGGGAAGCAGAAGAAGGTCTCCGCCTTGAAGTCGTCGTCCTCGGCCTCATACCAACCGCGAAAGCCCACGCGAAGTGCTTCCTTCACCGTCGGTTTGGCGATGGCGTCCAGAGGTCCCTCGACGAGCTTGCTGCTGGCTTCGTCCCAGAATTCTAGGTTGTTTCTGAAATGACGAAGCTGCTCATGGCTAAGGTCAACGATCAGGACCTCGATCTCGATCGGCACTTGGGTGACGCCGTCGGCCGCCAGATACTGGCCCGCGTAGAAATCGTGCTCATCGATCGGAGCCGATCGCGACAGGCGGTCGGGCCCGAGAACCAAATCGATGGCCTCAATGACGGTCGACTTGCCAGAATTGTTGTCGCCGATCAGTGCGACATGTTTTCCAAACTGGAGTGTTGACGAGGAGACGCCGCGAAAATTCTTGATGGTGACGTTTGCAACGCGCATTGCGGCATCTGGGTGAGACTACAATCACTGCGCGATCATAGCTCACAATGCACGCCACTTAACAGGACGATATTAGCGCGGCGCCGCACAAAGCCTCAGCCGGATTCGTTGACATCGCCGGGCGACTAGGAATGGCGAAGCAACAGGGAGTCCGCGCGACTATCCTCGACGCTCTCAAGGAGAAGTTCCCCGACCGCGATGCCTCGAAGATGGAGAGAACAGTCAAGACCGCCGCCAAGCATTGGCGCCACGTCGGCCGCTACGCCTTCATGGTCTGTCGTAGGCCAGTCGGCGTTATAGTGTGGCCGGCCATTGTCCGGCCATTGTCCAAGACCTCAGCATCATCGCCCAGACTTATTCAATAAGTCATTGTTTTTGCCGAACATTTTGGTGGGCGCAGTAGGGATCGAACCTACGACCCGCTGATTAAGAGTCAGCTGCTCTACCAACTGAGCTATGCGCCCGCCGTTGCTGGTCGGGGCCTTGCGGGCTCACCGGCGGAGGCGGTTGCTTAGCAAAGCACCCCTGACCTGTCCAGTTGCCGGACGCCCCCCACGAGAGGACGAAATTTGCCGCGGCCGGATATGGCCGCTGCCGGCTCAAATCTAGATGTCGAGGCGGTGCAAGTGGCGCACCCCTATCGGCCTAGTGAGATGTTGCGGCAGGTTCTCCGTGAGGTGGCGGAGGTGGGGCTGGAGCATATGAACGTCCCAGTCCTTATTGGCGCGCCACGTCTCGTAGAATGCAAACACGGCGGGATCGTCCAGCGATTCATGGAGGATGTATTCGAGGCAGCCGGGCTCGGCGCGGGTCGGCGTCAGCATCGCGGTGAGCATTTCGCGGACGGTCGACTCGTGGCCGGGCCGGCAGGTGAAGACGACCATCAAGCTCATCGATTCAGTCACGACGCGCGCCCCGCCTCCTTCGCCACATCAATTCTCACAGCCGCGCCTGCTTGAATACCTGGATCTGCTTGCCGTCCATGACGACGCGGCCTTCCTTGGCGAGCGCGCGCAATTGCTTGTTCACGGCCTCGCGGCTGGCGCCCAGCATCTGGGCCAGCATGCCTTGCGTGACGTCGAGATCTACGATCGCTAGATCCTTCTCGACTCGCCCGTGGATGACGGCGATCTGGCGGAGCAGCACGAGCAGGCGGTAGCGGAGATCGTGGAAGATCGCCTGCTCGACCTGGCTATTGGCGGCGCGCACGCGCTCGCACAGCATCAGCATCACCTGGCGGGAGAGCTTTGGAGAGGCATCGAGCAGTTCGCAGAAGGGCTTGTGGGGAACGAAGACCAGGCGAGTGTCGGTAAGTGCGGCAGCGCCGGCGCTGCGCGGCAGGCTGTCCAACAGCGCGATCTCGCCGATCATCTCGCCCTCCTCAAGCAGGCTGATCGTCGCTTCGCGTCCGTCCTCGGCGGTAATGTAGATGCGCACGATCCCGGCAATGACGATATAGAGCCCATCCGACTCCTCGCCCTGCTCGAAGAGTACCGCGTCGGCCGGCAGCGCCACTTCGCGGCCGATGCCGCCGAGGCGACGCAGGCCCTCCGGGTCGAGGCCATTGAAGACCATGCTCTTGCCCAGCCAGACGGCCAGTTCGTTCGCCGACATCGGTTCCCTGCCCTTGTCCCGGGCGTCTCCCCTAGCATCGTGCGCAACCGATGGCGAGGCCGGGCGCGAAGCGCGCCCGGCGCGTCGGATGGCGGCTAGGCTGTGCCGGTCTGGGCGTGCAGCCGCTGGCGCTTGGCGGCGAGCTTGTTGATCGCCGAGATGTAGGCCTTGGCGGAAGCGACCAGCGTATCCGGGTCGGCGCCGCGCGCGGTTACCGACTTGCCGTCTTCCTCCAGGCGCACCGACACCTCGGCCTGCGCGTCGGTGCCCTCGGTGACCGAGTTCACCTGGTAGAGCGAGAGCTTGGCGGTGTGCGGGATGATCGCGTGGATGCCGTTGAAGATCGCATCAACAGGACCGTTGCCGGTGGTCTCTTTGGTGACCTCGGTACCGTTGACCGACAGGGTCAGCGTCGCCTTCTGCGGCCCTTGCGTGCCGGCGATGATGGTCAGCGAAACGATGCGGATCGTCTCCGCCGCGATCGTCGCCTGATCCTCCACCAGCGCCTCGAGATCCTCGTCGAAGACGTGCTTCTTGCGATCGGCGAGATCCTTGAAACGCTTGAAGGCATCCTCGAAGGCATTGTCGCCCAGTTCGAAGCCCAGCTCCTTCAGCTTCTCGCGGAACGCATGGCGGCCGGAATGCTTGCCCATGACCAGCGAGGTCGCCTTAACGCCGACGTCCTCGGGCAGCATGATCTCGTAGGTCTGCGCGTTCTTCAGCATGCCGTCCTGGTGAATGCCGGCCTCGTGCGCAAAGGCGTTCTTGCCGACGATGGCCTTGTTGTACTGGACCGGGAAAGCGGTGACGGTCGAGACCAGCTTGGAGGCACGCAGCAGCATCTTCGAGTCGACGTTGGTGTAGTAGGGGAAGCGGTCGCCGCGCGTCTTGATCGCCATGACGATTTCTTCCAACGCGGCATTGCCGGCGCGCTCGCCGAGGCCGTTGATCGTGCACTCGATCTGGCGGGCGCCGCCCTCGACGCCGAACAGCGAATTGGCGACGGCGAGGCCCAGGTCGTTATGGCAGTGGGTTGAGAAGACGGCCTTGTCGGCGTTCGGCACGCGGTTGCGCAGCATCTTGATGAGCGCAACGTATTCTTCCGGCACGGTGTAGCCGACGGTGTCGGGAATGTTGATGGTGGTGGCGCCGGCCTTGATGGCCGCCTCGACCGTGCGGCAGAGAAAATCGTGCTCCGTGCGGGTGCCGTCCTCGGGCGACCACTCGACATCGTCGGTGTGGTTGCGGGCGCGCGTTACCGAGGCGATGACCGCCTCGTAGACCGCCTCCGGCTCCATGTTCAGCTTGAACTTCATATGCAGCGGGCTGGTCGAGATGAAGGTGTGGATGCGTTTCCGCTCGGCATGGATGAGGGCTTCGCCGGCCCGGTCGATGTCCTTGGCGCCGGCGCGCGCCAGGCCGCAGACGACCGCGTTCTTGATCACCTTGCCGATTTCCAGCACGGACTCGAAATCGCCGTTGGAGGCGATCGGGAAGCCGGCCTCGATCACATCGACACCCATCTCGTCGAGGAGTTCGGCGACCTGCATCTTCTCGGGCAATGTCATCGAGGCGCCGGGCGACTGTTCGCCGTCGCGCAGGGTCGTATCGAATATGATGACGCGGTCCTTCTCGGATACCGCTTTCGTCTCGGGGGGCATTTCGGTCGATCCTTCTCGCATATTCTCGCCCGTCACCGGGCTGTTGGCCTTGCTCGCTTCGAGGTCCCCTGAATGCCCGCCCAAAATGGGCAGTCGACGCTCAGGGGCGCCTAAGGAGCAGGCCGAGAAGGAGCGATGAGGCAGACGCGCCGCGCCCGCGGGAAATAACTTCCCGCAGATAGACAGAACCGTTGGCGGCGCTTGCGAACATGGCGCCCTTTTACCCTTGCACCGGCCCGCGGGCAAGGCAGCGATGAGACAATGCCGCTGTCTTATCCCGGCGCCATGCAGCCTTCATACGTTGGCAAAAGCCCAGACGGCGAAAATGACGATGAGCACCAGCAATCCCGACGAGATCATCCCGTAGAGGGGAATGCGGGCCGCCGCCCCGGTGTCACCGTTCCGTGCCGCCTTCATGGCCAAACCAATCATCACCACCGCCGCGGTCACGGCCAGCACCAGGATGAACTTGATCCAGAAAAGCCCCGGCAGGTTGCCGGGGCCGCCGAAGACGCTCCACACCATGATGATCCCGGTCAGCCACAGCAGGCCGATGGAACCGCGGGCGACACTCGCCAGCATCGGAGGCACCTTGCCCAGCACCGGCGCATCACCGGGGGCGGCGCCGATAAGGCGCATCACGACGATATTGCCGACCGAGGAGCTGACCGCTCCGCCGAATCCGAAAAGATGGAGGACGAGCAGGATCTGGTTCATTGGCGGTCGCCTCGCCTGTTGGCCCCCGAACGATTCGTACGACTGACGCTACCAGAAAGGCGCCCGGCCGACGATGCAGTGCGATCGGGGAAGCTTCCGATCGGCGATGGCGTCGCACCCGCCACCAAAGGACTTCGACCACGATTGCGCCGATGCAGCAGGCACGATGACGAAGCCGAGACCGTTCAGCGTGCGTTCATCCGCGAACGGCGAAGATGCGCATATTCCGGCAGGCAACTGCCTGGTTCAAAGACATGGCGGGAGTCATCCCATGAAAATCCTTTCATCGATCGTGGTTGCCGGTGCCCTTGCCGTCGGGACGGTCGCGGCCACCGCAGGCAGCGCCAGTGCCGACTGGCATCCGAACGGGCCATATCATCAGCATCACGCCCACTTTCCGGGCGGCGGCGGTCCGGGTTGGAGCGGCGGTGGCGGAGGCGGTAGCCCGAATTGGGGTGGTGGTGGCGACGGCTACCAGCGCGGTGGCGGAGATGGCGGCGCGCTGGTCGCGGCAGGAATTTTCGGGCTGGCGGCCGGCCTTGTCGCCTCGGAAGCGCTCGAACCGCAGCCGCAACCCTACTATGCCTACCCGCCGGCGCCGGTTGCCTACGGGCAGGACGAGCACGCCGCGTGGTGCGCCGGAACCTACAAATCCTACGACTACAGGTACGATACGTGGCGCGACTTCGAGGGCGTTGTTCACCCCTGCGTAGGTCCGTACTAGCTGATGCGTAGTTATGGCGTGAGTTGGGGGGGCTTTGGATGACGTGGAGAACGATCGAATGAAGAAGATTATCGCTTTGGGCCTTGCAGCCGCCGTTGCGACCACCGCGGTGGTTGCGGTGAGCAGCGAAGCCTCGGCACAGCCGTGGATGCACCCCCATCCGCACTACCAGCAGCCGTACAACCACCGGCATTTTGGCTATGGCTTCGGCGGACCGTCGCTCTTTTTCGGGTTCGGGTCGCCGAACTATTACCAGCCAGACTACTATTATGCGCCGCCGCCTCCTTACGGCTACTACAGCAACGACCATGTTCAATGGTGCTTGCAGGCCTACCGGACCTACAACCAGCGAACCGACACCTATCATCCGCGCGCGGGTGTAACGGCGGTGTGCGTCGCGCCGTTCGACCGCTAGAATCTGTCACCGCTGTATGACAAAACGCCCCGGCGAGCCGGGGCGTTTTTCGTTGCACACCAGCCTGGTCCCCGATCAGCTCAGCCGGATACGGACGTACTCCGGCATCGTGAAGATCGGATCCGGGTAGACGGCGTAGCCGACGAGCTCCATCCGCCGGGGCACGCGCGAAAGCCACGCAACCAGTGCCTGCCATGCATCGAGAGAGAGGCCGCGGCCGAGGCAACTGTGCAGGCCGGTGCCGAACATGAGCAGCTTGTCGGCCTCCGCGGGGAGATGCGCGTATCCCTGAAAATAGAGACGCAGCCGGTCACCCTTTCGCAGATCCTGGCCGCCGATCGATAGATCCTCGCCGACCATGCGCTCGGTGACCGAGACGGCCGTCTGCGGCGGCATGGCAGGGTAAGCGAGGTCCGGGAGCGCGGCGCCGCCGGCATTTCGCGCGATGTCCGCCAGGCTTTCCGCCAGGGTGGAGACCAGCGAATCCCGACCGATCATCAGGAAGGCCAGCGTAAGATCCAGATCTTCGATTCCCAGCGCGACCAGATGGGCGCGCAGGGCGGCGAGTTCGGCGTCAATGGCAATGCGGGTCGCGATACTCGTAAGCCGATCGAAGATGCGCGCGAGGGTCCGCGTTCGGAAGGGAATCGTCTCCTGGCCGTCGATAATTCTGGAAAACAGTTCCTCGACGAATGGCGCTACACATTCGGTGCAAAGCTCGACCTCAGCGGAATGCGCCAGCGGCGCGAAATGCTTCTCCACCAGGCCCGGCATGAGACCAGCGAGGCGCTCCTGCCCTTTTGAAACTATCCGCGCCATTTGCCGGCGAACAGCGAGGTGCGGCTGTCCATCGAGACCCAGAGGCAAGAGTTCCGCCACCGCCACCAGTGTCGACAGGCGAACGCTGTATCGCTCTTCAAGGAACACGCTGGCGGCGGCGGTCGAAATCGCCGTGACGCGAGGATCGCGCAACAATGCGGAAACAATGCCGGGATCGATCACTATCCACGCGTCAAGCGCTCGATCAAACTCGATCGGACGACCCAGGCTTGCGGCGAAGACCTCGCCGCGAGCGGGGTCGGTATGGGTGCGCAGGTAGTTCACGTTCGCACTTCTACACGCCGGCAGTCGTGGCTCAAGGCGGCATCTGCTAGCTTGCCTTACCTCGGGAGACGCTCGTGGACAGCAGGACAATCCGGAAAGAATGTCTCGACATCCTTCAGCGGATGAAGGAGTTGCCGCCGGCGGACGCCGACCGCCTGCGCGCCGATGAAGCGGCCGACCTCGACCTGATCAACCTGAGCTTCGACAGCCTGACGCTGCTCGACTTCTGCCTGGAACTGGAGGAGCGAACCGGTCTCATCATCGAGCCGGCGGATGTGCTTGCCGAAACCACCCTCAACGCGGTGGTCAAGTTGCTCGCCGACCGCGGGCAAGCAGGAAACAGGTAGTCGTCAGCGGAGGAAATCCTCCAGCGCGTCGGCGAACGTGCCGGCCGCAACCAGATGCTGAACGACGTTGTGAGAAGCTGACTCAATGAATTCAAGCCGGACGCCGCGCAGACCGCGCAGATTATCCGAGTGGGCGAAGTCAAGCCGGTTGGCGCTGCTGCAGTAGATGGTCGCCTTGACCGGAAACTGCCGTGGTTCCAGATAGGGCCGCAGGTCGATCAGCATCCCGGGATGCTCGTCGCGCTCCCGCAGCCCGCCCGCGAGGCGGTCGAGGGGCAGCGCGGAACCGGGCGACAGATCGGTTCCCGGCGAGAACCCGAGGAACCCGGCGGCGCCCAGATCGGCGGCCGCCCGCAACCCGACAAAACCACCCGCCGACGATGTCATGACATGCAGCCCCTCCCGCCGCTGCGGACCCAGCAAACCTTCGAGCTGGCGCAGCGTGTCGGCGTACGTTTGTCCAAAGGCGGCGAGGCCACCCAGAAACATCGATCCGCGGACGTCCTTCAGATAAAGGACCCGCCGCCCGAACGGCGCCAAAAACAGATGCAGGACAGGCAGGGAAAGCCAGAACCGCCGGGTTACGTCGCTGAATACCACGATCGTGCCGGAGCCATGCTCGCGCGCGATATCGATCAGTTCGTCGGGCCGGCTGAAACGCGCCACAACGTCCGCCATCGCGGCGAGCTTTTGCGGAGCGTCAAACTTCCGCAGCCTGGCGCTCACGGCCATCAGCCGTTGAACGATCGGCTGCGCGCTGTCTGGAACCCGGAGCGTCGCGAGGATGCGGTCGGCGGCGTCCAGTTCGGCGTGGGCGACGAGAACATCCGCCGCCGCCAGCTGTTGCGGAAGCGTTCCGCTCCGGCTGGCGACCATTTCGCGCGCGGTGGCGAGGGTCGGAATCCACATCGCCTAGCCTACCACGCGGTATCTGGCGGGAGGCCGAATCCCCTCCGAGTTCCCGCTAGTTCTTTTCCTTGTCGACCAGCTTGTTGGCGCCGATCCACGGCATCATGGCGCGCAGGCGCTGACCGACTTCCTCGATCGGATGCTCGTCGTTCAAGCGCCGCGTCGCCTTGAATTTCGCCAGGCCGGCGCGGTATTCGCGCATCCACTCCGACGCGAAGGCGCCGGTCTGTATGTCCTTCAGCACTTTCTTCATCTCGGCCTTGGTGTCCTTGGTGATGATGCGCGGACCGGAGATGTACTCGCCGAATTCGGCGGTGTTGGAGATCGAGTAATTCATGTTGGCGATGCCGCCCTCGTAGATGAGGTCGACGATGAGCTTCACTTCATGCAGGCATTCGAAGTAGGCCATCTCCGGCGCATAGCCGGCTTCGACCAGCGTCTCGAAGCCGCCGCGGATGAGCTCGACCAGACCGCCGCACAACACCACCTGCTCGCCGAAGAGATCGGTCTCGCACTCCTCGCGGAACGTCGTCTCGATGATGCCGGAGCGGCCGCCGCCGATGGCGCTGGCGTAGGAGAGCGACAGGTCGTGCGCGTTGCCGGAGGCGTCCTGCGCCACCGCCACCAGGCACGGCACGCCGCCGCCCTTGGCGTATTCGCCGCGCACCGTATGGCCGGGGCCCTTGGGCGCAATCATGATGACGTCGATGGTTTTCTTCGGCTCGATCAGGTTGAAGTGGATGTTGAGTCCGTGGGCGAACGCGATTGCCGCGCCATCGCGGATATTGTGGGCGATGTGTTCGCGGTAGATGTCGGCCTGCAACTCATCGGGGGTCAGCATCATGACGAGATCGGCCCACTTCGAGGCTTCGCCGACGCCCATGACCTTGAAGCCGGCCTTTTCGGCCTTCTTGGCGGACGCGGAACCAGGACGCAGCGCGATCGCCACTTCCTTCACGCCGGAATCGCGCAGGTTAAGGGCGTGGGCGTGACCCTGGCTGCCGTAGCCAACGATGACCACCTTCTTGCCCTTGATCAGGTTGATGTCGGCATCCCGGTCGTAATAGACGCGCATGAGCATTCCCTTCCTTGAGCATTGTCTACCAACGGCCGCGACCGTGGCTTCTCGATCTACGGAAAATCCGCGCGGGTTCTAGCGGGATACCGGGCAACGGGCAATGCCGCGCCAGGATGGGCGCCCGGCGCCCCCGGGCCAGATGTCGAGACTAGTTCGGCTGGCTGACGGTCAGGTCATCGGCGACGAAGACGGCGTCGCTGGTGTCGGGGGCCTCCACGGTGAACCCGACGTGCTGGCCGCCGTCCGGCTCCTGCCCCGCGACATCGTCGAAGTGCTCGCCGTTGATGTAGAGCGCCGCGTCATGGCCGCGGGTGACGACCTCCAGCTCGTTGAAGCGTGTCGCCCCCTGATGAATGGCCGCGACCTGGCGGTCCTTGATGATCTGCGTCCACTGCTTGTTGATCTGCTGATAGACGGTGGCGTAGCCGTCGGGAGTGATCTGGAGCGTGTAGAAATTGTCGACGTCCTTCGCCCAGAACATCACGCCGACATACGCACCGCTCGGCTTGCCCGTCTTGACCAGCCTGAGCCTGGCGCACAGATCCATGTCGTCGAAAGTCGGATCGGCGTAGATGCTGTAGGACTTGTTGGGCACCTCGCTGAGTTGCAAGCGACCGTCGACAACCTTCACGTAGTCGTTGGGCTGCCCCCACATCGACTGGAACGTGTCGAAGCTATCGCTCAGGAGCACCTTGCCGTCGCCGCAGGCCCACGCCGACGGCGCCGAAAGGGAAATCAATGCAACACCGAGAAGCCACCCGCGCATCGCCTCACCCTCCCAACTCGGAACCATCGCCGAAGGGCAAGAAATATCATGCCGTCCGCGCTACGAAAATACGCTGGACGATCACACCTTGCCGAGCGCTTTCCACCCGAAGGCGAGCAACGGTTCGGCACGGTGGGTGAAATCGACAATGGTTTCGGCCAGTCCCGGCCTGGTGATCAGTTTCGCCGGCAGAGATTCCTCGACGATGAACGATTTGAGGCGGACGGCGCCGTCGAGCGGACCGTCCTTCAGCGCCTCGAAGCCGCGTGGGAGGCGGCTGAGCTGGTTCTCCGTGCCGAGCTTCAGTTTACCGGCGGCCAGCTTTGCTTCCATAGCGTGGAACTGCTTGGGCCTGACTGCGATTTCCTTGCGTATCAGCGCAAGGCCGGAGGGCTCCGGTATGTGGAAGCCAGCGGCGGCAAAACAGCCGTCGGGGCCGATGTGGATATAGAGCAGACCGTTCTCGTTCTTGCTCCCGGAACGTGTCATTACGGCGCCGGAGTGGGTCTTGTACGGGCTCTTGTCCTTGGCGAAACGAACGTCGCGGTGAATGCGGAAGATCGACCGTTTGCCGTTTGCCTTTAGAGCGATCCCGGCCTTGGCAAAGGTCGCGCTTAGATCGTCGAGCAACGCGACCATCGGCGCGACGATGTCGCTTTCGTAAAGGGCCTTGTTCTCGTCGAACCAGACCTTGTTCTGATGAAATTTCAGCGCCTTCAGAAAGGGCAGCGCCTTCGGACCGAATCCCTTGAAACCCGGCAAGCGCCCCTCCCCTAGTCGACCAGCGTCTCCCCCTTGATGATATCGCGATATCGGCCCTTGCGCAGCTTGGCGACGATGCGCAGCGAGAGATTTTCCGCGACGTGAGGCATCGACTTGTCGAGAGCCTCGATCGTGCGCTCTAGCCGCAGGATTTCGTTGTCGCCGTTGGTGCGGAAGAACAGATCGAAGAAGGTGATGTCGAAAAGCGAGGAGCGGGTGTAATCGATCTCCTTGCCGTAGCCTCCAACCCAAACCAGCCGGCTGTCGATCTCCTCGCCGCGGATGCGCGCGGGACGCAGGAGTTCGACGAGATTGTACTCGTCGCCGAACTTGCAGGAGCCGAAGAGCACTCCCTTGAGACGCCGGCGCGTCCGGTTCGCCTCGACAAACGTATTGCGGAGAAGAGTTCGCGACAGGCCGGAGCCGTCAGGCGCCTCGATCTTGGTGAAGTCGCCATGCGCCGCGACATAGAGGAAATCGATGTCACCACCGGCCATGACGAAACGCACCGCATCGCGGAAGGAGACCGCCCCGACGAAGCGCTCGTAGGTGAAGGCATCCGAGCGATCCTTCAGCGCATAGGAGAGGAATTCGAAGAGCGGGCGCACCGTGTGATGGCGCTCGTCGAACCAGCGCGTCTCCAGCACGCCAAGACCGAGATGTTTGCTCGATGCCACGCCCGAAAATTCCTCCGTCCCAAGGCAGATAATGGCACGGAACAGCGCCGACGCCCGCACCGGCGCTGCCCGCAAAAATCGCTCAAAGCTGGTGGATATTCTTTAGATTTATCAGATATTTAGCTAGCTGAATCGGGCGGACTTTTCAAGCCGCAACCGCACGCCGGGCCAATGGCCGCAGGCGACGACGCTGACCGGCATCGACGGCGGTTACTGTCGCAGCAGCCAGCTAGCTTCTGGTCCCGGCGGCTGCCCCGCGGCTGATGGCGGCGACGCCCGTACGGCAAATCTCGACCAGCCCCAGCGGCGCCATTACCGCAATAAACTCCTCGATCTTCGTGCTGCCGCCCGTGATCTGGAACACGAAATGAGCGGTCGTCGCGTCGATGACCGTGGCCTCGTAGGCGTTGGCGAGCTGCAGGGCCTCGACGCGCGCTTCGCCGTGGCCTGCAACCTTTACGAGTGCCAACTCGCGCTCGAGCGGGCGGCCGACTGCGGTCAGGTCGGTCACCGAATGGACCGGCACCAGCCGCTCGAGCTGATGCTTGATCTGAGTCAGCACCATCGGGGTGCCGGTGGTGACGATCGTGATCCGCGAGAGATGCGCGGAATGTTCGGTCTCCGAGACGGTCAGGCTTTCGATGTTGTAGCCGCGACCGGAGAACAGGCCGATGACGCGCGCCAGCACGCCGGGCTCGTTGTCGACGAGCACGGAAAGCGTGTGCCGCTCCGTCAGATCGTGGCGCTCCTCCATGAAATAGGCGGACGCCGGCTGCGGCAGCGAGGCAGGCAGGTTCGCCTTCGCGGCCTTCGCCACGGCGGGCTTGCCGCCGGACTTTGGATTGCGAGCCATCAGACGAGCACCTTTCCGGCCTTGTCGATCACGTTGCCGATGCCTTCCGGCGCGACTGCGTCGCCGAGGATCATTTCGTTGTGCGCCTTGCCCGAGGGAATCATCGGAAAGCAATTGGCAAGCGCCGCCACACGACAATCGAAGATCACCGGCCGGCGCACCGAAATCATCTCCTCGATGGCGTCGTCAAGCTCATGCGGCTTGTGGGCGCGAATCCCGACGCCGCCGTACGCCTCGGCAAGCTTCACGAAATCGGGCAGCGAGTCCATGTAGGAATGCGACAGGCGGTTGCCGTGCAGCAACTCCTGCCACTGGCGCACCATGCCCATGTACTGGTTGTTGAGGATGAAGATCTTGATCGGCAGGTCATGCTGCACCGCCGTCGACATCTCCTGCATGGTCATGAGGACCGAGGCGTCGCCGGCGATATCGACGACCAGGCTGCCGGGATGCGCCACCTGGACCCCGACCGCGGACGGCAGGCCATAGCCCATCGTGCCGAGGCCGCCGGAAGTCATCCAGCGATTCGGTTCCTCGAAGCGGAAGAACTGCGCCGCCCACATCTGGTGCTGGCCGACCTCGGTGGTGATGTAGACGTCCTTGTCCTTCGTCGCCGCATAGAGGCGCTCGATGGCGTACTGCGGCATGATCACGTCGGGGTTCTCGCGGTAGGCGAGGCAATTGCGCGCCCGCCAACGGTCGATCTGGGCCCACCACGCCTTGTGTGCGGCCTTGTCGAGCTTCGGGTCCAGCGCCTTCCACGCGGCTAACATGTCGGCGAGGACGTTGGCGACGTCGCCGATGATCGGGATGTCGACGTGGATATTCTTGTTGATTGACGAGGGATCGATGTCGATGTGGATCTTCTTCGAGCCCGGCGAGAAGGCGTTGATGCGGCCGGTGATGCGATCGTCGAAGCGCGCGCCGACGCAGACCATGACGTCGCAGTCGTGCATGGCGTTGTTGGCCTCGTAGGTGCCGTGCATGCCGAGCATGCCGAGCCACTGCGGATCGGCGGCGGGGTAGGCGCCGAGGCCCATCAGGGTCGATGTGACCGGGTAGCCGGCGAGGCGGACGATCTCACGGAGAAACGCCGTTGCCTTAGGTCCAGAATTGATGACGCCGCCGCCGGTGTAGAAGATCGGCCGCTTCGCCCTGGCGATCAGCTCGACTGCGGCGCGAATGGCGCGATCGTCGCCCTTGACCTGCGGATGATAGGTCTTGTGCTCGACCTCCTCGGGCCGGACGTAGGTGCCGGTGGCGAACTGCACGTCCTTCGGAATATCGACGAGGACTGGCCCCGGCCGACCGTGGGTGGCGACGTAGAAGGCCTCGTGGATGGTGCGGGCGAGATCGTTGACGTCGCGGACCAGCCAGTTGTGCTTGGTGGCCGGACGCGTGATGCCGACGGTGTCGCATTCCTGGAAAGCGTCGTTGCCGATGAGATGGGTGGGCACCTGGCCGGTCAGGCAGACGAGCGGGATCGAATCCATCAGCGCGTCGGTGAGCGGGGTGACCATGTTGGTCGCGCCGGGACCGGACGTGACCAGAACGACGCCGGGCTTGCCGGTCGAGCGGGCATAGCCTTCGGCGGCGTGGCCGGCGCCCTGCTCATGGCGAACCAGGATGTGGCGGACTTTGTCGGTCTGGATGATCTCGTCGTAGATCGGCAGGACGGCACCGCCCGGATAGCCGAAGAAATGCTCGACGCCCTGATCGATGAGCGCCTGCACGACCATCTCGGCGCCGGTCATCTGGCGTCCGTCCGTTTCAGGTTTCGGCGCCTGCCGCGCCTTCGTCTGTCGTTTCATGGTTCCCGCTCCACCTCGGCCGCTTCTAGCTTGCTTCGGTTACGTTGCCGTTTCGCCAATAAAAAAGGCCCCAGAGGGGCCTGTTTTCGCGCACCACCGTTCGCGGCGGCCTAGTGGGCCGCCCCGGGGGTGCGCGTTCGTACGAGGATCAGTGTCGCTGTCATGCCGGCTATTTATGCAGGACCGCCGGGAAGGTCAAGCGCGGAACCGGCATCGACGACGCGCCAATCGCCCATCTGGTTGCGGAACCAGGTCATCTGGCGCTTGGCGTAGCGGCGGGTTTCAGTCTTGATCGCCGCCGTCGCCTCTTCCAGCGAGATCTTGCCCGCGAGATGGCCGCGCAGTTCGCGCACGCCGATGGCCTTCATCGCCGGAAGCTCGGGACTAAGACCCAGGGCCAAAAGCGCCCTTACTTCCTCTATTGCGCCGCCGCGAACCATCAGGTCCGCGCGCTCGGCGATGCGCCGGTGCAGTTCGGCTCGGTCGAGGGTGAGCACGATACGCTCAGCATGCGCGGGATCGATGAGCGGTGGCGCGCCAGCGGAGTTTTTCCACGCGGCCAACGAGACCCCGGTAGCGGTGAAGACCTCAAGAGCGCGCACGATGCGGGTGCGATCGGATGGGCGAATGGCGGCGGCATCTTCCGGATCAAGCGCTGTGAGGCGGTCGTGCAGTGCCCGGCTGTCGACATCGGCGGTTTCGGCGAGTAGTTCGCCGCGCAGCGTCGGCGGGATCGCCGGAACCGTCGCCAACCCGCCGGTCAGCGCCTTGAAATAAAGCCCGGTGCCGCCGACCACGATCGTGTTCAGCCCCGCCGAGCGGGCCTCGCGCAGTACATGCGCGACGTCATTGAGCCATGCACCGACCGAGTAGCGCATGGCGGCCGAGACATGGCCGTAGAGGCGATGGGGCGCGGCGCGCTCTTCGTCCGACGACGGGCGGGCGCTCAGAACGCGCAGGTCGCGATAGACCTGCATCGAGTCGGCGTTAATGACGATGCCGTCGCGGCGCGTGGCGATATCGAGTGCAAGGCGCGACTTGCCGCTCGCGGTTGGCCCCGCTAAGAGGACGACGACAGTTTCTGCCCGCGATCGCTTCCCCATCGCGTAACTCCGCGTGCCCGCCCACCCGCATGACCGATTTCGTCGCGACGTTGATAGCACGGCCGGAAAATGCCGCCGACCTCGATCAGGCGGTGGCGGCGAGCACGCTGACGGTGGGCGCCACGCACGAGGTGCTGTCGCCTGGTGAAGCGGTCGACCTGTTCTTCGCCTCGACGGAATTCATAGAAATGCTGCGCGCCCGGCTGGAGTTTGCGGTCGGCGCGTTGCCGGTCGACGTCATCCTGCAGCCCGTGGCCGGCCGGCGGAAACGGCTGCTCATCACCGACATGGATTCCACCATCATCGGCCAGGAGTGCATCGACGAGCTCGCTGACTTCGCTGGACTGAAGGACAAGGTGGCGGCGATCACCGCCCGCGCCATGGCGGGCGAGATAGAGTTCGCACCGGCATTGCGCGAACGGGTCGCCCTGCTCGCCGGGCTGCCGGCGGAAACCATCGAGGCGGTCATCGCCGAGCGCATCACGCTGAATCCCGGCGCAACGGCGCTGGTATGGACGATGCGGGCGAACGGCGCGCACACGATCCTCGTCTCCGGCGGTTTCACCGCCTTCGCCGAAAAGATCGCGGCAAAGGCCGGCTTCAACGAAAGCCGCGCTAACGAACTGCTGATCGCCGGCGGCAAGCTGACGGGCAAGGTCAGGGAGCCGATCCTCGGACGGAGCGCCAAGCTGGCGACGCTGGAAGATGCCATCATCCGTCTGGAAATCCCGGCGCTGGAGACGATGGCGGTCGGCGACGGCGCCAACGATCTTGCCATGATCCGCCGGGCCGGTCTCGGCGTCGCCTATCACGCCAAGCCGAAAGTGGCCGAAGCGGCGGCGGCGCGCATCGACCGCACCGACCTCACTGCGCTGCTTTACGCGCAAGGTTACAAACGCAGCCAGTTCATCGAATAACGGCGCCGCCTATTCGGCCGGAATGGGCAGATTGACCCAGCGGACGTTTCCGTCCTTGTTCTGCACCACGAGCCTGGCGTTGGCGCGGCCGTCCTTCTTCAAGGACACGATCTGGCGCTCGACCTCGTCCGGGCTGGTCACCAGCTGATCGCCGACCATGGAAATGATGTCGCCTGCCTGCAGGCGCTTGTCCTCGGCGGTGCTGCCCGCCTGAACCGCCGTCACCACCACGCCGCCGGCGACCTCCGACTTGATGCCGTATTTGGTACGCAACTCCGGCGACAGCGGCGCCAGCGTCAGGCCGAGTGCGTCGGGCGCGACGGGCGGCGCGGCGTCGGGCGGGGCCGCCTTGTTGCTGGTGTCTCCGTCGCCTTTCTTCGAATCCTTGGTGTTGTCGGTGGCGGGTGCGGCCGCGACCTCCTTGAGAAGACCGATGGTCACGCTCAGCGTCTGCGGCTTGCCGTCACGAAGGATATCGACGCTGACGACCTTGCCGACCGCTTCCTCCGCAACAATGCGCGGCAAGGCGTGCATGGCATCGATCGGCTTGCCGTCGAGCGCCACAATGATATCGCCCGCGACAATGCCGCCGGCCTTGGCCGGCCCGCTTTCATCGACACCGGCGACGAGCGCGCCCTTCGTCGGTGCTGACAAATCGGCGGCGACATCGTCGGTTACATCCTGAATGCGCACGCCCAGCCAGCCGCGCTTGATGGAGCCGGACTGGCGCAACTGGTCGATGATGCCGACCACGATCTCGGTCGGAATGGCGAAGCCAAGACCGATCGAGCCGCCGGTTGGAGAGATGATCGCGGTGTTGATGCCGATGACCTCGCCTTCCTTGTCGAACAACGGTCCGCCGGAATTGCCGCGGTTGATGGCGGCGTCGGTCTGCAGGAAATCGTCATAGGGGCCCGAGTTGATGTCGCGGTTGCGCGCCGAGAGGATGCCCACCGTCACGGTTCCGCCGAGGCCAAAGGGGTTGCCGATCGCCATCACCCAGTCGCCGACCCGCATGGTGGCCGAGTCGCCGAACTTGACCGCCGTCAACGGCTTCGGCGGCTTGACGCGCAGCAGCGCCAGGTCGGTCTTGTCGTCGTGGCCGACGAGCGTGGCCGTCAGCTTGGTCCCGTCGCTGAAGTTCGCCGTGATTTCGTCGGCGCCATCGATGACATGGTTGTTGGTGACGATCAGACCCGAGGAATCGATGACAAAGCCGGAGCCGAGAGACTGAACGCGTTGCGGGCGAGAGTCCGGAGTGCCGCCGTTCTGGCCGAAGAACTGGTCGAAATAATTCTGGAAGGGCACGCCGCCCGGCCCTTGCGGTGCCGGTGCGGGTCCCGGCGTCGGAGTCTGATCGCCCTCCGCAGCACCAGCCACGGTCTGCGACGTGGATATGTTGACGACCGCATCGAGCAGAGGCGCTACGAGGTCGGCCACCGAGGGCGGACCATCGGCGGCGGAGGCGGGAGCAAGCATCGCCACGACGGCGAGGGACACCGCCGCCAGCGGCAGGCGTCTCGCAATCCAGCATCGCCCAAAATCTACGGCTGCCATCGGCTCAGGTCTCCTCGGCGGCCAACTGCGCGTCGCACCGCATCAGGTATCGCGAAGTGGTGACCGGCCGAAGCGACTGCCGCCGCAGACCCGCCACCGCGCCACTATAGCCCGGCGGCGGGCAGCACCGGCAACAGAAACCTACCCGCCTGCCTTCGGTGCCGCGGTGACAGGCGCCGGCTTGCCGAGCGAACTGCCGAAGTAACGGAAGAACTCCGAATCCGGCGAGATCACCAGCCGCGTCGTTCCGGACTTAAGCCCGCTCTGATAGGCGAGCATCGAACGGTAGAAGGCGAAGAAGTCCGGATCCTTGCTGTAGGCGTCGGCGTAGATGCGATTGCGCTGGGCTTCGCCATCGCCCTGCAACCGCGATGCGGTGCCGTTGGCTTCGGCGACGGTGACGGTCGCGGTGCGATCCGCCTCGGCGCGGATGCGGCGCGATTCCTGTTCGCCCACGGCGCGAAGCTCGGTCGCCTGGCGCTGGCGCTCGGTCTGCATGCGCTGGTAGATCGCCTGGCTGTTCTCCGGCGGCAGATCGGCGCTGCGAATTTTCACGTCGACGATCTCGATGCCGAATTCGCGCGCCTCCTGATCGACCTGCTGCTTGATAAGCGTCATCAGGTCGGCGCGCTTGTCGCGAACGAGGTCGCTGAAACTGGCATCGCCGAGAACGCGGCGGACCGCCGACTGCAGGAACGAGGAAAGCCGCGATGCGGCGCCGTTGACGTTTCCGACCTTCTGGTAAAAGAGCAGCGGATTGATGATGCGGTAACGGCTGAAAGCATCGACCACCAGCCGCTTCTGATCGGAGGCGATGATCTCCAGCGGCGGCGAGTCGAGATCGAGGATGCGCTTCTCGAAGTAGACCACGTTGTCGACGAAAGGCAGCTTGTAGTAGAGGCCGGGGTGATCGTCGGCGGCGGGCGTCGTCCCCGCCTCCGGGGGCGTATTAAGCGAGCGCACCGGATCGCCGAAGCGGAGCACGAGCGCCTGCTCGGTCTGGTCGACGATGAAGACGCTGAAATAGAGGAAGAGCACCACGACAATCGCGATGATCGAGAATGTCCAGCGGAGGAGCGAACTCATTGGCCGCTTCCCGTCGTCGTGGAGGTTGTGGTGGTTGGCGGCGTGACGTCCGGCGACGGCGATATCAGAGGCCCGACACCATTGTCCGTCAGCGGCTGCAGCGGCAGATAAGGCACGACGCCGTTGGTGCTGCCTGCACCCCTGTCGATGATGACCTTGTCGACGTTGCCGAGCACCTGCTCCATCGTCTCCAGGTACATGCGCCGGCGGGTTACGTCGGGAGCGGCCTTGTAGCTTTCATAGACCTTGTCGAAGCGATCGGCCTGGCCTTGCGCCTCGGCGATGATGCGGTCGCGGTAGGCGGCGGCGGCTTCGGTAATCTGCGAGGCCTGGCCCTTGGCTTCCGGCACGACCTTGTTGGCGTAGGTCTGTGCTTCGTTCTGCACGCGGTCGGCATCGGCGCGCGCCGCCTGGACGTCGCGGAACGAGGCAATGACGTCGCCCGGCGGATCGACCTTGAGGAGCTGGACCTGCGTTACCAGGATGCCGGAACCGAACTCGTCGAGTGTCTTCTGGATAAGCGCCTCGACCTTGGTCTCGGTGATCTGCCGCGCCTGGGTCAACAGCGGCTGAATATTCGATTGGCCGACGACCTCGCGCATAGCGCTCTCGGAAACCGCCTTCACGGTGCCCTGCGGGTCCTGCATGTGGAACAGGTAGTCGGGGGCGCTGTTGATGATCCAGAACACGGCGAAGTCGATGTCGACGATGTTCTCGTCGCCGGTGAGCATCAGGCTCTCTTCCGGAATGTCGCGACCCGCGGCGCCGTTCTCGTCCTGACCCTGGCCGATGATGACACGGTTCAGCGTCGTTACCTCCGGCGTGTAAACCGTCTCGATCGGATACGGCAGGCGGAAGTTCAGGCCGGGTTGCGCGTCGCGGGCGTAAGCGCCGAAGCGCAGCACAACGCCGACCTCGTTCGGCTGCACGCGGAAGGTGAAGAAGAAATACGCCGCGAAAACCAGAACCAGCGCGAGAATGGCGATCAGCGCGACGGGATTGACGTTGCCGGTACCGCCGCCACCCGGCAGCACGCGGCGCAAGCGATCCTGGCTGCGCCGGAGAAGCTCTTCCAGATCAGGCGGCGTCGAACCGGTGTTGCGCGGACCCTGCCCCCAAGGACCGCCATTGCCGCCTTTCCAGCCACCGCTGGCGTGAATGATACCGGGCATCTCGCTCCTTAGGGGCTGTCGGCGCAGAACCGGGCGCTTTCGAAGGCATCATGCGTTCAGGGCGGGGTTATAGCAACCGCACCGGACTTGCAACGCGACCAGCGTGGCAGTCTTAACTGGTGCCTGTGCGACCGGGCTTCAAGCCGCGACAACACGGTCATATACGACGAATTCGGTAGCGGCGCTGTCCTTTTCGCCTGCCGCGAAGCGTTCCTGCGAACTCGCCTTCCAGATGCCCGGATCGATCGGCGGGAAGTGCACATCCCCTTCCGGGGTCGCTTCGACGTGCGTGATATAGAGCCGGTCGGCGCGGCCGATCGCCGCCGCGTAGATCTCGGCGCCGCCGATCACCATGATCTCGGCAGCGCCTCCGGCAATTGCGATCGCAGCGTCGAGGCTGGCGGCGACACGCACGCCATCGTGGAAACCGGCGCCGCCGCGGGTGACGACAATGTTGGTACGCCCGGGGAGCGGCTTGCCTATCGACTGAAACGTCCGGCGGCCCATGATGACCGGCTTGCCGATGGTCAGCCGGCGAAAGCGCTGCAGATCGCTGGACAGGCGCCAGGGCATCTTCTGCGCCGCGCCGATGACGCCGTTCCGTGCGACGGCCGCGATCAGCGCCAGATGCGCATGGTTCACGACTGCCTGGGTTCCGTGGCCATCAGACGGCAACTTCCGCCTTGATGTGCGGGTGCGGGTCGTAGCCTTCGAGCGCGAAGTCGTCGTAGACGAAGTCGAAGATGGAGTGGACTTCCGGGTTGAGCCGCATGCGCGGCAGCGGGCGCGGCGAACGGGAGAGCTGCAGCCGCGCCTGCTCGACGTGGTTGAGATAAAGGTGCGCGTCGCCCAGGGTGTGCACGAACGTGCCGGGCTTCAGGCCGGTGACGTGCGCCATCATCATCGTCAGCAGCGCGTATGAGGCGATGTTGAACGGCACGCCAAGGAAGATGTCGCCGGAGCGCTGGTAAAGCTGGCAGGAGAGCTTTCCATCCGCGACGTAGAACTGGAACAGGCAATGACAGGGCGGCAGCGCCTGCTTGTCGACGTCGGCAGGGTTCCACGCGGTGACGATCAGGCGGCGGGAGTCCGGGTTGCGCCTGATCTGATCGACCACCGTTTTGATCTGGTCGATGGAGCCGCCTTCCGGCGTCGGCCACGAGCGCCACTCGGCGCCATAGACCGGCCCGAGATTGCCATCGCCATCCGCCCAAGCGTCCCAGATGCGCACGCCATTGTCCTGCAGGTAACGGACGTTGGTGTCACCGGACAGGAACCAGAGCAGCTCGTGGACGATCGACTTCAGGTGCACCTTCTTGGTGGTGACCAGCGGGAAACCGTCAGCCAGATCGAAACGCATCTGGTGGCCGAAGATCGACAGCGTTCCCGTGCCGGTGCGGTCGGTCTTGCGGACGCCGGTCTCGAGCACCTGGCGCATGAGGTCGAGGTATTGACGCATACGGGCGATTCAATCCGATTCCACGGCGGTCGACAACTGCGGCAGGCCTATTCGGCCGGCTGGACCGCCCCGGACGGCATGGCGCTGCGGGAAAGCGTGGCGCGGCCGATGAGAAACGCGATCAGCGCGCAGACGACCATGGCCAGCACGACGGGCAGCGGCTTGCCGGTCGAAAATGCGCTGACGATGCCGACGACCGCCACGCCGACCACCAGTTGCAAGGTTCCCATCAGCGCCGACGCCGTGCCAGCCGTGGCCCCATAGTTTTCGAGCGCCAGGGCCGCGGTCGACGGAATGACAAGACCCATCGCGCCGAACGATACGAACATCAGGCCGGCGAGCACGAATACGTTGTCGACGCCGGCAAGAGTCAGTGCGAGCAGCAGCGACATTACCGTCAGGTAGAAGGTCAGCGCGCCGTTGACCACGCCCGGCAAGCCGAAGCGGCGGCCGAGCCTGCCGGTGAGCTGCGCCATCGGCGCTTGCGGATGCCTCTTATACCGACACATTGTGCACTGCAACATTCTTGCAAGCGGCGGCAAAATGATGGCGCCCCACTGTGTCAACAAAATCACTCTGCCATCGGCTGCCGCCAGATTGCGGCAGGAGCGTCAGGCGGTGGCCGGAACCGGCTTCTCTGCCGACGTCGCCAGCGCCTTGCGGACCGCCGGAGCGACCCTGGTGCCAAACAACTCGATGGAATGCATGAGCTGCGCATGCGGCAGCGCGCCGACGCTGAACTGGATGAGAAAGCGGTCGTGCTGGAAGATTCCGTGCTGATAGAGAATCTTCTCGACGACCTGCTCCGGACTGCCGACGACCGCCGCGCCGCGCAACGCCAGGCCGGCGTCGAACTGCGCCCGCGTGGTCGGCGGCCAGCCGCGCTCGCGCCCGATCCGCGTCATCGCTTCGGCGAACGGTGGAAACGCTTCATCCGCGGCCTGCTGCGACGTATCGGCGACGTAGCCATGCGAGTTGATGGCGACGGGAAGTTTCGCGGCGCCGTGGCCGGCCTGCGTGGCGGCGTCGCGATAGAGGTCGACAAGCGGGGCGAAATGCGCCGGCTGGCCGCCAATGATGGCGACAGCGAGCGGCAGGCCGAGGATGCCGGCGCGCACGACCGATTCCGGCGTGCCGCCGACGGCGATCCAGACCGGCAGCGGATTCTGAACCGGGCGCGGATAGACGCCCTGCTCCTTCAGCGGCGGACGATGCTTGCCCGCCCATGTTACGCGCTCGCCGGCGCGAATCTTCAGCAGCAGTTCGAGTTTCTCGGCGAACAGCGAGTCGTAGTCGCGAAGGTCGTAGCCGAATAACGGGAACGACTCGATGAACGACCCGCGCCCCGCTATGATCTCGGCGCGGCCGTTCGAGATGAGGTCGAGCATCGAGAATTCCTCGAACACCCGCACCGGATCGTCGGACGACAGCACCGTAACGGCGCTGGTCAGACGGATGTTTTTCGTGCGCGTCGCGGCGGCCGCAAGCGCAACCGCTGGAGCCGAAACCGCAAAGTCCGGCCGATGGTGCTCGCCGATGCCGAAGACGTCGAGGCCGAGCTGATCGGCCAGTTCTACCTCTTCCATGAGATTGCGGAAGCGTTGCGCCGGATCGATGCGCCGTCCGGTCTTCGGGTCCGGGCTCATCTCCGCGAAGGTGTAAACGCCAAGTTCCAAGGTGTGGGCTCCTCGCGGGCGATGCCCGCCATTTGCGCAAGTGGCTCACGCGCTAGGTGGCGCAGGCAACCGGCGTCCGCAAGCAGGCACCGAAACCTCACCATGGCGGGGCTTTGCCGCGATCGGGCGCTCCCTTTGCACAAGCGCCGCGAATCCCTATATTCCGGGGTGCCGGAGCAATCCGGATATGGCGATAAATGGCCATCGTAATAAACCCTACGGACCCGGGGGCAGTACCCGGCGCCTCCACCATCTGCGGGGGCGAAATAGGATCGACGAGGGCGTAAAGGGTGTGTTTTTGCTCGGCATGGTACCGCCGTTATCGGGCCATTCTATAGTTGCTAATGACAACTATGCCGAGGCTCGCCTCGCCGCGTAAGCGGTTAGGTAACCTCATCTAAAGCCCTTTCCGGTTCGCACCGGAAAGGCGGGGTTCGGAGGCACCTGGCAACAGAAGCCTCCACTTATTCTCGGGCGGGGCCGGCGCGGATGCGGGGTCCCGTTCCGGCATCCGGGGCCACGAAGCGCGGCAGGAACGATGGCCGAAGATCTGATCCGATACGACATCCTGGCGCAGGACGCGCTGCGCGGCGTCGTGCGCAAGGTGCTGTCCGAGGTCGCCCGCACGGGCCTGCCCGGCGAGCATCATTTCTTCATATCTTTCTCGACAACCGCCCCCGGCGTGCGCATCTCGTCGCGACTGCTGGCGCAGTATCCGGAAGAGATGACCATCGTCATCCAGCACCAGTACTGGGATCTGGCGGTTACCGAGCACGCGCTGGAGATCGGGCTGTCGTTCAACGGCGTGCCGGAACGCCTGTTCGTGCCGTTCACCGCGGTCAAGGGATTTGCCGATCCTTCGGTCGGCTTCCAGTTGCAGTTCGTTCCGATTACCGCTCCGGTGGCGGTCGCCGAGACCGCGCCGGAGACGCCGCCGGTTGTCCTCGTTCCGCCGACGCGGAAGGCGGACGGGGCCGAAGCCGACGAGGATGCGGACGGCCCGGCACCGGAGGCGCAGGTGGTAAGCCTCGACGCCTTCCGGAAGAAATAGAATGGACGCCAAGAAGAAGACCCGCACCGAGACGGATTCGTTCGGGCCGATCGAAGTGCCCGCCGAACGCTACTGGGGGGCGCAGGCCGAGCGATCGCTGGAAAATTTTCCGATCGGCACCGAGACACAGCCGGCGCCGATCATTCGTGCGCTCGGCCTCATCAAACGCGCCGCCGCCGAGGTCAACATGGACCTCGGCAAGCTCGATCCGAAAGTGGGCGAGGCCATTGTGAAGTCGGCGCAGGAAGTCGCCGAGGGCAAGCTTGACGCGCACTTTCCGCTGGTTGTCTGGCAGACCGGGTCCGGCACCCAATCGAACATGAATGCCAACGAGGTGATCGCCAACCGCGCCATCGAGATGCTTCGCGGCGTCATCGGCTCGAAGACGCCGGTGCATCCGAACGATCACGTCAACATGAGCCAGTCGTCGAACGATACCTATCCGACGGCCATGCACGTCGCCGCATCGGAGGAAATCCGCCACCGCCTGATCCCGTCGCTGCAGATGCTGCGGAACGCCCTCAACGACAAGGCAATGGAGTGGGCGCACATCATCAAGATCGGCCGCACGCATACGCAGGACGCTACGCCCCTCACGCTCGGCCAGGAATTCTCGGGCTACACGCAGCAAGTCGAGAACGGCATCGAGCGTGTCGAGCAGACCATGCCGAAGCTGATGCAGCTTGCCCAGGGCGGCACCGCCGTCGGCACCGGGCTGAACGCTCCGCCGGGATTTGCGGAGCGTTTCGCCGACCGCGTCGCCGCGCTCACCCGCATGCCCTTCACCTCGGCGCCCAACAAGTTCGAGGCGCTCGCCGCCCACGACGCGATGGTCTTCTCGCACGGGGCGCTCAACACGGTGGCGGCCAGCCTCTTCAAGATCGCCAACGACATCCGGCTGCTCGGTTCGGGTCCGCGTTCCGGCCTCGGTGAGTTGCTGCTGCCAGAGAACGAGCCGGGTTCGTCGATCATGCCGGGCAAGGTCAACCCGACCCAGTGCGAGGCGCTGACTCAGGTTTGCGTTCAGGTCTTCGGCAACAACGCCGCCATCACCTTCGCGGGCAGTCAGGGGCACTTCGAGCTCAACGTCTACAATCCGGTGATGGCGTACAATTTCCTGCAGTCGGTACGGCTGCTGGCGGATGCCGCGGCGAGCTTCACGGAGCGTTGCGTCGTGGGCATCAAGGCCAACGAGGAACACATCAAGGCGCTGATGCAGCGTTCCCTGATGCTGGTGACCGCGCTGGCGCCGACCATCGGCTACGACAAGGCGGCGGAAATTGCCAAGGCGGCGCACAAGCGCGGCACGACGCTGCGCGACGAAGCGCTTCGCCTCGGCTACGTGACGGGCGAGGATTTCGACCGGATCGTCCGGCCGGAAGACATGCTCGGACCGAAGTAGGTCGACGGCAGGCCAGCATGGCCGAGATCATCAACCTTCGCATTGCCCGCAAGGCGAAAGCACGCGCCGGGCGTGAACAGACTGCGGCGGAGAAGCGGCGCCTCTTCGGACGCAGCAAGACCCAGAAGCTGGCGGAGGCGGCCGAGCGCGAGCGGACCGAGCGAACGCTCGCCGCCCATCGCCGGGATTCGGACGACAAGCCCGAATGAGCAAGCGCTCGCTGACGGTCGCCGGCCACCGCACCAGCATCTCGCTGGAAGACCCGTTCTGGGAGGCGCTTGCCGAAATCGCCGCCGCCCGGCGGCTCAGTGTTGCCGGAGTCGTAGCAGCCATCGATCGCGGGCGTCCCGACGGCCACAATCTCTCCGCCACCATCCGGGTCGCCATTCTCGACTGGTACCGCAAGGGCGCGGCTGTACGCGGCTGAGCGGCTGAGGCTACTGCAGCGCCCGCGCCGGCCTGGACGGCTTCAGGCGCGGCAACGGAACGGCGGCGAGGCCCGGACCCGTGATCGGCGTCAGGACCGGGCCGGGGTCGGTGACCACCTGGGTATCGGTCAGATCGGGGATGCCAGCGGCGTCGGTGTCGCGCTGACGCGCCTGATCCGCGGCAGCAGCCGCCGCGGCGTCAGCCTTTTCGGCGGCATCATCCGCATCTTCGGCAGCGGCGGCGTCGGTCAGACGCGCGGCATGAGCGCCCTCCGCCGCAGCCGCAGCCGCGTCATGGACCTTGGTGGCAGCAGCCAGTGCGGCGGCGGCAGTCTTCTCTGCGGTCCTGGCCACGTCGGCGCGAGAACGGGCGGCAGCAGCGTCGGTGGCGGCGGCCGCCCTCGCCGCCCCGGTCTGCTGCGGGGCCGTGGCGGTGTCGGTGGTCTGGCTTGCCGCGGATTGTTGGCCGTCGACCATCGGGGCATCGGCCGGCGCGTCCGCCGCCTTGCCGGCAGCATCCTTCGCGGCGCTCTCAGCCGCGACGGCGGCGCTCAGGCGTGCGTCGGCGGCGTCCGCCTCCGCGCCGGCGCTCGTCGCCGCCGCGGCAGCGACGGCGGCAACAGCGCGGGCATCGGAGACAGCCGTCGCCGCTTTTGCCTCGGCGGCCGATGCGACGGCGTCGTTCTGCACGACCGTTGCAAGCGCGGCGGCAGCCGCACTGGCGCGATCATGGGCGGTGCTTGCGGCGACGGTGGCGCTGGCGGCCGCCGCCGTTGCCTCTCTCTTTTCGCGTTCGGCACGCGCCGCATCCTGACGGAACTTGAGTATCTCGCGCGAGAAGCGTTCGCGCTCCAGGTGATCCGCGTCCTCCATGGCGATGATCTGCAGCATGCGCGCCGCCTGCCGCGTGCTGAGATAGGAGGAGAGCGGTATGGCGTCGATGGTCCGCGTCGGGGCCGCCAGCGGACCACGAAAGGCGATGCCGATCTTCGGCGGGATGCCGTCGGCTTCGCCGATGTCGAAGGCAAGCGTCCAGTCGCTGTCGAGAGACAGCGCGCCAAGGTCGATGGCGGTATCGCCCTGAAGGGTGGAGTTGGGGCCGTGGACGGTGAGATCGTCGAGGCGGGCGGTCCCCCCGGCGATGGCAAAAGCGCCACCGGCATCGGCGAACGCCAGCGAGTCGGCGTCGAGCTGATCCGTGACCGTCGTCTTGAGCGCCTCGTCGCCGTACTGCTCACCGAGATCGGCAACGCGCACGATCGCCGTCGCGGCGTTTGGATTGACGAAGCGCGCCCGGCCGTTGTGAATGGAGACGGTGCCACCACCGGTCATGTTGGCGATCAGTGCAGACGGGGAGCGCCCGGTCGCCTCGAAATTCGAGGATAGGTCGAACGTGCCGGTCGCAACCGGCTGCCCGTCGCTTTGCCACAGGAATGTCTCCAGTGCCGCACCGGTGACGTTGACCTGCCCGGTGAGGTTGGCGTTGCCATCGACGTTCTGGACAGAGATGCCGCCGCTGGCGCTGCCGCCGGCAAGTGTGCCGCCCGTCATGTCAAGGTCGAGACGCTGCGGCTGGATCGTCAGGGCGAGCTTTGGCGCAGCGACGACGAGACCGCCCACGGACAGGCGATCGGCGGTGACCGCGAGCTTGCCGCTGAGTTGTCCGTAGGTCGGGGGCGTGAACAGATTCTTCGACCATGGCGCCTTGGGGTCGTCCGTCGGCTGCGGGGCCGAACCGAGGCTGAGCGCAGTCAACCAGCCGAGATCGGCCGCATCGACCGCCAGATCGCCGTCCAGCCGCCAGCCGGTGGGCGCCGGCGACACCTTCACCGAGCCGCCAACGGCACGATCGGCAACGCTGCCATGTGTCCACGTCACCGCCAGGCCGGACGTATCCGCCGACAGGGCGCCCTTGAGGTCCAGCTTCGCGCCGACCGCGCCCGGGATGCCGAGGCCAGCCATCGACGCGACCGGCGCAAGATCGTCAGAAGTCGCCGCGAGCGTGCCGGTGAACGATGGATTCCAGGCGGCGCCGATAACGAGCTTGCCGGACGCGGCAGCGAAGAGACCCGCAAAATCCGCCCTGACCGTCGTCGCAAGACCGCGCTCGGGCGCACCGTCGGCATCGATCTCGACGTGGGCACCACTGTCCGCGCCAGGCGCGGTGGCCGCGAGGCCGAACTGGCGCGCCAGCGACGCGCTGTCTGGAGAATCGAGAACCACCGAAAGCTTGCCGGCGCTCTGGCGCCACTCCGTGGTGTTTGCCACCACCTGCAGGCCGGCGACAAAGGTCGTCGGGCCGGCGACCCCGTCGAGCGTCACGCCGTAACCGGCCGCGCCGTCCTTCGGCGGAGCAAGAATGCGGACGTTGGCGAATGCGGGGCCAAGGGCGGCGCCATTGCGGGTCAGCCAGTCCGCGATGCCGCTGTCGGGGGCGAACTTGCCGACAATGCGTGCCAGCCCGTCGAAGGTCGTCGCCTCGAGCCGGATGTCCAGACGCCCGCGCGGGCTCGGCGACTTCAGGCCATCGATGCGGCCACCCGTGACCCTGAAGCTGGCGCCGCCCAGATTGCCGACGCCGAACTGCACCACGCGCAGCACATCGTCTTTGTAGTCGGCGTCGATCAGGACGTCGCCGGCGGTGACGTTGTCATACTGGAGGGTGCCGGCGGCGAGGCGCACGGAGAAACTGTCGGCAAGAGCGACGGCGGCGCTCGGCTCGGAGCCGAGCAGAAGCGTGGCCAAAGCCTTCATCTGATCGAGATCGATGCGATCGGCCTTGAGGTCGGTGCTGAATTCGCGACCTCCTTCATGGCCCGCGCCCCACGCAAAGCTGCCGGTGACCGTGGCGTCGCCGATACGCGCGTTGACATCGTCGACCGATATGCGGTCAGCACCGATGACGGCGTCGCCGGAAACGTCGAACGAGGCAAGCGGCTCACCGGAAGCCGGCCGGGCGGCACCGCGCCACCACGCCGCGAACGCCGCCGGCTGGGCGACGGCGAGATGCACCGCGCCGGCAAAGCCGATCTGGCGCCTGATAGTCAAAGTGCCATCGGCGGAGATAGTCGCCTGTCCGGGAAGGTCGGCCCGGAAGCCGCCAATGCGCCAGCCGCCGGCGTCGGTAGAGGCGGTGAAGGAAATGCCCTGCACTACCGAACCGCCCACGACGATCGCCGGAACGCTGATGGCGATCCGCCCGGGAACGGCGGGCAGCGTGAGGCCCTGGACCGCAGCGAAAACGTACCGGACGGCCGCGGCGACGTTGACGGGAGCGGCCGGTCCACCCCCGAACGTGCGATCGAGGTCCAGCTGTCGCGCCTCGGCAACGGCCTCGAACGAGGGCTGCTTGCCGAAATTGAGGGTCAGCGAGCCGGCGACGCTAGTCGGCCGATCCACGGGGCCAGCCGCCACGACCGCCTTGTCGATGACGATGCGTTGGCGGGTCAGCGCGAAGCTGCCTTCGCTGTGGAAGCCTGAGCTCTTGCCGGCATCGGGCTTGGCCGCATCCGTCGCATTGGCGTCCGATGCGGGCCTGGTCGCATCCGCCAGCCCGTTGAGCTGATAGGTGCCGGCGTAGCTGAGCCCGGTTGCCGCAGCGGCGGCGAGCACACCGTCGACCGACACGGCGACCGGCACCTCCGCCGGGCTGACATCGCCTTTTACCCGGATGGTGCCATCCTCTAGCTGCCTGCCGGTCGAGAACCGGAAAGGCACCGTCCGTCCATCGTCTCCGTAGCTGCCATCGAGGCGCCACGGACCCGCCAGCGAACTCGCAGAGACGGTAGCCGTGATACCGCCGAACGACAGCGCCACCCCTGTCGACGTGTCGTCATACTGGAATGTCCCGTTCTTGATCTCGACGTCTGCCAGGACGACCTTGTCGGGCGCGATCGCCTCGCCGGGGGCGCGACGCCGCATCCAGTCGATAGAACCATCGGCGGCGGCCGTGACGCGGACTTTCGGTTCATCGAGCGTCATCGCCGAAACATGAATCTCGCCCTGCAGCAGCGGCACCAGCTCCAGCGTGACGGCGAAGCGAGCGACGGTCATCAGCGGCGCCCGTGGATCGCCGACCTCGACGTTGGTGAAGGTCAGCGAAGGCGACGGCAGAATGGCGACATGGGCAGTGCCGGCGACGTGCACCGGCTGGCCGAGAATGCGCGAAGCCTGCTGCTCGAAACCGGCCTTGTAGTTGTTCCAGTCGACGAACCACGGCACGACCAGTGCCGCAAACAGCAGCGCGACGATCGCGCCGCCGACGATCAGGTAGAGGCGGTTCAGTAGTGCCTCCGCCCGTCGTTAGCGCGCGCGGTGGGTCGCGCCGAGAACCCTCCGGTCATCGTCATGGCGGCGCGACGATTTTGCCGGGATTCATGATGCCCCGCGGGTCGAGCGCCTGCTTGATCGCCCGCATGACTGCGAGGCCGGTCCCGTGCTCGCGCTTGAGGTATTTCATCTTGCCCTGGCCAACCCCGTGCTCGCCGGTGCAGGTGCCTTCCATAGCGATGGCGCGGAGATTGAGCCGGCCGATGAAGTCGTCGATGCGGGCGTGCTCGGCTGTGTCATTGGGGTCGGCGAGAATGGTCAGATGGAAGTTGCCGTCGCCGACGTGGCCGACGATGGGGGCGATCAGCCCGGTAGCCTCGATGTCCGCCGCTGTCTCGGTCACGCACTCGGCCAGCCGCGATATCGGTACGCACACATCAGTCGCAACCACCTTGGCGCCGGGGCGCAGCGTCTGGGCGGCCCAATAGGAATCGTGACGCGCCTGCCACAGCCGCGTGCGTTCCTCGGGCTTCACCGCCCACACGAACTCGCCGCCGCCGCATTCGCGCGCGATCTCGCCGAACTGCGTAGATTGCTCGCGCACCGATGCTTCGCTGCCGTGAAATTCGACGAAAAGCGTCGGCGTCTCGGGCAGTTGCAGCTTCGAGTAAAGGTTGCTTGCCTTGACCATCGGGACATCGAGCAGCTCAATGCGGGCAACCGGGATGCCGCTCTGGATTGTCAGGATTGTGGCGTTGCAGGCGCCCTCCACCGAAGCAAACGCCACCACGCCCCCGGCGATCGCTTCGGGAATGCCCTGCAGGCGAAGTGTAAGCTCCGTGATGACGCCGAGCGTTCCCTCGGAGCCTACGAGGAGACGGGTGAGATCGTAGCCGGCGGAGGATTTCTTCGCCCGGTTGCCGGTCTTCACCACCGCGCCATCGGCCATGACGGCGGTCAGGTTGACGACGTTGTCGCGCATCGTGCCGTAGCGGACCGCGTTGGTGCCGGAGGCGCGGGTGCCGGCCATTCCGCCGAGACTGGCATCGGCGCCGGGGTCGATCGGGAAGAAGAGCCCCTGCCCGCGAAGATACTCGTTGAACTGCTTGCGGGTGACGCCCGGCTGCACGACGCAATCAAGATCCTCGGCATGGACAGCGACCACCTGGTTCATGCGGCCGAGATCGATGCACACGCCGCCGAAAGGCGCGTTGACGTGGCCTTCGAGCGAGGTGCCGACGCCGAAGGGAATGACCGGCACGCGATGCTCGCCGCAGACGCGCACGACCTCGACGACCTCGGCGGTCGTCAGCGGGAAAACCACGGCGTCGGGAGGCTCGCTCGGCAGCCACGTCGTCTGCTGGCCGTGCTGGGCGCGGATCGACACGGAAACGGAGAAGCGATCGCCGAAGCGCTGCCGGAGAACGGGCAGCGCGCGGGCGATGCCGGGGGCGTTCCGCTCCGGAACCTGGATGGGACGCTGCACCGTCATCTCACAATCGCCGCCGCTCCGGAAAGAATTGCTGCTTTGCACCGTAGCAAATGCGGCAGGTCAGCCAAAGCCTTAATGGCTACGACCCGACGAGAGATGCAAGAAACGGAATGCGCCGGCGCGGGCCTGTGCTAGGTCAGCTTCTCCGCCTGGGAGGCTCCGCTAAGTGCCGGCGACCGTCAACCACACCATGACCCCCACCGAATGGGGTCTGCTGCTCGTCCTGTCGCTGCTCTGGGGCGGCTCCTATTTCTTCAACGCCGTCGCAATAACCGCGCTGCCGCCGTTCACCATCGTGGCGGCGCGCGTCGTGCTCGGCGCGGCGTTCCTGGCGCTGGCGCTCCGCCTGACCGGCGGCCGGCTGCCCGGCGATCGCGCCAACTGGCAGTCGTTTGCGGTGATGGGCATCCTCAACAACGTCATCCCGTTCAGCCTGATCGTGTGGGGACAGGGCACCATCCCGAGCGGCCTGACCTCGGTCCTCAACGCCACGACGCCGCTCTTCACGGTCATCGTCGCTCACTACCTCACCAACGACGAGCGGATGACGCCGCTGCGCGTCGGCGGCATCGTCGTCGGCTTTCTCGGCGTCATCGTCATGATCGGCGGCGACGTCCTCGCCAAGGCAGGCGCGCATCTCTTGCCCGAGATCGCGGTGCTCGGCGCTTCGGTGAGCTATGCCTTCTCGGTGGTCTATGGCCGGCGCTTCTCGCGGCGCGGGCTGGCGCCGCTGGCCAGCGCGACGGGCCAGCTCACGGCATCGGCGGTGATGATGGTGCCGATCGCCCTCCTCATCGAGCGGCCGTGGCTGCTGCCCTTGCCCGGCGCGGAGGTCTTCGCCGCCCTCCTCGGCCTCGGCGTGGTGTCGACGTGCCTCGCCTACATCATCTACTACCGGTTGCTCGCCGCGGCAGGCTCGGTCAACCTGATGCTGGTAACGCTGCTCATACCGGTGACGGCGATACTGCTCGGCGCCCTTGTCCTGGGGGAGCGCCTCGACGCCAACGACTTCATCGGCATGGGCGCCATCGCGCTGGGTTTGGCGGCGATCGACGGACGGGCGTTCCGTCTCTTGCGCCGGGCGCCGGCGTAGCGGCACTCCGTCAAGGCCAAAAACCGCCGCGGGTGATGCCCGGTAGCATCACCGGGCAATTAGTTCGGTCGACAACCATTGGTACAGTTGTAGGCGAGCGGCGTTCGTAGGACGATTGGGCTGAGGGGCGCCGCTCGCGGCGGGAGGACACATGATGCCTGACCTGAAAATGATGGAGATCAACGGCACGACGTTGATCGCCATTGAAGACCCGCGCATTGTCGCGGCGATGAAAGCCTTCGATTACGTATGGTCGGAGAGCCCGAAGACCGAAGCGCGGGTCAAGCTGGTGGTGCGCAATCTCGAGGAACTCTGCGCCAAACTCGCCGGGACCGGCAGCCCGAAGGCGCCGATCAAACCCGCCAACGGCGCCCGCAAGCGCGCCTAGCGCTTCGCCCGCGTGGTCTTCTTCGCCGGCACTCTCTTGCCGGCACGGCGCGCCTCGGAAAGGCCGATGGCGATCGCCTGCTTGCGGCTGGTGACCTTCTTGCCGCTACGACCGCTCTTCAGCGTGCCGTGCTTCATCTCGTCCATCACCTTCTCGACCTTCTTCGACGCGGCTTTCGAATATTTGCGGGGCATGGTGGTTCTCTCCTGGCGGTTGCCCTCCGTTGCCGCATAACGTTGGTTTGTTGCGGATGGTTCCGCAGGACGTTGCAACAAAGACCAGTTCCAATGTCACCGGCGATACCTTAGCGCGTCGACGACTAGGCCGTGTTGACGGTTTTTGACGGGAGACCCGAGTTTTGATTCAAGGCTTCCTTTCTGAAGGAGGCAGCATTGAGTCGGGGCGATCTGACGGACGCGGAATGGCGCATTCTCAATTCATTGTTGCCGGAGCGGGGC
>DATCBY010000010.1:0-16036 GCA_036511595.1 Bauldia sp.
CTGTCGAAAAGGCAGCCGACAAGGCGCTCAGAAAGTAAATCTGGACGCGTCAATCGAGAGTGTGAAGCCCGCGCGGCCCTGCCGTGCGGGCTGCCGAACCTACAAGGCGTGGATGTCGGCGAGCTGAGCATGCTGAAGATGCAGGGTTGAGCCGCGCAATGCCGAAGATAACGACCAAGTCTGAAGAGCAGAAGACCGCCGAAGCCGAAGTCGAGGGCTTTCGAGAAGACCTTGGCCCGTTCGTCGTCGCCGCTGAAACGACGCGCATGCCGATGATCTTTACCGACGCTCGGGAAGCCGGCAATCCGATCATTTTTGCCAATGACAGCTTTCTCTCTCTGACCGGATACGACCGGAAAGAGGTGCTAGGTCAAAGCTTTAATTTTCTGATGGCGACCGGGGCCGATCCCAATGTTCTGGCGGGAGTTGCTGCCGAATTCGAGAGCGAGTCCGAGAGCGGTCCGCAGCGCGCACGACAACGAGAATATCGCGTGACCCCGGCGTAGGTGCTGGGACATCCAGGGCCGCCGTAATGCTTGAGAACCTATGCGCGCATGAGCCTCTTACTCCGGGTTCGAGAGGCTAACCGCCGTTCCACCCGCTCGCCGGTCAAATGATGTCCCTTAGTCGGCTATTTCAGCCCGAAATATCAAACCAGGGCGGCGCGCTCTCGGTTAGGGCCGACTTCTGAAATGGGTCAGAAGCGGACGTCGATCAGGGTCGAAGGTACTTCCGCTTTGCGCCACAAACGGAAGTCTGTCGAGAGGAAAGCCAGCTAGGCGAGATCACCACGCAGCGCAGCGCGCTCGGTGACAGCCAGATGATCCAGCAACGGCCGTACCTGAGGCACCGCATTCGCAGTCGACTGCGCGCGCCTTGTGTGCGTTGGCGGCGCTGCGTCAGCGGGGCTGCCGACGACCGGAATCGTGACGAAGTAAGCCTAACGGGAACTTCGCCGAGCGAGACAAGCGGCGGGGGCCTACAGTGCGCATCTTGCGAAGCCGGAAACGCGAGGGTCCGGCACGTCGGCGGGAACCAGCATGCACGCAAATCCGAAGGCTGATTGTGAAGTTGCCGTTGTGGGCGCCGGGCCCTACGGGCTCGCCGTTGCCGCGCATCTCAAGGGCGCAAGAATCGACACGCACGTCTTCGGTGAGGCGATGTCGTTCTGGCGGCGGCACATGCCCAAAGGTATGAGGCTGCGATCGTCCCTGACGGCGAGCGATGTCGCAGATCCGGGCGGCCTCTTGTCGCTGCAATGCTATGCGAACAGCCGCGGGATGAAGCTGATCTACCCCATGCCGTTCGAAGACTTTGTCGCGTATGGCGAATGGTTTCAGTCCCATGCCGTTGCCGATCTCGACAAACGGAAAGTCGATCGCATCGAGCGAGTGGGTGAACGGTTCAGTCTGTGGCTCGACGACGGAGACCGGGTAACTGCCGAGCACGTCGTCGTGGCGACCGGCCTCGCAAAACAGGAATTCCGGCCTGCCCAGTTCGCAGGACTGCCGGTGGATCTTGTCAGTCACACGTGCGATCATGATGATCTCGGCACGTTTCGCGGCAAGCGCGTCGCGGTGATCGGGCGCGGTCAGAGCGCTTGTGAATCGGCCGCGCTCCTGAACGACGCCGAAGCGGACGTCGAACTGATCACCCGCGGCAATATCCATTGGCTCGGAGCCGGATCCCCCGATACAGACCAGCGCAAGGCGTCGATTTGGCGGTCGCGAGAAATCCTGGCGGCGAAATCCGGTGTCGGACCTTTCCCATTGGATTGGGTGGCGGAGTTTCCCGACCTGGTTTGGCAAATGCCGGCAGGCGTTCGAGCGTGGCTCAACGCACGGTGCCTCAGGGCTGCCGCTACAGGCTGGCTGAAGCCCCGCTTCGGAGGCGTCACGATCGGCCCGGCTCGGAACATCGTGGGTGCGCGCGCCGCCGGATCGCACATATCACTGCAGTTCGACGACGGTTTGGACGAATTCGATCACGTCCTGCTCGCGACCGGATACCACATTGATATCGCCAAGCTCGGCATATTTCCGCCTGAGCTGCTCCAACAGATTCAACGTGCCAACGGCTCTCCGCTGCTGTCGAACGGACTAGAAACGAGCGTTCGCGGGCTGCACTTTGTCGGAGCAAGCGCGGTTGCAAGCTATGGGCCGCTGATGCGTTTTGTCGCGGGATCGGGCTACGCCGCGCGCCATCTCAGTGGAGCCTTGCGTTCAAGACGCGCCATACAGCCGCCCGCGACCGTCGCCATGCTGCCGCAGAAATTGCTTCCGCAAAGACAAAAAGATGTTGTCGAATCGCCATAGCGGCGGCGCCACGCCGGGGCCGGGTAATGTGCCCGGGGCTCTCGTATTGGGTGGCGCGCATGGAAGCCTCGCGGTCGCCCGCAGTCTCGGTCGTCGGCAAATTCCAGTCTGGTTCGTGACCCACGACCACCCGCTTGCCGCCCTATCCCGTTATACCAAGCGCTTTCTGAGGTGGGACGGGCCGGACCAGAAAGATGCCATCGCCTATCTTCTCGACCTCGCCCATCTTTATAATCTCGATGGATGGGTTCTCTTCGCTGGCGGCGACGCGGAAGTTCGGCGAGTGGCCCAACATCACGCCGAGCTTTCCAAGATTTTTCGCGTGACGACTCCACCTTGGTCCATCACGCAATTTGCCTACAACAAAAACCTGACCTACCAGCACGCCGGTTCCATCGGAATCGACTATCCGGCAACTTATCACCCGCGGGATCGCGACGCGGTCGCAAAACTCGCTTGTCGCTTTCCCATCGTCCTCAAGCCGGCGGTTCGCGAGCAGGCTAACGCCTTCACGATTTCCAAGGGCTGGAAAGTTGGGGACGCTGGTGAGCTATTGTCGCGCTACGACGAGGCAGTGGCCCTGGTTGGTCATGACGCGATTATTCTCCAGGAATTCGTCCCCGGAACGGGCCGCAATCAATTCTCCTACGCGGGGGTTTGGGATCGAGGAGCCCCGATCGCGTCGCTTGTAGCGCGGCGTGCCCGGCAGTTTCCGATCGAATTTGGTTTCACCAGCACATTCGTCGAGACAGTCGTCAACAGTGCGGTCGAGAATGCCGCCTGCCGATACCTCGCATCACTCAGCTACAGCGGCATCGCTGAAATCGAATTCAAGTTTGACGAGCGAGACAACTCGTACAAGCTGCTCGACTTTAATGCGCGGCCATGGACGTGGATGGCTCTCGGCGAGGTCGCCGGGGTCGATTTTCCATATCTCCTCATGCATGCCGCTGCGGGAAACGGCGCACCCACCATCCGCGGCAGTGCGGGCGTGACGTGGATGCATCTTGCGCGTGACCTTGTGGCCGCCTTTCAGCACATCGCGGCCGGCAGCCTCGCTCCATCCACCTACGTGCAGTCATTGCGTCTGCCGATGGTCTTCGCCGCCTTCGCCTGGGACGATCCTCTCCCCGGCATGCTCGAACTGCCGCTGACGCTTTACCGGGTGCTGACCAGACGCGTTGCGTCTGCGATGCGGACTTCAATGGCCAAATCCACGGCTGAGGTCGCTCGGTGATGCTGCGGCGATCTGTCTGAGCGTCTTCCTTGACCAATCCAACGACACCGCACTGGTTTGCGAATCCAGCGTAACGGCGCTGTTCCGATCACTGTCGAGCGTCGCCCGTCATGACGCTCGCTTTTATCGGTGTGTTCGCGGCGTTAAGTCTGGTCGCAACAAACCGTTGATTGGCGTCCAGGGTTCAACGACCATCGCGATCACGGCCTCGTGACGGAATGGCTACGTGGCGGATTGCATGTCCGCTTATCCTGGTTCGAGTCCAGGCGAGGCCTCCATCGGGCCGCGAGGTGAGCGTGCAAGTCTTTCAAGCCTCACGCAACGAAGGGACTTCGCCCGCACACGCGGCAACGACCGAGCGGTTCGTGATCTTGGTTTGACATTGCCGTCCCTGACCACGGGACCAGAGGTCAGCATATCCACCGATCGCTGGTCCGCTTTGGGTCCAAAAGCGGACGTAGGTAGCGCAACAGCTTATGCAGCTGATTGCCTACCACGGCTTGTGTTGCTGGGCAGCAGTGAAAATTCCCTGCTTCGCGAAACGATCGCAGTAATTTTCCCTGCTGCGAAGATTATTTTCCCCGCTAGCGGCGGGTCTTGCGAACGTTCAGTCGTTGTTTCGCGCCGGTGGTCGGCGAGCGGATGTGATGCAATCCATCCGCCACCTGGCCGTAGTCGCTCAGTGGAAGCCACCGTAGCGATTCCCGCGGCCAATCGGCAGCACGAAGGCGTTTAGGCCGAGTCGTCTCCGCACAAGGATATAGAGGACGAGATTCGCGCTCAGCATCGCGGTGTAGGTCGAGATGGCCGCGCCCTGTATTCCGAAAATCGGGATGAGTAGGAAATTCAAGCCGATGTTGGCCATGGCAGCGAACGCATAGACAACCACCGTGTCGCGATGATGACCCGTCATGTTGAGCAGGTACTCGACGGGACCCGTGGCGGAGCGCAGCACCAGGCCGGTCAGGACCACCAGCATCGTAGGATAGCCCATCTCGAAGTCGGCTCCGAACAGCGACAGCACCCACGGGCCAAAGACCGCGAGGGCGACGGCTGTCGCCAGCGAAGGCCAGAACATGAACTGGATGACACTTGAGACGAACTTCTGCAGATCCTGCAGCGTACCAGTGACATAAATTTCGGCGGACTTGGGTACCGCCATAGCAATTGTCGCGAAGGAAACGAAAGCGACCAGTCCGCCCGTGCGGATCGCAGCGTAATAGAGCGCAATGCTGTGCGGATCGAGCAATCTGCCGATCACGAGCACGTCGCTGTTGTCGAGCAGCATGCGGAAGCTGTCGATCATCAGAAAGCTGAGAGACACGCTGCCCCAATGGCTGGCGTGGAAGGCAGGTCTAACTTTCGGCACCCGCCCGCGAACACCGAAATAGACGATAACACCCTGGGCAAGCGCGGCGACAGCGCAGGCCCCAGTCATGGCCCAAAGGGCCAAGACCGCGGTGGGCTCGCCGAGCCAGACCAGTCCCGCTACGAAGCCCATCAGCAGAAGCGGTCGCAGGATGTAGCCCGGGATGTACGCCGCATGCATCCAGCCGAATGCGCGCGCCGTCGACTCGAATTGCGCCAGCAGCGTCCAGAACGGCACACACGCCAGCCCGACGAGCAACGGCACGGCATAGTCGGGGTCGATGACGCCGCGAAAGGCAAAAACCAGGGCGCCACCGATCAGCGCACCAAGCGTGCTGAGGCTCAACACGATCAGGTAGCTCTGCGTTAGGAAGCCCCTCAAGCGGCGGAATTTTCTGCGCGCCAGATAGTCGGGCACGAAGCGGAGGCTCGACGAATTGAACCCGAACGAAAGCGCAAGACCGAGGAGACCCACGATCACGAAGACATAGGCGTAGATGCCGAACTCGAACGCGCCCAGCGAGCGCGCCAGAAAGATCATGGAGGCATAGGCGAGCCCGGCGCCGGCGACGCGTATCGCAAAGACCTGCGCCGCGCCCAGGATGACGCGGCGCAGCGGGCCGTCCGATGTCCGCGCCGGGACGTGATCGTTCGCCACAGCTTGGTCGACGGATGCGTCCAATGTGCTCACCGTCAAACGACTGCTCCAAACTGCGGCTACGGTAACGATCGGATTTCTGATTACAGGCTCAAGACGCGCTCGGGCGCGATACGTCCGCGAAGGAAATCGCTGATCGCAATGAGATTTCCGAGCAAACGCCCGCGGCGATCGACGAACTGTTCAGGTCGCAGCGAGCGCACGCTATTGCTGATCAGATTCTTGGCCGCCAGTTTGGCGAGGTAGCGTCCCGGCACGGTGCCTTTCCGCGTTAGGTACACCGCGTTGGCAATCTGCGAATAGCCGAGCTGCACGCCGCGACTGCGTCCCTGTTTGTGTCCGAGGTGAACGCCCCAGAGCGCGTCGGAATGCACCACGCGGCCGTGCCGCTCCACCCGGCCGCGGAAATCCGCGTCCTCGAGCCAGGCGTACAGCGGCAGGCGTTCGTCGAACGTCTCGTTGCGTATCGCCGAATACCGGAAGGCCATGTTGCAGCCGGCATTTCTGCCATAGTCGCGGCTTTCCCGGATGATGCCAGCGTACGCCGGACGCGAATCGCGCTCTTCCGTGAGCGCCCGCGCTTCCTCCGGCTGGATTCCGGCAGTGGTCGTCCCATCGGCCAGCACGGCGCCCGTCAGCCCTGCGATATCGGGCCTCGCCTCGAACAACTCGCTCATGTGCTCAAGCCAGTAGCGAGACGGCACGAAATCGTCGTCGAAGAAAACGATGTAGGAAAATCCGCCGCCTGCTAGGGTCAGGCCGTCGTTGCGCTGGAGAGCGGACCCAGTGCGGCCGACGACGACGGTTAGATTGTCCGCGGGCCCGTCGACGTCGACGATGTCGTCGGCCTTCGAGGCGATAACGAAAACATGCTCCGGCGGCTCGCTTTGATACGCCAGCTGTTGCACGAGATTCCTGACGATTGCCGGACGCCCGCGTGTCGCGACGATGACCGCCGTGCCCCTGCTCTCGCGCGGTGAAGACCCACGGATCACGCGTTCGCCGGCTCGCGAGCCGGCGGTGCCCCGGGAGCCATGCGGAGCCGGCTCAATTTCCTGACCGATCTGCTTCATGTGTCCGCCTACAGAATGGCTCCCCGGGCTGGACTCGAACCAACGACCGAACGGGAAACAACCGTGCGCTCTACCAACTGAGCTACCGGGGAAAAACCCGCGCCACCAAGCCAGAAACCGGCACCATCGTGAAGGCGATTTGAGGAGTACGGTTAAGCGAGATCGACAGGTTAACGACGGTGCATGCGTGGATCCCTCCGATCGATAGACGGCCCGCGCGATAACTCGCTTTCCCGGTTCGATCGATAAGTGTCATTCTCGAGCTGAGCGACAAATCGTTTAAGTGCTGGCGATGATTGCTGCCCCGCTACGGAAGGTAGGCTTGCCCGAGTGAGTTCGGGAGGGGTAGGCGATACGCGGCGAACTTTCGCACCGCCTGCAAAAGACCCCTAACGTGTGGCAGCGATCATTGTCGGCACTTGGCGCTGCTCGCGACGTCCGCTCAGCCTCAAAAGCGTACGTAGGTGGCGCAACAGCTTGTGAAGCTGATTGCCTACATCGGGATCACGTTTGAACTTGCGCGGGTTCCGCGTGTGCTGTGGGGCTGGTGATGTTCCAATCGCTGGCCTTATGTTCGTCCAGAGCTTATCCAATGACTCCGGTTGGAAAAAAACAAGGGGATCCAACTGTTTCGCTCCATTTGCCTACCATCGTCGCGACCGTCGCCGACGAACACCCGTTGGTCGAAGGGTCTCTCGCCCTGCGAGGCCTACTTTACGCAAACTCGAAAATGTCCTCGTGAAGCTGCTTAAACGTCTCTGTCCCGGGTGACACAAGCGGCGCTAACTTGTCGCGCATGAAAGCCTTCGCGCCGTTGCCCGGATTGGTGAGCTGCAGAAGGCGTTTACAAGCGACGTACGTTTCGCCAGCAACATATTTGAAGTCGTCAGCGTTACCGCCCTTCGACGCAATGAGTTGCGTTCTCGTCGAAATAATTTGATCGGCGACCTCTGACTTGGCTGCGTCGCGGCAGAGCAGACGAATTATCTCGTCATTAAAAAGGTAAGATTCCAAGTTCCGGCGTGTCAGGACCAGAGTGCCTCTTGCCCGCTCAGCCACCACCTCTGCGTCGGAGCGGTCGTCGCGGTCTATCAGTCTGCGTACTTCCATCGCCGGCAGCACCGTCGCAGACAGCGCGGCGAGCGTGGCCCGAGCTTTCTCCGTATCGCTGTGAGAGCCGGACGAAAAAAACTTCGTGGCCAAGCGCGCCGGAAGCTGGTCAAAGCGGTCGATCCCGATCGCCGCAACAACAACGTCGTCGCGCCCGGCGGCCTCCAGCGTCGCAATATGCTGCTGCAAGGCATTGCGGTTGCGAAGGCCGGTCGCGGGATCGATCAGGGCGCGCCGCGCCGTTTCGGGTTCGCGGGCCGCGCCGACAAACAGGCGCCGTGTCGCCGACCAGACGGCGAGGACTCCGACGCCGTTCAAAGCGCCCCCGGCAAGGATTGCCGTTCCGATCTCGAGTGTGCCGCCATTCTTGACGACCAGGGCCGGCATGGCGAGGAAGAACAGGAACGGCGGCAGGATCGACGCCATCAGCGCAACCCTGGAGTCACCACTGACCATGGCGCCGTTGAGAATCGCACCCGACCAGAGCAGTCCGGCGCACAAGAGACCCCAGGTACCGGCGCCGACCGCCTCGGCGATGCCAAAGGCCGCGAAGGCGACGTTGCTGACGATCATCGCGGCGACAAATGCGATCCGTCGCGCCGTCCCCAGGCGGGTGGCCGTGGTGACGTCACGAAACAGGAATTGCTCGGCGATCTGAATAAATGTGTAGCTGGCAACCCAGCCCAGCGCCGGGCCAATACCGCTCAGCGATTGGAAGATGAGAGCGATCAGGAAGCAGAGCCCGAGGCGGACGCCAATCTGCTGGCGGCGCGCGACCAGCACACCGACGAGTTTGCGCCCGGGATCCTCTATTCCGGCGGCGGCGCTGGCTTGGGCGGTCATGCAACCAGCGATAGTCTGCGGATCGAGAACAACGGGTTAAAGGGTACCGGCCTCATGCGCGAACGGAGGTAACGCGCCGCTTACCATGGTAGTCCCGGCTCGTCTTTGCGAAGCCGTGCACCGCGAAAGTGAGCTGAGCTATCGTGGCCGCCCCATGGCAACAATCGTTCCGGTAAGCCGGGGAGAATGCCTGAAGATGTCCGTCCCGTCCGCGTCGCTCACCACCATCGGCTTTGATGCCGACGACACGCTCTGGCGGCACGAGCACTATTATCAGATGACGGAGGCCCGCTTTGCTGGCCTGCTGGCCGAGCATGCCGCTCCGGAGGTCATTTCGGAACGGCTACTGGCAGCGGAGAAACGCAACCTCGCCTTCTATGGCTACGGCATCAAGGGCTTCACGCTGTCGATGATCGAGACCGCGCTGGAACTGACCGGCGGGCGGGCCGAGGGGCAGATCATCGCGGCCATCCTCGCCGCCGGCCGCGAGATGCTCCGCCATCCGGTGGAGACGCTGCCTCAGGTGCGCGAGACACTGGGCGCGCTAGCCGGCGACTACCGGCTGATCCTGATCACCAAGGGCGACCTGTTCGACCAGGAGCGCAAGCTCGCCGAGTCGGGCCTCGGCGAACTCTTCGCGGCGGTCGAGATCGTCAGCGAGAAGACGGCGTCCACCTACCAGCGCATCTTCTCCCGTCATGGGGATGGACCGCAGCGTGCAATGATGGTCGGTAACTCGCTGAAGTCCGATATTGTGCCCGCGATCGCGGCGGGGAGCTGGGGCGTGCACGTGCCGCATGAATTGAATTGGGCGCTCGATCACGCCGAAGCGCCGGTGGCGGCGGCCCGCTTCCGTCGCGTAACGCATATCGGCGAACTGCCCGGTCTGCTTGGCGAGATAAACTGACCGTCGCCCACCGCCGTCAAGCATTTGGAAAGCATGGTTTGACACTCTCGGATTGACGCGCCGGGACACCCTCTCCGCGCGATGAACGGGACGTGCCGATGCCTCGCCATTCTGCCGTTGCAAGAGTCCGACCGGCGCCGGGTGTTACCGTGCCGCCAGCGGAGACCCCGTCGGTTTCGCCGCCGGGACCGCGGACCGAGGGCAGCGGCCGGCGTGTTGCAGCCGCGTTCGTCGCGACCGTCGTCGGTTTCGCCGTGCTGGTCGTTTTCGCGCTGGCCAAAGTCTTTCCGCAGCTTTCGGCGCCGGTTGCGGCACTCACATTGCTGGTTGCGGCGTTCGCCCTATGGGCTGCCGCGCGCAGCGGCGCCGCACGCCAGCGCGCCGATCTCGTGCGCCTCGCCGGCGACAACCTGCGTCTCGCCAGCGAACTGGAGGACCTTGCCGATACCGCCTGGGAGCTTCGCGAAAGCGAGGAGGTCTATCGCAGTCTCGTCGATGCCCAGGGCGATCTCGTCGTGCGTCGGAACGAGTCCGGCCGCATCACCTTCGTCAACGCGGCGTTTGCGCAGGCCTTCAATCGCAGCCCGGCCTCGCTGATTGGCGAGCCCTTTACTTTGGTCCCGCCGGCGAGCGGACAGATGGCGGCGGAGGCGCCGACGTCGCGCGACGTCAAGCTGATCACGGTCAACGGCTGGCGCTGGTACTCGTGGGTCGACATGCGCATCCGCAACGAAGTCTATTCCGTCGCCCGCGACATCACCGCCCGCAAGGAAGTCGAGCAGGCGCTGCTCGACTCGCGGCAGAAGGCGGAGGCCGCCAGCCAGGCGAAGTCGCGGGTGCTTGCCACCGTCAGCCACGAATTCCGCACGCCGCTTAACGGCATCCTCGGCCTGACCGGGCTGCTCGGCGAGACCGCCCTGACCCCCGACCAAGCAACCTACGCCCGCGCCGTGCACGTGTCGGGCGAGGCGCTTCTGGCGCTCGTCGACGACATGCTCGATTTCTCCAAGATCGAGGCCGGGCGCCTTGATCTCCATGCCGAGCCGACGGACCTCGAGGCGCTCCTGCAGGAGATCGTCGAGCTGCTCGCCGGGCGCGCCCATGCCAAGGGCATAGACATCGCCGCCGAAATCGCCCTGGGCGTGCCGGCGAGCGTCATGGTCGATCGTGCCCGCCTGCGCCAGGTGCTGATCAACCTCGCCGGCAACGGCGTCAAGTTTACCGACAGGGGCGGCGTGACCCTGGCCGCCGGCACCGCCGCAAACGGCGCCACCGCATTTTTTGTTTCCGACAGCGGACCCGGAATCCCGCCGGGCGAAGCCGATCGCCTTTTTGACGAATTCGAACAGATGGACACTGCTCTCAGCCGCCGCCATGGCGGCGCCGGCCTCGGCCTCGCCATCTCGCAACGGATCGTGCGCCGGATGGGCGGCGAAATCCGGCTCGCCCCGCGGGCCGGCGGCGGTTCGGTCTTTTCGTTCCAGTTGAATCTGCCGGCCACCGGTGACGGCGCCGTTCTGGCGGAAGGATCGCTGGCCGGTTCGAGCTTGCTCGTTCTGGCCCCCGACGGCGCCGAGCCGCCGACGCTTGCGCGCCAGCTCCGCGACGCCGGGGCGGTCGTGCGCGTCGTCCACACGCTGGTCGAGGCCGCCGGTCTGGTCGGCGCGGCAACCGCGGCCGGCGAGATTCACGACGCGGTCCTCATCGACGCCCGTGTCGCGCCTGACGCCGCTACGGCGCTGGCCCGCATCCGCGAGGCGGCCGGCCGCGCGGTTGCGGGCGCCGTGCTCATCGAACCCGGACGGCGGAACGCAATCGACACTTTCCGCCAGGCGGGCTTCGATGCCTACCTCGTTCGCCCGGTGCGGCGGAGTTCGCTGCTGCGCATCGCCGGCGAGATCGCCGCTACCTCCGATTCCGCCGCCCGCGACTTCCGCATCGATCCGGGCGATGCGCGCCCGCGCCAGACGTCGACGGCGCGGCGCGCGTCGACGGGTCTCGACGTGCTGCTCGCCGAAGACAACGAGATCAACGCGCTGCTTTCCCGCGCCGTCCTCGAGGGGCTCGGCCACACCGTCACCGAAGTGCGCGACGGGACGGCGGCGGTTGCCGCCGCGCGCGCCAAGCCGGGTGGATTCCGCGCGATCCTCATGGATCTGCACATGCCGGGCATGGATGGCCTGGCGGCGGCGAGCGCCATCCGCTCCTTCGAGAGAGAAAGCGGACTGCCGCCCGCGGCGATCCTTGCCGTCACCGCCGACGTGCTGGCCGAGACCCGCGCCGCGGCGAAGGACGTCGGTATCGACGCGGTGCTGGAAAAGCCGATGACCCCGGATGCGCTGCGCCGGGCGCTGGCGGAAATGACCGAGTAGCCGCGTGAGCGGAACTTGGCCCTAGCTCTCGGGGCCTTCCGGCGCGGCGGTGACTTTCGGCTCGGGATCGCTCGCCGCGGCCGGCTTCGGCCGCTTGACGATGCCGACGAGCGCCGGGCGTAGCACGCGCTCGCCTATGGCGTAGCCCGCCTGCACCTCCTCCGCCACGGTGCCCGGTGCAAGCTCCGCCGATTCGATCTCGAACATGGCCTGATGCAGAGCCGGGTCGAATTTCTGGCCTTTGGTGTCGACGCGGCGGACGCCGAATTTGGTCATCGCCTGTTCCATGCCCCGCTCCGTGACTTCGACGCCTTCGATAAGCGCGGAGAGTGCCGGATCGCGGCCGTCGCGAAGTTCCGTCGGCACCGCGCCGATGGCTCGCCGCAGATTGTCGCCGACGGTGAGCATGTCGCGCGCGAAATTGGCGACAGCGTACTGGCGCGCATCGGCCATTTCGCGCTCCGTGCGTCGGCGGAGATTTTCCATCTCGGCGAGCGTGCGCAGCAGCTTGTTCTTGAGGTCGTTGTTCTCCGCCTGGAGCGCCTCGGGGCTGTCCGGCGCAGACGATGCGGCTTGCGTCTCACTCCCTGCCGCGCCGTCTTCCGTAGCGGGCGTGGTCTCGTCGGCCATCATCCGGGGTCCAGTCGCAATTGGTGTTTCCAGGGTCAGGCGCGGATATCAGCGTTCGCGGACCAAAAATCAAGCGGTCCGAGAGCATTCCGGCGGATCAGATGCGGCGGAGCGCCACCGTTTCGATGCGGTGATTGTCGCCTTTGCTGAGGATGAGGCGGGCCCGCGGGCGGGTCGGCAGTATGTTTTCGCGCAGATTGACCAGGTTGATGCGCTCCCACAGGCCGCCGGCCACCCTCTCGGTTTCGGCTTCGTCGACCTCGGCATAGCGGTGGAAGTAGGATCGCGGATCGCGAAAGGCGGTGTCGCGGAGGTGCCGGAAACGCTCGACGTACCACTGGCGGATGACCGCCTCGTCGGCGTCGAGGTAAACCGAGAAATCGAAGAAATCGGAGACGAACGGAATGATGCGGCCGTCGCGCGGCAGCCGCGATGTCTGCAGCACGTTCAGCCCTTCGACGATGAGAATGTCGGGCCGGTCGATGGTGATCGTCTCGCCGGGCACGATGTCGTAGGAGAGATGCGAATATACCGGGGCGCCGACGTTGCGCTTGCCCGCCTTGATGTCGGCGAGGAACGCCGAAAGAGCCAGGCGGTCATAGCTCTCTGGAAAACCCTTCTTCTCCATCATGCCTTCGCGCGCCAGAACGGCATTCGGCAGCAGGAAGCCATCGGTCGCGACGAGGTCCACCTTCGGGGTGTTCGGCCAGCGACGCAGCAGGGCCGCAAGGATGCGTGCCAGCGTCGACTTGCCGACTGCGACCGAGCCGGCGATGCCGATGATGAAGGGCGTTACCCCGTCCTCGATGCCCAGAAAGGCGCGGGTCGCATCGTGCAGGCCTTGCGTGGCAGCGACATGCAGGCTGAGAAGACGTGATAGCGGGAGGTAAATCTCGCTGACTTCGTCGAGCGAGATCGGATCATTCAGGCTCTTCAGGCGGCCGAGGTCGTCGTTGGTGAGCGTGAGCGGAGTGTCGGCGCGCAGCCGCGCCCACTCGGCCCGGCTGAACACCTGGTGCGGCAGGATGACGGTCGGAGGGACGGCCTGATCCATCAAGACTTCTCGCGCGCCGCTTTTTCGGCGTGGCCGCTCTGGCGCGTGCGTTTTTCCAGTTCGCTCATCACGGCGTCGAGGGAAATACCGCGCGCCTTCAGCAAGACAAGCAGGTGGTAGAGCACGTCGGCGGCTTCCCCGGTCAGCGCCGCGTCGCTCTGCGAAATGGCGGCTATCGTGGCTTCCACCGCCTCCTCGCCGAATTTTCGGGCGCAGCGCTCGACGCCATCGGCGAGCAGTTTCGCCGTGTAGGAGGCGGCCGGATCGGCACTTTCCGCCCGCTTGGCGATGATGCCGGCGAGATCGGCCAGGGTGAAGGTGCTCATCGGTTGAACCCGTCTAGGCGGATGGGGATGCCGGCCGCCGCCATGTGTTCTTTGGCTTGCCGGATCGTAAACGTGCCGAAGTGGAAGATCGAGGCGGCAAGAACCGCGGAGGCATGACCATCGTGGATGCCGGCAGTCAGGTCGTCGAGCTTGCCGACGCCGCCCGAAGCCACCACCGGGATCGGCACCGCATCGGCGACGGCGCGCGTAAGCTCGAGGTCGAAGCCGTCGCCGGTGCCATCGCGGTCCATCGAGGTGAGCAGGATTTCGCCGGCGCCGAGCTCCGCCACTTCGCGTGCGTAGGCGACGGCGTCGATGCCCGTCGCCTTGCGGCCACCATGCGTGAAGATTTCGAAGCGCGCCGGCTCATTGGCGCCGCTGACCCGCTTGGCGTCGATGGCCACGACGATCGCCTGGGCCCCGAATTTTTCCGATGCCTCGCGCACCACCGCGCGCCGCTCGATCGCGCCAGTATTGATCGACACCTTGTCGGCGCCGGCGAGCAGAAGGGCGCGCACGTCGGCGACGGTGCGCACGCCGCCGCCGACGGTGACCGGCATGAAGCATTGCTCGGCGGTGCGCGCCACCACGTCGAGGATAATGCCGCGCTTCTCGTGGCTGGCGGTGATATCGAGGAAGCAGAGCTCGTCGGCGCCGGCGGCGTCATACGCCTTGGCGGCCTCGACCGGGTCACCCGCATCGGCAAGATCGACGAAGCGCACGCCCTTGACGACGCGACCGTCCTTGACGTCGAGGCATGGAATGACCCGGACCTTGAGGGTCATGCCGCCTCGCGGGCGCGAATGAGCTTCAACGCCGCGCCGGCGTCGAGTCGGCCGTCGTAGAGCGCGCGGCCGGCAATGGCGCCTTCAAGGATGGCGCAGTCGGGCTGCAGCAATCGCTCGACGTCGTCGATCGAGGCAAGTCCGCCCGACGCGACGACCGGAATCGATACGGCGTTGGCGAGCGCCAGCGTAGAGGCGATGTTGAGACCCTTGAGCAGGCCGTCACGGTCGATGTCGGTATAGATGATCGCCGCTACGCCCGCGTCCTCGAAGCGCCGGGCGAGATCGGTGGCATCCATGGCAGTCGTCTCCGCCCAGCCGCGCACGGCGACGCTGCCGCCGCGCGCGTCGATGCCGACCGCGATCTGGCCGGGGAAACTGTGGGCTGCTTCGCGCACCAGATCGGGATCGTTGACCGCGGCGGTGCCGAGGATGACGCGGGCCACGCCCCGTTCCAGCCAGGTGAAGATGCCCGCCATGTCGCGGATGCCGCCACCCAGCTGCACCGGCACTTTCGTCGACCCGAGGATCGCCCCGACCGCCGCGCTGTTCTCGGACCGGCCGGCGAAGGCGCCGTTCAGATCGACGACGTGCAGGCGGGTAAAGCCCTGGCTCTCGAACGCCTTCGCCTGCGCCGCCGGGTCGGTGTTGAAGGTCGTGGCGCGCGCCATGTCGCCCTGTTCCAGGCGCACGCACTCGCCGTCCTTCAGGTCGATGGCGGGAAACAGGATCATGGCTAGCGGTTGATCTCGACGAGGAAAATCCAGGCGTCGCTGACCGCCTTGATGAAGCCGAGACATACCCCGGCGGCGAGCCAATATTCGCCGCCCGTCCCGCCGAAGAGCAGGAGGAAGCCACCGACAAGGCTGGGCGCGACGGTCAATTCGAAAGTCACGGCGTGCTGCGCGAAGGCCCAGCGGAACTTTGCATCGGAACGGCGTACGGCGCGGAGAACCAGCCGCGTGCCCACCGCCGTCGTCACTCCAAGCGCAACAAGTATTTCGAGGCCGAGCAGAAACGCGGGCTGCCGGGGGATGAGCATCAGCAGGCCGGCGACCAGGATACCCAGCAAAAGAAGCAGCGCCGTCAGCGCCCGATCCGCCAGACCCGGCATGTCGATGATCTTCGTCAGATTGATCGAGATGGCCACGAATAATAGTCCGTCAAGCGCAGCGGCGGCGCCGACCTCGGCGACGAAGAAGTCTGACCAGCCCTCCATCTGTTACGGGCTCCACTTCAGGAAATTGCCGATGAGCTTCAGCCCGAGCCGCTGGCTCTTCTCGGGGTGGAATTGCGTGCCCGCAATCGTATCGCGGGCGACGATGGCGGTGACCGGACCGCCGTAGTTGGCGACCGCC
>DATCBY010000011.1:0-19068 GCA_036511595.1 Bauldia sp.
TCGAACGAGCGCCCGCCGCCCCTTCGGCTTTGTGCCCGGAGGGAGAAGAAAAGGAAGGAGACGAAGACTCGGATACGTGAGCGTCGCGAGAACGAGCATGCTTACCCTTTGCTCCGCTCATCCGCGCGAAAGCGGGGACCCTAAGTGGGAGAGGAAGTCGCACCGCGCGACTATCCGCAACTATCGTCCCCGCGAAGGCGGGGACCCAGTAATCATCGGCGGTAGAAATGATGCCCGGAAGGACGGCCACTGGATTCCCACCTTCGCGCGAATGCCAAATTGGGCCGCAGCGCCCTGCCGCCAATCCCGGGACTACGGTGTACCCCCCCCGCAAACCCTTGCGCTCCTTACGAATCTCGCGTAGAACATAACAAGAACGAGCCACGAGGGGCATCCATGTCGCGATCCGCAGTCCGCGAGAAATCGCAATTCGTCTGCCAGAACTGTGGCGCAACCTCCAACCGCTGGCAGGGCCGCTGCGAGGATTGCGGCGAGTGGAATTCCCTCGTCGAGGAAACCGCGACCTCGGGCGTCGGCTCCGGGCCCGCGGTGCGCATGCTGGGCAAGGGCCGCGCCGTCGCCCTCGCCTCGCTGTCGGGCTCCACCGAGGAAGCCCCCCGCATCCAGTCCGGCATCGCCGAGTTCGACCGTGTCACCGGCGGCGGCTTTGTCCGCGGTTCCACGCTTTTGGTCGGCGGCGATCCCGGCATCGGCAAGTCGACGCTCCTGCTTCAGGTCGCCGCAGCGCTCGCCGATCGCGGCGCGCCCGTCGTCTACATCTCCGGCGAGGAGGCGGTCGCCCAGATTCGCATGCGCGCCGAGCGCCTCGACCTCGTCGCCGCGCCGGTAAAGCTCGCGGCTGAAACCAGCGTCGAGAACATCCTCGCCACGCTGGCGATGGACAAGCCGCCGGCCCTCCTCATCGTCGATTCGATCCAGACGCTGTGGACCGATGTCGTCGATTCCGCCCCCGGCACGGTCACGCAGGTCAGGAGTTCAGCCCAGGCCCTCATCCGCTATGCCAAGCAGACCGGCACCGCGGTTGTTTTCGTCGGCCACGTCACCAAGGACGGCCAGATCGCCGGCCCGCGCGTCGTCGAGCACATGGTCGACGCTGTCCTCTATTTCGAGGGCGAAGGCGGCCACCATTTTCGCATCCTGCGCGCGGTGAAAAATCGCTTCGGGCCGACCGATGAGATCGGCGTCTTCGAAATGACCGGCGGCGGCCTCAACGAGATCGCCAATCCGTCCGAGTTGTTCCTCGGCGAGCGCAATGCCCGCACGCCGGGCGCCGCGGTGTTCGCCGGCATGGAGGGGACGCGCCCGCTGCTGGTCGAGATCCAGGCGCTCGTGGCGCCGACCAGCCTCGGCACGCCGCGCCGCGCCGTCATCGGCTGGGATTCTTCACGCCTCGCCATGGTGCTGGCGGTTCTGGAAGCCCATTGCGGCGTCCGCCTCGGCGACTGTGATGTCTATCTCAACGTCGCCGGCGGCCTGCGCATCAACGAGCCGGCCGCCGACCTGGCGGTTGCCGCCGCCCTCGTTTCCTCGCGGCTGAACCTGCCGCTGCCCTCCGACGCCGTCTATTTCGGCGAGGTCAGCCTGTCCGGCGCCGTCCGTCCCGTGGGCCATGCTCCAGCCCGTCTGCGCGAGGCGCAGAAGTTCGGCTTCGGTCGCGCGGTCATGCCCGCGGCCAAGGATGCCGAGACCGCCACGGCGGCAAGCGTCATCACCCAGCTCGCCGATCTGGTCGCCGGGATTGCGGCCGCCGGACGCCCCGCTGGCGACTGACTTTTTTCGCGCGCCTGTGGATGTAAAAATCAGAGAAATCAATAGCTTGGATGTGTCCTCGGACGCATCGTGCGTATGACGCTTAGACGCAATACGCACAGTCAGAATCATGATAGGAAATCAGCGCTTTAGATAAGGCGGGTTGGGCCGCCGGGACCTTCGAGGGGCATGACGCTGACCATTCTCGACCTCATTGTTGTAGTCGTGGTGATCATCTCGGCCACGCTCGCCATGGTTCGTGGATTCGCCCGCGAGGTTCTTTCGGTAGTTTCCTGGGTGGCGGCGGTGGCCGCGGCGTATTTCCTGTACAAGCCGCTGGTTGCGCCGGTGAAGGCCTACGTCGAAAGCGGCACCATCGCGACGATCATCGCCGCCGCGGTGATTTTCTTCATCGCTCTCATCATTGCCAGCTACATCACCACCCGCGTCTCTGACTTCATCATCGATAGCCGCGTCGGAGCGGTCGATCGCGGGCTCGGCTTCATCTTCGGAGCCGCGCGCGGCCTGCTTCTGCTGGTCATTGCCCTGCTTTTCTTCTCCTGGCTCGTGCAAAAACCGCCGCACTGGGTCGCCGACGCCAAATCCGAGCCCGTATTGTCGGAGCTGGGCCAGCGCCTGATGGCCGCCCTGCCCCAGAACATCGAGTCGCAGATCATGCAGCACATACACGGCGGCGATAGCGACAATCCCGGCGGCAATACCGACACCAGCGCGCCGCCCGACGACACCTCGACCTCGGCCGCGCCCCCGGCGGATCCGAGCTACGGCGACAACAACCGCCAGAATCTCAACCAGCTCATTCAGAACAGTGGGTCGGGCAACTGAAGCCAGCATGTCTGAAAGACGCGGCATGGACGATCTGAAAACGTTGCCTTTCGACGGCGACAAGCTGCACGAGGAGTGCGGCGTCTTCGGCGTGTTCGGCCATCCCGACGCCGGCGCCCTCACCGCGCTCGGCCTCCATGCCCTCCAGCATCGCGGCCAGGAAGCCGGCGGCATCGTTTCCTTCGACGGTGCCGCCTTCCATTCCGAGCGCCACATCGGCCTCGTCGGCGACAATTTCACCGACCGGTCCGTCATCGACCGGCTTCCCGGCGCCCGCGCCATCGGCCATGTCCGCTACTCGACCCACGGCGGCGCCGGCGGCCAAAACATCCAGCCGCTGTTCGCGGACTTTTCCGGCGGCGGCTTCGCCATCGCCCATAATGGCAATCTCACCAACGCGCTCACCTTGCAGGCCCAGTTGCAGAAGCGCGGCTCGATCTTCCATTCGACCTCCGACACCGAGGTCATTCTCCATCTCATCGCCACCAGCACGCGCAGCCTGCTCGTCGAGCGCGTGGTCGATGCCCTGAAGCGAGTCGAGGGCGCGCATTCCCTGGTCTGCCTGTCGACCAAGAAGCTGATCGGCTGCCGCGACCCGCTGGGCGTCCGTCCCCTCATCGTCGGCGACCTCGACGGCGCCGTGATCCTGGCTTCGGAAACCTGCGCGCTCGACATCATCGGCGCCCGCTTCGTGCGCGACGTGAAGCCCGGCGAGATGGTCGTGGTCACCGACGATGGCATCGAGAGCCTGTTTCCGTTTGCGCCGCAGAAGTCGCGCTTCTGCGTCTTCGAATACGTTTATTTCGCCCGCCCCGATTCCTCGGTCGAGGGCCGCGGCGTTTACGACGTGCGCAAGCGCATCGGCTCCGAGCTGGCGCGCGAGCGCCCGGCCGTCGCCGATCTTGTCGTGCCGGTGCCCGACTCGGGCACGCCGGCGGCGATCGGCTTCGCCGAAGCCGCCGGCCTGCCATTTGATCTCGGCATCATCCGCAACCACTACGTCGGCCGCACCTTCATCGAGCCGTCCGACGCCATTCGCCACATGGGCGTGCGCCTCAAGCACAATGCCAACCGCGACGTGCTCGCCGGCAAGCGCGTCATCCTCGTCGATGACTCCATAGTACGCGGCACCACCTCGCTGAAGATCGTGCAGATGATCCGCGAGGCCGGCGCCACCGAAGTGCACATGCGCATCGCCAGCCCGCCCACCATGCATTCGTGCTTCTACGGCGTCGACACGCCGGAGGAATCGCAACTCATCGCTCACCGCATGTCGGTCGCGGCGATGGCCGAATACATCAAGGTCGATTCGCTGGGCTTCCTGTCGATCGACGGCCTCTACCGCGCCTTGGGCGAAGCCGCCCGCGATGGCCTCGCCCCGCAATTCTGCGATGCCTGTTTCACCGGTGCCTATCCGACCAGCCTTACCGACCGCGATGAAAGCCACAACGTTCATCCTTTCCCGAAGCTCGCGGAAGTGGGCTGAGGCGTGGCAGTTGAGGTTCGCGGCAGCGGCAAGCTGGCCGGTCGGGTAGCTGTAGTCACCGGCGCCTCGCGTGGTCTGGGTTGCGCCGCGGCGCTGGCGCTGGCCGCGGCCGGAGCGCACGTCGTCGCGGTAGCGCGCACCGTCGGCGGGCTGGAGGCGCTGGACGACACAATCAAGGCCAGCGGCGGTTCGGCAACGCTCGTACCGCTCGATCTCACCGACTACGCCGGCCTTGATCGGCTGGGCGCCTCGATCTACCAGCGCTGGGGCAAGCTCGACATTCTCCTCGGCAACGCCGGACTGCTGGGCGCGATCACCCCCGTTGCCCACCTCGAGCCCAAGGTCTTCGATGCGGTCATGGCGGTCAACGTCACCGCCAACTGGCGCCTGATCCGCTCGCTCGACCCGCTGCTGCGGCAGTCCGAGGCCGGCCGCGCCCTTTTCGTGACTTCCGACGTCGCCAGCCGGCTGCCGCCGTTCTGGGGTATCCAGGCTGCGTCGAAAGCAGCGCTGGAAGCGTTGGTGCGCACCTACGCCGCCGAGCTTCGTCAGACCAGGGCGACTGCCAATCTTTTCAATCCGGGTCCGTTGCGCACCCATATGCGCGCCCAGGCGGTGCCCGGCGAAGACCCGATGACGCTGAAAGTCCCCGAGGAAGCCGCGCCGGATATCGTCCGCATGCTGTCGCCCGAATACGCCGACAACGGTGCGCTATTCGACTTCCCGACCGGTCGCACCGACCATCTGCTGGCGCCGGCCTGACCCGGCCTATTTGGCGAACGGGTTGTCGCCCTTGCGCAGGATCAGGCGGATCGGCGTGCCGTTCAGGTCGAAATCATGCCGGAGCGCATTGACTAGATACCGCCGGTACGCCTCGGGTAGCGCCTCGGGCCGCGAGCAGAAGGCTACAAAGGTCGGCGGCCGCGCCTTGGTTTGGGTGAGATAGCGGAGTTTCAGGCGCCGCCCGGAGACCGCCGGCGGCGGATGCCGCTCGACCATCTCGCCGAGCCAGCGGTTGAGGCGCGCCGTCGCCACGCGATGGTTCCAGACGGCGTGCGCCTTGACTACCGCCTCCATCAGCTTGTCGACGCCCTCGCCGGTCAATCCTGATACTGGCACCAGCGCCACGCCGGCAATCTGCGGCAGCAGCCGCTTCGCTTCCGCCATGAGTTCGGTGCGCACCTTCTGCCGGTCGGCGACGAGATCCCACTTGTCGAGCGCGACCACCATGGCGCGCCCCTCCTGCTCGACGAGGTCGGCAATCTGCAGATCCTGCTTCTCGAACGGCGTCTCGACATCGAGGACGAGGATCACCACCTCGGCGAACTGGATGGCGCGCAGCGCGTCGGCGACGGCGAGTTTCTCGAGCTTGCCTTCCACCCGCGCTTTCCGCCTGAGCCCCGCCGTGTCGAAAAGCCGGAACGCACGCTCCCGCCAGGTCCAGTCGATGGCGATGGAATCGCGCGTGATGCCGGCTTCGGGACCGGTCAGCAGGCGTTCCTCGCCGATCATCCGGTTGATGAGCGTCGACTTGCCGGCGTTCGGCCGCCCGATGATGGCAACCTTGATCGTCTTGGCCGAGCCGCTCTCCGCCTCGCTCGCATCGTCGTCGGCGATGTGCTCGACAAGCGCGTCGCGGAGATCGCCAAGCCCGTCGCCGTGCTCGGCCGAGATCGGAATCGGCTGCCCGAGCCCCAGCTCGAACGCCTCAAGCACGCCGGCCGCGCCCGCCTTGCTCTCCGACTTGTTGGCGACGATGATGATCGGCCGCCCCAGCCCGCGCAGCATCGCGGCAAAGTGCTGGTCGAGAGGCGTGATGCCGGCGCGTGCATCCACGACGAAAAGACTCACGTCAGCTGTGCGTACCGCCGCTTCTGTCTGCTGCCGCATGCGGCCCGCAAGACTCTCCGGCGCCGCATCGTCGAGGCCGGCGGTGTCGATGGCGGTAAAGTTCAGGCCACCAAGACGAGCATCACCCTCGCGCCGGTCGCGCGTCACTCCGGGCAGATCGTCCACCAGCGCGAGCCGGCGGCCGACGAGACGGTTGAACAACGTCGACTTGCCGACGTTCGGCCGGCCGACGATGGCAACGCGCATGGGGCGATGCGACGGCATCGGATGTGGGCTCCCGGTTCGACCCGCCGCACCAAAGGCGGTCGGCGAACGTTACTCTATGGGGTGGGCGTCGCGGGAGGAGCCGGCGTAGCCGGCTCAGGTGCGCTGCCCGTCGGTGCTGGTAGCGCAGGCTCCGGGCCGATCTTGGCCGCAATTAGCGCCAGCATGAGCTGGGCCCGCTGGCGAAGATCGTCGGCGCTGTCTTGATCGTTGTTGATGTCGTCGAAATACTTGCGCGCGCCCGCGTAGTCGCTGGCCCGCCAGGCGCCAAGGCCAAGCATTTCACGGGCTGAATGCCGCCACGGATTACCGGTCGTGGCGAGATCGCCGATGCGCCCCTGCAGCTCCGCCTCGCTGGCGGTATCAACGAGGATCATCGCCGCCCGCAGCCGCGCCATATTCTTTTCTTCGATCGACGCGTGGGCGTCCGCTGAGATCGCATCGAACTCGGCGACGGCGGCGGTCTTGTCGCCCCCGGCTGCCTTCTCGGCGGCAATGCGAAAGCGGGCGAGTGTCGGATAGCCACCACTGCCGTTGTCGACAATCCCCTGCAGGGCTTTGATCGCGTCGTCGTGCTTGCCGGTGCTGGCCAGTTGCAGCGCTGCGGCGAAGCGATCGCCGGTCGCGGCGGCCTGCCGCGCCTGCCAGTAGACCCAGCCGCGATAGCCGGCGGTGGCGACGACGATCAGGACCGCTGCGCCAAGGACGTAGGGGCCGAAACGGTCCCAGAGCCGCTTGAGCTGGTCGCGGCGGATATCCTCGTCAACTTCGCGGAAAATATCAGACATTTCGCTTTCTCAGGCCGTCCGGCACCGGCGAGCCGGCGGCGCGGGGCGGACCATATAGACGCTCCGATAGCGTTGCAAACGGCCGATAACAGGCCCTGCGGCCTCACGCCTTGGGCTTGTAGACGTTGGCTTCCCCGGGGAAGGCGCGCGAGCGCACCTCACGAGCATAAGCGCTGACCGCCTCGTCGATATGCTGCGCCAGCGAGCCGTAGCTCTTCACGAACTTCGGCACCTTGGGACTGAGTCCGAGCATATCTTCCAGCACGAGAATCTGCCCGTCGCAGGCAGGCGACGCGCCAATGCCGATGGTCGGAATGGCGACCGCCGGCGTGATCTCGCGGGCGAGCGGCTCGACGATCGCCTCTAGCACCACCGCAAACGCCCCCGCATCAGCGACCGCCCTGGCGTCGGCCTTGATCGCTTCTGCGGCGGCCGACTCGCGGCCCTGAACGCGAAAGCCGCCGATGGTGTTGAAGCTTTGCGGTGTCAGGCCGACATGGCCCATCACCGGAACGCCACGTTGGGTAAGGAAATGAATGGTCTCCGCCATGCGCGTACCGCCTTCGAGTTTGACCGCGCCGCAACCGGTTTCCTTCATCACCCGAGCTGCGCTGCGAAAGGCCGCTTGCGGACTTTCTTCGTAGCTGCCGAAGGGCAGGTCGACGACCACCAAAGCGCGCTTCGATCCACGCATTACGGCCGCGCCCTGAAGAATCATCATGTCGAGGGTCACGGGCAGCGTCGTTTCCAGCCCGTGCATGACCATTCCGAGCGTGTCGCCTACGAGCATGAAGTCGACGTGGCGGTCGATGATCGACGCCGTATGGGCGTGATAGGAGGTCAGCGCCACGATCGGTTCGCCACCCTTGCGGGCGCGAATGTCGTTTGCGTTCAAACGTCGGCCGTCGGTTTCTAAGGGCAAGGTTCGGCTCTGTCTCTCAAAGGCGCACTACCTCTAGCATTTTTTCTCCCAGCCGACGACGCGGTCGGCAATCGCGCTTTTTTTTGGCTCCTGAAGGACGTTTCGCCACTTCTTCATTGTTCAGATAGGGCGCTGTGGCGTACTGTAAAAACTCGCGGAGGGGCTTCGCGATCCCGGTGTACGCGGGATGAGTACGAGGGGGCTTTGTATCATGCGTTGCGTGAATGCGCTGGCGTGCGCGGCCGTCCTCATATTTGCCGCCCTTCCCGCTAGGGCCGACACTATCCTGGCCAAAGTCAGCATCTCCGATCAGCGAATGGATGTTTTCGTCGACGGCTGGCCACGATATTCGTGGCCGGTGTCGACCGCCCGCCAGGGCTACTACACGCCGACCGGATACTTCGCGGCTCAGCGGCTGGCGAAGATGTGGTACTCGCGGAAATACGACAATTCCCCGATGCCCCATTCGATCTTCTTCAAGGGCGGCTTCGCCATCCACGGCACCGAGCACATCAAGCGCCTCGGCACGCCCGCCTCGCACGGCTGCATTCGCCTGCACCCAGAAAACGCCGCGGCGCTCTATTCGCTGGTCGAGGAAAACGGGATGGAGAACATGCAGATCGAGGTCGATCAGTAGCTTTCGCGGCTACTCCCACTCAATCGTGCCGGGCGGCTTCGACGTCACGTCGTAGACCACCCGGTTGATACCCTTGACCTCGTTGATGATGCGCGTCGCAGCGCGACCGAGGAAAGCCATGTCGAAGGGATAGAAGTCGGCGGTCATTCCGTCGTTGGAAGTGACGGCGCGCAGCGCACAGACGAAATCATAGGTGCGCATGTCGCCCATCACGCCGACGGTCTTCACCGGCAGCAGCACGGCGAACGCTTGCCAGATGGCATCGTAGAGCCCGGCCTTGCGGATTTCATCCAGATAGATCGCGTCGGCCTTCCTGAGGATCGCGAGTTTGTCGCGCGTGATGTCGCCCGGAATGCGGATCGCCAGCCCCGGCCCCGGAAACGGGTGGCGCCCGACGAAGGCTTCCGGCAGTCCCAGCTCACGGCCAAGCGCGCGGACCTCATCCTTGAACAGCTCGCGCAGCGGCTCGACCACCTTCATCCGCATCCGTTCTGGCAGCCCGCCGACATTGTGATGCGACTTGATCGTCACCGACGGCCCGCCCAGCGCCGATACGCTCTCGATGACATCCGGATAAAGCGTGCCCTGCGCCAGGAAATCGGCGCCGCCGAGCTTCTTTGCCTCCGCCTCGAATGTCTCGACGAACAGCCGTCCGATGATCTTGCGCTTGTCTTCAGGGTCGGTTTTGCCGGCAAGCGCCGAGAGAAACGCACCGCTGGCGGTCACATGCACCAGCGGAATGTTGTAGTGGCCACGGAAGATCGACACGACCTCGTCCGGCTCGCCTTCGCGCATCAGGCCGTGATCGACGAAGACGCAGGAGAGCTGGTCGCCGATCGCCTCATGCAATAGCAGCGCCGCGACCGATGAATCGACGCCCCCGGATAGCCCGCAGATCACCCGCCCGTTGCCGACCTGCTGGCGGATGCGTCGCACCGCCTCGGCGCGGAACGCCGCCATCGTCCAGTCGCCTTTCAGCCCGGCAACCTTGTGGACGAAATTCGCGAGTAGCCTGGCGCCATCCGGCGTGTGCACGACCTCGGGATGAAACTGGATGGCGTAGAGCTTGCGCTTCTCGTCGGCGATCATGGCGAAGGGAGCGCCCTCCGAAGTGCCGGTCACCTCGAAGCCGTCAGGAATTTTCGTCACCCGGTCGCCGTGGCTCATCCACACCTGATGGCGCTCGCCCGGCTTCCAGACACCGTCGAACAGCGCCGACGTCCTCACGATCTCGACAAAGGCGCGGCCGAATTCGCGATTGTGCTCGCTTTCCACCTTGCCGCCGAGCTGCAGCGCCATCGCTTGCTCGCCGTAGCAGATACCGAGTATCGGCACGCCCGACGCGTAGAGAAGCTGCGGCGCCAGCGGCGCATTCTTGTCGAGCACACTCGCAGGGCCTCCGGAAAGAATGATCGCCTTGGGCTTCAGCCGCGCGGCTGCCTCCTCGGCCTTGTTGAACGGCGCGATCTCCGAATAGACGCCCGCCTCGCGCACCCTTCGGGCGATCAGCTGCGTCACCTGACTGCCGAAATCGACGATGAGAACGGTATCGGTCATGCGCGTGCCCGGATCATGGAAAGGAGTTGGTGACTAAGGTTGGTGGACACCCGCAACAGTAGTGGCATCTTAGCGTGAAGCGCCTGCTCTCAATCGCGTTGGAAAAGATCGCCACCCCCGCCACCGCTCTCATTGCCGCTGCAGGACCCCGACAAAGAATCCGTCGGTAGCCGTCCGCCGCGGCGACAGCACGACCCCGTTCGCGGTCATCAGGGCGGCGTCAGCCAAGCCCGGGCCGATCTCGGAGGTCGCCAGCGCCTCTCTCGGCGGCACTACGCGAAACGCCGGCGACGCAACGGCGAACGCCGCGAGCTGGTCGGTGTTTTCCTCCGGCAGCAGCGAGCAGGTGACATAGACCAGCCGCCCGCCCGGCTTCACGTATTGCGCACCGAGCGAAAGCAACGCGGCCTGCTCGCCGAGACGATTGCCGAGCGCCCGCTCGGTCAGCTTCCATTTTGAATCCGGACGCCGCCGCCAGACTCCGCTACCCGTGCACGGAGCGTCAATGAGCACCGTGTCCATTTTCCCGCTGAGGTCATCGAGCGCCGCTCCCGCCTCGCGCACCTCGACGCTGTGCGCATCGGCCCGCTTGATGCGCTCGAAGATCGGCGCCAGCCGGACGCGATCGCTGTCGGTGGCGACCACCCTGCCCTTGCCGCCCATTATTGACGCCAGCGCCAGCGTCTTGCCGCCGGCGCCGGCGCAAAGGTCGAGCACCTGCTGCCCGGCCTTGGCGCCGATCATCAGCGCCGCGATCTGGCTGCCTTCGTCCTGAATCTCGAACCAGCCTTTCTGGAACGCCGGTTCGACCTGCACGTTCGGATGGCGCCCGTCGCCGGCCGTAGCCGGGATACGCACGCCGTCCGGCGAATAGGGAGTCGCCAGCGCGCCGAACTTTGCCAGCCCGTCGCGCACCTTGGCGCGTTCCGCCTTCGGCCGATTGGCGCGCATGTCCAGCGGCGGGCGAAGCGCCAGCGCCTCGCCTTCCGCGACCCAGTCGGCGCCGAACACCCGCTCGAAACGCGTCGCCGCCCATTCGGGAATATCCGCCCGCACATGATCCGGCGCGTCGGCGAGATCACCCGTCTCCAAGCGCGACCGCTCGTCATCGGTCAGCGGCTCAGGCGCGTGGGGATCGCCGCTGACTGCCTTCTCCACGCCGGCCGCACCGAGTTCCCAACGCCGCGCGATGGTCGCCAGAACAACCGCCCGCGGCGCCTCGGCCGCCATCACCCACGCACTGGATGCCCGCCAGCGCATTGCGTCGTAGACGATGTTGCCGATTGCCGCCCGATCGCCCGACCCGGCGAAGCGGTGCACTACGCCCCAGTCCTTGAGCGCCTCCGAGATCGGCCGGTGCCGCGACTCCACCTGCTCCAGCACCTCGATCGCAGCCGCGAGCTTTCCGCCGAGCCTCATGCGATCACCGACACGGCGAACCACAGCCACATGATGATCAGCACGGTCATGCCGAAGCAGTACGCCCAGAATCGGCGCGGCACGTCGTTGCTGGTCGAATGGATAAAAGCATGAACGACGCGCGAGATGACGAATAGCCATGCCAGGCCCGCCAGCGGCGCCGAGGCATGCTGCGTGATCAGCGCCAGCGCGATCAGGACGTAGAACAGCACTGGCAGCTCGAACTGGTTCTGGAAGGCGTTCTGAACCTGCAGGGTCGGCTTCGGCCAGTTTGGCTCGCCCAGGGCGATGTCGCCGATGCGCAGCGTGCGGTCGCGAAGGGCACGGATGCGCAACGAGCCCATCCGGAAGAGCAGCACGAAGGTAAGCGCTACCTCTACGAACACCGGCAGCAGGACGGCGGTTGCGGTCATCCCCGCGGTCTACACCGCGCCAGGATAGTTCGGGCTCTCGCGGGTGATGGTCACGTCGTGGACGTGACTCTCGCGGAACGCTGCGGAGGAAATGCGCATGAAGCGCGCCTTGTCGCGGAATTCGGCAAGATCGGCCGCCCCGACATAACCCATCGCCGCGCGCAGCCCTCCGGCGAGCTGGTGGATCACCCCCCCAACCGGCCCCTTGTAAGGTACCTGTCCCTCGATGCCCTCCGGTACGAGCTTGAGCTGATCGCGCACCTCCGCCTGGAAGTAGCGGTCGGCCGATCCGCGCGCCATAGCGCCGATCGAGCCCATGCCACGATAGGCTTTGTACGAGCGGCCCTGATGCAGATAGACCTCGCCCGGGCTTTCATCGGTGCCGGCGAGCAGCGACCCGATCATGGCGACCGAGGCGCCCGCCGCCAGCGCCTTGGCGAGGTCGCCGGAATACTTGATGCCGCCGTCGGCAATCGCCGGCACGCCGGCTTTGTCGGCGGCCTCGACCGCGTCCATGATGGCGGTGAGCTGCGGCACGCCGACGCCGGCGACGATCCGCGTCGTGCAGATCGAGCCCGGCCCAATGCCGACCTTCACCGCATCCACGCCCGCATCGATCAGCGCCTTGGCGCCGTCGGCCGTCGCGATATTGCCGGCGATGACCTGCACCCGGTTGGAGAGCTTCTTGACGCGACTGACCGCGTCGAGCACGCGCTGCGAATGACCATGCGCCGTGTCGATCACCACCACGTCCACATCGGCATCGATCAACCGCTCGCTGCGCTCGAAGCCGGCATCGCCGACGCTGGATGCTGCCGCCGCGCGCAGCCGCCCTTGCTCGTCCTTGGTGGCGTGCGGGTTCAGGCGGCTCTTCTCGATGTCCTTCACCGTTATCAGTCCAACGCAGCGGTAATCGTCATCCACTACCAGCAGCTTCTCGATACGGTGGTGATGGAGCAGTCGCTTGGCTTCCTCCTGATCGACCGTATCGGTCACGGTGACCAGATCCTCGCGCGTCATCAGGTCCGCGACCTTCTGCGACGGGTCGGTGGCAAAACGCACATCGCGATTGGTAAGGATGCCGACCAGCCGCCCATCTGCCTCGACCACGGGAATGCCGGAGATGTTGAATCGCTTGGTAAGCGCCAGCGCCTCGGCGAGCGTCGCGCCCGGGTTGATGGTCACCGGATTGACCACCATGCCGGACTCGAACTTCTTCACCTGCCGCACTGCTTCCGCCTGTTCTTCCGGCGTCAGGTTGCGGTGGATCACGCCGATGCCACCGGCCTGCGCCATGGCAATCGCCAAGCGCGCCTCGGTCACGGTGTCCATCGCCGCCGAAATGATCGGCAGGTTGAGTGCGATCGACCGGGTGAGCCGTGTCCCGATGACCGCCTCGCCCGGCAATACCGTCGAGTATCCGGGCGTCAGCAGCACGTCGTCGAACGCCAGCGCCTCACGTCCCGTGGACGGTTCGATCAGGTGAGCCATGTCAACCTCTGAAATAAAACGATGGCGCTGCCGATCCAGTCTGAAGGTCGGCATTCGCCAGGGCGCGGTAAGAGTTGACGGCGGTCAATAGCACGAAAATCGAGATTCGCAATATTGCCGCAGAGGTCTTGGCGCGCGCGCCCACGGGACTAGTGTAAGGGCGCTCCACATCCATCCCCTCCCCGATTCCCGTCCATGCCCGACCGCATCCTGGTTCCCCTGATCGTCGCCTGCGCGCTGTTCATGGAGAACCTCGATTCCACCGTCATTTCGACGGCGCTGCCGACCATCGCGCGTGATTTCGGCACCAGCCCGATCCATCTCAAGCTGGCGCTAACCACGTATCTTCTCACCATCGCCGTGTTCCTGCCCGCTTCCGGATGGCTCGCTGACCGCTTCGGTGCCCGCCTCATCTTCAGGCTTGCCATCGTCACTTTCACGCTCGGTTCCATCCTCTGCGGCTTCTCCAATTCGATCGGCGCCATCGTCTTCGCCCGCGTCGTCCAGGGCGTCGGCGGCGCCATGATGGTTCCGGTCGGGCGGCTGGTCATCCTGCGTACAGTCCCGAAACACGAGATTGTTGGCGCGCTCGCCTGGCTGACCGTGCCCGCCCTCATCGGGCCGGTCATCGGTCCGCCGGTCGGCGGCTTCATCATCACCTACGTCGCCTGGCCGTGGATCTTCTGGATCAATATCCCGGTCGGCATCCTTGGCCTCATTTTGGCGACACTCTTCATCCCGGACGTGCGCGGCGAAACGCGCGTCGGGTTCGATCGCCTGGGCTTCGTGCTCTCCGGCCTCGGACTCGCCCTTTTCGTCACCGGCACGACGACGCTGGGCCTGGGGCTTTTGCCGCTGCCGCTGGTGCTGGCCTTCCTCGTCAGCGGCGCCGCCCTGATCTACGCCTACATCGTCCACAGCCAGCGCATTCCCAATCCCATTCTCGATCTGACGCTGCTCAAGGTTCAGACGTTCCGGCACAGCATCGTCGGAGCGATGCTTTTCCGCATCGGCATGGGCGCGACGCCGTTCCTGCTGCCGCTGCTGTTGCAGATCGGCTTCGGCATGACGCCATTTCAGTCCGGCCTCATCACCTTCGCCGCCGCCATCGGCGCGATCGCCATGAAATTCGTGGCGCCGCCGGCGCTGCGCCGCTTCGGCTTCCGCAACGTGCTTGTGTGGAACACCTTCATCGCTGCTTTCTTCGTTGGCTTGCCGGCGGCCTTCACCGTCACCACGCCGGTTGCGCTGATGACGGGTCTCTTGCTCATCGGTGGCTTCTTCCGGTCGCTGCAGTTCACGGCAATCAACGCGCTCACCTATGCCGACATTCCGTCATTCCGGATGAGCGGCGCGACGACGCTGACCGCCGTCGGACAACAACTGTCACTCTCGCTTGGCGTCTCCGCCGGCGCGATCACGCTGGAAACCGCCACGCGCTTTACCGGCGGCGTGCTCGTTGCCAGCGATTTCTGGTTCCCGTTCCTGATCGTGGGAGCGATCTCGCTGACCTCGCTCATCGCATTCAACGACCTCGCCCACGATGCCGGCGACGAGATGTCCGGCCGCCGCAAGGCCGAGCCGGTGACCATCGGCGGCGAGCACGGCTAGCCGTTCCGGCGAAAACCCTTGGCAACCAGATAAAGCTCAACCGACTGCGCCCGGCTCGCCGGCGGCTTGACGTGGTGGACTGCGGCGAAGTCCCGCTTCAACCGGGTCAGCAATTCTCCCTCGGTGCCGCCCCGAAACACCTTGGCGACGAAGTCGCCGCCAGGTTTCAGAATGGTGGCGGCAAAGTCGGCCGCTGCCGCGCAGAGCGCCACGGTTCGAAAATGGTCGGTCTGCCGGTGCCCGGTCGTCGGCGCCGCCATGTCGGAGAGCACCAGATCGGCCTGCGCGCCCAGTGCCGCGCGGATGGCGTCCGGAGCATCTGGCTCGAGAAAATCCTTCAGCAGGATGGTGACCCCGCCGAGCGGATCCATACCGAGATAGTCGATGGCAACCAGGGGCCGGTCGACCGTCGCATGCGTGCGAGCGACGGCGACCTGTGACCAGCCTCCGGGCGCTGCCCCGAGATCGACCACCCGTTTGCCAGGCGCCAGCAGATGATAGCGGTCGTCGAGTTCGATCAGCTTGTAGGCCGAACGGGCGCGATAGCCGTCGGCGTGGGCCCGCGCGACATAAGGATCGTTGAGCTGCCGCTCCAGCCAGCGTGTCGACGAAGCCTTTCGGCGTTTCGCGGTTTTGACGTGAACCTTGAGTGCGCGCCGGCCAGAACCCGGCTTCTTTTCAACCATGGGCCTTGTCCGTCGACCGGCGGCCAGAGCGCCAGACGCCATCCGCGGCCATCAACTCGACCAGCAGCCCTTCGCGGAGTCCCCGATCGGCGACCCGCAGCCGCTCGCACGGCCAGCGGCGGCGTATCGCCTCAAGCACGGCGCAACCGGCCAGCACAAGGTCGGCGCGCTCGCGCCCGATGCAGGGATTGGCGACGCGCGCCTCGTAGCCCATCGTCGACACGTCGGCGACGAGGTCGGCGACGCGAGTGCCGGTAAGCCACGTTCCATCCACACGGCGTCGATCGTAGCGCGGCAGCTTGAGGTGGATGCCGGCAAGGGTCGTTACCGTGCCCGACGTGCCAAGCATATGGACACCACCCGCCGCAACCGCGGCGTCAAGCGCCGCACCTTCGGGAAAGGTCGCGACCATCGCGGCCACTTCATCCACCATCGCGCCAAACTGTTGCGGCGTCAGGTGGCGACCGCCGTGCCGCTCGCTGAGGTTGACCACACCCACCGGCAGCGACATCCACGAGCGGATGCGGTCGGCCATGCGCCGGCGCCGTCCACCACGCGCCCGTGCCAGGTCGATCCAAACGAGCTCGGACGATCCGCCGCCGATATCGAACAGGATCACGCCCGACGCGCTGGTGTCGACCAGCGAGGCACAGCCGGCGACCGCCAGCCGCGCCTCGTTCTCCTGAGAGACAATTTCCAGCGCCAGGCCGGTTTCCTCCTGCACGCGGGCGATGAATACCTCGCCGTTTTCAGCGGCGCGGCAGGCCTCTGTGGCGATCATGCGCGTTCGAACGACGTTCCGCTCGGCCAGCTTGTCGCGGCATACCTTCAGCGCCTCGATGGCCCGCGCCATTGCCGCTTCCCCCAGCCGCCCGTTGGCGCCGATTCCCTCGCCAAGCCGAACGATGCGCGAAAATGCGTCGACTACGCGAAAACCGTGTTCGCGCGGCACGGCGACCAGCAGCCGGCAATTGTTGGTGCCTAGATCGAGCGCCCCGTAGAACGGCCCGGCGACATCGGCATGATGCGCTGCCCGCCGCGATGGCGACGAAGCAATCGGCGCAACGAAAGGATCGGGTTCCTGTGCGGCGGAAGCGGCGCTCGCTTCGGCGCTGCGGGCGAAAACAGGCCCCCGGCGACGCCGGCGGCGTCCCTTCCTGGCTTTCGGCGCCTTCCCGTCGGATCGCGATCCGGCTCCGCCCGGCAACCCGTTCGAGGGCGGCAGCGGCGTGCCAGCGGCCATGGGGCCGCTCGCGTGACCGGCGGACAGGCCCGCATCCTGCGGTCCGTCGCCCGTCGACAAGTCCAGTTCCTCGATCGAACGCACCGGCCCTGCCATACTCGTGGGCCGCGGCGCACTCAGGGTTTCCGTTTCATCAGCCAGTCTAACAGCGGAGAGCGGGTAGACAACCCTGCCGCAAGGAGACGGCCCCGGCCGCCGATGCGACTAACCACACCCGGCCGAGGGGCTGGACCGGAAACGGCTCACCCCGTATATCCCTGTTCGCTCGACGGCCAGTTGCGACGGCGATGTAGGGATCGCCGAAGCGGCCACGGATTGCCGTTGCTGGTCAACGGTTCTGATGGGGAATCGTCCAATGGTAGGACAGCGGACTCTGACTCCGTCAATCTAGGTTCGAATCCTAGTTCCCCAGCCAGCTCCGCAGCTCTCAAAATTCGTCCGCAATTTCAAGAAGTTACGCGATCGCCAAATTTCACTCTACCCCACGACTCTACCCCAGGGAAAAAGTTCTGCTCGCGCTCCGTCGGGTAGCGGCCCCCTCGCTCCACAAACAAGAGCTTTATGTCGACCCTCCCTTCGGGGACATGATGGCGTCGCTCACGGTGGTTATCGCCGGGTCTTCGCCCTCAGTGGATTTCGCGGACTCGGGTTGCTTTCTATCGCTGGCGACAGATCTCGGTGCGTTCCCGATCGTGCATCACCGAAGGCGATTGATCTTCGGATCGTTGGACAGGATAGGAGGGTCGCGAGACTCGCCGCGATGAGCCAGTTCCGCTCGCGCTTCGTTCAGCGCTCCTTCGAGGAGCGATGCTAGGCTTTCAAGGCCAGCCTTGATGGCGAGCGTGCATGGTCGCTGAACTTCGATCGCAATCTTGTGCAGGGTCGCATCGTCCGGGCGATTACTCATTGCGTCTGGTTGATTGATTGCACGCTATCCCGGCTCGCAAGTCATAGAGGAGCCGCGGCGCCGCGTTTTGCGTCAGCGGCGTTTTCAGAGGGCGCGTTGACGCTCTCTGCACGCCGCGACCCGCGCTCGGCGGCAAAGGCGTGCGTGAGCTCAGCACCGAATAGGACGATCTGCGCCGAATAGTAAACCCAGATCAGCAGGACGAGGATCGAGGCCGCCGCCCCGTAGGTGGATTCCAGTCCCTGCGATCCGACGTACCAAGCGATGAGCAGTTTCCCAATCTCGAAAAGCATCCCGGTCACAACCGCACCGGCAACAACATCGCGCCAAGCAACGTCGGTGTCTGGGAACCATTTGAATAGCATCCCGAACAGGACGCTGAGGACGCAGAGCGACACCAGGAATTGGGCCAGTTGCCACAGCACCGACTGCCCGGCGGAAATGCCCGCCCATTGTGAGAATGCCGCGAGTGCGGCGCTCAGAACGAGCGAAATGGCGACAAGCAGCCCAAGCACCAAAACGCCAGCCAAGGACACTCCGTAGGTTCGCACGTACCACCACATACTCGTGTGCTTCGGGTCCTCCACATTCCAGATGGTGTTCAACGCGTCCTTCAACTGCGCGAGAATGCCGACAGCAGCGACGATCAGCAGTCCTACGCCGATCACCGCGGCGATGATGCCGCTATGTTTGGCGGAAGCCCCGGCCAGCATGGCTTCAACTGCGGCACCGCCGGCCTGGCCGAGTAGCTCGTTGAACTGGGCAGCCAGAGAGCGTCGGACCGCCGCCTCACCAAAAAACAGCCCAGCAACGGCTGTCACAATGAGCAGCAGGGGTCCCATCGAAAACACCGAGTAGTACGCCAAGGCTGCGCCCAGCCGGAGGCTTCGGTGGCGGAGCCACTGCTCGAACGCGGTCTTGAGGATGATCCACGCGACCATATTGGCTCTGAGGTGTGCGCGAAAAAACAGGCCGGCGGGGGCCAGCCGGCCGATTGGAATGTTCCATCTGCGCCACTAACACGCAAACCCGCTCCAAGGGTCCAAGGAACCAACGCGGCTGCCCGCCGTTTCCTGTACGGGGCGAAACGCTGGAGCAGCGAAATGATCGCCCGGCTCGCCGGTATCGCCACAGTTCTCGCGCTTTGCGTGATGCCTGTGACCGCTAAAGCGACCGT
>DATCBY010000012.1:0-30205 GCA_036511595.1 Bauldia sp.
CTCGCCAGTGCCTTGTCGCGGTGCTTGATGACTTCTGCCCAAGCTCCCGCACGCAACTTCTCGGCTTCTCCATAGTTGGCTGCAGCACGATCCATTGCCGTCAGGTGGCGGATGACCTTATCGGCCGCTTGCACAAACTCATTCTCACGATCGATGTCGGTTTTCAGGCGTTCAATACGTTCGGCTTCGACAAGCGTGAAGCCAAGCACCTCGATCCGTTCACGTAGTTCTCTGATCTGTGTGCTCAGCGATTGGAGGTTCGCGATCGCTGCACTGTCACCACCTTCGGCACGCATCGAGGCTGGGCCGGCCCGCAGAAGCAAGGCCTTCAGGGTGACGTTGGCCGCGTCGATCTTGGTCTGCACATCGCGTGACGTGACGCTCGCATTTTGTGCCAAGCCATCGTTGCCGAATTGGGTTTCACTGGACATGTTCAAGTTCCTTCAGTTCTTTGCGCAAGCTCAGCGCCGTGGCATTCGCGAGTAAGTTCTCTAAGCCGGCCTGCCGGGCTAGGGCGCGAGCAGCGACGGCATATTCATCGTCGGCGTGCTCGGCCAAATCGTCTGCCGCCTCCGAGCGTGCAGCCGTGTAAAATTCATCGGCGAGTGCCCGCACATAAGCTGCGCGCAGAGCTTCGCGGTCGATCGCGGCTTCAGAGCTTCGGGCCACCATCGGAGATCACCTTGTGACGCAAGGCGGTATCCGGGCGAGCGGGCGCAGCGAGAGTTGAGGGGAGGTAAGCGGTACCCGGCGAAGGGCGCTTGTGATGATGAAAGAAATGGCGGGCGACATAGCCGGCGACAAACGCGGCCATGATCGAGAACTTAGCGAACAGGGTGAGGTCGATGACCGACGTGAGCCCGGTCATTGCGTGGCCTCACTGCAGGTCACGTCATCGCTACCGATTTCAGCCTTCAGCCAGAATATGAGGTCTTTCGTGCGGGCGATGTCTTTGTACAGAATGTCGAGATCGTCAGGCGCCGATCCGTAGGGATCGAGGCGCGCGGCTTTCCTGGCTGGACCTACGCGCTTGCGCAGCACAACCAGCTTGGCCTCAGCCGCCGCCAGGCGCGCCGGGGTATCTGCCCCGAGTGGAGCCTTGCCGGCGGTGATGATGCGAACTGAGGACTGGACGGTCACGAGGTAAGTCTCTTTTCGGCAGCTTTCCGCCGACTGGTGGAAACTCTGCGGGAATATCCTACTACGATCGGGCTCTAGTTGTCAATGCGTCTCATTCGCAAGTAGTCCGCGCCGGCGGGGAATAGTCAACTCGCCCGCCTCGCCGAGCCTAGAAACGGCAAAAAGTCGCGCGAAAGAGCACGTTTGCCCGCATGAGGCCTGAAGGCTTCATTTCCTTGGGTACCGGGTGCCGTACCCCCGGTCTATTGGTCGAGCCGACACAGCCATAAAGGCTAGGCCAGGCGTGGATGGTAACGCCGGCTGGCCTAGTATCAGGGAGGGCCAGCCCAAGCGGAGGGTGACAGTGCTCGCGCAGACTCAGAGAGACAGGCTGGCGACTGTGATCGCCAGAACGGCTACCCGAGTGGCCTGATCGCAGTCAGATCGCTGTACAGGCTTCCCAGGGGCTTTGGCTAATCCTCAGATTGAGCAAAAGGCCGGCGGCAGGTAGTCGCAGGTCCAAGCACGGTGGGGCCACCAAGACAGTTACAGGGTTCCAAAAAGGGTGACGCGAACGCGAGGTAGTGGCTGGGATTGTAGACAGCTCAGAGCGACATTGCATTTATATAAGTAATATCAGGTACTTATCCTGAGTTTGCCGGGGTTCATCAATCCGTGAGGATCGGCCAGCCGCTTGAATTCCGGCTGGGGCGCATCGGTTCTTTTCCAGCCGGCATCGTCGAGGACGTGGGTGTGCGGACTGGAGACCGAGGCGCCCAGGGCCTCGACCGCGACGATGACCTCCGCCAACCGTTGCGGCGAGCGAAAGCGAAGGAGCGGCAGAGCGGAAACAAAGACGCGCCCGAAGCGGCGCTGCATCTCCAGGTGTTGCAGCAGCTCGTCGCCGAAGGTGCGCTCCACTTCCTCGAGCACGGCCATCTCCCGCCCTTCCGGATAGCGCACTTGCAGGTAAGAAATCGAAGGCTCGACCTTCAGCGCGTGCAGCGTCGTGTGGTTCCAGGTGTATTCGTAAAGCGGTGGCAGCGCGCCCTTTCCTTCGAAGGCCGCCGTTTCCGCCTCTGCCGCCGGACGCTCATAGACGACGCGCCCGCCATGATCGGCGACGAGATCAGCGAGCGTCGCGGATTGCGCCTCCGCCACCATGACGATCGCCATCGCCTGGCCGTCGGGGACCATGGGCGCGATGCGCTTCAACATCGGCGGAATGCGCCGATCGAAGATGCCGATCTCCTTCTTGGCGATGCTGTCGGACGCAGCCAACGCCCAGCCGAAACGCGCTGCGGCAGCGAGCGACGGAAACGTCGCGACCCGCTCTGCCCACGGCTGCCATGGCGCAAGCGGCACGGCCACCTCGGTGATGATGCCGTTGACGCCATAGGCATGCAGCACCTTGAGGATGTCGCGGCCGCTGAGTTCGATGACGCGCGGCGTCTCCTCTACGGTGACCACCTGCAGCGCGAGCACGGCGCCCGGATCGGAAATCTGGCCCCAGGTGCACGACCCACAGCCCGCCGCGCCGCCGGCGACGAAGCCGCCGATAGTCGCTTGCTTGCGCGTCGAGGGATGGAAGCGCAGTTCCCACCGTTGCGGACTGTATTCTGGCGACGCCAGCGCCTTGTCGATGTCGAGCAGGCGCGCCCCCGCCTCGAAGCGTCCGGCGCCGTCCGCGACACGCACGATGCGGTCGAGGCCGGCCATGTCGAGGATGACGCCGCCGGCGAGCGGCACCGCCTGACCGTAGTTGCCGGTGCCGCCGCCGCGCACCGTCAGCGGCACGCGGTGGCGGGCGCAGGCCGCGGCGATGCGGATGACCTCGTCACGATTGCGCGGCATCGCCACGAGATCGGCGCGCTTATCTTCAAGCAACGGTTTCAGGATCGGCGAGAACCAGAAGAAGTCGCGGCTCTTGAGCTTCAGCGTCGCCGCATCGTCGGCAAGCGCAATGCCGCTGAGATCGGCCTTCAGCGCGTTCAGGGCTTCCACAGCCGCGCCGGATCGAACGCATGCACGTCGGCGCATAATTCGACGAAGGCGCGCGCCTGATGATCGATCACCGCCTTGCCCTTGGCGGCGGTGGCCGCGCTGGCGTTGCCCACCGTGCACTTCGGATTGAGGTCCTGAGCCTTCCAGCCGAACTGATGCAAGCCGTGGGCGCGCAGATGCTTGAACTCTTTCAGGAAGGCGAGCTGGCTGGAGCGGAAATCCTCGGCCAGACTCATCTTCACCAGATCGGGGCGGAGGTGCAGCATCTCGGAGGTTTCAACGTCGCCGCCGTGGATACCGTAGAGACTTTCCTCGCCCGCACCGATGCCTTCCGGATAGCCGAAGCGCGACCAAGCCGTGCCGACCGCAAGCATGTCGTGGCGCACGCGCAGCTCGCGCGTGACGATGTCGATCATCGGCACGTTACCGCCGTGCGAGTTGACGATGATGAGCTTGCGCACGCCGGCACGCTGCACGCTGTCGCCGATTTCGAGCCACAGCTTCGTCGTGGTTTCCCACGTCGAGGTAAGAGTCCCCGGCGACGAGATGTGCTCGTTCGACTTGCCGAGCGCCTGCACCGGCAGGAACGTCACCGGCGGCCTGTCGCCGAGAAGTTCGATCGTGCGCCGGATCATGCCTTCGGCGATGCAGGTGTCGGTATAGACCGGCAGGTGCGGCCCGTGCTGCTCGATCGCCGCCACCGGCAGCACCGCAATCCAGTCCGACGTATCGTCGTCCGCGAAATCGCGGGTCGTCATCTCATGCCAGTGGCGGCGGGGAAGCATGCTAGAATTTTCTCGTCAAATGCGCGGAGCGCACCCTAGGCCCGGAAAGCCGGCGTGGACAATACGATCTTCTATGTCATCGGCGACACCGCCGCGACGCGGCTGGCGGTCGCGGAAGCGATCGCCGCGCAGACAGGCGCCCGCGTCGTTGACGCCCAGGCGATCTATGCACCGATCTTCAACGTCATCGACCATAGCGATCCGGCCGCCATGCCCGACGCGGTATGGGCGCAGATCGACGCCGTGCGCGACGCGGTTCTGGCGACCATCGAGACGATGTCGCCGAAACCGTGGAATTTCGTTTTCACCCAAGCCGGCTTGGCCATTCCGGCGGACGTCGGCGTCTATCGCGCCGTCCGCGGAATGGCGGAGCGTCGCGGGGCAAGCTTCCAGCCCGCCAAGCTCATCGGCGGCGGGTCGAAAAGGGCGCTGCTCACGTTCGACGAGCCGGCAGTCAACGTGAACGTCGCCGACAAGATTCCGGCCGAAATGGCGAAAGCCGTAGTGGCGGCGGCCGGCACCTAGAGGGCCGCGAGAAACGCCTTGGCGGCGGCGCCGTGCTCGGCGCGCAGTCTTGCGACGTCGATGCCGGCGGGCACGCCGTCGGTCACCTTCCACGCACCCTTGACCATGACCCTGTCGGCCGCATGCGCGCCGCAGAGCACCAGCGCCGCGATCGGATCGCCGGCGCCTGAGAAGCGAAGTTCGTCAAGTGTATACAGGGCAAGATCCGCCTGCTTGCCGACCGCGATCGTGCCGATGTCGTCGCGGCCGATGCAGCGGGCGGAGCCGGAGGTCGCCCAGCGCAGCACGTCGAAATGCGTGACCGCCGCGGCGTCGTAGGTCAGCCGGTTGAGCATGAGGGCATGGCGGACGCCCTCCATGAGGTTGGAATTGTCGTTCGACGCCGAGCCATCGACGCCGAGCCCAACCGGACTTCCGGCGGCCTCCAGCTCCTTGGTGCGGCACTGGCCGGAGGCGAGCGTCATGTTCGAGGTCGGACAATGGCAGATGCCGACCTTGTGGCGGCCAAGCCGCGCAACCTCGGCGTCGGTGAAGTGGATACCGTGGGCGAGCCAGGCCCGCTCGTTCAGCCAGCCGCATTCCTCAAGGTATTCGAGCGGCCGGACGCCATAATGCGCAAGACAGTATTCATTCTCGTCGCGCGTCTCGCCGAGATGGGTGTGGAGACGGCAATTGTGCTTCTCGGCAAGGCCGGCGCTATCGACCATCAGCCGCTTGGTCACCGTGAACGGCGCGCAGGGCGCCAAGGCGACTTGCAGCATGGCGCCTTCGCTGGCGTCGTGATAGCGACCGAGCACCCGCTCGCAATCGGTGAGGATCGTGTCCTCGTCCTGAACGACGGTGTCGGGCGGCAGGCCGCCGTCCTTTTCGGAAAGATTCATCGAGCCGCGCGTCAGCGTCATGCGCATGCCCACGCGCGCGGCTTCCTCGGCCTGGATATCCATCGCCGATTCCAGACCGGCCGGAAACAGATATTGATGGTCTGACGCGCAGGTGCAGCCGGAAAGCAGGAGTTCGGTCAGCGCCAGCCGCGTCGCCTGCCGGAAAGCGTCGGGCTCCACGTTCCTCGCCCAGATCGGATAGAGCGCTTTCAGCCAGCGAAAAAGTTCCTTGTTGATCGCGGCCGGATGCGCCCGCGTCAACGTCTGGAAGAAATGATGGTGCGTGTTGATGAGGCCGGGAATGACGACGTGACGGGATGCATCGAATGTCTCATCGATGTGCCCGGCAGGGTTCCCGCCCGCCGGCACCAAGGCCGTGATCTTGCCATCTTCCACGACGACGCCGCCGTCGGCGCCGTCGGCGAGGATAGCCAGCGGTGATTTGATCCATTGCCGCATGCTCATTCGACCTTCGCTGCGATTGCCTCAACCTCGACCAGGAATTCCTCGCGCGTAAAGCCCGCGACGATAACCAGCGTCGAGGCCGGCGGCGGATCGGCGACAAACCGGTCGCGCACGCTCATGTAGCTCTTCATGTCTTCGCGCCGGGTGACGAAGGCATTGACGCGCACGATGTCGGCCAGGGTCATGCCGTCATCGGCCAGGATCGCCTGGATATTCTGGAAGCATATTTCCGCCTGCCCCTCGACGGTGGTGGGCAGCGTGTCGCCGATGCGCAGTCCGAGCTGCCCAGAACAGAAGACCAGGCGAGCGCCGGCCGGGACGCTGACGCCGTGGCTGTAGCGGCCGAAGGGCGCGCGGATGCCGGCTGGAATAAGCGGACGTTTCAAGCAGGCCTCGACGGCGGCGGGTGCCGGCCACGCTACGATTGCCCGGGCGGGGCTGACAAGGTGCTTCGCCAAACGTCCGGCGGGGAGGACCGGCCAGCGTTCTGCCGCTTTCTTGTGCAGGTCGGTTCACCTAGAATGGCGGCTTGGTTTCAAGCCAGCGCCACCCGCGCATTGTGACTGGCTGGCGGCATGGCATACCTCTTGCGACCCGCGATGGGTTGCTCAACGGCGCCGCGAGGGGAAGCGGCGCAGCTCGCGACCGAGCGATCAGGCAGCGAAGCGAAGAATTCCCCACCACGTCAGGGAAGGCGGAGAGAGAAGCGCATGCGTAGCATCAAGGTTCTGACATTGGCTGCGGCGGCAGGCGCCGCGGCACTGGCGCTCGCCGGTCCGGCGCTGGCGCTCGACGAGATTACCTTTGGCACCAACTGGGTTGCCGAAGCGGAACACGGCGGCTTTTACCAGGCCGTAGTTGACGGCACCTACGAGAAGTACGGGCTCAAGGTCACGATCGTGCCCAAGGCCGAGGAGGCGATGCTTCTTGGCGGCAAGATCAATTTCTACATGGTGGGCAACCTGCTGCAGACTTTCTCGGCGGCCGAGCAGAACGTCCCGGTCATGGTTGTCGCGGCGATGTTCCAAAAGGATCCGCAGATCATCATGGCCCACCCCGAGAGCAGCCTTAAGACCTTCGGCGACCTCGCCAAGTTGAAATCGATGTTCATCGGCGACGATCTGTTCGCCACCGGCTACCGCTGGATGGAAGCGAACTTCCCGGGCATCACCGAGGGGCAGCGCAAGCCGTACAACTATTCAGTCGCTCCGTTCCTTGCCGACCCGAACTCCGGCCAGCAGGGATATCTGACATCCGAACCGTACCAGGTGAAGAAGGAAGGCGGCTTTGACCCGACTGTCTTCCTGATGGCCGACAACGGATACTCCACGACCGCCACGATGATCGAGGGGATGCAGGACTACGTTGCCAAGAACCCGGACATCACCAAGCGCTTCGTCGAGGCTTCGATCGTCGGTTGGTACCACTATCTCTACGGCGACAACGCCGCCACCAACGAATTGATCAAGAAAGACAACCCTGACATGGACGACGCACAGATCGCGTTTTCCATAAAGCAGATGAAGGACTACGGCATCGTCGTCTCCGGAAATTCCAAGGATCACGGCATCGGCTGCTTCACCGACGCCGTGGTAAAGGATTTCTACGACAAGCTGGTCACCGCCAAGGTCGTCAAGGCCGGTCTCGACCTGTCAAAAGTCTACACAACGCAATACGTCTGCAAGGACGTCGGCATGGACCTTGTGAAGTAGGTCGGAAGCCGGCTTGATTTCAGCAATTTAACCGGCGGCGGACCACTCCGCCGCCGGCTTGCTGAGAACCCTGAACACCGCGCCGGGCGAAAAAGGAACGATTGGATTGGCCGCCACGATCGAGCAAGACGCACCAGCCGGCATGCCGCGAAAGACCGCGACGCCCCTCGTCTCGCTCCGCTCGATTTCCAAGATGTTTTCCAACGGCACGCTGGCCCTCAAGAACATGTCGCTCGATGTCGACCGCGGACAGTTCGTCAGCCTGCTTGGACCATCCGGCTGTGGCAAGTCGACGGTGCTGCGCATCATTGCCGGCCTCGGCGAGCCGAGCTCGGGCACCGTCGAGTGGCCGAGTGCATCCTCCTATGATGGGACCGGTAACCCGGACCACGAGATCGGCTTCGTCTTTCAGGAGCCTACGCTCATGCCGTGGGCGACGGTTGCCAACAATGTCTGGCTGCCGCTCCGCCTCAAGCGCCGCTCGAAGCGCCAGACCCGCGACGAGGTTATGGAAGCGCTGCGCATGGTCGGCCTCGATGCCTTCGCCAACGCTTATCCGCGCGAACTTTCCGGCGGCATGAAAATGCGCGTATCGATCGCGCGGGCCCTGATTACCAAGCCGAAGCTGTTGCTGATGGACGAACCCTTCGCGGCGCTCGACGAAATCACGCGTTTCCGGCTGAACAACGACCTGCTCAAGCTTTGGCAGCAGTTTGGCTGGACGGTCATTTTCGTGACCCATTCGGTTTTCGAGTCGGTCTATCTGTCGGAGCGGATCGTCGTGATGGCGGCGCGTCCCGGCCGCGTTTTCCGGGATGTCGCCATTGACGCACCCTACCCCCGCGACGACAGCTTCCGCACGTCCGAGATCTATAACGAGAACTGCCGCCGGGCCTCCGACGCCTTGCACGAGGCAATGCAGGCGCGCCCGCAATGACGGCGGTCGCCTCCGACAAGATGGAGCCGGAAACGACCGCCGACGCAGCGTTGACCGAGCCAAGCAAACTCGGCGGTCGCCTCGCCCGGATCGCCGTGCCCCTCGGCATGCTGGCGTTGCTGCTCGTCGGCTGGCAGGCCTACGTCGTGCTCGCCAAGGTGCCTCATTACATTCTGCCCAGTCCCTTGCAGATCGCAGCCGCCTTCGGCGACGATCACTCGACGCTGCTGCGCGCGCTCTGGGTCACGCTGCAGACGACCTTCCTCGCGCTTGCCATCGCGCTGGTCACCGGCGTCGCGCTCGCCGTTCTGATGGCCCAGTCGAAATGGATCGAGCTGGCGCTGTTTCCTTACGCGGTAATCCTGCAGGTTACGCCGATCGTCGCGATTGCCCCGCTGATCCTGATCTACACCAGCACCACCGAGCAGGCGCTGTTGATCTGTGCCTGGCTGGTCGCCTTCTTTCCTGTGCTATCCAACACCGCACAGGGTCTTCGCTCGACCGATCACAACCTGCTCAATCTGTTCCAACTTTACGGCGCCGGTCGCTGGCAAACGCTGATGCACCTCCGCCTGCCCAACGCGCTCCCGTATTTCCTCGCGGGCCTGAGGATCGCCGGCGGCCTCGCGCTCATCGCCGCCGTCGTCGCCGAGTTTGCCGCAGGCACGCCGGGCGCCAACGCCGGACTCGCCTTCCGGCTGATCGAGGCGCAGCATCGGCTGAACATTCCGCGCCTGTTCGCCGCCCTCGTGCTGCTCTCGCTCACCGGCGTGGCGATCTATGGCATCACCAGTGTCATCTCCTGGCTGCTTCTGCGAAAGTGGCACGAGAGCGCCGTCCGCCGGGAGAACTGAGCCAGATGGCGAAGGGTTTTGCCGCTATTCCGCGGGTCGCGCGTTACGTGCTGACGAACGCGACGCTGCCCGCCGTTCTCCTCGAGGCATCGCTGGGCAAGGCCGATCGCGATGGACTCGTCGCGGCGGACATCGCCGTCAAGGACGGCACGATCGAGCGCATCGACAAGCCCGGTCGGCGCACCTCGGCAAGAAAAATCGATCTCGATGGCGGCATGGTTTGGCCGTGCTTCGTCGATATGCATACCCACATCGACAAGGGCCACATCTGGCCGCGGCAAGCGAACCTCAACGGCACCTTCGCCGCGGCGCTGGAGGCGGTCGATACCGACCGCCGCGCCAACTGGACGGCGAAGGACATCGAGGCGCGGATGGAATTCAGCCTGCGCTCCGCCTATGCCCACGGCACGGCGCTGCTCCGCACCCACATCGACTCCGCCGCCCCGCAGCACACGATTTCCTGGCCGGTGTTTACGAAGATGCGCAAGCGCTGGGCAGGACGCATCGACCTGCAGGGCGTCTCGCTTTTCTCCATCGGCCAGATTCTGGACGAAACCTTCGCCGAGGATCTGGCCGCCACTCTGGTGCGTCACGGCGGCGTCCTTGGCGCGGCGACCTTCATGATCCCGGAACTGGACCGGGCGCTGGATCGCCTGTTCCGCCTCGCCAGGGACCACAAGCTCGACATCGACCTGCACGTCGACGAGTCCGAGGACCCGGCCGAACGCTCGCTCCGCCACGTCGCCGACGCGGCACTCCGCCATCGCTTCAAGGGCCGCATCAACGTCGCCCATATCTGCTCGCTCACCCTGCAGGAGAAGGCAGAGCAGGAAGAAACGATGGCGCGCGTGCGCAAGGCCGGCATCAGCGTGGTGTCGCTGCCCATGTGCAACATGTACCTTCAGGACCGCCACGCCGGGCGGACGCCGCGCTGGCGTGGCATCACGCTCGTGCACGAATTGACCAAGCGCGGTGTGCCGGTCGCAGTGGCCTCCGACAACACCCGCGACCCGTTCTACGCCTATGGCGATCTCGACATGGTCGAGGTGCTGCGCGAAGCGGTCCGCATCGTCCACTTCGACCATCCTTTCGGCGCCTGGCCGGCGACAGTCGCCCGCATTCCCGCCAGAATCATCGGCCGCCCCGACCGCGGCATCATCTCCGCCGGCGGCCCTGCCGACCTCGTGCTCTTCCGCGCCCGCGATTTCAGCGAACTTCTCGCCCGTCCCCAGGGCGACCGCACGGTGCTACGCTCGGGCAGGCCGATAGACACCGCGCCGCCCGACTATCGCGAGCTGGACGAACTGTTCCGATGAGCCACATGACCAGCCTCAAGGCCGCCCTCGCCCCGGTCAGAATCGAGGACAATCCGGCGATCGTGAAGCAGAAGAGCCGCGATTTCTTCTGGTATTCGCCGGTGCTGAAGCGCCAGCTCGATCACCTGACCGCCGATCTCATCGCCACGCCGAAGGACGAAGCCGAGGTGATCCACGTCCTCAAGACGTGCTTCGCCGCCGGCGTGCCGGTGACGCCGCGCGGCTCGGGCACCGGCAACTACGGCCAGGCCATGCCGCTTTCCGGCGGGCTCATCCTGAACCTCGCCGACATGAACAAGGTCAAATCGATCGGGCGCGGCCGTGTCGTCGCTGAGCCGGGCGCCGTATTGGCCGAGATCGACCGCCAGACCCGCGCTCATTCGCAGCAGGAACTGCGTCTGCATCCGTCCACCTACAACACCGCCTCGCTTGCTGGCTTCATCGCCGGCGGCTCCGGCGGCGTCGGCTCGATCAACTGGGGCGGCCTCCGCGACATCGGCAACGTGCTGCGCTTGCGCGTCGTCACCATGGAAGAGAGCCCGCGCGTCATGGAGATGAGCGGCGCCGACCTCGCCAAGGTGATGCACGCTTATGGCACCAACGGCATCATCACCGAAGTCGAGGTGCCGCTCGATGCCGCCTACGACTGGATCGACGTGGTCGTAGGCTACGACGACTACATGGACGCTGTTCGCTTCGCCAACCTGCTCGCCAACCGCGACGGATTGCTCTTCAAGGAAATCGCCACGGTCGCCGCGTCGGTACCCTACGATTATTTTCTCCGCCACCAGAAATTCCTGAAGCGCGAGGATTCGGTCGTGCTGCTGATGGTAGCGGCGCATGCGATCGATCCGCTGCTGGCGCTCGCCGCCCGCGAGCGCGCCCGCGTCCTCTATCGCTCCGACATGGCAACGGCCGAAGAAAGGAAGGGCCTGCCGCCGGTTTTCGAACTGACCTGGAACCACACTACGCTGAGGGGGCTAAGGGTCGATCCAAAGGTGACCTACCTGCAGGTGCTTTACCCCTTCCCCACCCACGTCGAGAGCGTCGCCCGTCTGACAGCCATCTTCGGCGACGAAGTTCCGGGTCACCTTGAGTTCATCCGCTTCGACGGCAACGTCGCCGCCACCGGCTTGCCGATCGTCCGCTTCACCACCGAAGCGCGGCTGGATGAGATCGTCCGCATCCACGAAGACAACGGCTGCCCGATCTTCAACCCGCATCGCTACACGCTGGAGGAAGGCGGCATGAAGCAGACCGACGCCGTCCAGCTCGCTTTCAAGCGCGAGGCCGACCCGAAAGGCCTGCTCAATCCCGGCAAGATGATCGCCTGGGATAATCCCGACTTCGACTTGAAGTCGAACAAGGTCTACCTCTTTCCCGGCATGCAGGCGGCTGAATAGCCTATGCGGGCGCTGGTTCTTTTCGCGCATCCGGTTGAGACGAGTTTCAACGCCGCGTTGCATCGTGCCACCATCGAGGCGCTCTCGGCCAGCGGCTACGACGTCGACGACTGTGATCTCTACGCCGAGGGCTTCAACCCGGTCATGTCGCGGCAGGAACGGCTCGATTATCACGACGAGGCCATCTGCACCGCCCCGGTTCAGGGCTATGTCGACCGCTTGCGCGCGGCCGAGGCGCTGATCCTCTCGACACCGGTTTGGAATTACGGCTACCCGGCAATCCTCAAAGGTTTCCTCGATCGCATATTTCTGCCTGGCGTCTCGTTCAAACTGGTCGACGGCAAGGCCGCGCCGAACCTTCAGCGCATCCGCAAGATCGCCGCGGTGACAACCTACGGCGGTTCCCGCTTCCGCACGATCGTGGTGGGCGACCCGCCTCGCCGCATGTTCAAGCGAACCATTCGCGCCCTCGTGCATCCACTTGCCCGCGCGAAGTATCTCGCCCTCTACGACATGAACCGCAACGACGAGGCGACGCGAAAAGCGTTCCTCGCGCGTGTCGCAGATGAAATGCGCGCCTTCTGAGGCGCGCGGCAAGCCTCTGATTGCGCATCGAAAAACGGATCGGCTTTTTGTCATCAAGCCGACATCTGGATCGGTTAGCCTGCTCAGTACCATGGGGTTCGATCACCGGCGGACTGTGACACACCGGCTCGCTCAGGCGGCGCATGCATATCGCGTGCGGTCGGGCGGCCAGCTGGCGCGTGTCGGTCTGCATTCCGGCCAGGAAAGCCTGCTGAAGTCGCTCTCCGGCGAGGACGGCATGTCGATGAGCGACCTCGCCGCCTCGCTCGGCGTCCAGCCCCCGACCATCACCAAGATGATCAGCCGCCTTGCGGCCCAGGATTATGTCGAGCGCCGCGTCTCCACCGGCGATGGCCGCCAGGCGGAGGTCTTTCTCACCGAGCGCGGACGCCGGACGATCACAGCCATCGACAAGATGTGGAAGCGGATCGAGAAGACGGCCCTGTCCGATATTGAGGACAAGGACCGCAAGCGACTGCGCAAGCTGCTTCGCCAGGTCGAGCGCAATCTCGGAACAAAGCGCATCGACCGCCCCGACGAGGAAGACGAGGCCGACGGCGGCGACGACGAGGCGTAGCCGCCGATTGCAGGGTGCCGCGCCCTAAGGCTAGTGTCGGTGACTTCCCGCCAACGACCAAGCGCGAGCCCACCATGTCCATCACCTATGATTTTGCCGGCCGTTCCGCCGTGGTTACCGGGGGTGCGCGCGGTATCGGCCGGGCGGTCGTCGAGCGCCTGCTCGCCGGCGGCGCTGCCGTCGCCATCTGGGACGTCGAGGAGCGTACCGCCGCCGATGCCGCCGGCGAACTGAAATCGCGCGGCACGGTCATCGCCCTGCCCGTGGACGTCGGCGACCAGAAGGCCGTCGAGACCGCTCGCGACCAGACAGTGGCCCGTCTCGGCAAGATCGACATCCTTGTCAACAACGCCGGCATCAACGGCGTCAACGCCAAGGTAGTCGACTACCCAGTCGATCAGTGGGACGCGGTGATCCGCGTCAACCTGCGCAGCCAGTTCCTCTGCTGCCGCGCCATCGTGCCGGGCATGATCGAGCGCAACTACGGACGCATTGCCAACATCGCCTCCATTGCGGGCAAGGAGGGGAACCCGAACGCGTCCGCTTATTCGGCATCGAAAGGCGGCATCATCGCCCTCACCAAATCGCTCGGCAAGGAACTCGCCGGCTACGATATTGCCGTCAATGCCCTCGCCCCGGTAACCGCCGACACGCCGATGGTGCGCCAGCAGGTGTCCAAGGAGCACCTTGCCTACATGCTCTCCAGGATTCCGCGCGCCCGCATGGTCACCGTCGAGGAGATCTCCGCCACCATCGCCTTCATGGTGTCGGAGGAATGCTCGTTCACGACCGGCTTCACCTTCGACATTTCCGGCGGCCGCGCCACCTACTGATTCGCTGCCCGTTTGATTCGAAGACCCCTCTGCCCGCGAGCGCGCTATTTCTGGCGGAACGACCGATCGAATGACGCGGTCAGCGGGCCGACCAGATAGTCGAACGCGGTCCGCTTCGCGGTGGTGATCATCACGGTGGCAGGCATGCCGGGATAAAGCTTGATATCCGGACTGGCGGCGAGCTCGTTCTGATCGACATCGACCGTGGCAACGTAGTAGGGCGCGCCGGTGCGGCTGTCGGTCAGCCGGTCGGCCGAGACCTGCGCCACCGTTCCGTGGAGAAGCGGCGCCACGCGCTGCTTGTAGGCGGTGAAGTGCACCTCGGCCGGCATGCCCGGCTTGAGATCGGCGATGTCCTGGACGGCGATCTGCGCCTGCACGACGAGCGGGGTTCCGTCCGGGACGACATCGAGGATCTTTTCGCCGCGAGCGATCACCGCCCCGGTGCCGAACACGCTGAGCCCGACCACCTGCCCGGAGTAGGGCGAACGCACTTCCATGCGGTCGAGCAGCACGCGCGCACTCGCCACACGCGGCCCGATTTCGAGCAGTTTGGTCTGCACATCGCGAAGTTCACTGGTGTCCTCGGCAGTCCGCTCCCTGGCGAGCTGCTCGATCTGCTGGCCGAGTTCGGCAATCGCCTGCCGTGCCTGCGCGCTCGATGCCTCGGCCGTACCAATCTGGCCGTTCAGCCCTTCCTCCGTGCGCTGCAGGTCGAGGACCCGGGCGCGGGTGATGAGCCCATCCCTGAGCAGGTCGGCGAGGCTGTCCTCTTCGGCGACCGCCGATGCCAGCTGCTGGCGATAGGCCTGCGCCTGCGCGTCGTTGCCGGCGATCTGGGCGTTCAACTGATCGACGCGGCGAGAAAGTATTGCCTGCTGACCGGAAAGCGCAGTTTGCCGACTTTCGAATTCCTGACGCTGGCCATCCATCGCGGTCCGTGCCGATGGCTCGTTGCTCGCCGCAAGTTCGGGCGGAAAGTCGATCGACGGCGCACCGTCGAGTTCTGCGCGCAGCCGCGCTTCGGTCGCCGCAAGCATGGCATACTCCTGCGAAAAGACCTCGAAGTCGGATCGCACCTGGCTGTCGTCAAGCGTCAGAAGCACGTCGCCTTGCTGGACGTGGTCGCCTTCCTTGACGCGGAGTTCCTTGACGACACCGCCATCGGGATGTTGGACGGCTTTGCGGTTTCCCTCAACCTCGATGACCGCGTTGCCGACGACCGCCCCGTTGAGCGGCGCGGTCAGTGCCCATCCGCCGACGCCACCGAAGAAGACGACGAGAATGACAAGGCCCGCCGCGATTGTGCCGCGCGCGGAATCGCTCGGCGCCTCTGCGCCGACAAGCGTCGGGCGCACAAACTGCGGTGCGGCTCTGAGTGCCCGGGCCATCCCTAGCCTCCCGCCGCGGCGGTTCGCTCGAATGGCCCGCTATCCTTCGCAACAGCCGGCTGGGTCACGGAGCGCGTCAGGCGGGCGATGACGTCCGCCCGCTTGCCGAACATTTCGACGACGCCGTCGCGCAGCACCAGCACGGTGTCGACCGTGCCCAGCGTGGCGGGGCGATGCGAGATGATGACGACAGTCGTCCCGCGCTGCTTGAGCTGCATGACGCAATCGGCGAGCGCCGAGTCGCCTTCCGCATCGAGATTGGAGCTGGGCTCGTCCAGAATCACCAGGCTCGGGTCGCCGAACACGGCGCGCGCCAAGGCAATGCGTTGGCGAAGACCGCCCGAAAGGACGGCTCCCCCCTCTCCGACCTGCGTTTCGTAGCCGTTCGGCAGGCGCAGGATCATGTCGTGCACCCCCGCCATGCGCGCCGCCTGGATGATCTCGGCGTCGGCATCCGTGCCGAAGCGGCTGATGTTGGCGGCCACCGTGTCGGCGAACAGCTCGATGTCCTGCGGCAGGTAGCCGAGATGCTGGCCGCGTGAAGCATGCGGCCACGTTGCCACGTCGGCCCCGTCGAGACGCACGGTGCCCGAACTCGGGTTGACCACACCGACGAGATGGCGGGCGAGCGTCGACTTGCCGGCGCCGGAGGGACCGATGATCCCGAGCACCTCGCCCGGCTGAAGGCGAAAGGCGACGCCGCGCAGGATCGGCCTGGTCATGCCGGCCATGACGAAGCTGACGCCCTCCACCAACAAATGACCGGCCGGACGCGGCATCGCTATCGCGCGGTCGCGGCGTGGACTGGCGACGAGGAGCGCGGCTACCCGCGCGAAGGCGCCGCGCGCCGAGACGAGATTGCGCCATGTGCCGACGATTTGCTCGACGGGCTGCAGCGAGCGGCCGAGCAGGATGCTGGCGGCAAACATCGCCCCGACCGTGACCTGCCGCTCGATGACGAGCCACGCGCCAAGCCCCAGGATGACCGATTGCATCGCCAGGCGCAGGAAGCGGATGAGGCCGGAAATGAGGGCGGCACGATCGCTGGCCGTCGTCTGGCGCTCGAGGACCCTATTGCGATCGAGGCTCCAGCGCCGGATCAGCCCGTCGACCATGCCCATTGCCCGCACCACCTCGGCGTTGCGCAGACTCATCTCGGTGAAGCTGTAATTGCGCGTGGCGCTTTCGTTGGCCTCGCCAAGCGGCCGGCGCACCAGCCATTCGTTGGCAAGCGCCAGCAGAACCAGAAGGACGGCCGAGCCGAGGGCAAAGGTGCCGAGCACCGGATGGAGGAGGAAGATGGCCGCGATGTAGAGCGGCGCCCACGGCAGGTCGAAAAGGGCGTGGATTCCGCTCCCCGTAACGAACTGGCGGAAGGTGTCGAAATCGCGCAGCGACTGGCTGCGCGCGCCTGCCCCGCCGACCTGGTCGACGGTCGCCGCTACGATCCTGGCTGCGAGCAGCCGGTCGAGGCGGATGCCGGCCCGCGTCAGCACACGGGCGCGCACCACATCGAGGCCGGCGAGAGCAACCAGCGCCAGCAGCAGAGCGATCGTCAGCATCAGCAGCGTCGTCTCGCTGGCGCTCGAGATCACGCGATCGTAGACCTGCAGCATGTAAAGCGGCGTAGCGAGATAGAGCAGGTTGATGGCAAGACTGAACAACGCCGCGGCCGCGAAATAGCCGCGACAGGCTGCCAGCGCCTGCTTTAGATCGCCTGGCTGCGCCCCCGCCACCATTAGCTAGAACGCCCCGCGCGCGTTCACGACGCCGGCGCCGGCAGCGGGCCGGAGTGCTTGGGCTTTTCCTCTGGCACGGCGCGGAAGGACAGCGCCGGCGTTTTCCAGTCGAACGGCATTGCCGGCAGCGGAACGACGCATTCCGTGAACAGGCTGTTGCCATCGCCGTTGCGAATCTCGAACACGATCCCCGGACGCACCATGTCCAGGCACCGCTCCCATTGCTCGATCGCAATCCATTCGCCCATGTCTTCCGTTCCCGGAGTTCCGTCGAAGCGGGGCTGGCGTCAGCCGATCCCGAATTCCGCGTGAAAATGGTGGGTGAGATCGGGCAGGCCGGCAAGACCGATAAGATCGGCGTCGTGGCCGGGACGATCCCCAAACCCGCCGGCGAGATGCGCCTTCGCCTCGGGCCCGTGCCCCCCGAAACGGTCTGCCCATGCGGTCAGGGGGTTGTTCCAGTCGCCGTGGATTCCGCTCTGGGCTCCGCTTGCGACGAGGCCGGCCGGTGCCGGCATCTGGTCGTTGGCGACCATTTCGCCGGCGCCGTGGCCCCGGCCATTGCCGGAACCGGACATCGATCCGACGCTGATCGTCACGGTGACGGTGTTGGAGGACAGCGAACCATCGCTATCCTTGTAGGTGAAGCTGACGGTGCCGGTGTAGTTCCGCGTGGGCGTGTAGACAAACGACCCGTCGGCCTTGAACGTCAGCGTGCCGCGCGACACGCCGGAGACAAGTGTCGCGGTCAGTGTGTTGTGCTCGGCGTCGGTATCGTTCGCCAGAACGCCGATGGCGGCGGCAACAGTCAGAGTGCCATTCTTCGTCACGGAATAGGCGTCGGCCATCGCCACCGGCGCGGTGTTGACGATGACGGGGGCCTGATAGACCGGCGTCCCAAGCGCAACGGTCTTGTCCGTGAAGGTCAGATTCTGGATATTGGTGAGCGTATCGGTCCCGTCAGGACTGTTCGGGCGATTGTCCGTGACCGTCCACACACCGGTGGTCCCGACCTGCAACCATGTGTAGTTGACGCTGCTGCCGGAATAGATGGCCGCGTTGGTGCCGCCCAGGCCGTTAAGGCTGTCGTTGCCCGCACCGCCGGTGAGTACATTGTCCGCAGCGTTGCCGATGATCGTGTCGTTGCCCGATCCGCCGATAGCATTCTCGATGAGCGACGCCGGATTACCCTGGTACTGAAGCGCGTTGGCGATGTTGCCGGCGGCGTAGTGCCCGTTGCCAAGATTGGCGAGCTGAGCCGTTGAAACGGTCGTCCACGCGCCCGGCTCGAGGTCGACTTTCAGCGCCGTCGCGTAGTTGTGGAAGTCGTAGGTGTCGCTGCCGCCGCCGTCCCAGATCGTCAGGAATATCTTGTTGCCGGCAAGCGTCGACGTATCGGGAACTCCGTTGATGGATTCGCGCCCCGTCACCGGGTCCCAGCTATAGACCGTGTTGCCGGCATTGGTTGTGAAGTTGGCGCCGTAGAGCTGCTGTATGGCCGCAATATCGAGCATCATGAGGGACTGCGGATAGCTGTCCGCGGCAGTGGTGTAACCGCCGGAGGTCGCGGCGCCGACATACGACCGGTAGCTCATCACCGTGTATTCGAGCGAGTCGTAGGCCGCCGGTTCCGTTCCGAAAGAATTGTAGGTCTCGTGCGGATGCTTGAGCCCGAGCGCGTGCCCCGTTTCGTGCAGCATCGTCAGGCCGGCGTAGTTGCCTTTCAACGGACTGTTGTACCAGCCGGTCGAATTATTGAGCCAGACATCGCCACCTAGAGCACTGGTTGCCGGATAGTACCCCCACGCCGTGCCCGGCACGTTGGACTCGGCATACCGCAGGTCTCCGTGAACGGTGGATGTTTCGGTGACCTGCCTGAACGTCACGTTCGCGATCGCCGAGTAGTTGGCGAAAACCGACTTCATCCAGAGTTGCTGGGCGGCGTTGAGCGCCTTGAAGCCGTGCGAAGGCTCCGCGTCGCCGTAGTTGCTGCCGTAATAGGAGGCGCTGGATGGAAAACTATAGGTGAGCGAGGTAATCGCCCACTTGGTCCCCATCAGGATTCCGTCGATGAGGATATTGCCCGTAGGGCTGTACGAAGAGACGGCAGGCACCCGCTTACTCCAGAAACGCGGTGACGAGCCTCCTCGTACAACCGGTACGATAGCGTAAAATTAACCATCCGATAAGCCCCAAATTAGCCAACCGACTCCTTCCCTACGGACCGTTGAATTCGCCAGCGATTCTGCCCAATCTGACGGGGTCGGTGACTTTCCACGTCGCGCTTGGTTTTCTTGTATTCCAGGCGTTCCATGGCGCGCATAGCCCCTCACGGCGGAGTCCTCCGTTTGCCTGCTGTCGAAATCCTCTCCATCGGAAGTCTGCCTGAGGGCACGTCAAAATCCCTTGCCGACCGCTTCACCGCGCGTGGCCTCGCGGACGATCTTTCTGCCATCCGCGGCATCGCCCGCGGTGGCGGCCATAGCCCCGTCGATCGCGCCCTGATCGACCGGCTTCCCAAGCTGGAGATCGTTGCGAATTTCGGCGTCGGCTACGACGGCATCGACCTTGTGCGCTCCGCCGAGCGCGGCGTGATCGTGACCAATACGCCTGGCGTGCTGACCGAAGAGGTCGCCGACGTGGCGCTGGCGCTGCTTCTGATGACGGTGCGCGAGTTGCCGGCCGCCGAAAACTACCTGCGGGCCGGCAAGTGGGCTGGGGGAATCCCCTACCGGCTCACCGGAACGCTCCGCGACCGGACGATAGGCATCGCCGGCTTTGGCCGTATCGGCGGCGCCCTCGCCCGCCGCCTCGACGCCATGCAGGTGCCGGTCGCCTATCACGCCCGCCATCCGCGGCCGGGCACGCCGTATCGTTATTACACCGACTTGCACGCCATGGCGGTTGATGTCGATACGCTGGTTGCCATCCTGCCCGGCGGCGTTGAAACGAGGAACGTCATCAACGCCCGCATCCTGAAGGCACTCGGGGTCAACGGCGTGTTCGTCAACATCGGCCGCGGCAGCGCCGTCGACGAACCGGCCCTCATCGCTGCGCTCCGCGACGGCACCATTCGGTCCGCTGGCCTCGACGTTTTCGCCAACGAACCCGCGGTCCCGCCGGAACTGATCGCGTTGCCGAACGCCGTGCTCCTGCCCCACGTCGGCTCAGCATCCACCTACACGCGCGCCGCCATGGGCCAGTTGATGTTCGACAACCTGAAGAACTGGTTCGATCAGGGCGAGCCGCTCACCCCGGTGCCGGAGACCCCCTGGCCGCGCAGGACCTGACGGATTTGGCGATGCTGGCACTGGTTATTGTCATGACGATGCTGCCGGTCCTGGCCATCGCGGCGGGAATGGCGCTGTTCATGCGACGGCGCAACAATACTGCGACTCTATACGAAGACGGCGGCCTGAGCGTGCCGCTGAGCGCTGCCTTCGGATCGCTGCGCGGCGTCGGTCCTTTCGCCGGCACGCACAACAACTTCAACCCGCTGCTCGTCCTTCACGGCGATCGTGTCGAATACCGGGTCGTCCGGCGAACGACGGTGCCTTATGCCGAGCTGGCTGGCGTCGACATATCGCCGGCGCACCGCACGCCAAGCCTCATCCTGACTTTCACCGGCACCGGCTTCGTCTTCACCGGAAAGGTCACGGGCAGGCAGGCGCTCACGGACGCCCTCCGTTTCCTGCAAGGCAAGGACTGCCCCCTATCTGCCGCGGCCCGCGAATTCCTTGCGACACCCGCGGCGGTCTAGTGCACCCACGTCCCGCCTAGTTCGTCGGCGATGTGAATGCGGATGATCTCCTCGAAGGTGTTTTCGGCGCGGAATCCAAGCGCGGTCGCCCGCTGCGGATCGAAGTTCCGCGGCCACCCGGCGACGATGCGCTGGATGGTCGCGTCGGGTTCCCTGCGGATGCGCTTCGTCACCGCTTCCCCCGCCACCCTGGCGAGGGCCGCGATCTGCTCGCCGACCGTCGCCGCGACGCCCGGCATCGTAAGGCTGCGGCGGGCGCCGAGCGTCGCCCCATCCAGCCCTACGGCGTGGAGTAGAAATCCGACCGCCGATCTCGGGCTGGCGTGCCAATGACGGACGTCATCCGCCACCGGCAGTATCGCCTCGTGGCCCGCGAGGGGCTCGCGGATAATGCCGGAAAAAAACCCCGACGCGGCCTTGTTGGGCTTGCCGGGGCGCACGCAGATTGTCGGCAGGCGGATACCAACACCATCGAGGAAGCCGCGTCGCGTGTAGTCGGCGAGCAGCAATTCGTCGATCGCCTTCTGCGTACCGTATGAGGTAAGCGGCGTCTCGAAAAATTCGTCCGGAATCGCTTCGGGAAACGGCGCGCCGAATACGGCGATCGATGAGGTGAACACGAGACGCGGCTTGTAGCCGTCGCCCACCTTGCGGATTGCATCCAGCAGATAGCGCGTTCCGTCGAGATTGACGCGGTAGCCTTTCTCGAAGTCGGCCTCCGCTTCGCTCGAAACGATCGCTGCCAGATGGAAGATCACGTCCGGCCGCACCGCGATCAATCCATCCGCCGCGCCGGCCACGGAAAGATCTGCCGCGCGGGTATCGACGGTAAATTTGCCGCCCGGCGGGCCCGCCGACGGCGCAACCATATCGACAAGCGTCATCGCCGCGATCGGCTTGCCGGCGACGGCGCCATCTTTCGTCAACCGCGCAACAAGTTTGGCGCCGACCATGCCGGCAGCGCCCGTAATCAATACCTTCGTCATAGCGCGAACCCACCGTCGGCTAGATGTATCTGCCCGGTGGTGTAGGAGGCTTCGTCCGATGCCAGATAGACCGCGAGCCAGGCGATCTCATCGGCCGTCCCCAAGCGACCCATCGGCTGGCGATCGACGAAGGCCTGGCGAATCTCGGCCAGTGATTTTCCCTGCGCCTTCGCCTGCTCGGCAATCCGCCCGTCGAGGGATGGCGATTCGATCGTTCCGGGGCAGATCGCATTGCAGCGGATGCCCTGGCGGATGTAGTCGGCCGCCACGGACTTGGTCAGCCCAATCACGGCAGCCTTCGATGCCCCGTAGGCGTAGCGGTTGGGGATGCCACGCACCGACGAAGCACCGGAGGAAATATTGATGATCGCGCCCTTGCCTTTCTTCAGCATGGCGGGGAGGAAAGCCTTGATCGTCCGATGCATCGATTTGACGTTGAGGTCGAAGGAAAAATCCCACTCCTCATCGGTCGTGCTGATCACTGTGCCGTGGTGAACGAAGCCGGCACAGTTGAAGAGGATGTCGACCGGTCCGACTTTTTCTCCCATAGCTGCCACCGCTTTGGAATCGCGCACGTCGAGAGTGTGCGTCGTCATTCCCTTGAAGGCGGCCAGCAGCTCCGCCTTGAGATCGGTGGCGATGACCTCGGCGCCTTCGGCCGCGAAGGCCAGCGCCGTCGCCTTTCCGATACCCGCACCCGCCGCCGTAAGAAACGCACGCTTCCCCTTGAGACGATTCATGTTTTCTCTCGTGTTGAACGCAATGCGGCAAGGCTCGCCTTCTGCTTGCCGGTGCCGTCGAAATTCTTCGGCGCGAGCCAGCGCTCGAAGGCCGCCTTGACCGCTGGCCATTCGTTGTTGGTGATCGAGAACCAGGCGGTGTCGCGGTTCCGCCCCTTGACGATCAGATGCTGGCGGAAAGTCCCTTCGTAGGTGAAGCCAAGCCGTTTCGCCGCCGTCATAGACGGCGCGTTGAGCGCGTTGCACTTCCACTCATAGCGCCGGTAGCCGAGATCGTCGAAGACGTAGCGCGCCGCCAGGTACTGCGCTTCGGTGGCTGCCCGTGTGCGCTGCAAGGCGGGCGAATACACGATGCCGCCCATCTCGATGACGCGCATGGTCGGCCGCGTCTCCATCAGCGAGACGATGCCGAGCGCCTGTCCGCTCACGGCGTCGGCTACGACGCAGGAATAGGGGTCGAGTAGCATGGCGCGCTTATCGAGCCAGTTGGCGAACGCCCGGCCGTCGGCGAACGGGCCGTACGCCATATACGTCCAGACGTGATCATTACCCTTGAGCTCACGCCAGAGGTCGGCTCCGTGCCGCCCGGGATCGAGCTTCTCGATCCTGCAGAAGCGTCCCTGCAACTTCACCGGACCGGGCCTCTCGGCGGCGGTAGCGTTCACCGCCGCGCCGATCGGTAGATCGTTCATGGCATCCTCTCCGTCACATCCGCCTTGAAGAATGCGTCGAGTTCGCCCCCCGGCGCCGCGTCGGCGAAGCCATCGAAGCGACCGCTGGTGGCGATTTCCCGCGCCACTTTGAGGAACCCACCCCAGGCCGTCCGTGCCAGCGCCCCGCCGACGCTGATGCGACGCACGCCAACGTCGCTCAACTCCGCCACGCTCGGCCCGCCTGCCCAGCCCATGAGCACATTGATGGGCTTCGGCGCGACGGCGGCGACGATCGCACGGATGTCCTCAATAGTGCGAACGCCGGGAGCATAGAGACAATCGGCCCCGGCTTCGGCAAATCGGGTGAGTCGGCTTATGGCAACCTTCAGCGGATTGGCGTGGCCGGTAAGGTAGCACTCGGAGCGCGCCACCAGCACCGCGTCGGCGCCGGCGGCGTCGACGGCTTCCCGCGCCGCGCGCACGCGCTCGACCGCCGCCTCGATGTCGTAAAGCTGGTTAGTGCCCGGCACCTCGTCTTCGATCGACAGGCCGGCAACGCCGGTGGCCAACGCCCGGCCGACGTTGCTGGCAACGCCTTCAGGCCCATCGGCGTAACCGTTGAGGAAATCGGCGTTGACCGGCACGTCGACGCTCTCCGCGATTGACTCCAGATGAGCCAGCACCTCGTCGAGGCCGAGCCCGCCGTCCGGCCGTCCCGCCGACCATGCCGCGCCGGAACTGGTCGTCGCCAGAGCCTTGAAGCCAAGATGCTGCAGGTAGCGGGCCGAGCCGACATCCCAGGGATTGGGGATCACGAAGCAGCCTGCCTGATGCAAGGCACGGAACGCCCGGCGTTTCTGTACGACGGCTGGCATATGTCACCCGGTTGGATTTCGGGCGGTTTTATGCGCCTAATCGCGTCCCGAAATCAAACGGCGGCGCCACCGCCGCACCTTGAGGAAACGCCGCTTGTTTCACACGATCGCCGGCTTCGACCGGATCGGCGAGGAGAACGCCTTCGCGGTTCTCGCCCGCGCTACCGAACTTGCCGCTGAAGGCAAGGACATCGTCAACCTCGGCATCGGCCAACCCGACTTCCGCACCCCCGACCACATCGTCGAGGCGGCGGTCAAGGCACTCCGCGACGGTCACCACGGCTATACGCCGGCCAACGGCATCAAGCCGCTGCGCGAGGCGGTCGCCGCCGACATCCATCGCCGCGTCGGCGTCGAGGTATCGCCGGATCAGGTGATCGTCGTGCCCGGCGGCAAGATCACCATGTTCGCCGCCATCCTGATGTTCGGCGAGCCCGGCGCCGACATCCTCTATCCCGATCCCGGATTTCCGATCTATCGCTCGATGATCGAATTCACCGGCGCCCGGCCGATCCCGATCCCGATCCGCGAGCGGAACGGCTTCGCCTTCTCGGCCGAAGAGACACTCGCGCTGATCACGCCGAAGACTCGGCTCATCATCCTGAATTCGCCGGCGAACCCGACCGGTGGCGTCACGCCGAAGGCCGAGGTCGATGCGCTGGTGAAGGGCCTCGCCCGCTTCCCCGACGTCGCGATCCTGTCGGATGAAATTTACGGCCAGATGACCTACGACGGCCTGCCGCACGTCTCGCTGCTCTCCTATCCGGAGATCCGCGACCGCGTCATCCTGCTCGACGGCTGGTCGAAGACCTACGCCATGACCGGCTGGCGCATGGGCTTCTCGGTGTGGCCGAAGCCGCTCTACGGCCATGTGCGCAAACTCGCCGTCAACGCCTGGTCGTGTGTCAACGCGCCTGCACAGTACGCCGGTCTGGCCGCGCTCACCGGCCCGCAGGATTCTGTGGAGACTATGGTGGCCGAATTCGACAAGCGGCGGAAAATCGTCGTTGAGGAACTGAACAAGCTCGACGGCTTCTCCTGCATCATGCCGAAGGGCGCCTTCTACGCCTTCCCCAACATTTCGAAGACCGGCTTCAAGGCGAAGGAACTCGCCTCGGCGCTGCTGGAGAAAGCGGGCGTGGCGACCATCGGCGGGCCCGATTTCGGCATCCTCGGCGAAGGCTATATGCGCGTCTCCTATGCCAACTCCGAAGACAACATCCGCAAGGCGATCGGCCGGATCGGGGCGTTCCTCAACCGCAACACCTGAGCGTCCGGCGCGCTCCTCCTGCGCGATTTTCGGGCTGCGGGGCCACTCGGGGCAAGCCTATATCCGTGCCTCCACCGACCGCAGGGATCAGCCTCGATGACCGCTTCCGCCAGCCGCATGCTGCCACCCCGCGTCATGACGATTTACGGCGTCGTGTCGGCCGTTATGTTCTCGGCATGCAGCAGCGCACCGACGCCGCTCTATCATTTCTACCAGCAGGACTTCGGCCTCTCACCGGTTGTCGTCACCATCATTTTCGCGTCCTACGCCTTCAGCCTGCTGGCGGCGCTCCTCACCGCCGGCGCTCTCTCGGATTACATTGGTCGCCGGCCCGTGATTTTGGCCGCAATCATCATCAACGCCATCGCAATGGTGCTGTTCATCGCCGCCCACTCGGCCGCCATGCTCATCGCGGCCCGGGTCGTCCAGGGCTTTGCCATCGGCATTGCGACGACAACGCTGGGCGCCGCCATCCTCGATACAGACAGGGCCCGAGGACCGCTGCTCAACAGCATCACCGCGTTCCTCGGCCTCGCGATCGGCTCCCTCGGTGCTGGCTTCCTCATCGCCTACGCACCCTACCCGGCTGAACTCGTCTATGTCGTGCTGCTGATCCTGACGGCGATCGCCGGGCTGTTCCTGATCGCCATGCCCGAAACCACGCCCGGCCATTCCGGAGCGTGGGCATCCCTTCGTCCCCATGTGGCGATTCCGCGGCAAGCCCGCGCGGCCTTCATCCGCATAACGCCCGTCAATATCGCCGCCTGGGCACTCGGCGGCTTCTATCTGTCGTTGATGCCCTCGCTGGTGCGCACGGCGACCGGACTGACCTCGCCGCTCGTCGGCGCATCGGTCGTTTCCACGCTGATGTTCACGGCGGTGGCGACGGTCATCGTCCTGCGCGACCTGAAGGCGGCCGACAGCCTGATGGCCGGCACCTCGGCGCTGGCGCTGGGCGTGCTCGTCACGCTCGCCGGCGTCTGGCTGCATTTTGTAGGACTGTTGTTCGTCGGCACATTCATCGCCGGCGTCGGATTCGGCGCAGCGTTCGCAGGCGTGCTGCGCACGATCCTGCCGCTGGCCGGGGCCGACCAACGCGCCGGACTGCTCTCGACCTTCTACGTCGAGAGCTATCTCGCCTTCAGCCTGCCGGCCATCGCCGCCGGCATCGCCGCCCCCGCCCTCGGCCTGGCGGCGACCATCTACATCTATGGCGGGGTCGTGGTCGTGCTCGCCGTCATCTCACTGGCTGCGACGCGTTCATCGCCCGCATGAACGCGATCATGTCGTCGCGCACGGGCGGCTTCCGGTAGGGCAGGATGCGGGCGAGCGCAGTTACCATGCCGAGATGGCCAACCCCCGGATAGATTTTCACCGTCGCCTCGCCGCCATTGGCGACAATCGCCGCCGCCAGTCGCCGCGCGTTGCCCGGGCTTACGGTACGGTCGCGATCGCCGCTGAGGAGCAGCATTGGCGGCGCCCTGCCGTCTGCAAACGCGATCGGCTGGCTCGCCTCCCGCGTCGCCTCGCGAAACACACGCCGGTAGCGCTCTTTGCGGAGGGGCAGGAAATCGTACGGCCCTGACAAGCCGATGGCTCCGGCCACCGCGCCCGGCGCCACGCCCGCCTCATCCAGATAATGCCGGTCAAGGTGGAGCAGCGCTGCAATATGGGCGCCGGCGGAATGCCCGGCGATGAAGAGCCGCCGCGGGTGCGTCTCGGCGAGCGCGCACGCGACGGCTGCCGCGCCGTCCCGTACGAAATCGGGAAAAGTCACCTCGGGGTAGAGGCGATAGTTCGGAATGGCGACCGTGATCCCCGCCGACGCGAAAGCCTCGCCGACGAATCCGTATGCCGCCTTGTCGCCGATGTGCCACGATCCGCCGTGGAAGAACACCAGCAGCGGCGCATCGGCCGCCGCCTGCCGTGGCGCATGGATCTCCAGCGCCTGCCGGCGCAACTTTCCATAGCGGATGCCGCGCGTGACCGTGATGCCGCGGCGGCCGCTCAGCGCACTGATAAGACGGAGCATCGCCCCCCATAGCAGGAGTCGCGCCGTCGCAGAATCGATTCGCTTCGCCGGCGCCAGCGCAATCTCGTCGTCGCTCCCGTTATCCCCACTCCTCCCAAACCGGCGACTCTTCACTATCGCCGCAGCCGCGCATGTTCCAACATCTCCTCACCGCAAAGGGCCAGCCGAGTTCGGCAGGGCATGTCGAACGCCCGAGACTGGTTCATCAGCGGACCGCGCCGGTCGGTCGGACGAAAGTCCGGCGGAATCGGGTGCCCCGCGGCGCCATCTGGAACTGCCAGCGAAGCCGCAGCGATGCGGCACCGCGGGTGAGGGAAAGGTGGTCCGGGACGGCTGTCACAGGCCGGACTCGGGTGGCAGGCTAGGAGTTCCCGAGCAATCGGGGATGCGGAGCCGGTCACGCATCGGTTCGCGGTCGACGGCGCCCTACCTTAGGGCGAGGCTGCCGGAGGCCAAGCGATCTGATCAGGGAGGCGTCGTGTGGGGAAACCCAAGCGACGCCTTTCTGATTCATGGGGGAACTTTTCCGGCCAGGGATGGATCCCCCGACGTCATGTCCCAATAAAAAACGCCGCCGGAAATTCCGGCGGCGTAAATTCGCCGGGCGCGGCCGCGGGTGGCGGCGCTCGCCGGGACCGAGCTAGATCAGCTCGAGCTTGACGGCCTTCGGGCCCTTGCCCATGCGGTCCGGCTCAACTTCGAAAGAGACCTGCTGGCCATCGGTGAGATGGCTGATGCCGGCCTGCTCGAGCGCGCTCACATGGACGAACACGTCCTTGGAGCCGCCCTGCGGGGTGATGAAGCCGAAGCCTTTGGACGAATTGAAAAACTTTACGGTGCCGGTCTGGCGCATTGAGGGGAATCCTTTCCCGTTAGTGTTGAGCTGACGCCAACGGCGCCCGCTTTCGTCGGCAGCTTGTTTCGGGGAAAGGAAGTAAAGCGTCTTATCTAGACCGTCCGGACTACGCCAAGACCAGCGAGGAGTTGGCCTCGCGCCCGTTTTCCAGTCTCCGGGATTAAGTGCCCGAACCCGCGACATATGACTCGTAACGGCCGAAAATGCAAGGTCAACCCTGAGGTGTCCCGAATCAAACCGGCCACCCTGACCGCGAAAACCGGTCAGGCGCGGAGGGTCATTGCCGCGCGCGAGAGCGCGGTGATCGCGGCCCAATCGGCGGCGGCGACAAGATTGCCGGGAGCCACCCACGAGCCGCCGACGCACACCACGTTCGGCAACGCCAGGTAGGCGGCGGCATTCTGCGCGCCGATCCCGCCGGTCGGACAGAAGCGCATCAACGGCAGCGGCGCGGCGAGCGCCTTGAGATAGGCGATGCCGCCGGCGGGCTCAGCCGGAAAGAATTTCAGCAGGCGATAGCCCTCGTCGGCAAGGTTCATCGCTTCGCCGGCAGTCGCCACGCCGGGAAGATACGGCACCTTGGAATCGCGCGCCGCGGCGATCAGGCCCGCTGTGGCGCCGGGACTGACCACGAAGCTGGCGCCGGCTTTCGCCGCCGCTTCATATTGACGGGCATCCATCACCGTGCCGGCGCCGGCGTCGGCGCCTTCGACACTGTCGGCGATGGCCCGAACGCAGTCGAGGCCCGCCGCGGTGCGCAGCGTCACCTCCAGCGCGGTGAGTCCGCCCGCGACCAGCGCCCGCGCCAGCGGCACGGCGACCCGATGGTCGTCGATGGTCAATACCGGCACGACCGGCGCCGCCGAGAGGATCGCCGTCAGGCGCTTGATCTTGTCTTCCATGGTGTCTTTCTAGCCAAGCAACTTTCCGGCCAAAAGGAAAATCTGCCGGCATCTTTGGGACGCGCATCTTCAGGACGCACCGGCGCTTGTCGCCGCCACCGCTTATCGCCTATAGGTGCGATCGGCATTTTCCGACCGGGGGGAGTTTCCAATGCAGGCCACGACGCAGGCGGCGCTAGCGCCTTCTCTCATTGCTGGCCGCGGCAGCCGCACGCTCAGCGAAGTGGCGCTCGTCCTGATCGGCACGGCGGTGCTCGTCGCCTCCGCCAAGATTTCCGTTCCTTTCTATCCTGTCCCGATGACGCTGCAGACGCTGGCCGTCATGGCCATAGCCGCCGCCTACGGGACCCGCCTCGGCACGCTGACCGTGCTCGCCTACCTCGCCGAGGGCTTCGGCGGCCTGCCGGTATTCACCGCGACCCCGCCGATGATCGCCAGCCCCGCCTACTTCCTCGGGCCGACGGGTGGCTTCCTCGCCGGTTTCGTCCTGCTCGCGTTGATTGTCGGCTACGCCGCCGATCGCGGCTGGGACCGCTCGGTGGTGAAGCTGTTCGCCGCAATGCTCGCCGCCGATGTTGTCGTCTTCGCGCTTGGCTTCGCCTGGCTGGCATGGTTCGCCCACCTGTCGAGCGGCCACATGGGCACCGGTGCGTCGGTCGCATGGGCGCATGGCATCGCGCCGTTCGTCCTCGGCGACTTTCTCAAGATCGCGCTGGCGTCGATGCTGATCCCGGCCGTGTGGGGGCTGGTGGGACGCAAGGGCTAGGCTTTCGCCTCGTCTCGCTTATTCCTTTTGGTCATTCCCGCGAATGCAGGAATCCGGTACGCACCGGCGGAGCTTCACTTGCACCGTTGGTGGGTACTGGGTCCCCGCTTTCGCGCGGATGAGCGGAGCAAAGGGTAAGCATGCTCGTTCTCGCGACGCTCACGTATCCGAGTCTTCGTCTCCTTCCTTTTCTTCTCCCTCCGGGCACAAAGCCGAAGGGGCGGCGGGCGCTCGTTCGA
>DATCBY010000013.1:0-8668 GCA_036511595.1 Bauldia sp.
GCGAACCGCTGTCGCCACTGGTCGTTGAGAACGCCGCCGGCAACCTCGCCCGGCACCCCGAAGCGGCGACGCGCTTTCGCGAACTGCTGCGGCTGGGCACGCCGTGGACGTGAGAACGCGGCTCACAGCGCCCCGGCGTCGCTCCTGAGCGCGCCGGCACAGCCAGCGAAATCGCCGCCTTGCCCGCCGAGCGCCATCCGCACCCGGCAGCGGCCGGCAAAGGCGCGATCATCGGAAGGATCGGCGGCCAGCGCAGCGTCGTAGTCGGCAAGCGCCGCGGTGAGCGCGCCCAGACGTTCATACACGCGGCCGCGACCGCGATGCGCCCACGCCACCAGCGTCGGCGAATCCGAATCCACAGTGGCGTCGAAGTCGACAATGGCCGCCGCATCGTCGCCCCGGTGGAAATAGGCGAAGCCGCGGAAGTAGCGGTAGGTTTCGTCGCCGGTGAGCGCGAGGAGCGCACCGTAGTCCGCGATCGCACCGGCATAATTCCTGAGCGAATCCCACGCAAAGGCGCGGGTGCGCAGTGTCGCCTCGTCGCCCGGCGCCAGAGCCAGCGCGCGGTCGAGATCGACCAGGCCGTCGCGGAACTCGTCGTCCTTGAGGTAGAGCGTACCGCGCGCGCCGTAGGCGGCAGCGGAACCCGGCGCCATCTTTATTGCCGCGGTGAGATCGGCGATCGCGGCGGCTCGGTTGCCGAGCTCGGAATACGCCGCGGCCCGCCAGAGGAAGGCATCATAGGACTGGCTCGAGCGGATGATATCGGTGCAGGCGATGACGCGCTCGCCGGAATTTGCCAGATCCGAAGCAGCGCACACATTCAAGGCCTGCGGCGCTTCGGCGGCTGACGGCGCGCCGATGGCAAGAAAAAATGCCCCGAACGCGAGAGACGCTACCCGCATCGGCGTTCTCCAAAGGTCCTCCCCCTGGATACCTACCAGATCGCCCGATTCTGGAAATCGAGCGCCGCAGCATTGCCGCGCGGCACGGTCATGCAGTGCAGCGCGCACAATGGTTAACAAGACGTTAACGCGGCAAAGCGGCCAGCGGCGAGCCGAAATATTAAAACGACGGGCGGCTACTTGAGGGAAGGGCAGGTCTGGCGGTTGGCTTCGAGGCAGTGGTGCGGACAGTTTCAATACAAATCCGATTGCTGGCTTCCTACCTGCTCCTCGCCGGTATCCTGGCCGCCTTGGCGATCTATGCGATCATCCAGATCGCCGCCATAAACCACCTGACCAGCACCATCCGGACGAAGTGGTTCGCCGGCACCGGCATGCTCGGCGAAATGGCCGACCTCCTCTCCGAAATCCATATCGACCAGCTGCACACCCTCGTCCAGCACCCGGAGGTCACCCGCGCGGAAGCCGACGCCTTGGCAGAGGAGCACATCAAGAGCCTTGAGGCGCTGAAGGCGGCCTACGAACCGTTGATCCAGTCGGCGCGCGAACGTTCGCTCTTCGACGCCTTCGCCACCACGTCCAACACCTACGTCACCCTGCACCAAGCGTTCGCCCGAACCAATAACTTCGAACCGCAAGGAGCGAATGACCACGTCGACGAACGGCTTGGCGGCGCATACCTCGCCGCTGACCATGACGTCGACGCGTTGATAGCCACTAATGCGACCGGCGCCGACGCGGACGCGCAGCACGCGCAGGCAACGAATGACCTCGCGTTCGATGTTCTGGTTATCGGGGCGCTTGCCGGCCTCACTCTTGTCGGCTGGATGATTTTCGTGGTCAGGCGCCGCATCACCCTGCCGCTCGGCGCGATCACCAAAGCGCTCTCCCGCCTCGCCGAAGGTCACACCGAGATCACCGTGCCGGGCGCCGATCGCGGCGACGAGATCGGCGCAATGGCGCAGGCATTCGACGTATTTCGCCACAATGCGATGGAGCTGGCGACGGCCTACAAGGCGGCCGAGGAAGCCCACGCTGTCGCACAATCGCTCGCCCGCCACGATGCCCTGACCGGACTTCCCAATCGGCGCGTTTTCTCGGAAAAACTCGAGGAAGCCATCGTCCGCGTCAAGGATGGCGATGCTGTCTATGCGATCCTTCTTGTCGACCTCGACCGCTTCAAGCCGGTCAACGACGTCCTCGGCCACGCCGCCGGCGACATGCTGTGTGAAGTAGCCGAGCGGCTGAAGGCAGCCATGCGCAAGGAGGACGTGGTCGCGCGCCTGGGCGGCGATGAGTTTGCCATCATCAGCACGTTCGAAGGCCCGGCTGCTTCGTTCGCCGAAGCCACCCGGCGTCTCGCCAATCGGCTCGTCGCCGCAATCGCCGAGCCGATCAAGGTCGGCGACAGCATCGCCGAGGTTGGCGCCAGCGTCGGCATCGCGGATTGTCCGATTGACGGCATCGATGCCGACACCCTGCTGCACGCCGCCGACATCGCCATGTATCGCGCCAAGCGCGACGGCCGCGGGACGTTCCGCTTCTTTGAGCCGAGCATGGATCTTGAATTGAAGGCACGCATCGAGCGCGAAGCGGATTTGCGCCGCGGCGTCGCCGCCAACGAGATCGAGCCCCACTACCAACCCCTGATGGCGTTGGGCGACGACAGGCTGATCGGCTTCGAGATACTGGCGCGCTGGCGACACCCGCGGCGCGGCGTCGTCATGCCGGCCGAATTCATACCGCTGGCCGAAGAAATCGGCGTGATCGAGGATCTGACCTACCGCATCCTGCGTCACGCCTGCCGCGACGCCCGTACCTGGGCCGGCGACCTCATGCTGTCGCTGAACGTCTCCGCCTCGCAGCTCAGGGACAAACTGCTACCGACGCGTATTCTCGCGATCCTGGTCGAAAATGACTTCGCCCCGCGTCGCCTACAGGTCGAGATCACCGAAACCGCGCTGGTCAGCGAGATGGACACCGCGCGCGAGATCCTCGGCACGCTGCAGGGCCTCGGCATACGCATTGCGCTCGACGATTTCGGCACCGGCTACTCGAGCCTCTACCACCTGCGCGAACTCCATCTCGACCAGGTCAAGATCGACCGGTCGTTCATCGAGTCGATGCGCCAGAACCCGGAGAGCGAGAAGATCGTCAACGCCATCCTCGGGCTGACGAAAAGCCTCGGCCTGCCGACGACGGCCGAGGGAATCGAGGATGCCGACACGCTCAGCCGCGTGGTGGAAGGCGGCTGCACCTACGGCCAGGGCTTTTACTTCGCCGCAGCGATGCCGGCGGCGGCGGCCGCGACGTTCTCGCTCGGCCAGACGAAGCTCGCCGCGACTGCCTAGCGCAATCCCGCGCAGAAGCGCCGGATGCGGGTGCAGGCTTCTTCCAGCACATCCGTCGCCGCGGCATAGGAGATGCGGAAGTAAGGCGCGAGGCCGAAAGCCGATCCCTGCACGACGGCGACGCCCTCCTCCTCCAGCAGCGCGGTGACGAAGTCCTCGTCGGTGGCGAGCCTGGCGCCCTTGGCCGTCGTCTTGCCGATGGTGCCGGCGCAGGACGGATAGACGTAGAACGCCCCTTCCGGCCGCGAGCAGACGATGCCCGACGCCTGGTTCAGCATGGACACGACGAGATCGCGGCGCTGGCGGAAGATCTCCGCGTTGCTGGCGATGAAATCCTGCGGGCCGTTCAGGGCTTCCACCGCCGCCCACTGCGAGATCGACGACGGGTTGGACGTCGATTGCGACTGCAGCGTCGACATCGCCTTGATGAGATTGGCCGCGCCGCCCGCATAACCGATGCGCCAGCCGGTCATGCAATAGGCCTTGGAGACGCCGTTGAGCGTCAGCGTGCGCGCCTTCAGCGCCGGCTCGACCGCCGCCGGGGTGGCGAACTTGAAGCCGTCGTAGATGACGTGCTCGTACATATCGTCGGTCAGCACCCAGACGTTCGGATGCTTGAGCAACACGTCGGTGAGCCCCTTAAGCTCCTTGGCGCTGTACGCGGCGCCGGACGGGTTCGACGGCGAATTGAGGATGACCCACTTGGTCTTCGGTGTGATCGCCTTTTCGAGCGCGGCTGCGGTCAGCCTGAAGCCCGTCGCCGGGCTCGTCTCGACCGAAACCGGCGTCGCGCCACAGAGCGCCACGATCTCCGGATAGCTTACCCAGTAGGGCGCCGGGATAACCACCTCATCGCCGGGATTGAGCGTCGCCATCAGCGCGTTGAACAGCACCTGCTTGCCGCCGGTGCCGACGCTGATCTCGCTCGCCTTGTAGTCGAGGCCATTCTCGCGCCGGAACTTGGCGGCGATCGCCGCCTTCAGCTCGGGAATCCCGTCGACGTTGGTGTACTTGGTCTTGCCGTCGCGAATGGCGCGGATCGCCGCTTCCTTGATGTTCTCCGGCGTGTCGAAATCCGGCTCGCCGGCGCCAAGGCCAATGATGTCGCGTCCCGCCGCCTTGAGCGCGCGCGCTTTGTCCGTGACCGCAATGGTGGCGGACGGCTTGATGCGGGCGAGCGAGTCGGCGAGGAAGGCCATTGCAACGGAACTCCGGGCGGAAAACGGCGCGGACCCTAGGCCGCCGACCTCGGCGAGACAAGGGGCGGCGGCCGATCGCAAAACCGGCTCACGGCGCTTTGTAGCCGTCCGTCAACGTGCCGATGAAGGCGACGAGATCGTCGATCTCGGCATCGGTGAGCGGCGGCTTGTCGCCGGGCTTGCCGCCGAAGGGCGGATCGGTGTTGAGGTTCGCCTGATATGGTCGCGGCAGATCGTTGTACTTCTGCACGACGCCGGCGGCGTCCTTCGGATACCAGCGGCCGGGGTCGGTATCGCGGGTGGCGTATAAGGCGACCGCATCGCGCAACGTATGGAACACGCCGTTGTGAAAGAACGTCTGGCGGAGCGCCGCATTGCGCAACGACGGCGTGCGGAAGAGACCGCAGTATTCGGCGCGGCCCGTGAAGTCGCTGCGCAGGGGGCCGCACAAGCCGAGATCGAAGTATTTGGGATCGGAATTGGCGGCGATCGCCGGGTTGCGTGGCACGCCGAGCGCGATGAGGCCGAAATCGGTGAACTGCGGCGGCTCGCCATCGTTCGCCGGCGCGCTGATGTGGCAGCTCGCGCAATTGCCCTTGTCTTCCGCCTCGAACAAACGGAGGCCGCGCGCCTCCTGCTCCGTCAGCGTCGCCTTGCCGGCGAGATACGCGTCGTACTTGCTGGAGTAGGGATAGAAATCGGCGGGCGACTCCTGGAAAGCTGCGAGCGCCTCCAGGGCGGCATCGAAGGCGGCAGCGGAATTGTCGAAGACGGTCGACCCGAAAATGCCGCGGACGTCGTCCGCGTAGGATGCTCCCTCGAGTTTTGCCGCGACGACAGTCGCATCGGTATTCGCCATCTCGAATGGCGACAGCAGGGGAAAGCGCGCCTGATCGGCGCGGCCGTCCCACATCAGGCCGCCCGTCGGACCATTGTCGAGGCTCTCGTCGCCCTCGTCGTCGGAGTCGAAGAAATGCTCGCTGAACTGCGGCGTCGCCTGCAGATAACGGCGCGACGGCGCGGCGCGAACGCCCGGCAGGTCCATTAGCGGGCCGCCTGTCTGGACCGGCAGCGCGTTAGGTGGTCCAAAGGCGTGCGCCGGATCGTGACACGTCGCACACGACATGCGACCGGAAGCCGACAGGCTCTGGTCGAAAAACATCTTGCGGCCGAGATCGGTGAGCGCCGCGGCCCGCGCATCGGCTTCGCCGCGCGTGAGTGGGCCGGGGCTGAAATCTGGTGACGGCGCTGCGGCCGCGCCCGCCAGCACGACGACGCCGGCCGCGAACAGGGAATGGATTAGCCGGCGCAAGACCATGTTTCCGGGCAGCCAAAGTGACCGTTTGCAAGAGGCTAGGAACGGACGGCGACGACAAGATGACGCTTCCGCTTGTCATCAAAGCGATATGGCCTCTACCTAGATTCGATGCGGTATCATCCGGCAAGGACCAGCCCCATGCTGATGCGAGCGCTGCTGTCTTCCTCGTTCTACGCAACGGCATTGCTGATCGTCGCAAGTTCGTCCGCCGCGGCGGCCGGCCTCGACAGGATCACCAATATCGTCGTCATCTACGCCGAGAACCGCAGCTTCGATAACCTCTACGGTTCGTTCCCGGGAGCCAATAGTCTTGCGAACGTGCCGCCCGCCATAGCGCAACAGATCGACCGCGACGGCACGCCGCTGAAGGAACTGCCTCCCGCCTGGGGCGGCCTCACCGCCAAGGGCGTAACGCCGCCCGTCACAGAGGCGCAATCGGCGCACATGCCGAACGCGCCGTTCGCCATCGACGAGGCCGCCGGCCTCAACCAGCCAATCAGCGTCGCCACCCGCGACCTGTGGCACCGCTTCTACCAGGAGCAGATGCAGATCGACGGCGGCAAGAACGACGGGTTCGTCGCGTGGGCGGATTCGGGTGGACTGGTGATGGGGCACTACGACGGATCGAAGCTGCCGATGTGGAAAATCGCGCAGAAGTACGTGCTTGCCGACAATTTTTTCCAGGGTGGATTCGGCGGCTCTTTCATGAACCACTTCGAGCTGATCTGCGCCTGCATCGCGGTCTACCCGGACGCCGACAAGAGTCCAGCGAAGCCGACCATTGCCGCTGTCGATCCGAGTGGCGCCGCCTTGAAGCTCGCCGACAACAGCCCGAAGTCGGCCCTCGTCGGCGGCCCGAAATTCGTCGCAGACGGCAACATCACACCCGACTTCTACGCCGTGAACACCATGCAACCGCCCTACCAGCCGAGCGCCAACAAACCGGCGGCCGGAGGCGACCCCGCGATGGCCGACCCGATGCAGCCGACCAGCCTGCCGCCGCAGACGATGGCCAACATCGGCGACCTGCTCGATCAGAAGGACATCACCTGGGCCTGGTACGCCGGCGCCTGGCAGGCAGCGCTCGACGGCAAGGGCGGCGGACCGGTTCCGAATTTCCAGTTCCACCACCAGCCGTTCAATTATTTCGCCGACATGGCACCGGGCACGCCGGATCGCACCGAACACCTGAAGGATGGCGGCCTCGCCGGCTCGGCTTTCATTGCCGACATCGACGCCGGCAAGCTTCCGCAGGTGGCGTTCTACAAGCCGCAAGGCAACCTCAACGAACACGCCGGCTACGCTGATGTGCTTTCCGGCGACCAGCACATCGCCGACCTCGTCGGCCATCTCGAGAAGAGCCCGCAATGGCCCGGCATGGTCGTCATCGTCACCTATGACGAGAATGGCGGCTTCTGGGACCACGTCGCGCCGCCGCGCGCCGACCGCTTCGGTCCCGGCAACCGCATCCCGGCGTTCATCATCTCGCCATTCGCCAGGATGGGGACGGTCGATCACACCGAATACGACACGACTTCGATCCTCCGTCTGATCACCGCGCGCTACGCCCTGCCGCTGCTCCCGGGCATCGTCGGCCGCGACATGGCACTCAAGCAGAATGGCGAGCCACCCCTCGGCGACCTGACCGCCGCGCTCGACCTGGGCAAGTAGCCTGGGACGGACTCGCCCGCCGAAGCCTCCGCCCCTCCCCGACCGGGCGGGGGCTTCTTCTTTCCGCGCGATCCATCAACGCGGTGATGAAACCGCCAACGGCTCGGCATTGGACCGCCGCTGCAGTCCGGCTTAACAATCGGACATGGCCAACGAATACACGCTCTACTCGATGCAGGAGTCCGGCAACTGCTACAAGCCGCGCCTGCTGCTCCATCTGCTCGGACTTCCGTTGCGCCTGATAGAGACGGATCCGCGCGACGGCGCGACCAAGCGGCCGGAGTTCCGCGCAATCAACCCGAACGGACGCGTGCCGCTGCTGGTGCTCGCTGACGGGCGACTCCTGTCCGAGTCGAATGCGATCCTCCTCTACCTGGCGGAGGGAACGAAGTATCTGCCCGCCGACCGCTACGAACGGGCCCAGGTGCACCAGTGGCTGTTCTTCGAGCAGTACGAGCATGAGCCGCAGATCGCCGTAGCACGCTCGTACCTGCACACCTACCCCGACCGGAAGGCCAAGGTAACGCCGGAGCTGATCGCCGGCTGGCAGCAGAAAGGCGGCCGCGCCCTTTCCGTCATCGAGTCGCGCCTGGCCGGGCACGACTGGCTGGTCGGCAGCGGCTATACCGTCGCCGACATCGCCCTTTACGCCTATACGCACGTCGCCCATGAGGGCGGCTATGACCTCGCGCAATATCCGGGCATCGGCCGATGGCTGGCGCGAATTGCGGCGACCCCGCGGCATGTCCCGCTGGAATGGCGGCCCTGAGGGGAATCCGGGCGACCGCCGCGCCTAATTTCTGCCCGCACAACTGTCCGCCCCCGCCCTATTGCTGTCGGCTGACCGCCCTCTTCCCCCGCGACCATGCATCATCAAGCGGAGGGAAATGCCATGCGTCACGCGATCAGGAATATCCCCGAGACCGCTCCCGATGCCGCCACGGGCGTCTTCATCGTTGGCGCCGTTCTCTGCGCCGCGGTGATCGTCGCGCTCTTTGCCTTCAACGGCGGCCCCGACTTGCTCGGCGGCCGCTTCGACAACGGGCTTACCGCGTTCCAATCGCCCTAGCGCTGCAATAAATAAAAAAGGGAGGCGCCCGAAGGCGCCTCCCGGATTCAGCAAGCCTCAGCCTACTTCTGGATGCAGGTATCCGCGGTCGACTGCGTGCACTCGTCGAGACCGGTGAACACCGGATCGGCAACCTTCTCGCCCTTGATCAGCGA
>DATCBY010000014.1:0-14631 GCA_036511595.1 Bauldia sp.
GCCGCCTATGCCGCACACCCGCCGGTCCGCTCCGCCAGGCCACCGACGACGGGACCGATCACGGTCAAATGGTCCGGCGGACTGACCTTCGGGAGTTTTCTCGCCAGGCTCGATCGTAACGGGCAAACCATCGACCAGGTGGAATATCCGGGCGGCACCGCCGGCACGACTACCTTCCGGGTCACGGCTCCGGGCTCCTATGACGCCGTTGTCCAGGGCTGCAACACGGGCTTCAACCAAGACCGCGCCTGCGCGCCGTGGTCCGGCGCGGTACACCTGACGCTGCTGGGGAGGCCGGGTACCGTCGCGGTCGCCGCCGCCGCCGCAAGCATGGACGCGGGGTACGACCGGCCGGGGCTGAACATCGCGTCCTTTCCACTTGCCGCCGCCAATCCCAATCTCTGCCGCGAGCGGTGCGACGCGCGGGGCGATTGCGCGGCCTGGGCCTACGTCAATCCGGGCCTGCGCGGCATCGCCGCTACCTGCTTCCTCAAAAACGCGGTGCCAAGGCGCGTGAAGAATTCCTGTTGCGTCTCCGGGGTGAAATCGCGTCTGCGCATTGGACTGGGTGGAGCACCGACGGTCACGCAATGATCGTGCAACCGCCCACGCGTAACGAGTAACAGAGGGCAACAAGAATGCCGCGTTTTTCGTTTGTAGCCGCTGTCGTCGCCGCCGCCTTGGCGTCGGCATCGCTCGCGACTCCCGCGCCGGCGCGCGATGCCGAACTGCTCGGCGCCGGCCCCGCCACGACGCGGGTGGACTGCGGTCCCAATATGGTCTTGGTCGGGCTGGTGGCGCAGATGGGGCAAGCGGTCGCCCGGCTGACGCCGCAATGCGTGGGAACGTCCGGCGGGCTCACATGGCAGACTGCCCCGTCGGGCGCGGCCACCTCCATCGGCAACGGCGTCCCGTCAGCCATAACCGAGACGCTCGGCTGCGGCCTCGACAGTTTCGTTTCATCGCTGGCGGCAAGCGTGCTGGCCGCTTCGCCCGGCATTGCCATGATCGCCATTCGTTGCCGCAACGGCGGATCGAGTGCGCCGGCCGGGGCGCAGACAATCATCCTGCCCGAGGACGCCAACGCGGCGATGACGGTGGCGGGCGTCAGCCAATGCAACGGCGACGAAGTCGCTACCGGGATCGCGGGCAGCGCCGGCGACGCGATGACATCGATCGGCCTGATCTGCACGTCCGTGGCGGATCTCGGCAAATTGTCCGATGCGGCTGCCAGTGCGGCGCCGGCGTCCGCCCTTCCGCAGGTCAACGTTGCTGCGTTGAGCTCGGCAGCCCCGGCGGCGGCGGGCGGCGCGATGCCCGAACCCACCCTGGTGCCGCTGTCTCCGGGCAGCGGCCAGCCTTCGCCCATGTCACCTGCGGCTCTCCCCGCACCTGCCGCGGGGGGGCCGTACATTCGCGACGTTCCCACATTCGCCCCGGCCAGACATTGGAGGATGACGCGCGGGCGCTCGCCGAGAAGTATCTCGACCGGGGCGAGCCCGACCTGCTGGAACGAGCCATCGGCGCGATCGTGACGGCTGCCTTCGTGCGCAGCAATTCGAACCAGGTCCACGCCGCCTCTCACCTCGGCATCAGCCGGAATGCCTTGCGCACGCATCTCGCCCATCTCGGCCTGATCGCCGGCCGCGCCACCCGGGGGAAAGACGCCAGAGGTCAGCGTTGACCATCGCGCGCGGTAGCGGGCGCAGCCGCGTGCCATTCGTCGGCATAGGCACCGAGATCGATCGCCAGCGGCGCCACCGGCGGCAAGTCCGGCGCCGGTGACGGGCGGACATTCGGGCCGAAGGCAAGGAGTGCGGCGCCCTCGGTTGTTCCGGTGGCATCGGGGCGCGCGAATACCGGACGGGGCAGGCGGGCGGCGAGCGCCGCCAGGAATGTCCGGTTGCGGGCGAACGGTCCCTCGACCAGAACCGGCCCTTCGGCGCCGGCAAGCGCCAGACAGGTTTCGGTCACCAGCGCGGCATAGAGGCTCGCCACGGCGGCGCGCTCGCCGAGCGACAGTCGCGCCGGGTCTATCGACCAGCGGCCGGTCGCATCGCCGAAGGGACCGGTGCCGGGGGCGAACGACGGCAGCGCCACGATCCTGTCGGTGACGACACGGTCGATGTCGGCCCGGGAAGGCTCCGCGTTGCTGCCGGCCATGGCTTCGTATTCGCGGCCGGCCATGAAGCGCGCCGAGGGAACCGCCTCGCCGAATGCATCGACGTTTGCGAGGCAATCGCGCCGCGCATCGAGGCGATCGAGATCGCCGCCCGGCGCAAACACCACCATCCATGTGCCGGTCGAGAGCACGGCGAACGGCCGCTTGCGGGTCAGCAGATGGGGCAAGAGACTGGCATTGGAATCATGGATGCCGGCGACGACGCGGCAGGCGGCCGGCAAGCCGGTCGCCTCTACCACCTTCGGCAGCACCGTGCCGACCGAGTCCCACGGCTTGACCAGCTTGGGAAACAGCCTCTCCCAACCTTCGGCGACGGCGAGGCGCGAATAGACGCCGGCGCGCGGGTTCCAGAGATCGGTGTGGGAACCCAGCGAGGTCGTCTCGGCTGCCTTCCTGCCGGTCAGCCGCCAGGCCCAGTATTGCGGATAGGGCAGGCTGGTATCGACGCGCGCGAAATCGGCGGGGAATTTGCGGCTCTGCCAGTAGATCTGGCGGCCGGCGTTGAGGCCGTTGGGGAGATCGGGCGACAGCGTTTCGGCGAAGTCGCCGCGGACCTCGCGATAGGCGGCGTGGACTTCCTCCAGCGCGGTGCATTCGTAGTCGACGATCGGCAGCGCCAGATCGCCGCCGGCGAGCAGCGCGAAGCAGGCGCCGTGGGTGGTGACCGAGATGGCGGTGACGTGGGCCTCGCCGGCGAAGACCCTGAGGCCCTCCACCAGCCACCCCCACAGGTGTTCGACATCGTAGTGCGGATAAGGTGGACCCGAAATGACGGCATTGGTGACCGTACGCACGGCAAGGGTCGCGCGGCTTGCGGCGTCGACCAGCGCCAGCTTGGCGTTCGATTTGCCGATATCGATGACGGCGATGGCGGACGGGCGGGCCACGCGTCAATCCATATGGAAGACAGGCATCAGCGGCACGGCGATCGGCTCGTTGTCGGGCTTCACCGCCATGATGTCGGCCATGTGCGCCCACCAGCGGCGCATGACCGGTTCGACGGCGAGCGCGGCCGGATCGTGACTCGCCGGGCGCCGCATGACGCCGAAAAGAATGTTGGTCCCGGGATCGAGGTAGATCGAATAGTCCGCGATGCCGGCTTTCCTGAGAAGGGCGACCAGTTCCGGCCAGATCTCGTCGTGGCGGCGCTTGTACTCGTCTGCCATGCCGGGATTGAGCTGCATCCTGAAGGCGAATTTCTCCATCAGCGCGCCCGCAGGCGGGCCGCCACCCTGCCCCAGACAATGGGCAGCGCGATGACGCCGATGAGCAGCGCGCCGGTGAAGATCGACTGGACGACGCCCGGAACGTTGAACAGGCCAAAGCCGAAGGTGACGAGGCCGATGACGAACGCGGCGATGAAGACGCCAAGGATAGTGCCGGAGCCGCCGAGAATGTTGACTCCGCCCAGCACCACTATGGTGACCGCCTGCAGCTCGTAGCCGGTGGCGATGGTCGGGCGCGTCGAGGCGATGCGCGAGGTGAGAAGGATCGCGGCGACGCCGCTCATCAGACCCGTAAGCAGGAAGAGAATGAAACGGATGCGATCGACGCGGACGCCCGAGAACTGCGCAGCGACGGGGTTATTGCCGATGACATAGATGCGGCGGCCGAAGACGGTGCGGTGGAGGAGGACGGCGAACGCCATGGCAAGCAGCAGGAAAAGTAAGAACTCGAACGTGAAGACCCACCAGACGTAGCCCTGGCCGAACCAGTCGAAGCCCGGCGGATAGTGCCGGTAGACCTGATCGCCGAGCACGACGTACGAGATGCCGCGGAACAAGCTCATGGTGCCGATGGTGACCACGATCGAGGGCACGCGGAAGCGGGTGACGATGAAGCCGTTGACGGCGCCGCAGGCAAGCCCGACGACCAGCCCGACGACGACGAGTACCGCCGGGCCGCCGCCGGCGGTGGCGGCAGCGCCCATGCCCGTAGATGACACAGCGACGATCGAGGCGACCGACAGATCGATATCGCCGGCGATGATAAGCAACGCCATGGCGAAGGCGATGATCCCCTGCTCGGTGAAATTATATGTGGCGTCGGAGAGGTTGGAGGCATTGAGGAAGTGCGGCGAGGCGAAAGCGTTGAAGATAAAGATGGCGACCGCCACGCCAGCCAGCAGCACTTCCCAACGTTTCCAGCGCCGGAACGGCGTTTCGATGCGGTCGGGGATCGTGCGCGCGACAGGCGCCTGGATGTCGGCGGTCACGCCGCGGCCTCTTTCAGGATCAGGCGACCGACCCGGCGCTCACGCCCGGCGTTGATGATGACCGCGCCGAGGATGGCGATACCGGAGATGGCGAGCTGCCAGAACGGCGAGATGTGGATGACCGGCAGCGCGTTCTTGACGACGCCGAGGAAGAGCGCGCCGAGTACAGCGCCAGCCACCGTGCCGATGCCGCCGGATATCGATACTCCTCCGATAACGCACGCGGCGATCACCTGCAGCTCGAAACCGCCGGCGATGTCTACATAGGCGATGGTGTAGCGGGACACCCACAGATAGCCGCAGAAGCCGGCGACGGCGCCGGAAATACAGAACGCAATGAACTGGCTGCGGCCGACGTCGATGCCGGTATAGACGGCGGCGGTCGGATTGCCGCCGGCGGCAAAGAAGGCGCGGCCGGTGCGGGTGAAGCGCAGGAACACCAGGAAGATCGCGACGGCGGCTATGGCAAACCATGACATCACCGGCAGGCCCAGAATGATCGCGCGTGGAACCGCGATGAACGCCGGGCTCATCTTGCCGCCGTTGATCGAAGTGCCCCCGGAGGCGAGGAACGAGAGGCCGCGATAGATGGACAGCGTGCCGAGGGTGACGACGATCGACGGTATGCCGACCAGCCAGACCATGGCGCCGTTGAAGGCGCCCAGCAACAGACCGATGCCGGCGGCGACGACCATCAGAACCGGCACCGGCAGGCCGGGGAACGCGACGTTAAGGAGCGCGATCAGGACTCCCGTCAGGGCGACGTTGGCGGCGACCGAGAGATCGATGCACTTGGTGAGGATCACCGTCATCTGCGCCAGCGCCATCATGATGAGGATGGCGGTGTCGTTGAACAGGTCGACGAGATTGGGCGCCGTGTCGAAACTGGGGGTTACGAAGCCAATGGCGATGACCATCAGCAGCACGATCGCCGCCAGCAAGCCGTCGCGGCCAATGCGCATCACGCGGCCTCCGCCGGCAGGTTGCCCGTGGCCGCAGCGACCAGAGTCTCGGCGGTGAGGCCAGCCCGATCGAAACGGCCAGCAATGCGGCCGTCGCGCATGACGATGACGCGATCCGACATGCCGAGGATCTCGGGTAGTTCGGAGGACACCATGATGACGGCGAGGCCCTGCCCGACCAGCTCGCCCATGAACGCATGGACGGCGGCCTTGGAGCCGACGTCGATGCCCTTGGTCGGCTCGTCGAGGATGATGACGCGCGGTTCGGTCGCCAGCCACTTGCCGATGACGACCTTCTGCTGATTGCCGCCGGACAGGGTACCGACTTCCTGGCTGAGGCTGGCAGCGCGCAGGTCGAGGCGGGTGACATAACGGCGGGCCAACTCAAACTCGCGGGCAAGATCGAGGAAGCCGTTCCGCGTAATGTGCCCGAGCGACGGCAGCGATATGTTCTGGAACACCGGCAGCGCCAGCACGACGCCTTGCCGCTGACGCTCCTCCGGGACATAGACGATGCCGGCGGCGACCGCGTCGGCGGGGCGGCGAATGGCGATGGGCTTGCCGCCGAGCGCGACCGAGCCGGCCGAACGGCGCGTCAGGCCGAACAGCGCCTGCATCAACTCGCTGCGGCCGGCGCCGACGAGGCCGTAGAAGCCCAGAATCTCACCCCTGCGAAGATCGAACGTGATGTCGGCGAATTCGGTCGGATGGCCGAGGCCCTCGACGGAGAACACGACATCGCCCAGCGGCACGTCGACCTTTGGGAAAATGTGGTCGACGGTGCGCCCGACCATGAGCGCGATCAGGCCGCCGGGCGTTGCATCCGCGACCATGCCTTCGCCCACCAGCCGGCCGTCGCGGAAGACGGTGTAGCGATCGGCGACGCGGAATATCTCCTCGAACTTGTGGCTGATGAAGAGGATCGCCTTGCCGGCGGCCTTGAGCTTGGCGACGATGGCGTAAAGTTCCTGCACCTCCTTGTGGGATAGTGCCGCGGTCGGCTCGTCCATGATGACGATCTTGGCATCGACCGAAAGGGCGCGGGCGATGGCGACGAGATGCTTGCGCGCAATGGCAAGATCGCGGAGGCGCATGGACGGATCGAGATCAACCTCCAGCTCGTCGAGGATGGCCCTTGCGCGGGCATTCATCGTCTTCCAGTCGAGCAGGCCGAAGCGGCCGAGGACGGGGTGACCGAGGAAAATGTTTTCGGTGATGGTGAGATCGTCGAAGAGCACGGTTTCCTGGTGCGTGGCGGTGATGCCGCGCAGAAAGGCGACTTCGGCGTTCGGAATTTCGATCGGCGCGCCATCCATCAGGATCTGACCGGCGTCCGGGGCGTAGACGCCGGTGAGGATCTTCACCAGCGTCGACTTGCCGGCACCATTCTCGCCGACGAGAGCCGTCACCGTGCCGGGATAAAGCCTGAGATTGACCGCTTCCAGCGCTTTCACGCCGGGGAAGGATTTCGAGATACCTGCAGTCTCGAGGACAGGCGTCACGGGAACGGCCATGGTTTTACGAAGCGAACCGCGGTTTTAGCGTCAGTGCCGACGGAGCGGCATCATAGCGCCAGTCGCATAAAGAACGGGAGGCGGCCGAAACCGCCTCCCGCAAGGCCTGGGAGAAATTCCTCAGTAGATCTTGGCGAACTCGTCGATGTTCTTGGCGTCGAACACGAACGGCGGGGCCATCGGTCCGGAAAGCGTATCGTCGAGCTTGACCTTGCCGAGCGAGCCCATGCTGAGCTCGCCGCCGGCGACGGCCTTTTCCTTGCCGGTGGCGAGGTTGAAGGCGATCGTGGCGGCGGCGTAGCCGAGGTCGATCGGGTTCCAAAGCGCAAACTGCGGCGCGGCGCCCGACTTGACGTGGTTGATCATCTCCGAAGGCAGGCCGAGGCCGGTGACCAGCACCTTGCCGACGAGCTTGTTGTCCTCGACGTACTGAGCGGCGGCGGCGATGCCGACGGTGGTCGGAGCAATGATGACCTTGAGGTTCGGGTTGCCGGTGATCAGGCCCTTGGCCTCGGTGTAGCTCTTGTCCTGCTTGTCATCGCCGTAGACGACGGTGGTGAGGTTGACGTTCGGGTATTTGCCGACATCCTTCTTCATGATGTCGATCCAGGCGTTCTGGTTGGTGGCGGTCGAGGTAGCGGAGAGAATGGCGACGTCGCCCTTGGCTCCGTTGAGGAGGTCAGAGGCCATTTTCAGGTTCTGGTCACCGATCTGGTCGGGAGCGGACGCATAGAGGTTCATCATGCGGCCGTCCTTGGAGACGCCGGAGTCGAACGAGATGACTGCGATGCCCTTGTCCATTGCCTTCTTCAGAGCGGGAACGAGCGCGTCGGCATCATTGGCCGAGACGGCGATCGCGTTGACGCCCTGGGCGACGAGCTGGTTGATGATGTCGATCTGGCCTTCCGGCGTGGCCGCGGTCGGCCCCGTGTAGATGATCTTGACGTCGCCCAGTTCCTTGGCGGCCTTCTCGGCACCCTTATCGGCGGCGTCGAAGAAGCCGTTGCCAAGGTTCTTGACGAGAAGAGCAATGGTCGTGGTGGCCGAGGCGGGGCCCGCCAGGGCGGCCATGGCGAACGCGACGGCGCTGCCCAGTAGTGCTGCCTTCAGAAACTTCATTTTCATTCCTCCCATTGGTTACACGAATTTTCGGTCCGGCGTTCATGCCGCCGATGACGACGTCTCACCTTCTGCCACGTCGCGCGGCGCGACGATGAGACGTATTCCGGCTTGCTCGACAAACTTGGCATCGCGGGTGGTCACGGCGTCATCGGTGATGACGGTGTGGACGCGGTCCAGCGGACAAAGGATCAGGCTCGACCGGCCGGCGAACTTCGATGAATCGAGCAGGAGGATCAGCTCTTCCGCCTGATTGAGCAGCTTCTGCTCAGCCTGGATGATGAGCGGATCGCCCTCCATGACGCCGATCGGGCTCAGGCCGCGGGCGCTCATGAACATGCGGCGGGCATAGAAGTTGCGCGCCACGTCGTTGTCGAAGGGGCTGAGAATGATGTTCTGCTCGCGATAGATGGCGCCACCCGGAAGCGTGATGGTGTTGCGCGAGTGGCGTAGCAGATGTTCGGCAATCGGGAATGAATTGGTCAGTATCTGCATGCGGTGGCCGGCCAGGGCATGCACCATCTGGAACGTGGTCGTGCCGCCATTGATGATGATCGACTCGCCGTCCTCGCAGAGCGCCACGGCAGCGCGCGCGATGGCCTGCTTGTGGACGATGTTGACGCCTTCGTTGACCGAGAAGGGACGGCCGGCGATGCCCACCGTCTGGGGCGGATGCAGCGCCTCGGCGCCGCCGCGCACACGGCGGAGACGGCCGGCAAGGTGGAGCGCGTTGATGTCGCGCCGGATCGTCGCCTCGGAGGCGCCGGTCAGATCAACGATCTGGGCGACGGTGACGACCGGCCGGTCTGACACCTCGCCGAGGATCACGCGCTGGCGTTCGATCTCGTGCATGAAAGCTCCCGCAGGCAGATCAACCAAGCCGCACCGCCTTTGTCAATCATGTTCGATCATTTTCGGTAATATTGCAGCGCTTTAAATTGGTATTGCGACGCGGTATGCTTGTACTTGATCGCTTTTGATTGACAACCCAAGGGGCTTTTGCGAGACCAGCGGGGCTCTCCATTTGCCGTCAGAAGCGACCCAGCCCCGGCCATGACCGTATCCGTCGACAGTCCGTTGCTCGTCAGCCGTTGGGATGAAAAGCATGCGGCAACGCTGTCGCCGCCGCAACTGCTGCTCTATCGGTCGAACTTGCTCGGCTCCGACCAGCGCATCACCAACTTCGGCGGCGGCAACACCTCGGCGAAGCTGACCGGGCGGGACCCGCTGACCGGCGCCGATGTCGAGGTGCTGTGGGTCAAGGGCTCCGGCGGCGACCTCGGCTCGATGAAGCTCGACGGATTTGCCACCCTCTACGAAGAAAAACTGCAGGGACTGAAGGCGCTTTATCGCGGGCCGCAGCACGAAGACGAGATGGTCGCCCTCCTGCCCCACTGCACCTTCGACCTCAACACGCGCGCCGCATCGATCGATACGCCGCTGCACGGCTTCCTCCCCTACCCGCACGTCGACCACATGCATCCGGATGCGGTGATCGCGGTGGCAGCGACGACCAACTCGCGCGAGCTGACGAAGGAAGTCTATGGCGACAGCGTCGGCTGGCTGCCGTGGCGGCGGCCGGGCTTCGAGCTTGGCTTGATGCTGGAGACATTCGCGCGGGCTAACCCGAAGGCGATCGGCGTCGTACTGGAAAGCCACGGCCTCTTCACCTGGGGACCTGACGGGCGGACCTGCTATGAGACGACGATCACCACGATCAACAAGGCGATCACGTGGCTTTCCGCAAAGACCGGTGACAAAGCCGCGTTTGGCGGCAAGGCGATCGACTCCGCCGATCCGGCAGCCCGGCGCGCTGCGGCGGCTCGGCTGATGCCGGCGATCCGCGGGGAGATCGGCAACGCCGAACGAAAGATCGGCCATTTCGACGACGCGCCGGCGGTGCTGGAGTTCGTCAATTCGAAGATCCTGCGGGCGCTGGCGGCGCTCGGCACCTCCTGCCCCGACCATTTCCTGCGCACCAAGATCCGCCCGCTGGTGGTCGAGCACACCGGCGACATCGCGGCGACACTCGCGGGGCTGGAGCCCGCGATCGCGGCCTATCGCGCCGACTACGCCACCTACCACGCGCGCTGCAAGCACGCCGACAGCCCGGCGATGCGCGACCCGAACCCGGTGGTCTATCTGGTACCCGGCATCGGCATGATTACGTTCGCTCGTGACAAGGCGACCGCGCGGATCGCCGGCGAGTTCTATCGCAACGCCATCAACGTCATGCGTGGCGCGTCGTCGGTGGGCACCTACGTCGGCCTGCCCGAGCAGGAAGCCTTCGACATCGAATACTGGCTGCTCGAGGAAGCCAAGCTGCAGCGCATGCCGAAGCCGAAGAGCCTCGCCGGCCGCATCGGCTTCGTCACCGGGGGGGCCAGCGGCATTGGCCGCTCGACCGCGGCGCGGCTCCTGTCGGAGGGCGCGGCAGTGGTCATCGCCGACATCGACAAGACCTCGCTGGAGACGACGCAGGCGGCGCTCGCCAAAAGCTACGGCAAGGACAACGTGCGCGGCGTCGTCATGGACGTGACCAGCGAGGACGCGGTGATCCATGCCATCGACGAGACCATCGTCGATTACGGCGGCGTTGATATTGTCGTTTCCAACGCGGGCATCTCATCAGCGGCGCCGATCGAGGAAACCACGGTGGCGCTCTGGGACCGCAACATGGACATCCTCGCCAAGGGATATTTCCTGGTCGGGCGCGAAGCCTTCCGGCTGATGAAGCGGCAGCAGCTCGGCGGCGCAATCGTCTTCGTGGCGTCCAAGAACGGGCTCGCCGCCTCGGTCAATGCCAGCGCTTATTCGACCGCCAAGGCGGCGGAAATCCATCTCGCCCGCGGCCTCGCGCTGGAGGGCGCTCCGCTCGGCATTCGCGTCAACGTCGTCAACCCGGACGCCGTCTTGCGCGGCTCGAAGATCTGGACCGGCGAATGGCGCGAGCAGCGCGCCGCCGCCTACAACATGAAGCCGGACGATCTCGAGGAACACTATCGCCAACGGAGCCTGCTCAAGCGTAACGTGCTGCCCGAGGATGTTGCCGAGGCGATCTATTTCCTGGCTTCGGACATGAGCGCCAAGTCGACCGGCAATATCATCAATGTCGATGCGGGCAACGCGCAAAGTTTCACGCGCTGAGCCAATCGGGTCTGGGGGGAACGATGACAGCCGGTCCGATCGACCAGAACCTGATCGCCGAGCAGAACCGGCGCGGCGAGAAAGAGCTGACGTCCGACTACGAGGCGCTCGGCGAGCAGCTCGCGCGCCAGAAAATCGACATCGAGAAGATCACGCACGCGGTGGCCGATTTCGCGGTGGCGATCCCGTCGTGGGGCGTCGGCACCGGCGGCACGCGCTTCGCGCGCTACCCGGGCCCGGGGGAGCCGCGCGACATCTTCGACAAGCTCGACGATTGCGCCGTCATTCACCAGCTATCCCGCGCCACGCCGACGGTCTCGCTGCACATCCCCTGGGACAAGGTGAAAGACCTCAAGGGACTGAAGCAGAAAGCGGAGAAACTCGGCCTCGGCTTCGATGCCATGAACTCCAATACCTTCCAGGATTCGCCCGGGCAGAAGCGCAGCTACAAGTTCGGCAGCCTGTCGCACGCCGACAAGGCGGTGCGCGAGCAGGCGATCGCGCACAACATCGAATGCATCGAGATCGGCGAGAAACTCGGCTCCAAGGCGCTGACGGTGTGGATCGGCGACGGTTCCAATTTTCCGGGACAGGCAAACTTCACGCGGGCGTTCGAACGCTATCTCGATTCGATGAAAGCGGTGGTCAGGGCGCTCCCCGACGACTGGCGCGTGTTCACCGAGCACAAGCTCTATGAGCCGGCGTTCTACTCCACCGTCATCCAGGACTGGGGCACCAACTACCTGGCGGCGAGCGAACTCGGGCCGAAGGCTTTCTGCCTGGTCGACCTCGGCCACCATGCGCCGAACGTCAACATCGAGATGATCGTTGCCCGGCTGATCCAGTTCCGCAAACTGGGCGGCTTCCACTTCAACGACTCGAAATACGGCGACGACGATCTCGATTCCGGGTCGATCAATCCGTTCCAGTTGTTCCTGGTCTTCAACGAGCTGGTCGACGCGGCGGCGCGCAGGGCGAAGGGCTTCCGCCCTGCCTACATGATCGACCAATCGCACAACGTCACCGATCCGATCGAAAGCCTGATCGCCAGCGCCGCGGAAATCCGTCGCGCCTACGCGCAAGCGCTGCTGGTCGACCGGACGGAACTCGTCGCGCATCAGGAGGCGAACGACGCGATGATGGCGGCGCAAACGCTGAAGAGCGCGTTCACGATCGACGTTGCCCCGATCCTCGCCAAGGCGCGCGCCGATGACGGCGGCGCCATCCATCCGCTCAAGACCTACCGGGCGTCGAAGTATCGCCAGAAGGTAGCCGCCAAGCGCCCGGCAATCAGCGGCGGCTCGGGCGGGATCGTCTGAGCTGGCAGACGTGCCTTGAGCGCGGCCGGTATCTCGCGTCGCGCCTGTTTGCCCGCTGGGCATTGGGCCCTCTGCCGACATGCCGGTTGTCTGCAGCATGGCGAATTGGTCGGGCGGCAATGCCCGGCTGAAATAATACCCTTGCGCCTGGTCGCATTGATGGGCCTGCAGGAACGCCAGTTCTTCCGCGGTCTCCACCCCCTCGGCAACGACGCGGAGCCCGAGGCTTCGGCCCAGGCTGATCACCGCGCTGACCGGATTGTTTTCGCCGGCGACAACGGACATCTTGCGAATGAACGATTGATCGATCTTGAGGGCGTCGATCGAAAATTCCTGGAGATAGCTCAGACTTGAATAGCCCGTGCCGAAGTCATCCACCGCCAGCGTGACTCCCCTGGCGCGCAGCGCCCCGAGGATGGATTGGCTGGCTTCAGTATCCTTCATCAGAACGCTCTCGGTCAGTTCCAACTCGAGACACCCTGGCGCTCCTCCGCCGCACCGACGAACTCCACTTCAGCTGCTTCAACCCTTGCGTTGCAGCATCACCCGAACACGTCAAATCCCCTCATTGGCTTTGTTCTGCCAAAATGAGGTCTCGGCCGGTGGGCGGAATATTACTGACCGCTGGCTTTGTTCTGCCAAACGGGACCCGGTCGGTCCGCGGCATGCTGGAAAATGTGTCCGTTGGCTTTGTTCTGGCAAAATATCGCCAACCGCGTTTGCGGAATAAAGTCCTAGACGGTTGGCCGCGCGGGGCGGTTAAATATGCTGGTGCGCCTTGACGCTAGTGAGGTTCGGCCAAGGCTTCCAATTCGCGGATCGCGAACTTGCTTCGGGAAAGAGCGCGGCGCTCTTAGCGATCAAGCTTTGCAAGTTCGCGCGTTGGATCGGCGATTTTGGCAAGGACGGCCTCTGCCTCGCTGCGCTTGTCCGGCGGAGAGTAAACCTGATTCTGCTGCGCCTCGATCGCAAGCATCTTGTCGCGACCGGATCAGTTGCCCGACACGTATTGCCGCCAGTTGTGCTGTTCTTTGAAACCGAGGACTTCCCGCGCCTTGCGGTTCGACATCGGTGCCTCGAACTCGCCGAGCGGACGGGTGATCGGCACGCCCGGGCTGTAACGCGCAAGGAATTCCACGGTCGGCGTATTGGCCGTGATCGTGTCGTTGACCGCGTTGAAGACCTGATAGCCGAGGCCGTCTTTCTGCAGGCAAAGGTGCACGATCTCGCCGAGGTCGCGGGCGTCTACATAGCTCCAGGCGTTGCGCTTGCGCGACGGCGGATCGGCGAGAAAGGCGGGAAAGAGATTGTATTCGTGCGGCTCGATGACGTTGCCGATACGCAGGGCGTAGATGTCGGCGCCGCCATAGCGCGCGGAAAACGCGCGGGCGGTCTGCTCGTTGATGAGCTTGGACAGGCCGTAGCTGTCCATCGGGTCAATCTCATAATTCTCTTCCAGCGGCAGGCTGTGAAAGTCCTTGTCGCCTTCCGCAAAGCAGACGCCGTAGGTCGTCTCGCTCGACGCAATGATGACCTTGGGAATACCCAGCTTCATGGCCGCCTCGATGACGTTGTAGGTGGCGATGACGTTCGTCGAGAAGGTCTTGTTGTCGGGCTCGATCAGGACGCGCGGGATCGCCGCAAAATGGACCACCGCATCGGGTGCGCTGGGGGGCTTGCCTTCGTCGAAACCGCCGAAACCGAAATGCGTCGTCAGTGCATTGAACGCCTGGCCGCTGTCGGCGAGGTCGGCAATCAGGGTGTTCACGCCGGGCAGGTCGAACGGCTTCAGATCGACGTTCAGAATAGCATAGCCTTTGGATGCCAGAATCGGGACGACGTGGCGGCCTGCTTTGCCGGTTCCGCCTGTGAAGACAATCCGCTTGGTCATCGGCTTCTCCGCATGTGAGGTCACTCCCCGCATAGTATTTGAGCGCAGGGCCGCGATAGGGTGTGAATCAGACAAACGGTGGTCCGACGACGATTGCACGAAGGGGAGACCGTCTCTCGTCTCCTGTGGCTGCCACCACGCAAAAAGGGAGGCGCCCGAAGGCGCCTCCCGGATTCAGCAAGCCTCAGCCTACTTCTGGATGCAGGTATCCGCGGTCGACTGCGTGCACTCGTCGAGACCGGTGAACACCGGATCGGCAACCTTCTCGCCCTTGATCAGCGA
>DATCBY010000015.1:0-5400 GCA_036511595.1 Bauldia sp.
CAATCGCCCTGAACGCACCGGCGTTGTTGGTCAGGAGACCCACCGGACCGAGATCGCGCTCGATCTTTGCCAGGGTCCGCGTCACCGCGTCGAGATCAACTAGATCAACCCGATAGGCACGCGCCGTGCCGCCTTGGTCCGTGATCGCTCCGGCGACGGCCGCCACCTCGGCCTCCGTGCGGGCCAGGAGGGCTACCTGGGCCCCTTCCCTTGCCAGCGCAATTGCGATGGCGCGGCCAATCCCGCGCCCCGCCCCCGTAACCATCGCGGTCTCGCGCTTGAGCTTCATGATTCAGCTTCGTTGACCTGGCAGGGTCGCCACGCGTCCACGATAGTTGGTTGCACTCCACGTTTCTATCTGCGCAGCAGCGCAAGAACCGCCGCGGCCTAGTTTAGCGCATCTCCGTCGACCTCGTCCCGATGCAGCCCGACCTCAGTCTCTTTGGTCCTAGCCGACAGCGCCACGACATTGCGATGGGCCAGCGCGACGGCTGCACCCCTCGCTGCGATCACCAGACCCGCTTCTTTGGCGCATCCAATTTCAATGGTGGATTAGCCCATGCTCGGCGCTTAGCTGGCCCGACACCATGGGCCTCCAACCCCTTGACGATTTCCCAGAGATGGAGAGTCGATCGCGCCAGGCGGTCGATTTTCGTGACAACCATCGTGTCGCCGTGGCGAACGAATTCTAGAGCCTTCGCCAGCGCAGACCGTTCGCCTACGGATGACGAATGTTCGGCGAAGATCTTCTCGCAACCGGCGACCGCCAGGTCACGCCTCTGGGCTTAAAGCCCGGCTGCCTGGTCCAACGTCGACCTACGCGCGTAGGCGCCGCCCTGGGAGCTTTCGTGACGCCGGCCGTCGGTCTGCCTCTGTCCGTTCCAACGGGCTCCAGTGCCGCTTTCCGGCTCGATTTCGGTACGTTGCGGCCCGTTCCAGCCCCCGCTACAACGTTTAGAGTGAAGCGTGGGCTTAGTGAGCAACTTTCGAGACAGTTTCCAAACCCCGCTCAAGGGGTTTCCAAGGTTTGAGTGGGCAGCGGAGGCGCGGCAGGTGAGTCAGGCAGGCCATGCCGACGGCGCCCGCGCCTCGCTGACGCGCAAGCGCACGCGCATCCAGGCGACCAACGCGGAGCGCATCCTCGATGCCGGCCTCGAGGTTTTCTCGACCTACGGTTTTCGCGGCGCCACGGTTGACCAGGTCGCCGTCGCGGCGGGCATGACCAAGCCGAACCTGCTCTATTATTTCCGGCGCAAGCGCGACATCTACCTCGCTGTCCTCAACCGGACCCACGAGATGTGGCTGCAGCCGCTGGAGGCGCTCTCCTATAGCGGCGACCCCAAGCACGAAATTGCCGCCTACATCGACCGCAAGCTGGAAATGGCACGCGACAAGCCCAAGGCTTCGCGGCTCTTCGCCATGGAGATCATCCAGGGCGCACCGGTGCTCGGCGAGATATTGCAAGGGCGGCTCAAGGCGCTGGTTGACGAGAAGGCGGCCGTCATCCGCCGCTGGGTGGCAGAAGGCCGGCTGGCGCCAGTCGATCCGTATCACCTCATCTTCATGATCTGGGCGACCACGCAGCACTACGCCGATTTCGACGTCCAGGTCCGCGCGGTTCTCGGCGAGCGCGCCAATCAGCCGGCCTATTTCGACCTGGCGAAAGCGACGCTGGAGCGGGTGTTCCTGCGCGGGGTGAGCGGCGAATGAGCGGAGAGGAACGCGTGCGCATCGTCCGCGAGACGCTGCTTGCCGACGATTGGGCACGGCTGACCAAGTACTCGATAGAGTTGAAGCGGCGCGATGGCGTCTGGGAGCCGCAGATCCGGCAGGTCTACGACCGCGGCAACGGCGCGGCCATCCTGCCGATCGACCCCAAGCGCGGCACGGTGTTGCTGGTGCGCCAGTTCCGCATGCCGGTCTATATAAACGCCGGGCCAGGGGCGGCCGAGCGCGGCATGCTGATAGAGGCGTGCGCGGGGCTGCTCGACAAGAACGATCCGGAGACAGCGATCCGCAAGGAAGCCGAAGAGGAACTCGGGTATCGCCTGCGGGCGGTGCAGCGGGTCTTCGACACGTACATGAGCCCGGGCAGCGTCAGCGAACGACTGTCGCTGTTTGTTGCCGACTATTCGCCGGCCGATCGGATTTCGGCTGGCGGTGGCGAGGCCGATGAGGGCGAGGATATCGAGGTACTGGAACTTACGCTCGCAGAAGCGCTGGCCATGGTCGAGCGGGGCGAGATCGCCGACGGCAAGACGATTATTCTTCTGCAATACGCGAAGCTGAAGGGGCTGGGGCATGACTGACCTCGAAGACCCGCACCGCGGTGCGCCGGTGCTCGACGCGGGAGCGCCGCTCGCCGAGGCAAAGGGCGCGGTGATCATGCTGCACGGACGCGGCGCGGATGCAGCGGACCTTCTCGGCCTTGTGCCGGCGATCGACCGACCGGGCCTCGCCTACCTTGCGCCCGACGCGGCCGAGCACTCGTGGTACCCGCGGCCCTTTACGCAACCCCCGGCCGCCAACCAGCCGCATCTCGATTCGGCGCTGCGCCTCGTCGCCCGCGTGCTGGCCTACGTCGAGGAGCGCGGCATTCCGGCGGAGCGCGTGGCGCTGCTCGGTTTCTCGCAGGGCGCGTGCCTGGCGCTCGAATACGCCGCCCGCAACCCGCGCCGCTACGGCGCCGTGCTGGCGCTCTCCGGCGGGCTGATCGGTGACCGGATCGAGCCGCAGAACTATGCTGGATCGCTGGCCGCGACGCCGGTGTTCCTTGGTTGCAGCGACGTCGATCCGTTCATCCCGCTGGCGCGGGTGCAGGTGTCGACCGCGGTGATGCGGCATCTCGCCGGCGACGTGACCGAGCGGATCTATCCGGGCGCGGCGCACACGATCGTCGATGACGAGGTCAGGAACGTGCAAGCCATGCTCGACCGGATGGTGGACTAGAAGCCTAGATCGGCTTCAGGCCCGCTTCGATCGACGCGCGACGGTGCTCAAGGAACGGCGGCAGGGAGAGATGCTCGCCGAGGCTCTCCATCGGTTCGTCGGTGGCGAAGCCCGGACCATCGGTGGCGATCTCGAACAGGATGCCGTTCGGCTCGCGGAAATAGAGACTCTCGAAATAGAAGCGATCGACCTTGCCGCTGCTCGGGATCCCCAGCGAGCGCAGGCGTTCGACCCACTGGGTGTAGGTGGTGTCGGTCGGCGTGCGGAAGGCGACGTGATGGGCGCCGCCGCGGCCGGAACGGGCACGCGGCTGATCGGGGTCAACCACGACATGGAGTTCGGCGGCGGGACCACCCTCGCCCATCCGATAGACATGCACGCGAGGGCCATCGCCATTCTGTGCGCCGTATTCGCGGACCGCAGTCATGTTCATGACCGCCGTCAGGATAGCGTCGGTCGGCTTGAGGTCGGGCACGCTGAGCGTAATCGGGCCGAGACCGCGGATCTGATGCTCCGCCGGCACGGGGCTGCGCTCCCACGGAAAAGATTCGCCGGCGCCGCCGTCGTCAACGAGCGCCAGCCGCTGCCCCTCGGGATCTTCGAAGAGGATCGTGGCGCGGCCGTCGCGCGGCTTGATGCCGCTGCTGGGGACGCCGGCGTCAGCCAGACGCTTTTCCCACCACAGCAGCGTGTTCTCGCCGGCAACGCGGAGCGCCGTGCGCGCGATGGAATTGGTGCCGCGCCGCTCGGGCGCCGCCGGCCAATCGAAGAAAGTCAGATCGGTGCCGGGCGAGCCAGCCTTGTCGGCGTAGAAGAGGTGGTAGGCGCTGACGTCATCCTGGTTGACGGTCTTCTTCACCAGCCGCATGCCAAGCTGCCGGGTGTAGAAATCGACGTTTCCCCTGGCGTTGGCCGAGATGGCGGTGAGGTGGTGGATACCGGTGAGCTGCATGATCTTCGCCCTTGGTTGCAGGCACGATATAGTGCTTCGCGACGAGGGGGCGACTGGCGCCGGTCGCGAGGTGTGGTCGCCAGTAGCAATTGCGGGTGACGGGATCGTGGCCGACACGGCGACGATGCGCCAAAAATTGAACGCGGGAGGCCTGCGCATTGGATCGCACTGCGAAAGACCCGGCGCCTGCCATCGGGTCGCCCGGCGCCTCGCGGGCCGCGATCCGGGCCCACTACGACGTGGCAGAAGATTTCTTCCATCTGTGGCTTGGTCCCGAGATGGTCTATTCGGCGGCGCTGTTCGCGGATGGCGACGATCTCGCCGCCGCGCAGATGCGCAAACTCGATCATCACATCGATGCAGCGAGGGCGAGAGGCGCGCGGCGCGTGCTCGACATCGGCTGCGGCTGGGGGGCGCTCCTGCGGCGGCTGGTGCATACGGCCGGTGTCGGCGAAGCGGTCGGCCTGACGCTCAGTCCCTCGCAGGCGGCGTGGATCCGGCGAACGCCGCATCCCGCTATCACCGTCCGCGAAGAAAGCTGGCGCGAGCACAGACCAGAGGCTCCCTACGACGCAATCATTTCAATCGGTGCATTCGAGCATTTCGCCAAGCCGGGGCTTTCGCCGGCGGAGAAACTTGCTGCCTACCGCGAATTCTTCGACTTCTGCCATGGCGCGCTCAAAGAAAACGGAAGGCTGTCGTTGCAGACGATCGCCTACGTAGACTCGGGTGTCAGCCTGCCGCCCTTCATCACCGAGGAAGTGTTCCGGGAAAGCGAGCTGCCGCTGATCGCCGAACCGCTGGCGGCGGCGGCCGATGCATTCGAGGTAGTGGCGCTCCGCAACGACCGCGAGCACTACGATCGCACGCTGCGCCTGTGGGAGCGCAATCTCGCGGCGCACGAGGCCGAGGCAATCGCGCTGGTCGGCGAGGCGGCGGTCGCGCACTTCCATCGCTATCTCAAGATTTCGGCGATGGGATTTCGCACCGGCGCCATCTGCCTGCTGCGGATGAGTTTTGTGCGGAGACCGTGAAAAGCGAAGTTTCTCGCGGGCGCTTGCGCTCCGAGTCATGATTCCTTTGCCTTCCCGGTCGCGCCTTGCGGCGCTCCACGGTCTCTTGTCCTTCCCCCGGAGGGGCGCGTTTCAGTTCCCGCGGTTCGCACTCCGGGTAGCGACGCCGGACAGGAGCCCCACGCCGGGATTCCCGCGAGGCCATCCCGCTCCCGTCCTGGAGAGCAGGATCCGCCACCCTTAAGGTGGGCCAGAGCCACAGCCGGTCATAGTGCCGGCGGGCTACTTCGCGGTCGCCAACCGGAGCCGGGACTGCGAATCCCTGCCGGCCGGACATCACCCCGGCCGACGCCCGGAAACTTTCCGGGCAACTGCGGACGCCACATCCCCGCTCCACCTACTGGTCGCCACCGGTTGGCGCCCCTTCGACGAGCGAGAATGTCAGCATCGTCTCATGGGTTCGCAGAGCGGGAATAGATTATTTTC
>DATCBY010000016.1:0-16110 GCA_036511595.1 Bauldia sp.
CCGCCGCTCTTTGGTTGATTCATTCTATCGTTTTGTGACACCTGGAATCTCCTGTGGTCATTTCCAAACCGCCGCCAGCCGGTACGTCAGCGCTCGATTGCGAGGCACTCTACACTGATCGCGGGCCTGGTCGGGCAACACACATGAACTGGCTCCCCGGGCTGGACTCGAACCAGCGACCATTCGATTAACAGTCGAATGCTCTACCAACTGAGCTACCGGGGATAGCGGCGCCCCTATAGCAAAGGCGCACCGCGCTTGCAAAGGCAAGGAAGGCCGCCGCCTGCCAGTGACACAATGACCGTTGCAGGGCCGTGGTAGCCATCCCATGTTCGCAGCGCCCTTCGTAGATGAGGATAGCCGCCCTTGCCCAAGGTACGCCTAGGCAGATTCTCCCTTGAACTCCCGCGCAATCGCGTGCTGCGGATCGGTCTTGGCGTGGCGCTGGTGATCGGCGGTGGCGTTTTCGGCTTCCTGCCGATCCTGGGCTACTGGATGGTGCCATTGGGGCTGTTGGTGCTCGCCTCCGACAACGCCGCGATTCGCCGCTTCAACCGGCGAACGGGTGTCGCCATCGTTGGGTGGTGGCGCGGGCGCAAGGCGCGGACGCGGAATGGAGCGGCTTAAGCGGCGTCCTCCCGTTCGTTACCGGAACCGCAATTGACTCGGCTCTACCCCACGCCCATTCTCCGCTCGCAAATTCGCGGGGTGCGGAAGCCGGTGTGAGTCCGGCACGGTCGCGCCACTGTAATCGGGCCTCCCGCCCGAAAGTCAGACCCCTCCTCGCGAACGATTTGCTCGTCTGGGACGCGTTATCCCAAGGAGGAACACCAAATGACTCACGTCGCCTTTGCGCCGGCAGCCGCGCCGGTTTCCATTCCGGCCATTCCCGTTCGTGAGTTGCTGCCGTGGGCCATTTTCGGTGGCCTGCTGGCGATCATCGCGATCTATTTCGTCGGCGTCGAAGAAGGCGCCATGGCGGTGTTCAACGGCATGTACGTGCACGAGTTCGTGCACGACGGTCGCCATGTGCTCGGCTTTCCGTGTCACTGACTGGGAGCCACCAGCATGATGAGAACGCTGCTCATTCGCGGCATGCTCGTTGGCATTCTTGCCGGCGTGCTTGCCTTCGCCTTCGCCAGGATATTCGGCGAGCCTGACGTCGATCTGGCGATCGCCTTCGAAGACTCGATGCACCATGCCGAGGCCGCTGCCGATGCGCCGGCCATGGCAATTCCTGCCGACGCGAGCACTCCGGCATCGTCGATGAACATGACGCCCAAGCCGGCGGCGGAAGAGAATGTCGAGCTGGTCAGCCGGCCGGTGCAGGCGGGCATCGGCCTGTTCACCGGCGTGGTCGTTTACAGCGCTGCCTTCGGTGGCCTGTTCGCGCTGGTCTTCGGCTTTGCCTATGGGCGGGCCGGGCGTTTCGACCCGCGCCAACTGGCGGCGCTCATCGCGGCGCTTGGCTTCTTGGCCCTCGTGGTCGTTCCGCAACTGAAGTACCCGGCAAATCCGCCTTCGGTCGGGCAGCCGGCGACGATCGGCTACCGCAGCGAATTGTTCTTCGCGATGCTGCTGGTGTCCCTCGTCGCAGCGGTGGCGGCGACGTATCTGCGCGGCTGGCTGGCACGCCGATACGACAGGTGGAATGCGACGCTGATCGCGGGGGCGGCATTCGTGGTGGTCGTCGCGATCGCGATCGTATTGCTTCCGGGCATCAACGAAGTGCCGGAGCGTTTTCCGGCGGTGCTTTTGTGGAAGTTCCGCCTGGCGTCGCTTGGCACCGAGGCGGTGCTGTGGATTACGCTGGGACTCGTTTTCGGCGCGCTGACCCAGCGAAGTTTCGCATGGGCGCGCTGACCCGATGGCCGGACCGGCGCGTGTTCTTGTGCTCGGCGGGCAGCGTTCCGGCAAGAGCCGGTACGCCGAGCAACTGGTGGCAGTGAGCGGACGGCGTCTCGTCTATCTCGCCACCGCTACCGCCGGCGACGGCGAGATGGCGGAGCGCATCGCGCGGCATCAGGCGCGGCGCGGAGAGGCGATGTGGCGCACCGTCGAGGAGCCGCTCGACCTTGCCGGTGTACTGTTGCGTGAAGCGCGAACGGACACGGCGGTGCTGGTGGACTGCCTGACGCTCTGGCTGACCAACCTGATGGCGTCGGGGCGGCCGATTGAGGCCCAAACGGACCGGCTAGTCGCGGCGCTCGGCGCTGTCGCCGGGCCGGTGGCGATCGTCAGCAACGAGGTGGGTTCCGGAATCATTCCCGCCAACGCACTGGCACGCCGTTATGCCGACGAACTCGGCACGCTGAACCAGCGGGTTGCCGAAGTTGTCGATCGTGTCGTGCTTATGGTTGCCGGAATGCCGCTGCTGCTGAAGCCGGTGCAGAAACAGAACGAGGTGGTGCTGTGACGCCTGACCGAATTCCCGCAACCATCGTCACCGGCTTCCTTGGCGCCGGCAAGACGACGCTCATCCGCAATCTTATCACCGAGGCGCGCGGTCGGCGCATCGCCATCATCGTCAACGAATTCGGCGACATGGGCTTCGACGGGTCGCTGATCGCCGACTGCGATGACGACTGCCGGCCCGATCACATCGTCGAGCTGACCAACGGCTGCATCTGCTGCACAGTCGCCGACGAATTCCTGCCGACCATCGAGGCGCTGCTGGCCCGTAATCCGCCGCCCGATCACATCGTTATCGAGACTTCCGGCCTGGCGCTGACGCAACCACTCGTGCGCGCGTTCTCGTGGCCATCCGTTTTGCATCGCGTCACCGTCGATGGTGTTGTCACCGTAGTCGATGCCGAGGCGGTGGCGGCAGGACGCTTCGCGCCTGACGTTGCGGCAACCAGGGCGCAGCTCGCCGCCGATCCGGCGATCGCCCATGACGACCCGGTCGAGGAGCTTTTTGAGGATCAGGTGCGCTGCGCCGATCTCATCATCCTCAGCAAGACCGATCTCGTTTCGCCCGCGGGTCTTGCCGAGGCCGAACGCATCGTTCGCCGCGAAATGCGTCCCAACACCGGCATCGTGAAGGGCAGGGGGACGCCGGCCGCCGTGCTGCTGGGCATCGATGCTTCCGCGGAGGACGACATGGGGGGGCGCGAGAGTCATCATGAACTGGAGGGTGAGGAGCACGATCACGACGATTTCGTCAGCTATGTCTTCGACGTCGCGCCGCTGGCATCGGTCGATCTCTTGAGGGCGCGCGTCAGCAATGCGCTCACCGTGCCGGGGGTGCTGCGGATCAAGGGGCGGGTCGGCATTATCGGCAAGGGGACGCCGGCGACGGTGCAGGCGGTTGGTCCGCGGCTCGAGACATCGTTCTCTCCCGGCTCCGTTGCCGGCGGGCTGGTCGTCATCGGCCTGCGCGCTCTCGATCACGCCGCGGTTGCCTCAGCGTTAGCCGGCTAACCGATGCACCTGCTCGCCGGCGACGTGGCCCGCATCGACGACGGCGATGCCGCCATCGATCTGGGCCTGCCGCCGGGCGACATCGTTTTTCTTTCCGCCGCCGACACCGAACTGGCGCTGATCGGGAAGATCGCGGCGGAGCGGGGTTCGGATGCTCCCTCCGTCCGCTTCGCGAACCTCGGCAGGCTCAGCCATCCGATGTCGGTCGACCATTTCCTCGAGGCGACGGTTCGGCACGCGAAGCACGTGGTGGTACGCTGCATGGGCGGCGCATCCTACTGGTCGTACGGGCTCGTGGAGCTGCGCCGTATCTGCCATATGTACCGGATTTCGTGCGCGGTCATTCCCGGCGACGACCGCTGGGATCCGGGGCTGAAGGAATACTCGACCGTCGAGCCGGAGCAGGCCCGCCAGCTCTGGCGCTATCTGGTTGAAGGGGCAGAGGAAAATGCGCGGCTCGCGCTGGCGCTCTGCGATCATCTGATAGGTCGCGGGCCGTTGCCGCCGTCGCCGGTTGTCCTGCCGCATGCCGGCTGTTACTGGCCGGGCCGCGGCGCTGTCGAACTTTCCGAAATCGTCAGTCACATCAAAGGTATGCCGGTTGCGGCGGTAGTCTTCTATCGGGCGCTGATGCAGGGAAATTCCACCGCCCCCATCGATGCTTTGATCGAGGCATTGCGGAGCGAAGGCATCGCCGCACTGCCGATCTTCGTCGCCAGCCTGAAGGACGCGGAGTCGGAAGCCTTTCTGGATCAAGCATTTAGCTTGATCCCGCCGACGGTCGTCCTCAACACCACCGCCTTCGCCGTGTCTAAGATCGGGACTGCGCACGAGGGCACGGTGCTGGACCTCCCAGGCCGACCGGTTCTGCAGGTAGCCTTCGCCGGAAGTACTTGGGAGGACTGGCAAAACAGCCTGCGTGGCCTGTCGCCGCGCGACCTGACGATGAACGTCGTGCTGCCGGAAGTCGATGGCCGCATTTTTACGCGGGCGGTGTCGTTCAAGGAGCCGGTCGGCGGCGCCGCGACTTACCGTCAAGTGCCTGACCGGATTGCGTTTGTAGCGAAGCAGGCGGCTGCGTGGGTGCGCCTTGGGATCAAGGGTGCGCCCGAGCGAAAGGTTGCGCTGATCCTGTCGAACTATCCCGACAAGGATGGCCGCCTCGCCAACGGCGTCGGCCTGGATACGCCGGAGAGCACGGTGCGTATCGCCGCCTCCATGGCCGCGAACGGCTATGTCCTGCCGGAATTTCCGGAAACGAGCGCCGCATTGATGGCGAAGCTGCTTTCCGGGCGGACCAATGCCGGCGGATATTCGGAAGAGACCCTGTCGCTCGACGAATACCTCCGCTTTTTCAATGCATTGCCGCAACAGAGCCGGGCGGCGCTGAGCGGACGTTGGGGGCCGCCGGAAGGCGATCCGTCGTTCCTTGGCGGGGCATTTCAGATCGCGGCGCACCGGTTCGGCAACTTGGTCGTCGGCATCCAGCCGGCGCGCGGCTACTCGATCGACCCGAAGGCGACGTACCACGACCCCGATCTCGTACCGCCGCACGGATACGTCGCGTTCTACACGTGGGTACGGCATGTGTTCGGCGCGGATGCGATCGTACATCTCGGCAAGCACGGCAACCTCGAATGGCTGCCCGGCAAGGCGCTGGGGCTTTCCGAGACCTGCTGGCCGGAGGTGGCGCTCGGTCCGACGCCGCTGATCTATCCGTTCATCGTCAACGACCCGGGCGAAGGTAGCCAAGCGAAGCGGCGGAGTTCCGCGGTGATCGTCGATCACCTGATGCCCCCGATGACGCGGGCGGAGATCCACGGACCGCTGGCTGAGCTGGAGACTCTCATCGACGAATACTACGTCGCCGCGGGCGTCGACAGACGGCGGCGCGACTATCTCCGGCGCGAGATTGTCGCGCTTGCCGAGCGGCATGGCCTCGACCGCGATCTCGGTATCACCCGAAGCGATAATCCGGATGCGCTGCGGATGCTGGATGCGCATCTCTGCGAATTGAAGGAGATGCAGATCCGGGACGGACTGCATGTGCTCGGCACGTCGCCGGATGGGCGGCTACGGACGGATACGCTGGTCGCCATCGCGCGGACGCCGCGCTCCGGTGGGCGGGCGGCGGACGCCTCGCTCCACCGCGCTATCGCCGACGATCTGGGGCTGGGCTTCGATCCGCTGGATTACGACCTCGCCACGGCATGGACGGGACCGCGCCCGGAGGCGCTCGCCGTCGTCGATACGCCGTGGCGCACGAATGGCGATACGGTCGAGCGGATCGAAGCCCTGGCGGTGAAACTGATCTCGCCGTTGCGCGCGCACGAACCGAGTTTAGGGAAGGCGACGCGTGCGGTGGTGGATTGGATTGCGCGTGATCTTGGGTCCGCACTGGATCGCTCCGGTGATGCCGAAATTGCCGCCGTCCTGACGGGGTTGGATGGAAGGTTCGTTCCGCCCGGACCTTCCGGCGCGCCGACGCGGGGGCGACCTGATGTGTTGCCGACGGGGCGGAATTTCTACTCCGTCGACACGCGGGCCGTGCCGACGGCGGCGGCATGGGCACTCGGGCGCAAGGCGGCGGACGCAGTGGCGCTGCGCTATTTCCAGGATGAGGGCGAGTGGCCACGCTCGATCGCGTTGTCGGCGTGGGGGACGTCGAACATGCGCACCGGCGGCGACGACATTGCGCAGGTGCTGGCGTTCATCGGCGCGGCACCATCGTGGGAGCCGGGAACCGGGCGCGTCACCGGCTTCAAGGTGCTGCCGCTTTCGACGCTGGGGCGACCGCGCATTGACGTGACGCTGAAGATTTCGGGCATGTTTCGCGATGCATTTCCGGTGCAGATCGACCTGATCGATTCCGCCGTTCGCGCTGTCGCTGCGCTGGACGAGGCGGACGAAGCCAACCCGATCGCTGCGGCTGCACGAGAGGCACGGGAGCACATGCGCGCTGCGGGCTACGCGGCCGAAGTGGCGGACCATCTCTCCGCGACGCGGATATTCGGCGCGAAGCCCGGAGCCTACGGCGCCGGCTTGCAGGCGCTCATCGACACCGGTGCCTGGGAGACGCGCAAGGACTTTGCCGATGCCGTGTTGGCATGGGGCAGCTACGCCTTCGGCGGCGGCACGCACGGCGATGAAGCCCGGGAAGCCTTCACGGCACGGCTCGCTGCCGCCGATGCAGTCCTGCACAACCAGGACAATCGGGAGCACGATATTCTGGATTCTGACGACTACTATCAGTTCCAGGGTGGCCTCGCGGCGGCGGTCGAGGCGGTGAAGGGCACCGCGCCGCGCCTCTATCATGGCGACCACGCGCGGCCGGAGAAGCCGCTTATCCGCGATCTCGGCGAGGAAATTGCGCGGGTCGTGCGCGGCCGCGCGGCAAATCCAAAATGGATCGCCGGCGTCATGCGGCACGGCTACAAGGGCGCCTTCGAGATGGCCGCGACGGTCGACTATCTCTTTGCGTTCGCGGCGACGACCAACGCCGTGCAATCGCATCATTTCGACCAGCTCTTCGACGCCTATATCGGCGACGCGGCTGTGCGCGGATTCATCGCGGAAAACAATCCGCCGGCGTTGTCGGAAATGGCGGCGCGGTTGCGCGAGGCTATCGACCGCGGCCTGTGGGCACCGCGCGCCAATAGCGCCTATGATCTGCTTTCGGCGCTGGTCGTTGGCCGGAAGGAGGCTGCGGAATGAAGGACATGAGCGAGAGCGAACTCGACGCCCGCCACGCCGGCAAGATGAAGAAGAAGAAGGCGGCGCGCGACAAGATCCTCGCGACCAAGACGATCGAGAAGGGCCTCGTGATCGTCCATACCGGCAAGGGCAAGGGGAAATCGACGGCGGCATTCGGCATGATCTTCCGGGCGCTCGGCCACGGCATGCCGGTCGCCATCGTGCAGTTCGTCAAGGGCAAATGGCAAACGGGCGAGCGGGTGGCACTGGAGAAATTCGGCGACCTCGTTTCGATCAACACGATGGGTGAGGGGTTCACCTGGGAGACGCAGGATCGCCAGCGCGACCTAGCGGCGGCGCGCGCGGCGTGGGAGCGGGCGAAGGCGGTCATTAACGCGGGGAAGCACAAGCTGGTGCTTCTCGACGAGATCAACATCGTGCTGCGCTATGAATACCTGCCCATCGAGGAGGTGGTGACGTTCCTGCGCGACGAGAAGCCGGCGGACGTCCATGTCATCGTCACCGGCCGCAACGCGGCGGAGGAACTGATCGCGATCGCCGATCTCGTGACCGAGATGGAGGTGATCAAGCATCCGTTCCGTTCGGGCGTGAAGGCGCAGCGGGGGATCGAGTTCTGAGCAGGCCAGCCGCCATCATGATCCAGGGCACCGGCAGCCACGTCGGCAAGTCGGTGCTGGTCGCGGGACTGGCGCGGGCGCTTCTGCGGCGCGGGCTGAAGGTCGCGCCCTTCAAGCCGCAGAACATGTCGAACAACGCGGCGGTTGCCGCCGATGCGGGCGAGATCGGGCGGGCCCAGGCGCTGCAGGCGCGCGCCGCAGGGCTGGCTCCATCGGTGCATATGAACCCGGTGCTGCTGAAGCCCGAAGGCGAGACCGGTGCGCAGGTAATCGTGCAGGGCAAACGGGCCGGGACCATGCGCGCCGCCGAGTACGGCCGACGGAAGGCGGAGCTGCTGCCGAAGGTGCTGGAGAGTTTCGCCGCTGTCGGGCGCGGCATGGACATCGTGCTGGTGGAAGGCGCCGGGAGCCCGGCGGAGGTGAATCTGCGCTTGGGAGACATTGCCAACATGGGCTTTGCGGAAGCGGCCGATGTTCCGGTCGTAATCGTTGGTGACATCGATCGTGGTGGCGTCATCGCCAGTCTGGTCGGAACGCATGCGGTGCTTGCCGGCGAGGATCGGAAGCGGATCAGGGGCTTCATCGTCAACAAGCTGCGCGGGGACGCTGGGTTGTTCGCGCCGGGCGCTGCGCGCGTTGTCGCGGAGACGGGCTGGCCTAATCTTGGGGTGGTGCCGTGGTTCGACGCGGCGCGGCTGCTGCCAGCGGAGGATGCGCTGGCGCTGCTGGACCCCGATGTTCGCCGAGGCGACGAGAAGGGAAAGCCGGTCGTTGCCGTTCCGCATCTGCCGCGCATCGCCAACTTTGACGACCTCGATCCGCTGCGCGCCGAACCGGGCGTGTCGGTCGTGCTGGTCGAGCCGGGCATGGTGTTTCCCGACGCCGATCTCATCGTCATACCCGGCTCCAAGGCGACGATTGCCGACCTGGCGTTCCTGCGGGCGGAAGGTTGGGACATCGACATTGCCGCGCACGTCCGGCGCGGCGGGCGCGTGCTTGGGCTGTGCGGCGGCTATCAGATGCTCGGGCGGACGATCGACGATCCTGAAGGCGTCGAGGGGGCGGCGGGGTCGGTCGCCGGGCTCGGGCTGCTTGACGTCGACACGGTGCTGGCTGCCGACAAGACGACCGCCGCCGTCAGCGGCGTTCATATTGGGACGGGAGAGAGCGTGACGGGATACGAGATTCACCTCGGACGCACCAGCGGAAGCGATTGCTCTCGCCCCTTCGTCGAACTGGGTGGCCGCGTCGATGGCGCCGGGTCGGCCGATGGCGCCGTGGCGGGAACGTATGTTCACGGCATCTTCGCGGCGGACGGGTTCCGGCCGAAGTTTCTGGCCGGGCTGGGCGTGCCGGCATCGCGCGTTCGCTACGAGACGCTGGTCGAGGAGACGCTGGATGCGCTCGCCGCGCATCTCGAACGGCACGTTGACATCGACGCGCTGCTGGCGATTGCCGGCTATCGCAGCGCCACGATCGCGACGCCCGCCACGGCGACGACGGCGAAGAGGATGACATTGGCGCCGACATAAACGCGGAGCGCGCGGCGGATGTCGCCGGGATCGGCGTCGCGGCGGCCGCCTTCGTTGACGAAGGGATCGGCCACGATGACACCGGCGTAGCGGCGCGGACCGGCGAGTGCGATGCCGAGCGCGGCGGCCATCGCGGCTTCCGGCCAGCCGGCGTTGGGCGAACGGTGCTTGCTCGCGTCGAAGCGCATGATGCTGAAAGCATGGTCGATGCGCCCGCCGGCGCGTGGGGCGGCTAGCGCTATCAGGCTGCCGGCTATGCGGCTGGCGGGCAGGTTGACGAGATCGTCGAGACGGGCCGCCGCCCAGCCAAAGGCCTCGTGATGCGGAGTCAGGTGGCCGATCATGGAGTCTGCGGTGTTGATCGCCTTATAGGCGAAGAGGCCGGGGAGGCCGAGCAGCGCGAACCAGAACGCCGGGGCGACGACGCCATCGGAGAAATTCTCGGCGAGCGACTCGACCGCCGCGCGGCAAATGCGGGCTTTGTCGAGACCGGCGGGATCGCGGCCGACGATGCGCGCGACGGCAGTGCGTGCCGCATCAATGCCACGATCGAACGCGGCGCCGACCGCCGCGACGTGGTCGTAGAGGGAGCGGGCGGAGAGAAGAATGGCGGCCGCGATCGCTGTCCCGATCCGGCCATAGGTCCACCCGGTGAAGAGCCATTCCAGCGCAAAGCCGACAAGGGCGGCGATGGCAACTACCATGACCAGAGCGAAGGCGCCGAGAGTGCGCCGCCATCCTGGGCCAAATCTTTGCCGATTGAGCAAGCGATCAAGGACCGCGATCAGGCCGCCGAGCGCGGCGACCGGATGCGGCAGGCGGCGCCAGATGAAGCCGGGATCGCCGATGACGGCGTCGATGGCGAGCGCGATGGCCAGGAGCCAGACGTGATCCAGCGTGGTCACGGCGCGGGCTGGATGTGGCGGGCTTGCGCGGTGAGCCAGTCGAGCGCCGCCGGCAGGGAGGGGCCCCCGCAGGCGGTGAGCTTGTTGGGCAGGACGATGCGACGCGCGGGCGGATAGAGACGTGCGAGGGCAGGATGGGCAAGAAGCGCGCTGCCCTGATCCTCGGCGCGGGCGTCGGCGTGGGCGACGACGATGTAGTCGGGCGGATCGGCGACCAGTCTTTCCAGCGGAACGAAGCCGCCGGTCTTGCCGGCAAGGGCATCCCCGTCGTTGGTGAAGCCGGCGATCGACAGCAACTCGCCGGTCAGCGTATCGCCGCCGGTGACGTAGCCGCGGCGCTGATAGTTGGCGACGGTCGGCTTGCCCGACGGTGCCGCGGCGATGGTGCGAGCGCGGGCGGCTTCGATATCGGCCACCAAGGCCTCGCCGCGCTCCGGATGGCCGACGAGGGCGGCAACCTGGCGGATCTGTTTCTCGGAGTCGGCGATGCTGCGGGCGGCGTCCAGCAGTTCGACGCGGTAACCGAGGCGGGCGAGCATGTCGCGCGTGGCGTGCTTGGTGAACCGACCGGCCAGAACAAGATCGGGGTTGTAGCCGACAACGGTCTCGGCGCTGGCGGCGTTGTGGGGGAAGGCCCGCGCGGCGTCGGCGACGTAGGAGAGATCGGGGTCGGTAGCATAGACCGACAGCGCCGCGATCTGGCCGGGATCGGCGACGGACACCAGCAGCTCGTCGGCACAGAGATTAATCGACACGATGTGCTGCGACGGCGCGGCGGCCAGCGCCGAAACCGGCAGCAGGATTGCCACAATCCAAAGAAATCCGGTGAACCTGCCCGACATCCGCCCCCGCCCGCGTTGCGCGTCATCCACCGCTCGTTTACGCCTTGGTTATCCGGCGGGGAAGCCGGATGGGCCCGGGACACGATCCCCGTGACGGGCGCCTGTCCAGATCGATCCACTCCGGAGATCTGCCATCATGGCTTCTGTCGGGCGGCGCCTTGGCGTCCTCTCCATTCTTGTGCTTTTTGCGGTCGGCGCCCGGGCGTGGGCCGACGATGTTCCGTCCATCGTCGTGACGCCGTACTTCGTGCCGACCTCGATTGCGCGGGCCGGCAGCACGATCTCGGTCATCAGCCGCGAGCAGATCGCGCGCTCTTCGGCGGGGACGCTGGTGGATGTGCTGCGCTCCGCGCCGGGTGTCACGGTGACGGAGAGTGGGGGGGCGGGCGGGCAGGCGCTGGTCTATCTGCGCGGTGCCGAGCCGCAGCACACGCTGGTGCTGATCGACGGTATCCGCGTCAATGACGTGTCGAGTGCGCGGGACGAGTTCGACTTTGCGAGTTTTGCCGCAACCGACATCGAGCGCATCGAGATTTTGCGCGGGCCGCAGAGCGCGCTTTACGGTTCCGATGCCATCGGCGGCGTCATCAACATCATCACGCGGCGACCGCCGAGCAGCGGGGCTCGCTACTTCGCCACGGTGGAAGGCGGCAGCTACGGGACGGCGCGCACCACCTTGTCGGCGGCGCAGACGTCGGGGGCGTTCAGCCTTTCGGGCAGCGGTACCTATTTCAACACGGCGGGCTTCTCGCGCGTGGGAAATCGCGACACCGACGAGCCGGACGGCACGCAGAAATTCGCCGGCAACCTACGCGGCTCGGTCGATCTCGGTCAGGACACAAAGCTGGAGTTTGGCGTTGACGGCTATCAGGCGAATGCCGCCATCGACGGGGCGCCGCCTACTCCCACGACTCTGTGTCCGGCAGGAAGCCCCTGCTACCAAACCAAGCTCACCGCCGCCGCCGACGCGCCCAATACATCCGACCGGACGGTGATCGACGCTTTCGGGCGGTTCAGCTTCGCCGCATTCGGCGGCGCGTTGCACAACTCATTCACGGTGTCGGACACCAGCACCAGCCGGGTGCTCGACCAGCTCAACGGCGTCACGATGCAGCACTACAACTACAGCGGCTCGGACATCGGCGGCGATTACCAAGGAGTTCTCACGCTCGACAGAGGTTCGCTGGTTTTCGGCAGCGGGCTGCACTCGCAGGCGGCGTCCAACGCCAACGACGATCCCTTCTCGCCGGACTTCAACGCGACGCGCGCGCTCTATGACGGGTATGTGCTTTATCAGCTGCCCATCGGCGATCGTCTGGACCTGTCGTTTGCCGGCAGATATGACGGCGAATTCAATGGCGACGGATTCACGACGGGCCGCGTGACTGCCGCGTACGACATACCCGAGACCGAGACGCGCTTTCATGCCGGCGCCGGGACGGGGGCGAAGCTGCCAACGGCGTTCGAGCTGTCGTACAACGCGGCCCTGGTGCCCGAGCAAAGCTTCGGGGTGGACTTCGGTGTCGGCCAGACGCTGTTCGACGGCCGGCTGTCGTTGGATGCGACCGGCTTCTACAACCGGTTTCACAATCTCATCGATTTCGACTTTTCGATTCCGCCGAGCGGCGGCTACGCCAACATCAAGGACTCGGCTACCGCCGGGGTGGAACTGTCCGGGACCGCCAACGTCGTTCCCGGAAAGCTGTCGGCCACAGCGTCGTACACCTACCTCTACGCGCAGAACCTGGACACCGGGTTCCCGTTGCAACGGCGGCCGGTCAATTCGGGCAAGGTGTCGGTGACCTACACCGGCATCCAGAACCTCTCAGCCACGCTGTCGGCGACGCTCGTGGGAGCACGAAATAACAACGACGCCACGACTGCGTCGCCGCCGCTTGTTCTGCCGGCGTATGCCCGGGTCGATCTGGAAGCGACCTATCGCGTCAACGACGCTGTTTCTGTCTTTGGGCGGATCGAGAATCTTCTGAACGCGACCTATCAGGACCCGTGGGGGTATAATACGGCGGGCCTTTCGGTGTACGCCGGGCTCACTTGGAGCCACTGACGGAGCGGCGATGGCGAGCGGCAAGCGAGGACAGGACGCGGCGCTGATCGGAGCGCTTGCCGTTCTCGTGGGGGCGCTGCTTGCCACCTCGCTCGCCGTGGGGCCGGTGTTTCTTTCGCCGCCAACGGTGGTGTCGGCGCTCTTCGGCCATGGCAGCGAGGCGGCGAACATCATTGTGGGCGAGATACGCCTGCCGCGAGCGATCCTGGCGCTTCTCATCGGCGGTACGCTCGGCCTGGCGGGAGCGGCGCTGCAGGGGCTGTTGCGCAATCCGCTGGCGGCTCCCGAGCTTTTCGGTGCGCCGTCGGCGGCGGCGCTCGGCGCGGTGACGGTGATCTCGCTCTGCTTCGTCGACGCGCTCTCCTTTGCGCTTCCGGTCGCGGCGATCGCCGGGGCGCTGATCTCCGTGGCGCTGCTGATCCTCGTCGCCGGACCGCGCTCCAGCCTGCTGGTCCTGATCCTTGCCGGCCTTGCGGTCGCCAGCCTTGCAGGCGCCGGCACGTCGCTGGCGCTCAACCTGGCGCCCAATCCCTTCGCCGCGCTGGAGATCGCTTTCTGGCTCCTCGGTTCGCTGGAAGATCGCAGCATGCGCCACGTACTGATCGCGCTGCCGTTCATGGTGGCCGGCAGCATCCTGCTGCTGTGGGATCGGCGGGCCTTTCGCGCCCTGACGCTCGGCGAGGAGACGGCGGCCAGTCTCGGGTTCGATCTTGCGTGGGTGCGCATCCGGGTCGTCACCGGCGTAGCCGCCGCAGTCGGAGCGGGCGTGGCCGTTGCCGGCAGCATCGGCTTCATCGGACTGGTGGCGCCGCACCTTGTGCGTCCGTTCGTCGGCCACGATCCCGGGCGCCTGCCGGTTCCGGCGGCGCTGTCGGGAGCGGCGCTGCTGCTGGTCGCCGACATCGCGGTGCGCCTGATCCCGTCGCAGACCGAAATCAACGTCGGCGTGCTCACCTCGCTTATCGGTGCGCCGTTCTTCATCGTGCTCATCCTGCGTCGCCGCGGCGATCTGACCGGTGCCTCGCCGTGAGCGACCCGGTTCTCCAGATTGCGCACCTGTCGGTGTCGCTCGATCGCCGGCAGGTGCTTGCCGACGTGACGCTTACGGTTCGGGCCGGCGAGTTCGTGGTTGTCGTCGGGCCGAATGGCGCGGGCAAGACGACGCTGCTGCGCGCCGCAGCCGGACTTGTTCCTTCATCGGGCGAAATCGCCATCGGCGGCGTGCCGCTCGCCCGACTGTCGCCGCAGGAGCGGGCGCGCTCGCTCGGGTACCTGCCGCAGGGCCATGTCTTCCACTGGCCGCTGACAGTGTTTGACATTGTGGCGCTCGGCCGGCTGCCGCGCGGGGCAGGGGCCGACCTCTCGGACGCGGACCGGGAAGCCATCGGTATCGCGATGCAGGAAACCGGGACGGAGCAGTTTGCCGCGCGGCCGGTGACGACGCTCTCCGGCGGCGAGCGGGCGCGGGTGGCCATGGCCCGGGTGCTGGCGACCGAGGCGCCTCTGATACTTACGGACGAGCCGACCGCCTCGCTCGATCTCCGCCATCAGATCACGGTCATCGAGATGCTCCGCCGGCACGCCAACAGCTTTGGCGCGGTACTGGCGGTGCTGCACGATCTCGCCCTGGCTGCCCGTCACGCCGATCGTATCGTCGTTATCGACGGCGGCCGCGTCGTAGCGGACGGGCCGCCGCGCGAGGTGCTGACGAGCGAACGGCTGGCGGAGACATTTGGCGTAAAGGCCGACGTGATAGAGGCGCGCGGGGCGCCGCTGATATTCCCGTGGGCGGTCAGCGGCACGCCGTGAGGGCCTGATCGAGCCGGTCCATTCCTGCTCCCGGCAAACCGAGCCGCAGCCACGTGGGTTGACTCACGAACGCGCGGGCCCAGATGCCTTGCCCGGCGAGTCGACGATGCAGGCCGGCGGCGTCCAGATCCTCGATCAGCACGAACAGATGCGTGTGGCCCTTGATGGCGAGGCGATGGCGGGTCAGGAGCGACCGGAGCTTGTTGTTCTGCTCTTTGAGGCTGGCGCGGGTCGCGTCGCGCCAGCGGCGATCCGACAGCGCCTGCGCGCCGATCGTCAACGCCGCGCTGGACACCGGCCAGTCGCCGAGGATGGATGCCAGCCGCGTGACCAGCGCCGGCTCGCCGGCGACGAAGCCGAGACGCAGTCCGGCGAGCCCGTAGAATTTGCCGAGCGAGCGCAGCACCACGGCGGACAAGCCGGCGAGCATGGGCACGAGGCTGATCTCGGGGTTAGCGTCGGCGAAGGCCTCATCGACGACGAGCAACCCGCCGCGTTCGCCGAGCGCTCTCGCCAGCGCAGTGAGCGTCGACGGCGGAAAGGTCCGCCCGTCCGGATTGTTGGGATTGACGACGACGGCGATGGTGACATCGGTCGGGATCTGGCTGACGTCGCCGACCTCGATCACGCGACAGGCGCTGTCCTGCCATGCGCCGGCATGGCTACCGTAAGTCGGACCGACGACGGCGACGGCGCCGGCCGGCGCAATGAGCGGCAGCAGGCCAATGGCGACTTCGCTCCCCGGCACGGCGGCGATCGCGGCACCGGCGGGGAGGCCATAGGCCGTGCGGGCGGCCGCCAGTAATTGATCCAGCGCATCCCTGCCCGGGAGGCGGCCGGGCGACGCAACCACGATTTTCCCAATCGGGTAGGAGGCTGGATTAATTCCCGTCGAGAGGTCCAGCCATCCGGCCGGAGGCGTTCCGTACTGGGCGGTTGCAAAGACCAGGTCGCCACCGTGGCGGGGGGAAGTTTGGGGTCGGATCGCCATCGGCTCGCTGCTGGTCCGGATTGGCGGGGACGGGGACCATTGGAGGCCTCGCCCGGAGTCGAACCGGGGTAGCGGGATTTGCAGTCCCGTGCATGGCCGCTCTGCCACGAGGCCGACGCCGGTTTGTATAGATGCTCAGGGCCGCGGCGCAAAGGGAAACCGGCAATCGGCTTGTCTTGAGCATGCGGCGTCGTTAATTACGAAAAGGCAGC
>DATCBY010000017.1:0-29573 GCA_036511595.1 Bauldia sp.
GGAGTCCCTTCGCCGGTCCGATCACCAAGCAGGACGGTTCGGTTGGCGTTGCCGACGGCACGACGATTGCCGATGGCGACCTGCTCGGCTTGAACTGGTTCGTGAAGGGAATCGACGACAAGATTCCGCAGTAGTGCGGTAGGTCGGTAGGTCGTCTGAACGAAAAGCGGGCGCGCTTCTGGAAGGGAGCTCGCCCGTTTCACGCTTGGACCTACTATTGGCGGCTCGTCTGCCCTGCGCGTGGCAATCGACATGGGTTGGCTAGAGGTCCCGCGCCCGCCCGCACAGACCGGTGGCAGACGGAGTACGTGGTATGAAGAAATCGCCGGATATCGAGACGTCGCCCAACATTTGCGAGCGAAGCACAGCGAATCTGCGCCTGCCCTCAATAAGGGACTCGAAGAGAGCCACGATTTCCTGGAGGCCGCACCGAACCAGCATGCGCGAAGCTGGCCCCACCGCGGCGGCGGGCCGGAGGACCCTCCTAACCCGACCAAATATTACGCGCTTAGGTAGCGCGGCCGGATCGGCCGCCGCCGGCCGCTTCGACGAGCCCGGAACTGAGAACGAGGCGGCCTCGCATCTGCTCGGCTCGGGACTTCGGAGTCCTGAGCAACGGTGCCTAGAGCTTTCTCTCAGCCAATTTGTTCCGTTACCGCTGCGGTAGAATCCCGAGCGATTGAAGTGGGTCGGGTCAGCATATGGTCAACAGCGTGAATAACAAGACGCCGGAACGCATCGAGCCGCGGTCGTGAAAATCGCGACCTTCAATGTGAACGGCATCAACGGCCGGCTGTCCGTGCTTCTGCGATGGCTCTCCGAGAGCAAACCCGACGTTGTCTGTCTCCAGGAGCTCAAGGCGGCGGATGACAACTTTCCGGCCATTTCGCTTCGCGATGCCGGCTACGGCGCAATCTGGCACGGCCAGCAGAGCTGGAACGGTGTCGCCATTCTGGCGCGAGATACTGATCCGATCGAGACCCGCCGCGGTCTCCCGGGCGACCCCGACGATAGCCACAGCCGATACCTCGAGGCAGCTATCAACGGCATTATTGTCGGATGCCTTTACCTTCCAAATGGGAACCCGGCACGCGGACCGAAATTCAAATACAAGCTGCGTTGGTTCGAGCGGCTTGCCAAGCACGCCGCTAGCCTCTTAGCGCTCAGGATCCCTGTAGTTCTGGCGGGAGACTACAACGCGATCCCGACCGAACTGGATGTCTACAAGCCCGAGCGGTGGAAGAAGGACGCACTGTTTCGGCGCGAGGTGCGCGAGGCGTTTGCCAACCTGGTCGGTCAAGGTTGGACCGACGCAATTCGGTCTCTGCATCCCGACCAGCGGATCTACACGTTCTGGGATTATTTCCGGGATGCCTACCGTCGCGACGCTGGTCTCCGCCTCGACCATTTCTTGCTCAGCCCCGCCGCCGCAAGACGTTTGACGGCAGCAGGCGTGGATCGGGTCGTTCGGGGATGGCCGAAGGCGAGCGATCATGCACCGGCATGGATCGAGCTATCCGACGGTCCGAACTCGCGGGCGGGCAAACAGCGGAGGAAAGCGCCCTGATGCCACAAGACCTGGCATGGCTGGCGTCGACGGTCGCGCGCCGATGCTTGGGAAGCGGGGATATTACAAAAAACCGATAGCCGCCAAGTACCGATCAATGAGCATTCGCTGAGGCTCTTTTTGTTTGGCGATATTGTGCTTCGAGGCGAATCTGGCGAATCACAAGCCGGTAACGAAATCGAAGCGGAGGGCGACTGATGCGATCCTACGTGCTGTACGCGGCATGGACCCTCCTAGCAGGGGCGGGGATTCCCCTCATTGGCGTACTGAACAGCGGCATAGCACGCAGCGTTGGCAACCCGTTCACCCCGACGGCGATCATGTTTGCAATTGCGATGGTTGTGGCCGTCGGCCTCACCTTGCCGCTCTACGGCTATCCCAGGGCTGCCCAACTCGCTTCAGTGCCTCCGGTAAGCTATGCCGCAGGCTTATTCATCGGCTTCTATGCGCTGTCCGCGACAATCATCATCCGCGCTTGGGCGCAGCCAGCTTCATAGCATTTATTCTGATCGCTCAGCTTCTAACGTCTGCCGTTGTGGACCAGTTTGGGCTGTTCAGCATGGCGAGACGACCAATCGACATGACGAAGCTGATCGGTCTAACCGTGATTGTGCTCGGTATCTTGATCATGGAGATCGACAATCTACGGAAGGCTCATTCGTAGCCGTCAGCCTTCTGGGTTTGTCTAAGACAACATTGCCTTCGTTGCCGGGTGGTCAGCAGCGTGAACGATGACACTCCGGAGTGCATCCAACCGATCGGGCGAACCGAATGAAGAGCCGTACCGATGTCGCGACGCTGCACAGGATTGCGATCGAGGCTCAACGATTGCGCACGCTCGCGATCAAAGACGGCCTCGAAAGCGTCGCGCAGCTGCTGGAGGCTACGCTAAATGAAGCGCGTGCGGAGTTGGCGCAGCGCGGCGAGCCGCCAGACCCTCCGATCCCGTCCAACGATTCGAAGATCACGCGTCTCTACGGTGATACACGACCGTCGAGCCGGATCCCCTTCGCGATCCGTGCGCTCATTTAGGCTGAAAGAGGTTTCAGATGGAATTCGCTGCGATTCCACCGCCGTGTGACCTATTTGTGACCTTTCGCCGCCTGAGGGCAACTCTGTGCCGGTCGCGAAGCCAACATAACCTATTGATTTAGTTGATGGTCGGAGCGACAGGATTTGAACCTGCGACCCCTTGACCCCCAGTCAAGTGCGCTACCAGGCTGCGCCACGCTCCGACGGCGCGGACTATAGGGTCCGGCCTCAAGTAGCGCAACGCGCCTTCAGGTTGCCGCTGCGATGGTTCGGCGCGTGATCGAAGGCGCCGTGGTCGTCGGGCGCCGTTGGTTTCGCCGCATCAGCTTCTCGGCGGCAACCGCGCCCCAGAGAATCCCGTAAATGAGGTAGAGGTGCCGCCAATGGTCGTTATCGATCACGTTGTGCATCAGAAAGACGTGGCCGAAGTAAACGGCAAAGGCGCATTGGACGATCGGCGTCCACGGCCGCTGGCGGAACAGAAGCCGGCATGACTCAGCCAGCGTCCACGCGACCAGGATAATGTACGAGAAGCCGCCGAGCCACCCATAGTCCGTGAAGCCCTTCAGCCACATGTTGTGCTGGTCGTCACCAAAAATCTTGGCAAATTCCCAGGGTCCGAGGCCCAGCGGCTTTTCCTGGATCAGGAAGAAGCCGTTCCACTGGCGGTCGAAGCGGCCGCCGTGGCCGTCGTCGTAATCCTGCACGACATGGGCGCGGATCTCATAGAGATCGCGGATTGCCGGAACCGAGACCGCGACGGCCAGCAGAAGCATGATCGCGGCACTGCCGGCGAGCAGGTAGGCGACGAGGCGGAAGCGCACCAGCTTGTTGGTGGAGCTAGCAAAGGCGAGGTACGCCGTGACGAGGACCGCAATCACCGACAGGCCCCAAGCGGCGCGCGAGAAAGCGAGAAAGATTGCGAATATGATGACAAGCGTGCCGAGGATGGTCCAGACCGAGTCGCGCAAGCGGCGGGTCAGGATGTCGCGCACCAGGAAGCACAGGGGCAGCACGAGGAACGGCGCGAATACGTTGGGATCCTTGAATGGCCCCATGGCGCGGTCATAACGCTTGAAAAGTTCGGAGTGTGGCAGGACTCCGAAATAGGCAAGCACCCCGATGAGCGCGGCTACCACGCCAACCGCAACGTACGCGTTGCGTATGAGGCTCAAGCGCCGCTCGGGCGCTTCGGCTATCACGGCGGCGAAAAAGATCGACGACGCCACCAGGAACGTCGACGTCATCATGTAGGAGAACGGTCGCGTGAAGTCGCGGACTTGCGTGAAGGCGATCCAGCCGCCGGCAATATAACAGAGCAGCAGAACCGTATGCGGCAGGCTGTAGCGGTTGAGCCGAAGGCCGCAGAACGCCCAGACAATGGCCGTCCCGATGAGCAGCACGTCCGAGGGCGACGGCTCGATGAAGACGAAGCCGCTGAGGAAGACCAGCAGGGCGACGGTGCGGTCGCCGAGGCGGACGCCGCCCGGCCAATGCAATCGTTCGCCGTCGGCGAGCGCGATCGCGCTCAATATGCGCTCTCCGAGTTCAGGAGCTTGAACGGCGTCATCGCCAGAATCTTCAGGTCGAGCAGTACCGACCAGTTCTCGATGTAGTAGAGGTCGTGCTCGACGCGATGCTGGATCTTCTCCTCGGTGTCGGTCTCGCCACGCCAGCCGTTGACCTGCGCCCAGCCGGTGATCCCCGGCTTGACGCGATGACGTGCGAAATAGCCGTCGACGACTTCGTCATAGAGCCGGCTGGAAGCCTTGGCCTGGAGTGCGTGCGGGCGCGGCCCGACCAGCGACAGGTTGCCCCTGAAGACGACATTGAAAAGCTGCGGCAGCTCATCAAGGCTGGTCTTGCGGATGAAACGGCCGACGCGGGTTACGCGCGGGTCGTCACGGGTGACAAGCCTCTCGGCACGCACGTCCGTCATGTTGGTGTACATCGAGCGAAACTTGTAGACCTCAATCAGCTCGTTGTTGAAGCCGTAGCGCTTTTGCTTGAACAGCACGGGACCGGGGCTGTCGAGGCGGACCGCGACCGCGACCGCGGCCATGACGGGAGCCGCAAGGACGAGGATCAGCCCTCCGATCACGCGGTCGAAAATCGTCTTGGCGACGAAATCCCAGTCCGCGATGGGCTTGTCGGCGACGTCGAGGAACGGAACCTTGCCGACGAAGGAATAGGTGCGCGGCCGGAAATGCAGCTTGCTCATGTGGGCCGACAGGCGGATGTCGACCGGTAGCACCCAGAGTTGCTTGAGAAACTGCAGCAGCCGATTCTCGGCCGTGATTGGCAGCGAGACGATGAGCAGGTCGACGTGCGCGATGCGACCGAAATCAACCAGCTCAGCGATGGTGCCGAGTTTCGGATAGCCGGCTACGGTTTTCGGCGAGCGGTCGTCTTTGCGGTCGTCGAAGATGCCGCAGATGCGGATGTCGTTGCTCGGCTCGCGGGCAAGCGCGTTGATCAGTTCCTCGGCCGACTGGCCACCCCCGACGATGATTGCCCGGCGCTCCAGCAGGCCCGCGTCGGTCCAGCGGCGAGCGGTAGTGGCGACCCCAACGCGAACGCCGGTGAGTGCAAAGAGCCCGGCGACGTACCAGGTGGTCACCCAGACGCGCGAATAGGTGTCGCCGGCCTTCGCCAGGAAGGCGGCAATCGCGAAGAAGCCGAAGATCGCCGACCAGCCTAGGAGCACACGGCCAATACGCAAGAAGCCGCCGCGAAGGACGCCGACCGTGTAGCCGTCGACCGCCTGAATAACCAACACGGCGCCGAGGGCGCCGCCGATTAGCGGAATGCCGTAGGCGGGGTCGAAGCCCTGGGTCGGGACGACATAGGTCAGGTATATCGCCAACCCGACGGCGAGGAGGACGGCGAATTCGATGAGCCGCGTTGCGCCGGTGAAGATTACCGGCGACATGGAACGGCCGGAAAGACGCGTGGCGGCGGCGCGGGCGGCCGGGTTCAACGTCGATGTGCGTGGCAGGCCGGTGGCGAGGGCGACCGTGCCCGTATCGGCTACCGCCGCGCTTGCGGAGACGCCGATCTTCCGATCCGGATGTGTCAAACTCACGCCTACGCTCCGCCCCAGCTTCCGCCCGGCCAGATGCCTAGCGCGCCGCAGCTAACAAACGGTTGTTCCGATTACTAAAATTCGAAGCGTTTGCGGGAAAAACCGTGCTTCATTCTTAACGCGCCGTCACCACCTGCCGGTAAGTCCGGCAGATCGTTGCGGCCATGGCCTCCACGGAGAAACGCGGGCGGATGTACGCCCTGACGCGTGTAGCGACTGCGGCCGCGTCCGCAGGGTTCGCCAGGCTTTGCATCATCGCATCGGCAAGCCGTTCGGCATCGTTCGGCGGCAGCAGGTGGTCGGCATCTGGGCCGAAGACTTCCGCCAGCCCGCCGACGCGCGTGGTCAGTGTCGGCATCCCGGCCGCTATCGATTCGAGGATCAGGTAGGGCAGCGACTCGTGGCGAGACGGGGCGACAACGACGCGCGCCAGTGCAAAAGCTTCGCGCGGGGGCATCGGCGCGCGAAACGTGACGGCCTCCGACAGGCCAAGGTCACGCACCATTTTCTCGTAGACCGGTTTCTCGTCACCGCCGCCAACCATCCAGGCTGTAGGAGCGCGTCCAGTCCGATCGCGCACGATCGCCAGCGCGCGAATGAATTCCTCCGGTCCCTTCAGCGGGCGCATCAAACCGATGAAAAGAAAATCGCGGGCATCGGCGTTTGGCGTGACGGGCACGAATTCTTCGGCGCGCAGGCCGTTCAGCGCCACCGTCATCGGCGCTCGCGGCCGGCCGATCTTGGCGACGAAGGCGTCCTCTTCATACTGGCTGACGAAAATAAATGCGTCCGTCATGGAGCTGAGGATGCGTTCGAACGCGAAAAAGACCCGCCCGGCATTGGTCTTCGGGTCGAACTGGAGGCTGCCTCCATGCGGCGTGTAAATGCGGGTCACGGGGCTGCCGGTCGCGCGCAGGAGTGTGCCGATGAGGCGCGCATAAGCTCCGCCCTTGGCGCCGTGGGCGTGCAGCACGTCGGGCTTCAACGCGCGTATTTCGCGCGTGGCGCGCCACGTGGCGGCAACGTCAGCCGGCGAAATCTCGCGCCGCATCGGAAAGCGATGAATGCCCAGCGAAAGCATCGGCGCGATCCGCTCGAGGATCGTGCCCTCGAAATCGCCGCCCGTGGAGGAATCGCAGACGATGCCGACCTGGTGACCCTTCTTCTTCTGTATTTCGGCAAGATCACAGACGTGGCGGAAAAGCCCGCCGACAGGCGCGCGGAAGCAGTGGACGATGCGGAGCGGTCGCTCGCTGGCGCCCGCGGCAAGCGGAAGGGCGCCATCGAGATGGGGTGCCAGCTGGTTCATCGGTAAGCCTCCGCCTGACGGGGCCTCGGCCGCCCTTGAGCGGCCTAGCGGAATGCGACTAACAATTGCTTTCAGTGATAGCGAAATGCGCGGTCCCTGGTGCTGGAAAGCAGCGGTTAGGCTTAATGCTCGGGGTCACGGACGCCAGACCCACGCGGCGCGGGTGCCGCGTTGCGGAAATAAAATGCGGGTGACGCATTCACCAGATACCCGCAAACCAGTGCCGAAATCGTCGCTGGCGCCCGCGCGGTCGGCGCGGCGGCGAACACAGGACGTCGGGAAATGCAGTACCGCCGATGCGCGTCACTCAGATGAGCCGCTCGCGAACGGTTATGGTGTCGCCGGGCATGACCGGGTCGGAGAGCCGGAGCGTGGCGGTCTCGACGTGGCCGCCGATGCTGCGGGTCGCCTGAACGGACGACGTATCGGCACGTGCGCTGAAGCCGCCGGCGACGGCAATTGCCTGCTGCACCGTCATGCCGGGTACGAACGCGTATTGGCCGGCGGCGGTAACCTCGCCCATGGCAAAGAACGGCCGGTATTTGTCGACTTCGACGGAAACGTCCGGGTGGCGCAAGTATCCGTTGCGGAGACGCTGCTCGACGGAGCCGGCAATCTCGGTCGTCGTGTGGCCGCGCGCCGGAACCCGCCCGATGAGGGGCATGGTGATCGAACCCGCCTGATCGACGACATAGCTGTTGGAAAGATCGTCCTGGCCGAAGACAACCACGCGAAGCTGGTCGCCCGCGTCGAGCTGGTAGGGCGCTACCAGCTCGGCATGCACGGCATCGGTAACCAGCGGTGCGGTGGAGCATCCGGTCAGAAGCAATAAGCCGAGGGGGAAAAGGGAAAGAACGTGCAAGCGCATCGCGGGCTCGGCCAGAAGAGGGTCAGGGCGCTGTTCTGGACTATCCGGCCCGTATGGTTAATCCCGCGTAAAGAGGCGTGCTTGCGACGAGCGGTGCTGCGCGCGTCGTTAACGATCCGCTTACCATAACAACTGATCATTGCTGACGAACCGCACTCCGATGCCTTGAGTCTCTTTTCATGGTCAGCAGCCCAGCGCCCAATAGCGACGTTGAGATCGATTTCCGCGCGCTCACGTCGGTGGTGTGGAAGCGGTGGCCATACATTCTGTTGTTCGTGGTTGTCGTCGCTGCCGGCGTGTATGTGACCCTCAGCCGGATCGCGCCGGTCTACAAGTCCGAGGCGACCTTGCTCATAACGCCCGGCGAATCCGACCTGACGCGCTCGGCGCAATCGACTACCGACACCACCGCCATGGACCAGCAGGCGATCACCAGCCAGGTCCAGCTGATCCGTTCGCGCGATCTGGCGCTGGCCGTCGCCACCAGGCTCAACCTTGCGGCGAAGCCGGAGTTCGATCCGAAGTCGGCGAACCCGTCGGTGCTGTCGCGGGCTCTGAGCAAACTCGGTGTGGGCAAGAGTGAGAGCACCCTGTCGGTCGATGACCGCGTGCTCGGCGCCTACTTCCGCAAGCTGACGGTGTTCGCTGTCGAAAACTCGCGCATTATCAACATAGACTTCGCATCGACCGATCCGAAGCTTGCTGCGGACGCAGCCAACGCGATCGCCGAGGAATATCTGGCACAGCAGAGCGCCGCGTTGCACACCACCACCGCCGATGCGGCGCAGTGGCTTTCCGACCAGATCGTCGATTTGCGCCAGAAGGTGCAGACGGCGGAAGCGCGCGTCGAGGATTTCCGCTCCGAGAACGATCTGTTCGATGCCGGCGGGACGACCCCGACGACGTTACCGCAGCAGCAGCTCGCCGACCTCAATACCGAGCTGTCCAAGGTGCGCGCCGAGCGCGCCGACGCCGAGTCAAAGGCTGCGCAAATTCGCGCCGGTCTCGCGCTGAACACCGTCCCGAATATGGTCGACGTCCTCAATTCGCCGTTGATCCAGAACCTCGTGGGGCAGGAAGTCGCGCTCCGCTCGCAGATTGCGCAGTTGAACGCGACGCTTTTGCCCGGTCATCCGAAGATGAAGGAGCTGAACGCCCAGGTCGGCGACCTCGACCAGCAGATCCTCGGCGAGGCGCGGAAGATTCTGGAATCGGTGGATGCCGAGTCCAAGGCGACTGCCGCGCGCGAAGGCGAAATCAACGACGCGCTCACCAAGATGAAGGCAACGACTGCGACCGCCAACGACGCCGGAGTCGAGTTACGCGCGCTCGAGCGCGAGGCAGCGGCCGAGCGCGATCTGCTGGCGACCTACCTCAGCCGCTATCGCGAGGCCGTCGGTCGGGAGCAGACGGACTATCTGCCGCCGGATGCGCGCATCGTGTCGCGCGCCGCGGTGGCGACGGATCCCGACTTCCCGAAGAAAATTCCCATGACCAGCGCCGCGACGGCGGCGGCGCTTATCCTGGCGGTTGCGTTCCTGCTGCTGCGCGAACTGGCGAGCGGGCGGCCGATGCGGCGTATCAACAATGTCGCGGAGCCGCTGCCGGTCGTCCCCGACGCGGTCCCTGTTAGCGGTCACACCCGTTGGGCGGACGATCACAGCGTCCGCCGCATGATGCCGAGCGAGCCGACGCTGGCGCCGGAGATGGTCGATCGTGTCGAGGATTCGCTGCGCGCGATTGCGGCGCAGATCGTGAAGGCCGGCGAAAAGCGTGTTCTGGTGACGCTGGCAGAAGGCAGCGATAGCGACGGCCGCCCCTTGGGCGCCGTAGCGCTCGGCCGCGCGCTCGCCCGCACCGACGCACGCGTCGTGCTGGTCGATTTTCGCGGCGACGGCGCCGACGCCCGGTCGATGGGTGAGGGGGCCGATCTTCCCGGTTTCGCCGATCTTTTCGACGGCGACGCTTCGTTTGCGCAGGTCATCTTCCGCGACCGCAAGTCACGGGTGCATTTCATCCCCGCTGGCAAAAAGCCGCTCAATGCGGGTCTCCTCGATCCCGAGCATCTCGAAACAATGCTTGCGGCGTTGACGCTCACCTACGATTTCGTCCTCATCGATGCTGGCGACGAGATGATCGCCACGTTCGGGCCGTCGTGCGGCATGGCGATGGTGGTGAGCGAGTTTGCGGCGGCCGACCCGCGCACGATCGGCGCGTTCGATCGCGTCTCGGAAGTCTCGGATGCCGAAATCCTGCTGCTGGTAGTGGACCCGGCGCCGATACGGCCGGAGGCCGGCGAGGTGGCTTCGGTTTCGGCCGGCGAGGCGGCTTAGGGCGCGCCTGCCCAGCTTTGCAGCGGGAAATGTTTTCTCTTCACACTCGCGGTCTCGCGGGCACAGTCGCGCGCTTCTGTCGGGACAACGGAGTGTCTTCCATGAAAATTGCATTGATCGGGGCGAGCGGCCGCGTTGGCCAGGCGATCCTCGCCGAGGCGCTTGAGCGTGGCCATACGGTGACCGCGATCGCGCGAAACGCCGCCAAGCTGACGGCCGCGCCGCCTCTCAAGACGGTCGATGCCGACGGGGCCGATGTGGCGCAGACCGCCGCTGCCGTGAAGGGCGGCGATGCGGTCATCAGCGCGTTCAATTCCGGCTGGACCAATCCCAATATCCGCGCCGATTTCGCCAAGGGCATGGAAGGCATCATCGCGGGCGTGAAGCAGGCCGGCGTGAAGCGCATCCTGTTTCTTGGCGGAGCCGGCGTCTCACCGAGAAAGGTGCGCGGCTGGTCGATCATCCGTCGTTCAACCCGGCCTACAAGGAGGGTGCGCTAGGCGCCGCCGATGCGCTCGATCGCGTGCGCCAGGAGAGAGACCTCGAATGGATCTTCATCTCACCGCCCCAGATGATCAATCCGGGCGACCGCACCGGCAAATACCGCCACGGCCACGACGAGCCGGTGCGAAACGAAAAGGGCGAGAGCACGATCTCGATGGGCGATGTCGCCCATGCCATCCTGGACGAGATCGAGAAGCCGCAGCATATCCGCCAACGCTTCACTGTCGGGTATTGAGCGTCTCCTGACGTCTGGCAAGGAAGCGGCGGAGCGAACGGAAAATCCACCCTATCGGTCTCGCCCGGCGTGATGTTGGCGGTCGCTGCTTCTTCTGGTCAGCGAATACCTGCGTTTCCCATCCCGCTGCCCCATATTGGCTTGGTGGCGGGCGAACTTGAGTTCTTTTCGGCGGCGGCAAACAAACACGAGGTGGCGGCAATGAGCACGGTTCTTGTCACAGGCGGGTCCGGCTTTATTGGCAGCCACGCGATCCTTCAGCTTCTTGAAGCGGGTCACCAGGTACGCACCACGGTGCGCGACCTCAGGCGCGAACCCGACGTCCGCTCGATGCTAAAGGAGGGCGGCTCCGAGCCCTGGGATCGCCTGTCCTTCTTCGCTGCGGATCTGGAAAGCGATGGCGGCTGGGCGGCGGCGGTGGAGGGCTGCGAATACGTGTTTCACGTCGCTTCGCCGTTTCCTGCCGGCACTCCCGCGCACGAAGACGAATTGATCGTGCCGGCGCGAGAAGGCGCACTTCGACTGTTGCGCGCTGCGCGGGACGCCAAGGTCAAGCGCGTCGTACTCACGTCGTCGTTCGCGGCAATCGGCTACGGACACAAGCCGCAGCAGAAGCCATTTGACGAGACGAGCTGGAGCGATCTCAGCGGCGACGACGTGACTCCCTATGTGAAATCGAAGACGCTGGCCGAGCGGGCGGCGTGGGATTTCATCGCCCGCGAGGGGCGGGGACTTGAGCTTTCGGTCGTCAACCCGGTTGCTGTGTTCGGGCCCGTGCTGCACGCTGATTATTCGACTTCGGTCCTTTTCCTGCGCCGCCTGTTAGAGGGCGCTGTACCGGGTATTCCGAGGCTCTATTTCGGCGCCGTTGACGTACGCGACGTGGCCGATTTGCACATCCGTGCGATGACCAACCCTGCGGCTGCCGGGGAGCGCTTCCTTGCCGTTGCCGGAGACTTCATGTCGGTGCGCGATATTGCGCTGGTGCTGAAGAAGGGCATGGGCGAGGCGGGCAAGCGCGTGCCGACGCGGCAGCTACCGAACTGGCTGGTGCGTCTGGCGGCGATGCGCGATCCGGAGGTGAAGGCGATCCTGCCCGAACTCGGCAAGTTCAAGAATGCCACCAATGCCAAGGCGAAGCGCCTTCTTGGCTGGGCTCCACGCTCCAACGAAGAGGCCATAGTGGCCACCGCCGAAAGTCTGGTCCGGCTCGGCCTGTTGAAGGATAGCGCGAAGCGGGCGGCGTGAGCAGGTATCTCGTGAGTCGTTCCCTTTTTGGGAACGACGCGTGCTCTACGGTGCGATAAGCTTGGTAGAGATGCCCTTAAATACCGAGTTCAGCTTGCTGCCCAGCGCACCAGCGCCGAGGATGATCGAGACGCCAATCAAGGTGGCAATCAACCCATATTCGATGGCCGTTGCACCCGAGTCGTCTTTTGCGAAACGCACTAATGTCGATCTCAATGGCCCCCCACCTCTACTGTTTCAGAATGTAACCGGGGAGCGTTGATGATTTGCTAATTTGCCGTCGCCCGCCATTAACGATCCGGCCCGGCTGCATCGCTGAGGTGCTCCAGCGCGCTCGCAATCATGGCCTTCTGCCGAAGGTAACCCGTTCAGTTACTTACTGATTACCTGATATGCTGGGTGTTCGGGTCGTACAGACGCTTCCGGCGAGGCGGCTGGTCCACGCCTTCAGTTGGTCCGACCTAGGCGATTAATGGGGCGGCCTCAACATCCAGGCGATGATGACGCCAGCCGGTACGATCCACACCAGCCCTGCGACCGCGAAGAAAACCGTCTGGGTCAGGATCGATGCACCCGGCATGCGGGCTCCGGCGATCGACATGACGAACAGCGCGTAGAGCGGGACGAAGATAACCAGCATCGCAGTCCCGGCGACTTTGCGGGCGGTTTGGGGCAGGGCCATGCTTTGCGGCCTCCGGTGGCTTATTGCCGCGATTGCGCGGCCTCTGACCGGGCTATATCGAAGCGGGCAAGGAGTTCCAAGAGATGACCACTGTTGCGATGGCCGCACCTGCCGCCCAGCGTGACCGCAAAGCCGATCGTCGGCTGGTGCGCGCCTGGCTGGTCGTGGTGGCTTTGATGATCATGGCGATGGTCGTGGTGGGTGGCGCTACGCGCCTCACTCATTCCGGCCTCTCGATCACAAAGTGGCAGCCGATTCACGGTGTCGTGCCGCCACTCACTGACGCGCAGTGGCACGAGGAGTTCGCCGCCTACCAGCAGATTCCCGAATACCAGCAGCTCAACCAAGGCATGACCCTTGACGGGTTCAAAGCGATCTTCTGGTGGGAATACGCGCATCGGCTGCTCGGCCGCCTCATCGGCGTGGTCGTGCTGCTGCCGCTCATCTTCTTCTGGGCCACCGGTCGGCTCGAACCCGCGCTGAAGCCGCGCGTGGTGGCGATTTTTCTGCTCGGTGGACTGCAAGGAGCGGTCGGCTGGTGGATGGTGGCGAGCGGGCTGGAGGATCGCACCGACGTTAGCCAGTACCGGCTGGCGGCGCACTTGGTGCTCGCCTGCATCATCCTCGCCTACGTCCTGTGGATCGCGCGCGGCTTGTCACCCACCGAGATCGTCTCGCGCGCATCGCTTCGCCTGGTCGCGCTCGTTATCGTCGGAGTGACCTTCCTGCAAATCTTCATGGGCGGTCTTGTCGCTGGTCTCGATGCCGGCATGACCTACAACACCTGGCCGCTCATGGATGGGGCACTGGTTCCCGGCGGCCTATTTTTGCAGCAGCCGCGGTGGCGCAATCTCTTCGAGGCGGTGGCGACGGTGCAGTTCGATCACCGTATCGGGGCGTATGCGCTGTGGGTACTTATCGTCGCACACGCGTGGCAATGCCGTATGTACCGGCAAGCGTCCTCGGCATGGTTGCTCGCCGTACTTGTCACTGTACAGGCCATACTCGGCATATCGACGCTGCTACATGCCGTACCGCTACCGTTGGCGCTGCTACATCAATTCGGCGCGGTGATCGTGCTGTCGGCGGCGGTCACGCACCTCCGCGCGATGCTCCGGCCGCTGTCTTCGCCGGAGGATTATTCTCCAGCGATCGCAGCGAGTTAGTCAGGTCAGACCTGCGGTTTCGTCGAGTCCCAGCATCAGGTTAAGGTTCTGAACGGCCTGGCCGGACGCTCCCTTGCCAAGGTTGTCCAGCTTCGCCACCAGAACCGCTTGCTCGTGCTCCGGATTGCCGAAGACCGACAGCTGCATCTGGTTGGTATCGTTGAGACTTTCCGGCTCAGGATTGCGCGGGTCGACCGACGACGCGTGGCCGACCGCGAGCGTTTCCTCAAGCGGCGCCACGGTCACGAAACGCTCGCCGGCATAGTGATCCACGAGCGCGCCATGCAGTGTTTCGAGCGTGGGACGGCCCGGCATGGCCCATAGCTGCAGCGGTACGGAGACCAACATGCCCTGCGCAAATCTCCCGACGCTCGGAATGAACAGCGGCCTTCCGCTAAGTCCAGAATATTGCTGGATCTCCTCGATGTGCTTCTGCACCACGCCCATGGCATAGAGCCGGAAGTTGTCGTCGGTGGCGTTCGGCGAAGCCGGGTCCTCAAAGGCGGCGATCAGCGCTTTTCCGCCACCGGAGTAACCGGAGACGGCATTGATCGTGACCGGCCAATCAGCAGCCAGCAGATCCCGCGAAACCAGCGGCCGCATCAGCGCGATCGCGCCGGTGGCGTAGCAACCGGGATTGGACACACGGTCGGCGGAAGCGACCGCTGCGTGATGGTTGTCATCCATTTCAGGGAAGCCGTATGTCCAACCATTCGCCGTCCGGTGCGCGGTGGACGCATCAATGATGCGGGTGCGGTTGTTCTTCACCATGCCGACGGCTTCGCGCGCCGCGTCGTCCGGCAGACAAAGGATAACTGCGTCAGCATCATTCATTATCTCGGCACGCGCGGACGAATCCTTCCGCCGCGCCGGGTCGATCGACACCAGATTCAGGTCAGGGCGGTCGTGAAGGCGCTGACGGATCTGCAGCCCGGTGGTGCCGGCCTCGCCGTCGATGAACACAGTTGCAACCACAACCCACCTCCAGTGAATTTCAGCCCCGCCGCCGCTCGGCGAGCAGCCCGATGTAGTACATGGCGACCGTGGACGCCGCGATGGCGGTGATATCGGCATGGTCGTAAGGCGGCGCAACCTCGACCACATCGCCGCCAACGAAATCGATCGAGCCAAGCTGACGCAAAATGCCCAGCGCTTCACGGCTCGACAGGCCCCCGGCCACCGGCGTGCCAGTGCCCGGCGCAAATGCCGGATCCAGGCAGTCGATATCGAAGGTGAGATAGGCGCTTTCCTCGCCTACGCGCTCCTTGACGCGCGCGGTCACGCCAGCGACGCCGAGGTCGTCGATGCCTGCGGCCGTTATGATCTCAATGCCACAATCTTCTGGCGCCTCGGTGCGGACGCCGATCTGGATCGACCTTTTTGCGTCGATCAGACCCTCACGAACGGCGCGCTTGACGAAGGTGCCGTGCGAAATGGAGTCCTCGTGATCGGGCCAGGTGTCCTGATGGGCGTCGAACTGCACGAGGGCCACAGGCCCGTGGGCGGCGGCGTGCGCCTTGAGCAGCGGATACGTGACGAAATGATCGCCGCCCAGAGAAAAAACCTGCGCTCCCGACGCAATGATCGCCGTGGCCTGTTTTTCGATCGCGTCGGCAAACTGCATCGGCTTGCTGTAGTCGAAGGCCGCGTCGCCGTAGTCGATGACGGCGAGCGCCTCGAACGGGTCGTACCGAAACGGATATTGCGGGTCGCCGTCGAAGATTGCCGATGCGCGCCGGATCGCAGCGGGCCCGAAGCGGGCGCCCGGACGATTGGTGGTCGCCTGATCGAACGGGATGCCCCATACAGCGAGATCGACGCCGGCCAGGTCGCGCGCGTAGCGGCGGCGCATGAACGACAGCGCGCCGCCGAACGTCGGCTCGACGGCGCCGCCTTTCAGCGCGCCAAGGAAGGCGTTGTCTGTCAGTGGTTTCGGCTTGGGGTCAGTCATTGCTTCAGTGTCGCACTGTTGTCGCGGACGGGCATAACGGAATGCTGAAACGAAAAAGGGCGGACCTTGCGGCCCGCCCCGAACTTCCCGGTCCGATGAGCGCGGCTAGCGCTTGGAGAACTGGAAGGAGCGGCGAGCCTTGGCGCGACCGTACTTCTTGCGCTCGACAACTCGCGAATCGCGGGTGAGGAATCCGCCCTTCTTGAGGACAGCACGAAGGTCGGGTTCATAATAGGTGAGCGCCTTCGAGATACCGTGGCGAACCGCGCCGGCCTGCCCCGAGAGACCGCCCCCGGCGACAGTTGCGCGGACGTCGTACTGGCCGTCGCGCGCCGCCGCCAAGATCGGTTGCTGTACCACCATCTGCAGGACCGGCCGCGCAAAGTAGGCGGTGAAATCCTTCTCGTTGATGATGATCCTGCCGCCGCCGCGGGTTACCCAGACGCGAGCAACCGCGTTCTTGCGCTTGCCGGTGGCGTAGGCGCGACCCTGCGCATCGAGCTTCTGAACGTAGGAGGGCGCTGCCGGCGCCCGCGGACTGAGATCCTGGAGAGACTGCAAATCGGCCATGGGTTTAAGCGGCCCTCTGGTTCTTGCGGCTGAGCGCCGCGATGTCGACGGCTTCCGGCTGCTGGGCGGCATGGGGATGGTCGGTGCCCGAATAGACGCGCAGATTCTTCAACTGCTTCCGGCCGAGTGGGCCTTCGGGCATCATCCGTTCGACCGCCTTCTCGATTATCCGCTCAGGAAACTTGCCTTCGAGGATCTGACGCGCGGTGCGTTCCTTGATGCCGCCGATGTAGCCTGTGTGCCAGTAATAGGTCTTGTCTTGACGCTTGCGGCCGGTCAGCACGACCTTGTCGGCGTTGATGACAACGATGTTGTCGCCGGAATCGACATGCGGTGTGTACGTCGGCAGATGTTTGCCGCGCAGTCGGCGGGCCACGATGGCCGCCAGGCGACCAACTATCAGGCCATCGGCGTCGATCAGAATCCATTTCTTCTGAACGTCGGCAGCCTTGAGATTGAACGTTGGCATGGAAGAGGCTCGCTGAAACCAAAGGCGGCGCAAAGGCGCCGCCGATTTGGCAGGTTGATACCTAAAGGGACACGCGCGGTCAAGCACATTCTGTTTTGAAATTGCTGTTATTACAATGGGTTAGTGGTGTGGTATTGGGACACCGCAGAGAAATCGGCCGGCACGGCGAATTAGCGACTGCAAATGGTGACACAGGTTGCGGCGGCACTGGCCTGCGCTACTTTGGGGACGATGGCCGATCGTCTCAAGACGTACCGCGAGAAGCGCGATTTCCGGAAGACAGCCGAGCCGGCGGGTGAGGCTCGCCGGGCGAGGGCCGGCGGTCGGCGCTATCTCATCCAGAAGCACGATGCGACGCGGCTGCATTTTGATTTCCGCCTGGAGCATGACGGCGTGCTGCTCTCCTGGGCAGTGACTCGCGGGCCAAGTTTCGACCCGAAGGACAAGCGGCTGGCCGTCCACGTTGAAGACCATCCGCTCGAGTACGGTGACTTCGAGGGCACTATCCCCGAAGGCAACTACGGTGGTGGTACCGTGATGCTGTGGGACGAGGGAACCTGGGCGCCGGTCGGTGAGCCCGACGAAGGCCTCGCCAAAGGCGACTTCAAATTCATCCTTCATGGCGAGCGGCTGAAGGGAAAATGGGTCCTGGTCCGCATCAAGAACAATCGCGACAAGCGTTCGAAGGCGGACAATTGGCTACTCATCAAGGAGCGCGACGAATTCGCCGAGGCGGAGAGAAAGCCTATCATCCAACGGGCGCTGACCAGCGTGCGCAGCGGTCGGACGATGGAGGAAATTGCCGCGGGCAATGTCGAATGGGTGAAGGGATTCCGCTTCAAGGAGGAGGACCGTCCCAAAACAGGTACCAAGCCGGCTAAGTCCCGAACGAAGCTTGCCGCGCCAAAATTCGTCGAGCCGCAGCTCGCTACGCTGGTCGAAGCGCCACCCGCGGGAATGGAGTGGCTGCATGAGATCAAGTTTGACGGCTATCGAGCCGAAGCGGCGGTTGGTGGGGGCAAGGCGATCATTTACACCCGGACGGGACTTGACTGGACCGACAAGTTCAACGGGCTCGCGCGACCGTTCGCAGACCTTCCGTGCAAGTCCGCCCTCATCGACGGCGAGGCAGTGGTGCAGGACGGTGAAGGGCGGAGTGACTTCGGGCGACTGCAAAACGCCATCGCCGAAGGAAAGGGCGGCATCGCCTATTACGCCTTCGACCTCCTCGCGCTCGACGGAAAAGATCTCCGCAAGCTGCCGCTGACGGAACGGAAGGCGCGGCTCGCTAAGCTGCTGGAAGGGCAGCCGGCCGCCGGACCGATATTCTATTCTGACCATGTCGTCGGCAAGGGCGACGAAACCTTTCGCCACGCCTGCGACTTGAAACTCGAGGGGATCGTGTCGAAGCGTGCCGACGCATCGTATCGATCGGGCCGGGCAAAAGGCTGGCTGAAAGTGAAATGCGGGATGGGCCAGGAGTTGATCGTCATCGGGTGGCAACCTTCGACTGTGAAGGGGCGACCGTTCTCCTCGCTGCTGGTGGCGACACGCGACGAGGACAAGCTCGTCTATCGCGGCAAGATCGGCACCGGGTATGGCGAACGGGAGTTGAAATCAGTCTGGCAAGAACTCTCGTCACGCGCCGTGAAATCGCCACCCGCCGACGATGTGCCGCCGGCGATCCGCCGCGCCTCGAAATTCGTCAAGCCGGAGCTGGTGGCGGAGATAGAGTTCGCCGGCTGGACCGAGGAGGGTTATGTTCGCCACGGCGCCTTCAAGGGGTTGAGGATCGACAAGAAGGCGGACGAAGTCGTGCGAGAGTCGCCACAGACGGTCGCGAAGGCGAAATCCTCGGTGGTCGCCGTCAACACAGATCGCGACACCGAAACGCTGACCATCGGCGGTGTGCGGGTGACCCATCCGGACAAGGTGGTGTTCGCTCCCCAGCACATCACCAAGCGTGGGCTGATCGACTACTACCGAGCCGTGGCGAGTCTTATGCTGCCGCACGTGATCAACCGGCCGCTATCGGTGGTGCGCTGTCCGGATGGGGCGGATGGCGACTGCTTTTTCCAGAAGCATGCCTCCCGCGGCTTCCCCGACGCCTTCAAGGCCGTCACGATCAAGGAAAAGGAGGCCAAGGGCGAATACCTTACGATCATCGATGAGCGGGGCCTGATCGCTGCCGTGCAAATGGGCGCGCTTGAGCTCCATATCTGGGGCGCACATAACGCGACGCTGGAGAAACCGGACCGCGTCGTTTTTGACTTCGACCCGGACGAAGCAGTTCCGTTTGCAGCGGTCAAGGATGCGGCACGGGAGATGCGGCGCAGGCTGAAATCATTGGGACTGGAATCTTTCCCAATGGCGACCGGGGGGAAGGGCATCCACGTGGTGATGCCGTTGACGCCGCATCATGGGTGGGACGACGTGAAGGCCTTCGCCGAAGCGATGGCGCGTACAATGGCGGCGGAAGAGCCTGACCTCTTTGTTGCGGAGATGTCCAAGGCGCGACGCAAGGGGAAGATCTTCATCGACTATCTGCGTAACGGCCGTGGCGCGACGGCGATCGCCCCCTACTCGACGCGCGCACGGTCGGGCGCTCCGGTAGCGTGGCCACTCGATTGGAATGAGCTGGCTAAGCTTGCCAGCGCCAATACCGTTACGGTCGAAAGCGCGGCGGGTAAGTTGCTCAAGCGGCGGGTCGATCCCTGGAAGGAATACTTCGCAGTCAAACAGATTTTGCCGCTGGCGAAACTGGACAGGTAGTATGTTGGCTAACTATTGTTGTCGCGCTATCTCTGCAACTGCCTATCGAAACTTCCGGTCCGATCGTGTATGGTTAAGGAGTCCTTGTTGCGTAGTAGGAGGTGACTTCAATGGACGATTCACGTGATGCGATCTACGCGCCACCGAAGAGCGGGCTACCGTTTCTGGTGGTGACTTTTTCAGGCGGCGGCATGCGGACTCAACCGACCAAGACGCGCTCAGAGGCGCGGATGTTGCTGGCAAAGAGAATGCGGCGTGCCCGAGTGCTGGATCAGGTTCAGGGCGAGCCAGTGAGAGCGGCAAAACAATAGTTTTACCCTAAACTGCGGCCGCTTTCGGTGGGCGGCTGACTTGCAGGCATGTGCCGCTATCCGCGAGGCGGCAGCGCAGGATTGCCAGGGTATCGCAGAGAACATAAAGTGAACATCTGAAACGGCCTGTGGATAACTTTGGCGGCGAGGCTACCCAGGCGCTGAAAAGAATAGTTTCGCCGCAACGGGACAGCCAATAAAAATGGCAGCACACAGGAGCGTGAAACGATGGCGGGCAGCGTCAACAAAGTGATCCTCGTCGGCAATCTCGGCCGCGACCCCGAAGTGCGTCGGCTGAATTCGGGCAAGCCGGTGGTGAATCTCAGCGTCGCTACCTCGGAGAGCTGGCGCGACAAGGACTCCGGCGAGCGCAAGGAAAAGACCGAGTGGCATCGGGTCGTCATCTTCAACGAGAACCTGGCCAAAATTGCCGAGCAGTACCTGAAGAAGGGCGCCAAGGTTTACGTCGAGGGGCAGTTGCAAACGCGGAAGTGGACCGACCAAAGCGGTGTCGAGAAATATTCGACCGAGGTGGTGCTTCAGGGGTTCAACGCAACGCTAACGATGCTCGATGGCCGCGAGGGTGGCGGGAGTTCGCGGGGCGATGATGGCGGCGACTTCGGGCGGACGAGTCCGATGGAGGGTGGTAGTCGCGAGCCGGCGCGGGTCTCCGGCAGATCGGGCGGCGCGTCGCTGGCGGAAGAACTCGACGACGAAATCCCGTTCTAGGCGAAGCGCGGGCAAGGCGCGCCGGCCCATGCCCGTTTTGCCTGACGTGTTGGAGCCGGGTCTTCGCCTGGTGCTCTGTGGTACCGGTGCGGGGCGGAAGTCTGCCGAGGTTGGCGCTTATTACGCCAAACCCGGTAACCGTTTCTGGCCGACGTTGTACGACGTGGGACTTACTCCACGGCTGGTGCGCCCCCTCGAATATCGCGACATGCTGAAGTTCGGAATCGGCCTGACCGATATTGCCAAGGAGCACATCGGCCAGGATGCCACGATCGATCTCACGCTCGTCGATGCGGTGGCGCTCGCAGCCCGAATCTACGCGTGCGCCCCGGCGATCATGGCGTTCACGAGCAAGAATGCGGCCAGCCATTATCTGTGCAAGCCAACCGGAGGGATCGAGTACGGCTTTCAGCGCGAGATCATCGGACCGACGCGTCTTTTCGTCCTGACTTCGCCGTCGGGTGCGGCCGGCAGCAACTGGTCGATTGAACCGTGGCGCGCTCTTGCGCGAGCCGTTGGCGGAGTAGCCGAAGTCAGGTCGCGGCGCGCACGATCGCGGTGATGCCGTCCGCTACGAATTGAACCGACAGGGCGGCGAGCAGTAGCCCGAGAAGCCGGCTGACCACGATGCGCCCGGTGTCGCCGAGGATTCGCTCAAGCCGGTTAGCGCCAAGGAATACGACCGCGCAGGAGCCGATCAGCAGGACGATAATCGCCAGCAGCCCCAAAAGGCCCCAGGCGCTTGGAGCGCGCGATGCAAGCAGGATCGTGGCTGAAATGGCGGCAGGTCCGGTGATCAGCGGAATTGCCAATGGAAACACCGCGACGTGGCGAAGGTCGTCGCGAGTTACCGCGTTCTGTGCCGCCGCTGATTTGCGGTCTCCGCGCCAGCCGAACACCATCTCGAAGGCGATGACGAACAGGAGCAGCCCGCCGGCGATGCGGAAGGCGGAGAGCGATATGCCCAGGAACCCGATGAGCGGCTGACCGACGACCGCAAAGCCGATCAGCACCGCGCCGGCGATGACGGTGGCGCGAAACGCCGTCGCCCGCCGCTCAGTGCGGGTCGCGCCTGCGGTGAGCACAATAAACACCGGGAAAAGCCCCGGCGGGTCGATGGTGACGAACAGCGTCACGATGGCGTTCAGCAAATAGTCGAACATCGCTTCGCTTTCGTGGTCGGCAAGTTGCCCGCGACTCCGGACATCGGTTGAGTGTGCCATGAATTCGATGGCGGCAGGTATTGGCGGCGACGATCCCGGCGGCGGGCCTTGCCGCGATGTAGGGCGCTATGGTTAGGTCTCTGGCGGGGTTGCGGAAATGACCGGAAATGCTTGACGCGGGTTATCGCAAGCGGATCGCCGCTGACATGCCGCGGTGGCTCGACGCTGGATGGGTGACGACCGATGGCGCCGTCGCCATCCTTGCCTCGGCGAGTGGCGGTCGTCGCACGACGTTCGGTCTCTCCACCATTCTCGGCACGCTGGGTGCGCTGCTGCTCGGGCTGGCCGTCGTCGCCTTCGTCAGTTCACAGTGGGAATTCAGTCCGCGCGTGGCGCGCTTTGGCATGATCGTGGCGGGCCTGTTGATCGCCTATGCGGCCGCATTTCAATTTGAACGGCGCGGCCTGCGCATCTTTGCCGAGGCGGGTGTGTTGGCCGGCGGGGTGATCTTCGCCGCCGGTATCGCCCTCGTCGGGCAGACCTATCATTTGTCTGGTGATTTCAGCGGTGCGGTTCTTCTCTTCGAGGCGGGAGTGCTCGCCGCGGCAGTGGTGACCGGCTCGCCAACACTGACGGTCCTCGGATTGGTCGGCTCGGGATACTGGGTGTGGCTTGCGACCTGGGACAACGGCATTGCTCCGCATTGGGGAAGTGCCGCGGCGATCGGTATCAGTGTCGTGGTTGCCACGACGCAGAACTCGCACTATGGACGCATCCTGGCGATCGTTGCCGTTATCTTCTGGAGCTGGCGAACGATTGGCGGCCTGGCGGATGCCGCTCACTGGACGGCGGCCGGCGGCATGATGGTCTTCTGCACGGCGGCGCTGGCGATCTGGGCGCTTGGTGCGGCGCTCGCAAGCCTGCCCGAGAGAAGGATCGCCGCTCTCGGTGATGCCGTGCTGTGGCCGGGGCTCTTCGCCATTCTCATTCCGTTTGGCATGCTGCAATTCTGGGGAAACGCCTCAGTGGGCGAGCATCTTCCGCAGACTTTGGCATTCGGTCTAGAAAGCCGCGGCGATCGTCGTCGCCGGTGTGGCCTATGCGCGTCGCCTTCTGACGTTGCTCGATGTCATCGCGGTGGTCGTCTTCGGACTTGGCGCGATCGCCTACGCACTGTACCTCCCCGAGGGAGAACTTGCCGCACGGCTCATCAGCGGGGCACTGACGATCGCGGTTACGCTGTGGGCGGTGACACTGGGGCAATCGGGACGTCATCCCATAGGCAAAACGATCGGCCTGGCGGCGTTTGGTCTTGAGGTGGTCTACCTGTACGCCTTCACTCTGGGTACCCGCTTCGACACCGCGCTGGCGTTCCTCGGCGGCGGCGTTCTCTTCATCGTGCTGGCGTTCGCACTCTACCGCATCGACCGCATTCTCGCGCAGCGCGCGAAAGCCGCCGCTATTGTTGCCGATCTCCGCGGGACGACGCCGTGAGGGTGCGTCGTTATCGCCTGGGGCTGGCGCTGGCCTTTGTGCTGCAGGTCGGACTGCTCGGCTGGCTGATCGCGGACCGCGCCATGCTGCTGGAGCACGGGAAGGAGGTACGGCTGGCGGTCATACCGGTCGACCCGAGCGATCTCCTGCGCGGCGACTATGTCCAGCTCGACTACGCGGTGGCGCATCTGGATAGTCTGGATCTGGCGGGGGACGACGCGTTCAGCGAGGGGGCGGCGATCTATGTGGCGCTGGCCGAGGGGGAGGACGGGTGGAGCGCGACGGCGATCACGCACGAGAAGCCGGGGAGCGGGACGTTCCTGCGCGGGACCGTGCGCGACGCCACGAACGAAGCGCCATGCAGCGCGGCCTACTGCTGGAAATATTCGGTGGACTACAATCTGGAGAAGTTTTTCGTGCCCGAGGGGACCGGGCGGGACCTCGAGAAGCTGCGCAATTCGCAGCGGATCAGCGTCGATGTCGCGGTGGCCGATAGCGGGCGGGCGGCGCTGAAGCGGCTGCTGGTCGACGGCAAGCCGCAGTACGAGGAAAGCCCCTACTGATTCCTGCCGGCGCTCAGGCCAGCCCGATAACGCGCGCGATGTGGCGAGCCACGGTGACGGCGGCGATGAGATGCTCGCCGTGATGCATTGCGCCATCCCAGACGGTGGCGCAGAACAGGGCTAACATGGCTGCAAGTGGTTGCATGGGCTGTAGTATGCCAATCACCTGTTTCGGCCGGTATAAGTTCATTCACACAATTTGATGCAAGCGGTTCACGATTGCGGCGACATCGGCCGATCCTGGCGGCGGTCCACGTTTTCGCCGGAGAAATCGCCGCAAAAAAAATCGCAGCAAAAAGAAATCGCAGCAAAAACAGACAGGGGTCCGATCTCGCTCGCCGACGCCTGCGAGGAGCCAATACGACAACGTGTACACGGCGACGGCGGTGCGGTCGTCGTCGTGGGGTGCCGGATCAATCCCTAACGAGTCCGACAAGAGAGCGAGGGCGGCGGCGGATGCCGCCCTTACTTCGTCCGCTAAACTTTTTCTAAAACCAGCGCGCGGGCTTTGCATCGATTGTCAATTCGCACATGTCATGGTGACGACATGAGCGCATTCATGAAGTCTCCTGTCCGTGAGCCGCGTCGCGGCGAAGTCAACGAAGCCCTGCTGCCGCACGTGCGGCGCAGCCTGCACGCCATCCACGCCGAACTGATCGACCTGAACGATCGGGCCGCGCTGATCCAGGACGATTTCCTGGCGATGCTGATCGCCACCGCCGCCGATGAATGCCGCGACCAGCTGCGCGACGATCTCATTCTCCGCGAGAACCATCCGGAGATCGTCGACCCGGCGGAAATGCCGGCGGGGGAGCCCGACGGCATGCGGGCGAGCGCCGAATAGCCGGCGATCATTCGGGCTCGGTGGGCGCGGCGCGCGGCGCCCGCATGATCTGCGGGTAAACCTTCTCCTTGAGGATATGGAACGCCTCGTCGTGGCAGGCAGCCTCGGTGGGCACGCAGGCGTGACCACGGCGGCACATGACGCGCGGGCAGAATTCGTAGATCTCGTAGAACTCGGCGACATTGCGCTTCCACCAGATCATCATCTCGTTGCGCCAGCGGCGGTAGAGGGCGGCGCCCTTCGGGTCCGGCCACGGGGCATCGGGATCGGGCGTGAACGGCGGCGGCCGTTCGCGCGGAACGTAGCGGCGCACTTCTTCTTCCACGATCCACGGCATGGGCATGCTTCTTCGTTCCCGCGAGCGCTTGCGCTCCGGGGCGTGGCTGGTTTCGATGGTGCGGCCGGGTCAGAGGCCGCGATTTCCCCTCCGGAAAAAACGAGGGGGAGGCGGGCGCCTGGCTAACGCCATCGTCCGGTAGTCCGAAGGGGCGTCGACCAGACGCCCGCCGCGGGGACTTTGGGCTACCCGCACTCGCGCTTCAGACGGAAGACGAACGGGGCCTTGCGGCTTGCCGCCCGAACCGCCCTTTGCCATTTCCGGCGCGGGGCGGCTTTCCGCCCTTAACGTGGGCGTGGCCACAGCCCGTCATAGTGCCGGCGGACGAGTCTTGCGGGCAGCCTCCCGATCCACGGACGGTCCGTAACGATCCGCAAAGCAGGCGCCGCACCACGCCCCATGAAGGAGGCAGGTTTTGTGAGGCCGCGTTCCGGCTCTTGCAGCAGGCGTCTACCGCAACGTTCACACCCTTGGGCCGGCAGCTCGACAGCGAGGGGACGATAGCGTCACTCGTGAAAAACACAGCGCTACCGGACTCCATTCGGTTGCATATCCCGAGGAGCCTTCGGGTCGTGTACGACATCAGGAACAAACGCGACGCCGCTCACCTCAGCGACGGCATCGACCCGAATACTCAAGACGCATCTTTCGTTGCCACGACGCTCGACTGGGTGATGGCCGAGTTTGTTCGACTGTATCATAACGTGTCGGCCGATGAGGCGCACGGCATCATCGAGGATTTAGTCGCGCGCCGGGCCCCGGCAGTCGAGAATTTTGATGGCTTCTTGAAGGTTCTCCGGCCCGATCTCAAAGTCCGGGCGTTCCTTCTGCTGGTCCTATACGAGCGCGGCTCCATCGGGGCCACGTACGGCGAGCTATCCGAATGGGCACAGCCCACTATGCGCAAAAATCTGAAGCGCGCGCTCAATCAATTGGCGGATGAGCTAGCGCTGGTGCATTTCGATACCAAGAAGTATTGGCTCACGAGACTCGGAATCCAAGAGGTGGAGAAATCGAAGCTCCATATGGCATAACGCCTACTCCGCCGCCTCAGCCCCGCCCTCGTCGCTCGCCCGCCGTGAAGCCCGCGCCCGGGCCAGCACCGGCTTGAGGAAGGCGCCCGTATAGCTCCGCTTTTCCTTCGCCACCTGCTCCGGCGTGCCGGCGGCTACGATTTCGCCGCCGCCGTCGCCGCCTTCCGGCCCCATGTCGACGATCCAGTCAGCGGTCTTGATGACTTCGAGATTGTGCTCGATGACGACGACGGTGTTGCCCTGGTCGACCAGTTCGTGGAGAACCTCGAGGAGCTTGGCGACATCGTGGAAGTGGAGGCCCGTCGTCGGCTCGTCGAGGATGTAGAGCGTGCGGCCGGTGGCGCGCTTGGAGAGCTCCTTCGACAGCTTGATGCGCTGGGCCTCGCCGCCGGAGAGCGTGTTCGCCTGTTGGCCGACGTGGATGTAGCCGAGGCCGACGCGATCGAGCGTCTCCATCTTCTCGCGGATGGTGGGCACGGCGGCGAAGAAATCCTTCGCCTCCTCGACCGTCATGTCGAGGACATCGGCGATCGACTTCGCCTTGAACTTCACCTCCAGCGTCTCGCGATTGTAGCGCTTGCCCTTGCAGACATCGCAGGTGACGTAGACATCGGGCAGGAAGTGCATCTCGATCTTGATGACGCCATCGCCCTGGCAGGCTTCGCAGCGGCCGCCCTTGACGTTGAACGAGAAGCGCCCCGGGCCATAGCCGCGCGCCTTCGCCTCCGGCAGGCCGGCGAACCATTCGCGGATCGGCGTGAAGGCGCCGGTGTAGGTGGCCGGGTTGGAGCGCGGCGTGCGGCCGATGGCGCTCTGGTCGATGTCGATGATCTTGTCGAGCCAGTCGAGGCCGTCGATGTGGCGGTGCTCGGCGGGGGCCTCGCGCGCACTGTTCAGCTTGCGGGCGACGGCGCGATAGAGCGTGTCGATGGTGAGCGTCGACTTGCCGGAGCCCGAAACGCCGGTGACGCAGGTCAAGACGCCGATGGGGATCTCGGCGGTGACGTTCTTGAGGTTGTTGCCGCTGGCGCCGACGACCTTGATGCTCTTGCCCTTCACCGGCGGGCGGCGGAAGGCGGGCATGGCGATCTCGCGGGCGCCGGACAGATATTGCCCGGTGAGCGATTCCGGATTGGCCATGACCTCGGCCGGCGTGCCCTTGGCGATGACGTGGCCGCCGTGGATGCCGGCGGCGGGACCGATGTCGACGACATAATCGGCCTGGCGGATGGCGTCCTCGTCATGCTCGACGACGATGACGGTGTTGCCGAGATCGCGCAGGTGGCGGAGCGTATCGAGCAGGCGGGCGTTGTCGCGCTGGTGGAGGCCGATGCTCGGCTCGTCCAGCACGTAGAGCACGCCGGTGAGGCGCGAGCCGATCTGCGAGGCGAGGCGGATGCGCTGGCTCTCGCCGCCGGACAACGTGCCGGAGGCGCGGGCGAGCGTCAGGTAATCGAGGCCGACATCGACCAGGAACTTCAGCCGCTCGCGGATCTCCTTGAGGATGCGCTGGGCGATCTCGCCCTGCTGCTCGGTCAGCGTCTCCGGGAGATGCTCGAACCAGGCGATGGCCCTGCGGATGGAGAGGTCGGAGACCTGGGCGATGTGGAAGTTGTCGAGCTTCACGGCCAGGGCTTCGGGCTTCAGGCGGTAGCCGTGGCAGGCTTCGCAGGGCTTGGCGGAATGGTAGCGCTCGATCTCCTCGCGCACCCAGGCTGAGTCGGTCTCCTTCCAGCGGCGCTCGAGATTGGGGATGACGCCTTCGAACGATTTTGTCGTGCGATAGGAGCGGAGGCCGTCGTTATAGTGGAACGTGACGTCGTCATTGCCGGTGCCGTTGAGGATGACGTCCCTGGCCTTGGCGGGGAGTTCGAACCAGGCGGTGTCGGTGGAGAATTTGTAGGCGCGGGCGAGCGCCTCCAGCGTCTGCTGGTAATACGGCGACGAAGTCTTGCCCCACGGCGCGATGGCGTTCTCGCGCAGCGTCAGCGAATCGTCGGGCACGACAAGGTTCGGGTCGATGGTGCGCTCGGTGCCGAGGCCATCGCAGACCGGGCAGGCGCCGTACGGGTTGTTGAATGAGAACAGGCGCGGCTCGATCTCCTCGATGGTGAAGCCGGAGACCGGGCAGGCGAATTTCTCGGAGAACATGATCCGGTTTTCGTCGCGGGCGTCGGCCTTGGATGAAGCGGCGTTGGAGGCCTTTTTTGGCTTCCCTGTCCGGCCTGCGGCCGTCCCCGCCTCTTGTCTCGTCTTTTCCTTCGTGGGCTCGGCCGCTTCCGACTTGTTGTCCGCGATTTCCGCGATGGCGATGCCGTCGGCGAGTTCCAACGCGGTCTGGAAGGAGTCGGCGAGGCGGGTGGCGATGTCGCCACGCACGACGATGCGGTCGACCACCACCTCGATGTCGTGCTTCAGCTTCTTGTCGAGGGCGGGGGCCTCGGCGATCTCGTGGAAGATGCCGTCGATCTTGACGCGCTGGAAGCCTTTCTTGGCGAGCTCGGCCAGCTCCTTGCGGTACTCGCCCTTGCGGCCGCGCACGATGGGGGCGAGCAGGTAGAGGCGCGTGCCCTCGGGCAGCGCCAGAACGCGATCGACCATCTGGCTGACGGTCTGGCTGGTGATCGGCAGGCCGGTCGCCGGCGAATAGGGGATGCCGACGCGGGCAAAGAGAAGCCGCATGTAGTCGTAGATCTCGGTGACCGTGCCGACGGTCGAGCGCGGGTTGCGGCTGGTCGTCTTCTGCTCGATCGAGATGGCGGGCGAGAGGCCGTCGATCTGGTCGACGTCCGGCTTCTGCATCATCTCGAGGAACTGGCGGGCGTAGGCCGACAGCGACTCGACGTAGCGGCGCTGCCCTTCCGCGTAGATGGTGTCGAAGGCGAGCGACGACTTGCCGGATCCCGACAGGCCGGTCAGGACGATCAGCTGGTCGCGCGGTAGGTCGAGGTCGATGTTCTTGAGGTTGTGCTCCCGGGCGCCGCGGATCGAGATGAACTTACCCGTGGCAACCCGTGCGGGGAGCTTGTCGTCGGCCATTGTCACTTTCCGATGGGGAGCGCGGCCGGGGCCGGACCCCAAACTTATGCTCTTGTCGCGCTGAAACAAGGCTGCGGCCCCTCTCGTCCAGCCATTTATGCGGGGCCAACCAGCCGATCGGTCTCGCCTGGGGCTGGCAGTCGCTGATTGGCGGCGGCCCGTTCCCGGCGGCGCCGGCGATGGACCCTGCCTATCAGTACAAGCAGGTGATCATCGAGCTGAGCGACGGCCTGAACACCCAGGATCGCTGGTACGGCAACGGCTCCAG
>DATCBY010000018.1:0-59482 GCA_036511595.1 Bauldia sp.
ATCGGACGGTTGTCTACGTCGTCGTCGCGATTATCGTGCTCGTCATCATCTATTTCGGCGCCAAGGCCATGATGGGCCCCGCCCCCATGCCTCCGGCCGCCACCGACACCACCGTGCCGGCTCCGGCGCCCGCAATGGCCCCGGCCCCCGCGCCTGCGATGGCTCCTGCGCCCGCGCCTGCGGACACCACTCCGCCCGCACCCGCTCCGGACGCCGCGACACCGGCTGCACCGGCCCCGGACGCGAATACTCCCGCGAAGCCATAGGTCAGGCTGCAATCATCAGCGCCTCGCCCGCGTCGCGGGCGGGGCGTTTTCACGTCCGGCCGAAGAAAAATCCGCGGTTCGCCCCTTAACCCTAACCCCTGAAAATTGAATCGATCCCGGCGCGTTTGCCGGCGGACGGCCCTATGGTCGCGCCAGAACCGACCCGCAGGCGGACTGACGGGTGGTTCCAGCGGTCCGAGGCAATCCATCATGAGTTACGACGCGGCACGTGTTGCCTGGGTCGACTACGCCAAGGGCTTCTGCATCATCATGGTGGTGATGATGCACTCGACGCTTGGCGTCGAGAAGGCCGCGGAGGCGACCGGCTGGATGACCTATGTCGTCGCCTTCGCCAAGCCGTTCCGCATGCCGGACTTCTTCATGATCTCGGGATTGTTCCTCGCGCGCGTCATCGACCGCGACTGGCGCACCTACCTCGACAAGAAGGTCTTCCACTTCGCTTATTTCTATCTGCTTTGGCTCGTCATCCAGTTCGCCTTCAAGGCGCCCGACATCGCCGCCGACCCCGCCAGCGGCGGGTTGGCGAAAGCGTTTCTCGTCTCGCTCATCGACCCGTTCGGCACGATCTGGTTCATCTACCTGCTGCCGATCTTCTTCGTGCTGACGAAGCTCACCCGCCGCGTGCCGTGGTGGATCGTGTGGCTGATCGGCGCCGGGTTGCAGATGGCCCACGTCAACACCGGCTGGGTAATCCCGGACGAGTTCGCCGCCCGCTTCGTCTATTTCTACTCCGGCTACATCTTCGCCCCGGACATCTTCCGCTACGCCGGCATAGTGCTGCAGCACGGCTGGCTGGCCGCGACCTATCTCGGCGTCTGGGCGCTGGTCGAAGGGCTCGCCGTCTTCGGCGGCTATTCGGAGATTGCCGGCATCGGACTGGCGCTGGGCTTCGTCGGCGCCATCGCCGTGGTGACGCTCTCCACCATCCTGTCGAAGCTGCATTGGATGGAGGCAGTGCGCTATTGCGGCCGCCATTCGCTGATCATCTACCTGGCGTTCTTCCTGCCGATGGCGGTGACGCGCACCGTGTTGCTGAAAACGCACATCATCCACGACCTCGGCACCATCTCGGTGCTGGTCACGGCAGCCGGCGTCATCCTTCCGCTGGCTCTCTTCTGGATCGTGCGCGGCACGCCGGCGCGCTTCCTGTTCGAGCGGCCGGTGTGGGCCCACTTCGCGGTGCCGCGTGCGGCGCGGCTGGCGCCGGCCGAGTAGCCGAATACTCGTCCAGGGCGTGCCTCGCGCAACGTTCTTCCACAGGCGCGCTTTTGTGCAGCCGGCCGTTCGCTTGATGCGCACCGACGCAACGCTTACGTTCCCGCACCCGTTGCGAGGCCGCCACCAATGGACGTGAAGCCAACCGTTGTCGACGCCATCGGCAACACGCCCCTGATCCGGCTTCGCCGCGCCTCCCAGCTCACCGGCTGCGAGATTTACGGCAAGGCCGAGTTCCTCAATCCCGGCCAGTCGGTCAAGGATCGCCCGGCGCGGCAAATGATCCTCGCCGCCGAGAAAGCCGGCAAGCTGAAGCCCGGCGGGCTGATCGTCGAGGGCACCGCCGGCAACACCGGCATCGGGCTGGCATTGGTGGCAGCCAGCCGCGGCTATCGCACCATCATCGTCATTCCCGATACGCAGAGCCAGGAGAAGAAGGACGCGCTGAAGCTCGCCGGCGCGACGCTCATCGAGGTGCCGGTCAAGCCATACAGCGATCCGGACAACTACCAGCACGTCGCCCAGCGTCTCGCCGCCGCGATGGCGAAGAGCGAGCCGAACGGCGTTCTCTTCGCCGACCAGTGGAACAATCTCGAGAACCGCAACGCGCATTATCTCACCACCGGCCCGGAGATCTGGCGGCAGACCGACGGCAAGGTCGATGGCTTCATCTGCTCGGTCGGCACCGGCGGCACGCTTGCCGGCACCGCTGCGGCGCTCCGCGACCGCAAGGGCGACATCGTCATCGGCTGCGCCGATCCCGAGGGCGCCGCGATGTTCAACCTGTTCACGATCGGAGAGGCCACCGCCACGCCGGGCTCGTCGATCACCGAGGGCATCGGCCTCGGACGGCTCACGCCGATCGTCGCCGACGTCAGGGTCGATCACGCCTGGCTCATTCCCGACAGCGAAGCGGTGCCGCTGATCTTCGATCTCGTCGAGCACGAGGGGCTGGTGCTTGGCGGCTCGTCCGGGATCAACATTGCCGGCACCATCCGCCTGGCCCGCGAGATGGGACCGGGGCACACCATCGTCACCGTGCTCTGCGACTACGGCACGCGCTATCAGTCGAAGCTGTTCAATCCGGAGTTTCTGCACGCCCACGGCCTGCCGACACCGGCGTGGCTGACGGCGAAGGTGACCACCAGGGTGCCGTTCGTCGGCGCTTGAGGCGACGGCCAAAGCGCCTAGACTGGGCCCATGCCGACAGAACTCCTCTTCCGCGACGACCCCTATCGCACCTCGACCGAAGCGACCGTGCTTGCCGTCAACGACCGGTGCGGCATCGTGCTCGACCGCACGGTGTTCTACGCGACCGGCGGCGGGCAGCCCGGCGACAACGGCAAGCTGACCCGCGCCTCCGGCGACATCGCGATCGCGACTACGGTCTATGGCGACAGCAAGGCCGACATCGTCCATGTCCCGGGCGACGCGGAACCGTTGCCGGAGCCCGGTGAAAAACTGACCGCCGTGCTCGACTGGGAGCGCCGCCACAAGCACATGCGCATCCACACCGGCCTGCATCTCCTTTCGGTCGTGCTGCCCTACCCGGTGACCGGCGGCCAGATCGGCGCCGACGAAGGCCGCCTCGATTTCAGCATCGACGGGGAGGTGCCCGCGAAGGAGGAAGTCGAGGAGAAGCTGAACGCCCTCATCGCCGCCGATTATCGCGTAACCACCGAATGGATCACCGACGAGGAACTCGCCGCCAGTCCCGGCATGGTCAAGACCATGAAGGTCAAGCCGCCGACGGGCAGCGGCCGCGTTCGCCTTGTGCGTATCGGCGACATCGACCTGCAGCCCTGCGGCGGTACCCACGTCCGCTCGACGATCGAGATCGGCCGCCTCGTCATCGGCAAGATGGAGAGCAAGGGCAAGCAGAACCGGCGGGTACGGATACGGTTTGCACCATGACCGACCGTTCGCGCTGGTTTGCCTCAACCGACTGGCTGGCGCAGCATCTTAACGATGCGGATATCGCCGTGGTCGACGGCTCGTGGCATCTCGCCGGCCGCAATGCCCGCGACGAATGTGCCGCGGCGCACATTCCGGGCGCCGTCTTCTTCGACATCGACGCGATCGCCGACACCAGTAATCCCCTGCCCCACATGCTGCCGACTCCGGAGGCGTTCGCCGCCGCCGTCGGCGCGCTCGGCATCGACGAACGGCAACAGATCGTCGTGTACGACAGCGTCGGGCTGTCCTCCGCGCCGCGCGTCTGGTGGACCTTCAAGGTGATGGGCGCAAAGGACGTCGTGATACTCGACGGCGGCCTGCCGCGCTGGCGCAGCGAAGGCCGCTCGGTTGACGTCAATCCCGTTGTTCGCCCTCCCCGCCGGTTCGTCGCGCACTTCGATGCGGCGAGCGTGCGCGACCTCGCCGGCGTCCGCGATGGCCTGGCGACGCATGCGTTCCAGCTTGTCGATGCGCGACCGGCTGCGCGCTTCCGCGGCGAGGCGCCGGAGCCGCGTACCTGGGTAAAAACCGGCCGCATCCCCGGCAGCCTCAATGTCCCCTCCACCGAACTCATTGCCGACGGCCGCCTCAAGGATGCACCGGCGCTGCGAGCAGCATTCGCATCGGCCGGCGTCGATCTAACCCGGCCGATCGTGACGACCTGCGGCTCGGGCGTGAACGCTGCCACGCTGTCGCTGGCCCTCGATATGCTGGGCGTGAAGAACGCCGCGCTTTACGATGGCTCGTGGACGGAGTGGGGCGCGCGGGACGACGTGCCGATTGCCGTCGGGAAGGACTGATCCGCGGCTGCCGGTCGTGCTCAATGGAACAGAATCGTCCGTTCGCCTCTTCTAGTGTCCACGCGGGCGCTCCTGAGCCTCCCGGGCTTGTTTGCTGAACCATCCGTTCAGGTTCGGTTCACACGATATCGCCCATATCCCGCCCCCGTTCCGCCGCGTCTGTTCGTCAGACACGCGAACTGCAACCACGCCGTCCACAGATGGCGCGACCTGATGAGGTGTTCCTGATGACTTTCGCCAAGACCCTGCTGGCGGCCGGCACAAGCTTTTCCCTGCTCGCTGTTCCGGCGCTTGCCGCGAACGACGCCGCCACCCAGCTGCTGCCGCCTCCACCGGCCGTGACGCAGGCGGATAACCCCGTAGCGACCGCCCAGGCTGCCGTCGAAACGGCGCGGGCGGAGCTTCGCGCCGCGATGGCTTCCGGCCAGGGCGTCGACGCGACCCGCCAGAAACTGCGAGACGCCCTGAAGGCGCTCGCCGAAGCACAGGCCGCCGCCGGCCAGCAGCCTACGACACCTCCGGCCGCGACCGAACCGGCTGCGCCCCCGGCCGCCGAAACGACACCTCCCGCCCCGCCGCCGACTCCTCCGGCGCCACGCGCCGTGGAAAAGGTAACGCCGCCGGCCCCGACCAATAAGACGCCGCCACCTCCGCCTCCGCCGGCGGTCACGCCACCGGCCCCGGCCGTCGACACGCCGCCGGCGACCGACCAGGTCGCCCCTCCGGCTCCAACCGATCAGACCGCTCCCAACGGGCAGGGCAAGCCGCGCAACAAGGGCAAGTCGCCGGAGACTCCGGCCACGGTCCCGACCCCACCACCCGCGAACACCACGACGACGCCGCCACCACCGGCAGGTACCACCCCGACCCCGCCGGTCACGGTCGCGCCGCAGAATGTCGCGCCGCCGTCAGCCGAGCAGGCCCAGCCGACTGCCCAGCCGACCACGCCACCCGCCCCGCCGCCGGTCATCGCTTTGCCGCCGCCGGTAGTGGTGACCCCGCCGCCCCCACCGCCCCCGGCTGCGACGCAGGGCAACTTCGACCTGAAGAAATTCCACACACGGCCGAAATTCGGCGAAGCGCCGCCGGCACAGGCTGCTGCCCCGGCTCCTGTCCTGCCGAAGACCGAGGACGCTCTGAAGGAAGGTGCCGTAGTGACGGCGCCGGACGGCCGCGTCATTATCAAGGAGGGCGGTCAGGTGACCGTCACCCACGACGACTCCGGCCGCTTCATGGAACAGGGCGGCAAGATCCAGAGTGCCCGCTCCCCCAACGGCAACATCACCACGACGGTCGGCCGTCCCGACGGGATGCAGATCGTGACGGTCCGCGACGCTTCCGGCGACATCATCCAGCGCTATCGCAAGAAGCCCGACGGCAGCATCGAGGTACTGATCGGCGGCGCGCAGCAGCAGACCGGTATTCTCGACCGCATGCTGGGTCGCGGCAACCAGCCGCCTCCCCCGCCCCCACCGCCCCCGCCTACGGCGCGGCTGAAGGTCGGGCCGCTGCAGATCACCATTCCGCAGCAGCAGTACATCGTGGAAAGCAGCCGCGCCTCGCCGCAGCTGCTGGAGCAGACGCTCGCCGCCCCGCCGGTGCAGAGGCTCGATCGCAGCTACACGCTCGACGAGATCCGCCGCAATGGGCGGCTGCGTGACATGGTCCGCCGCGTCGACGTCGATACCATCACCTTCGACACCGGCCAGGCGACCGTTGCCGACGACCAGATCCAGGCGATGCAGGCGATCGGCGGTGCGATCCGCGAGCTGGTCACCCGCGATCCGACCCAGATTATTCTGGTCGAGGGTCACACCGACGCTGTCGGCTCCGACCTCAGCAACCTCGCGCTCTCCGACAGGCGGGCCGAAACCGTTGCCGAGATCTTGTCCTACTACTTCGGAGTGCCGCCCGAGAACCTGGTCACTCAGGGCTACGGCGAGCAGTTCCTGAAGATCCCGACGGTCGCGGCCGAGCGCCAGAACCGCCGCGTCGCCTTCCGCAACATCTCCGACCTGCTGCGCGGCGGCCAGTAGTCGCAGCTTCGAATATCACTAGGGCGCGCCATCGCGGCGCGCCCTTTCCTTTTGGGCCTTGGCCTAGTGCTGCAGGATCTGAATGAGGAACAGCTTGGTGCGTTCCTCGCGCGGATGGGTGAAGAAATCCTCCGGCGGGCTTTCCTCGATGATCTGCCCGGCGTCCATGAAGATCATGCGGTGCGCCACCTGCCGGGCGAAGCCCATCTCATGGGTGACGATCAGCATGGTCATCCCCTCACGGGCGAGATCGACGATCACGTCAAGCACTTCCTTGATCATCTCCGGATCGAGCGCCGAGGTCGGCTCGTCGAAGAGCATGACGCGCGGGTTCATGCAGAGCGCGCGGGCGATGGCTACCCGCTGCTGCTGGCCGCCGGAAAGCTGCGCCGGATACTTGTTAGCCTGTTCGGGGATGCGCACGCGCTCGAGATAGCGCATGGCGACCTTGCTCGCCTCCGCCTTGCTCATCTTGCGCACCCACATCGGCGCCAGCGTGCAGTTCTCGAGGATGGTCAGGTGCGGAAACAGATTGAAGCTCTGGAAAACCATGCCGACGTCGCGACGCACCTCGTCGATGCGCTTGGTGTCTTCGGTGAGTTCGACGCCGTCGATGACGAGGCGGCCGCTCTGGTGGGTTTCCAGCCGGTTGATGCAGCGGATGACGGTCGATTTTCCCGAGCCGGACGGCCCGCAGATGACGATGCGCTCGCCGCGCATGACCTTGAGGTTTGATGTCCTTGAGAACGTGGAAGTCGCCGTACCACTTGTTGAGGCCGGTTATCTCGATGGCCACCTCGTTGGCCGAGACCGGCGCCTTCACTTCGAGAACTTCGCTCATCGTCGCTGCCTCGACTAGCGGACAGGTGGCGCGAACTGGATGCCGCCCGGCGTCGTCCACAGGGCGTTGAGGCCGCGCGGTATCTTCAGCTTCGACCCGGCGCCGAGATTGCGATCGAAGATTTCACCGTAGTTGCCGACGGCCTTGATGGCATGCGCCGCCCACGCGTTATCGAGGCCGATCGCTTTGCCGAGCGAGCCCTCGCTGCCGAGCAGCGCGCGGATGTCGGCGTTGTCGCTCGCCTTCATGGCATCGACGCTAGCGGCGGTCACGCCAAGCTCCTCGCCGTCAAGCAGCGCGAAATGCACCCAACGCACCACCGCCAGCCAGCGATAGTCGCCCTGCGCCGTCGCCGGGCCGTAGGGCTCCTTGGAGATGATCTCGGGCAGCACGATGCTGTCATCGGGCTTCGCCAATGCAAGCCGTGCGCCATAGAGCGCGACGGTATCGCCCGTGAACACGTTGCACAGCCCGGATTCGTAGGCGGACGTCTGCTGCGCGTCGCTCTGCACCGGCACGCCCGCGAAGCTCATGCCGTGCGTCTTGAAGTAGGCGGTGACGGCAATCTCGGCCGCGCTGCCGGTTTCGAGGCAGACTTTGGCGCCGCTCAGCTGCAGGGCCGAATCGACGCCTAGCGACTTCGGCACCATGAACCCCTGGCCGGCATAGTAATTAACGCCGACGAAGCTGACCCCGAATGACGTGTCGCGGCCCATCGTCCAGGCGGTGTCGCGCACCAGCACGTCGACCGCCCCCGACTGCAGCGCCTTGAAGCGCTCGCGCGCGGTCAGCGGCACGAAGGTTACCGCGTCGCCGTCGCCCAGCACCGCCGCCGCGATCGCCCGGCAATAGTCGACGTCGAACCCGCTCCATTGCTTCTGTTCATTCACCTCGGCGAAACCCGGCAGCCCCGGATCGACGCCGCACTGGAGGGTGTGGCGCTGCTTCACCTGCTCAAGGATGCCGGCCTCGGCGACCGCCCCGGCGAACACGGACGCCGCCAACGCAAGGATCGCGGTCGTCGCGGCGGATCGCATCGTTCTGTCCCCCCAGACCACCCGCCACCATGCCGCACGTCCGCCGATTTGACCCGGCAGTGTCGGGCTATTATCCCCGGACGGTCAAGAGTGGGCACAATTCTCGCGGGCGGCCATGAGCAAGGACAACGCGGATGGACCGGTCAAACGACCGGCCACCCGGCTGGTACGGTCCGGACGCGAAAAGAGCCTGACCGGGCCGTTCGTCAACCCGCCCGTTGTCCACGCCTCGACCGTGCTCTTCGACAGCATCGACGATATGCATACCGCCTCGGCCCAGTCCCCGCTCAACGTCGCCCGCGGTGATGCCCGGCGCTACACCTACGGGCGCCGCGGCACGCCGACCAGCGATGCGCTGGAGGCGGCGATGAACGACCTCGAAGGCGCCGACGGAACCGTTTTGGTTCCCTCCGGCCTGAGCGCCGCCTCGGTGGCCCTTCTTGCGTGTCTCGACACCGGCGACCGGCTGCTCCTCGTCGACTGCGTCTATGGGCCCGTCCGCCACTTCGCCGACACCGCACTGAAGCGCCTCGGCATCGAAGTCGCCTACTTCGATCCGGCCGTGGGCGCCGGCATCGAAGCCCTGTTCACGCCGAACACCCGGGCGGTTTACCTTGAGGCGCCGGGCTCGCTCACCTTCGAGATGCAGGACGTCCCCGCGATCGCCGCCGTGGCGAAGCGTCTCGGCGCCACCGTCATCCTCGACAACACGTGGGCGACGCCGCTCTACTTCCGTGCCCTCGACTACGGCGTCGATGTCTCGGTCGTCGCCGGGACCAAATATCTGGGCGGCCATTCCGATGTGATGATCGGGACGGTGGCCGCCCGCGGCGAAGCGTGGAAGAAACTCAAGGAACTGCACGGCTCGATGGGACTCCACGTCGGCCCGGACGACATGTTCCTGACGCTGCGCGGTATCCGCACTCTCGCCATCCGCCTGGAGCAGCATGAGAAGGCTGCCATGACGGTGGCGCGCTGGCTGCACGCACGGCCCGAAGTCAGCCGCGTCCTTTACCCGCCGCTGGAAGGCGATCCCGGACACGCGCTGTGGAAGCGCGATATGACCGGCGCCAGCGGCCTCTTCGGCTTTGTCGGCAAAGGTTGGACCGGCGAGCAGGCAAAGCGTTTCGCCGACAGCCTTGCGCTCTTTGGCATCGGCGCGTCATGGGGTGGCTATGAGAGCCTTATCACGCTGCCCCACGTGACACGCACCGCTACGCGCTGGAAGCCGGAGGGACCGCTGCTCCGCCTGCACATCGGCCTGGAAGACCCGGCTGATCTGATCGCCGATCTTGACGCCGGCTTCGCCTACGTCGGCGGCGGCTGAGGCGGGCGCCGCCCGCCGAGCGCGATCCATAACGCCGGCAGCAAACCGACCAGCCCACCGGGACGGCGGCTCAGGCGGCGGAGGACGCCGACCCGCCCGCGCAAACTTCCGTCCTCCCGCTTGGCGAACACGATGCCCGCCCGCGCCGCCACGCCAAGGATGACATAGCCGACGCCGAGGCCGATCAACGCCCCGCCGACCACGTCGCTCGGAAAATGCGCGTCTATCATCACTCGGCTGATCGCAACGATGGCCGCGGCGATGACGACCGGCGCAGTGATAATGCTTGGCACGAATGCCACCAGGATCGCCACCGCCGCCATGGTGGTCGCGTGGCCGGACGGAAAGCTGTAGTGCGGATAGCCGCCGAAGGTGAACGGCGCGAAGGCGAACGCGCCGTGTTCAACAAAGTCGGGGCGAAAGCGGCCGGCGATCGGCTTGATGATGTCGGCGACCAGCCCGCTCACCGTCACCAGGACGTAGAGCAGCCCGGCGGTCGTCGCGATTTCCCACCACGCCGCGGCATGGACGCGGCTGACCCGCCGGCAGTCGGAAAAAGCCACGATGATCACTATCAGGCCCGTTGGCGTCAGCAGCCAGTCCGATTGTCCGAAGCGCGTTGTCCAGGCAAAGAAGGATCGCACGGAACCCGGTTCGGTCCGCGTCCACGCGATAACGCGGGCGTCGTAGAGGAGCCCCACGAAGACAACCAGCGCGAGTCCGCCGGCCACGATCAGGCCGACCCGGCGCCAGTCGACCGGCGGCTGCCTGCTGCGCGCCGCCGAGACTCGCCTCGCGACCAGCGTCCAGTTGGCGCGCAGGCGCTCGAACGGGTTGAATTCATCCATCGGTGTGGCTCGTCGTGAACAGGTGCAGGTCGATGACGCGCATCTTGCGAAGGTTGAAGCCGGTCACCTGGCCGCGGTCGCGAACCTCGAGGCCAAGGTCCTCGGCGCGCTGACGGAAGGACGGCACCTGGCTCCTGTCGACGATGGCGACGCGGCAGCCGGCACTGTTCAGGAAATCGGCCGCCGACCAGGCATCGACCAGCCGCGTTTCGGGACCGAGCGCCAGGACCAGGCTTTCCTCCGGATAGCCGGTCGCGGCAAATGTCGGCCCGCGGCAGGACGCGACGGCGTTCGCCGTCGTGGCGACCCGCCCGGCAATGCGGATGCCGTCGAGTCCGGGAACGAAGACGCCGAAGAAGCCGATGTAGATGAAGATAACTGTGACCACCGACATCATCGCCGCGGCGAAAAGCGCGCCGCCGCGCAGCCACACCCAGGTCACCGGCCCCAGCACCGCCGCCGTCTCCAGCGCCGCGAAGACCTGCCACGGCGAGTACCCCTGGAAATAGACAAAGGCCGTCGGCACGATGATGGCGCTGAGCGGCGGCCAGATGGCGGGGCCCAGCGAATAGAACCAGCTCACCCCGCCCCGGATCCTGGCGACACCGGCATCGACGCCGACGGCCGCCAGCAGTGCAATGGCCGGGACCACGGGCAGGATCGCCTGCGGTTCCTTGGCGGTAATCATCTCCGCCACGAGCCACAAAGGCCCGGCCCAGGCGAGGGCAAAGAAGACCACCGGACGCCGGAATTCCGACAGGTACCAGGGCAGCGCCAGGAACAGGAACGTCACCGCCGGCCCGACCAGCAGCGGCAATATCAGCGCGTAGCTTCCGGGCGGAGCGTCGATCTCGAACGGCACGCCGATCTCCGCCAGGAATTGCGGGTCCGGTCCCTCGCCGGCTCCCTGCAGGAGGGCGAGCACTACGGCGATCAGCCAGGGCGAGATAATGACGAACAGCCAGACGAAGCCGACCGCCGGGCGCAGGCGCGAGAGCCAGCGTATATTGCCGCGCTCGAAAGAAAGGATCAGCACCGCGGCGACCGCCATCGCCGGTGCGACGATGCCCTTGGCCAGAATGCCGACGCCGAGACCGGTCCAGAAGAGCGCGGCCACCACGTCGTCGCTGCGGCCGTCGCGATTGAGCCAGACGCGCGCCAGCGCGCCGGCGATGAGCGTGCTGGCCGCGAGCAGCAGCGCGTCGGGCGTCGCCAGACGCGCCTCTAGCCCGACGATGCCGCTGGCGGCGGTGAACAGGCCGGCGAGGAGCGCCATCCTGCGCCCGCCGAAGGCCATCGCCAGCCACCAGGTCAGCAGGGTTGCGGCGACCGCGGCAACCAGCGAAGGCAAGCGATAAACCCAGATCGGCGGATCGCGCCCGGCGAACGTCGCGGTCAACGCCTGGATCCAGTAGGCGCCGCGCGGCCGCCATTCGGCATTGGCAGTTTGCAGGCGGACGGCGGCATAGTCGCCCGTGGCGACCATTTCGTGCGCCGCCACCGCGTAGCTCGGTTCATCGCCGTCGATCGGCGGGATCGTGGCAAAGCCGGGAAGAAAGCAGGCCAGCGACACGATCAGGATCGCTGCCAGGCTCGCCAGCTGCGATCGCGCAAGGGTGTCGCCGAATTTCTCGATTTGCGCGGCCAGCATCGAAGCGACGTTAGCAGGAACGCCCGGCCCGATCAGCCCTCGCGGCAACCGGGCGCGGGCCCGCAGAGGCATCGCGGTTGAAACATGTCATTTACAAGCGGATGATCAAACTCCGGCGGGACTGTGGAATCGCCCGGACATCCGTGTGCGATCTGGGCAGAGCCAAGGGGAGAAGTACGATGAAGCGGGTTATTTTTGCCGGAATCGGGCTCTGCATCGCCCTCTCCGCCGCGACGGTGGTCGTGGCCGCGGCGCAGGACAATGGGCCGGCGGACGCGGCTGCGGCCGCGCCGGCGCCAGCCCCGGCTCCGGCGCCCAAGGTAAAGCCAGCCGTGAAGCCGGCGATGACGGCAGCCGCGGCAGCGGTCGTCTGGACCGGCACGATCAACCAGGTGGGACGCGCCCAGTCCTATGCCATCGAGGTGACGCTCGCCGCCAAGGGCGGCAAGACGACCTACCCTGGCCAGAATTGCTCGGGCACGCTGACCAAGATCGGCAACGCCGGCGACTATACGTTCTTCACCGAGAGCATCACGGCAGGCAAGTTCGACGCGGGCACCAAGGCTGGGTGCCTTGACGGCAGCTTGACGCTCAAGAAGGACGGCGCCGCAATGGTGATGACGTGGATGTCGTCCTACAACGGCAAGGCCGTCGTCGCTTACGGCTCGCTCGAGGCGAAAAAGCCCTAGCGCTCGCCCCTCCTCTTGGCGCTATAGCGGGATAACTGAGCAAGAAATTTGGGTGATGACCGCAGCGAGGTCGGGTGATTCCCGTCCTCGCAACTACCCGAGTACTGCTGTCACCTGATGCACCTTGCCGTCGTCGCAGAGTGATATCACTGCGGGTGCATGCGGCACCGCGGCGCCGTCCAGCGTAAGCGCCGAAATCGGGCCGGCGGTGCCCGCCGGGTTTTGCACCGTGATTTCGTAGCGCGCGCTGCCATGCCGGAGGTTCGCGCGAAAGCCCGACCACGATGCGGGAATCGCCGGTTCGAGATGCAGCGTGTTGCCCTCCTTGCGGAGACCCAGGATCCATTCCACACCGGCGCGATAGAGCCAGCCGGCCGAGCCGGTGTACCAGGTCCAGCCGCCGCGCCCGGCATGGCCCGCCGCCGAATAGACATCGGCGGCCACCACGTAGGGCTCGACCTTGTAACGGGCGACGCCTTCCCGCGTTAGCGCATGGTTGACCGGATTGAGCATGGCGAACAGCGCCGCCGCCTTGTCGCCCTTGCCCTGCATCGCCTGCGCGATGACGAACCAGCAGGCGGCGTGGGTATATTGCCCGCCGTTCTCGCGCAGGCCGGGCGGATAGCCCTTGATGTAGCCGGGCTCCAGGGCCGTCTCGTCGAACGCCGGTGTGAATAGCAGTGCCAGGCGATCGTCGTTGTCGATCAGTTGGCGTTCGGCCTCGGTCATGGCGATAGTGGCGCGCTCCGCCGGAGCGGCGCCCGAGATGACCGCCCACGACTGCGCGATCGAATCGATCTGGCATTCGTCGTTGCTTGCCGACCCGAGCGGCGTGCCGTCGTCGAAAAATGCGCGGCGATACCAGTCGCCGTCCCATCCGTCGCGCTCGACGGCCGAGGCCAACTCCGCCCCGTGCGCCCGCCAGCGCGTGGCGTAGGCGTCGTCATGGCGTTTCGCTGCCAGTGCGGCGAAGTCCGTGAGCGTCTTGCACTGGAACCACGCCAGCCAGACGCTTTCGCCCTTGCCGTCGATACCGACGCGATTCATCCCGTCGTTCCAGTCCCCGGCGCCCATCAGCGGCAGGCCATGCGCGCCGGTTGCCAGGCTGTGCTCGATCGCGTCGACGCAATGCTGGTAGAGCGGCGCGCTCTTCTCGCTGGCGGTTGGCTCGAAGAAGGCATCCTGTTCGTGATCGGCAAGGCGCGGCCCCTCGAGGTAGGCCAGCGGCACATCGAGGATCGCATCGTCGCCGGTCGCCTCGACATAGGTGGCGACGGCGTAGGCGAGCCAGACGGGATCGTCGGCGATCCGCGTGCGGACCCCCTGCCCGGTCGTCGGCAGCCACCAATGCTGCACGTCGCCCTCGGGAAACTGCCGTGCCGCGGCGCGCAGGATGTGCTCGCGCGCGAGCGCCGGTGCGGCGAAGACAAGCGCCAGGCAATCCTGCAGCTGGTCGCGAAAGCCGTAGGCGCCACTCGCCTGGTAGAAGCCGCTGCGCGCCCACATTCGGCAGGCAAGCGTCTGGTAAAGCAGCCAGCCGTTGAGCATGAGGTCCATCGAGCGGTCCGGCGTCGTTACGACCAGCGCCCGCAGAATTTCGTCCCACTGGCCGGTCACCGCGGCGAGCACGTCGTCCAGCTTCGCCGACCGGTATTTGGCGATCGTCTCCTCGGCGCCCTCGCGCGAGGCCGCCTCGCCGAGCAGGATGACGACCTCCTGCGTTTCGCCGGGCTCGAGCTGGAGAGGCGCCAGGAACGCCGCGCACGGGTCGAGGCCGGTGCCTGCATGGCCCGACAGGGGAACTCGCGCCAGCAGCGCGGCGGGCTCAGCGGTCGAACCGTGACGGCCGAGGAATTCGGCGCGGTCGGCGGTCCACGAGGCCTGCCCCGATCCCAGCGCCAGGAAGGCGACGCGTCCGGGATAGGCGGAATTGTGGGCGTTGCGGGCTAGTATCGCGCCCTCGCCCGCCATCTCCGTCACGATATGTAGCGCATGCGCTCGCGACGGGCCCAGAACCCACTCCGCGTAGGCCGCGACGGACAATCGGCGGGAGCGCTCGGACGTGTTGGTCAGCCTGAGCCGCATGATCTTGACCGCGTCGTCGGTCGGCACGAACGCGGTCAGTTCGCTGACGATTTCGGCGGCGGCATGCTTGAACCGGCTGTAGCCGCGCCCGTGGCTCGCTCGGTAAGTCCCGCCGGGATTCTGGAAAGGATGCGCCGTCGGCCCCCACAGTTCGCCGCTCTCGTCATCGCGGATATAGAGCGCCTCGCCGGAGCGATTGATCACCGGATCGTTTGACCACGGCGTCAGCTGGTTGTCGTGGCTGTTGACCGCCCAGGTATGCGAGGCGCCGTCGGCGGAAATCTGGAAACCCAGCACCGGATTGGCGATTACGTTGACCCACGGCGTCGGCGGGCGATTGCCGTCCTCGATGACGGTCACGTACTCGCGCCCGTCGTCGGCAAACCCGCCAAGGCCGTTGGCAAATTCCAGCTCACCCGCTGGCGGCGACTTTGTCGCGGAAGGACGCCGCGGGCGCGACACGGCCGGTGCATTCTCGGCGCCTTGCGCGAAACGCTCGAGCTGGACGGCCAGCGGCCCGCGACTGCCGACGAAGAGCGCGCGCGCCGCGAAGGACAGCGCCTGGCGGCCGGCGTCGGATGTCAGGTCCCGGCGGACCACGAAGATCTTGCCGGTCTTGCCTTCGTTGCGCAGCGGATGGAGGCGGGTTTCGCTGATCCGCGCCATCGCCTCAAGGCTCTGCTGCAGCTCCTGCGCGTAGGACGAACCGCGTTCGTTAAGGATGACCAGATCGAACGACAGGCGCTTGAGGCGAAGATATTCGTGGGCGAGGACCAGCTCGCGCGCCACCTCGACATCGGCTTCCGAATCGATGCGGAGCAGCACGATGGGGAGGTCGCCGGAGATCCCGTGCGCCCACAGCGCACGAACGTCGAAGGCAGGATTGGCCAGCACGCCGTCGGCGGCCCGCAGGTCCCGTTCGGGATAAAGTATACAGGCTGCAAGCCGCTGGAACAGGCTGGCTTCTGCCGAGGTCAGGTCGATGTGACGGAGCTGGACCTGGGCGTGGGTCCAGGCCAGCGTCGCCGCCCGGTCGAAGGCCGCCACGTCGTTATACTTCGCCGCGCTCTCCAGCACCGCCTCGCGACTCTCGCCGACGACAGTCCAGAACGACACGCGCACCGTGGTGCCCGGCCGGATGAGGACGCGGCGGCGCAGACTGAAGATCGGGTCGAGGACGATGCCCGCCGTATTGGAAAGCGCGCGCCCGTCAAGCGCCGCCGGCGCCCGTAGATCGCCGCCGACGCCGATAAACTTCGCCCGGTCGGTCTCGAACTGGAGATCGCCGGCCGACGGCCCCTCGACCACGGCAAAATGCGCCGCCCAGATACTGGGAGCATCGGGCGACCGCTTGCGCCGGGTGGCAAGCAGAACCCCCCGGTCGGGCAGGAACTCCGTCTGCACGAACATTTTCGAGAAAGCCGGATGCGCTGCGTCCTCCGCAGGTGCATTCAGGACGACCTCGGCGTACGAGGTCAGGTCGATCTGCCGCTCCATCCCGCCGATATTGGTCAGCGAGACGCGGCGGACCTCGGCGTCCTCCTCAGTGGAAAGCGTGACCTCCATCGTCGTCGTCAACGTCCGGTCGCGGCGCGTGATGCGGATGCGATCCTCGCCGAACGACACCGAATACGTGTCGGGGTCGAGCGCCGTCGGCTGGTAGCCCGCCGACCATACACGCCGGTCGTAGGTGTCGCGGAGATAGATATAGGAGCCGCAATCGTCGAGCGTGGAGTCCGCTTGCCAGCGCGTCACCGCCTGGTCGGTCCACCGGCTGTACCCGGAGCCGGCGGCGGTCATCATGATCGAGTAACGGGTGTTCGACAGCAGCCCGACCTGCGGCAGCACTGTTCGCGCCGTGTCGAACTGCCGCCGCGCCGAAGGCATCGCCGGGCGCACGTCCGAGGCGATCGCCGCATCGGCGCGCACTTCCACCGCGGTCGTCGCCTGCGGATTGCGCTCCTCGAGCAGCAGCTCGCTCGCCGCCACCATCGGCTCGGTGTGGAACCACCCGCGCGTTCTCCCGGAGAAAATTACGTTGGCGAGCGCCACGACGGTCATGCCCTGGTGATGGGCCATGAAGGCGTGCACGACGGCGACCTTGTCGCCGACCGGCACGCGCGACGGCGTATAGTCGAGGGCCTCGAAATAGCCGAACCGGCCGCGACCGCCGGCATCGGTGATCGCCGCATAGTTGCGAAGCGCCGCCACGGGATCGACCATGGCGGCAAGCCCGGTGGCGTAGGGCGCGATGACCCTGTTGGCGGAAAGACCTCGCTTCAGGCCAAGGCCCGGAACACCGAAGTTGGAGTACTGGTACGTGAACTCGATGTCGCGGGCGTTATAGGCCGATTCAGAGATGCCCCACGGCAGCCCCAGCTCTCCGCCATACTCGATCTGCCGGCGCACGATGAGCCGGTGGGTCGTTTCCAGCAGGCTGCCCGCCGGCGCGCGCATGATCAGCGACGGCATCAGGTATTCAAACATTGACCCCGACCACGAGATCAGCGCCGCCTCGCCGTCGATCACCGTGGTCTTGCGACCGAGTTTGAACCAGTGCTTGGTCGGCGTGTCGCCCTTGGCGATGGCGAAAAAGCTCGCCAGCCGCGCCTCCGACGCCAGCATGTCGTAGACGTTGGGGTCCTGCCGGCTTTCGGCGGGAATATAGCCGATCGACATCAGCTTGCGCTGCGGATCGATCATGAAACGGAAGTCCATCTGCAGCGCCATCTCGCGCGCGGTGTGCGCAATCGCGATAAGGCGATCGCCGAGATCTGCCGGTGCTCCGGCAAGATCGGTTGGCGCCCCGGCGAGATCGCGCCCGTGACTCTCGATCGTCCGCGCGGCGGCCTCAGCCCATACCACGACCGCATCCTCGCCGGTGCCGGGCGGCGTCTCGGAATGGGCGGCATCAACCAGCGCCTGCGCCAGGGGACCAAGCTCGGCTAGCCGCGCCGCGATCGCCGGGCCATCCGATGCCTGGCCGCTTCCGCGCAGCGCATTCTCCAGATCGACGATGCACTTCGCGACGTCGCGCGAAGGTACCGACCGTTCTTCGATGGCGCGGCGGACCAGCGCCAGTGCATCGCCGATGCCGGCAAAGCAGCGGGTGTTGGACGTCACTTCGCGAGCTGCCGCCTCGCAGGCGTTGGCAACGGCGATGAGATGGCCGGCGAGATTGCCGCTGTCGACGGAGGAAACGTACTGCGGCTCCAGCGGCCGAAGGTCCTCGGTGTCGTACCAGTTGTAGAAGTGCCCGCGGAAGCGGAACATCTTGCGCAGCGTCCCGAAAGTCGCCTCCGCCCGCTCGATGGCATCGGCGAGGCCGAGCCAGCCGAAGTCGTAGGCGCAGGTGATGGCCAGCAGGTAGAGGCCGATGTTTGTCGGCGATGTGCGGTGGGCGAGCGCCGGCTGCGGAAACGCTTCCTGGAAATTGTCCGGCGGTAGCCAGTTGTCGCGCGCGGTGACGAAGGTTTCGAAATAACGCCAGGTGTCGCGCGCGATCGCCCGCAGCTCTTTCGCGTGATCGGCCGTCAGCGCGGCGAGCGCCGGATTCTTGCGGGCGCGGCTAGCCTCATAGGCAATCGCCGGCGCCGCCGCCCAGGCAAGCACGAACGGCAGGGCGATCAGGCTGGTTGCCGGCGAATTGACGAAAGAAATCGCCGCCCCGGCGGCGGCCACCACCGGGCTCAGCCCCATCCAACGGTAGTATTGGGCAAGGCTGAGCTCCGCCCGACTGCTCGCCTGCTCTGCGGTTGTCCATTCCAGCAGGCGCTTGCGCGTCACCGCCAGGCGCCACCAAGTGCGCAGCTGCGCGTCGATCATCAGTTGCCCCTGATGCACGAGCGTCGCGATGACGAACCCGGTCTGCCCGACGGCCACGTAGAGGGCGGAGAAGAAAACCGAGAAATGCAATCGCCAGCTCGACTTCGGCGCGACCGAGAAGACGCCGAGCAGTGCCGGCAGCAGCGCCGGCGCCGCCAGCGTGACCAACACGAAGGCGGACCACATGAAGCTGGGGAGCGGCGACAAGGTCCATCCGGCAATCAGCGCCAGGACGGTCAGCGGCGCCGATAGCGTGCGGCGCAGATTGTCCAGCATCTTCCAGCGCCCGAGAAGGGTGGCCGGTGCGCGGTTGCCGCGCCTGCGCGGCCATACGAAGAGCCACCCGAGAAGCTGCCAGTCGCCGCGCGCCCAGCGATGCTGGCGCGACGTGGCGACATCGTAACGGCGGGGGAATTCCTCAACCACTTCGACATCGCCGGCGAGACCCGCGCGCGCGAAGATGCCCTCGAAGAGATCGTGGCTGAGAATGGCGTTGTCGGGCGTTCGCCCTTCCATGACCGCCTCGAACGCATCGACATCGTAGATGCCCTTGCCGAGGAACGAGCCCTCGCCGAAGAGGTCCTGATAGATGTCCGAGACCGGCGCCGCGTAGGGGTCCATGCCGGTAGCCCCGGAAAAAGTCCGCTGGAACCACGAGCCTTCGGAACCGTGGGGCAGCGCCAGCGTAACGCGCGGCTGCAGGATGCCGTAGCCTTCCACTACCAGCTGACGAGCGCGGTCGACGTGCGGCCGGTTAAGGACGTGCGCCATCTTGCCGACGAGGAGCGGGATCGTGTCGCGCGGCAGCTGGGTGTCGGAATCGAGTGTCAGGACAAAACGCACACCGGTCGGAACCGTCGGCGGGCGCCCGTCGATCGGAATGAACGTCGTGTCGGTCGCCCCGCGCAGCAGCCGGTTCAGCTCCTGCAGCTTGCCGCGCTTGCGTTCCCAGCCCATCCAGCAATCCTGCGTGTCGTTCCACACGCGTTTGCGATGGAGCAGTAAGAAGCGGTCGCTTCCCCGCCGCGGGTGCGCGCCGTTGAGCCGGGTGATGCCTTTGACCGCCACCTCAAGTAGCACCCGGTCTTCCGGCATGTTCTCGCCCGCCGCGTCGGCCCAGTCGGTGAGCAGCGCGAATGTCAGGTCGTCGGAGGCGTTCGACAGGTAGTGGATTTCCAGCCGCTCGACCGCCTTCTCGATGGCGCGTGGGCTGGAAAGCAGCGTCGGGATGACCACGAGCGTGCGCAGGTCCGCCGGCACGCCGGACTGTAGATCCATGGCCGGCAGGGCGACCGAACGCGCAAAGGCCAGCACCGTGCGGCTGATAACGGTGGCCGCAAGATCGACCGCCAGAAGAATGCTGAGGCACCCGAATAGCAGCAGGCCCGGCCCGGCAAGCTCTCCGGAGAGCGCCCAAACCACCGCCGCGACAATCAGCACCGCCGAAGCCGTGCACACGCCGATGAAGCCGCCTACTCCGGCAGCCCGCGACAGCCGCCGGGCGAGATCGCCAAACGACGGCCGATAGGTGACCGCGTCCTCCATGATCTTCAGCCCGGCCGGCGTCAGCAGATAGTAGCCGGGCTCCCGCCTTCGCTCTTCCTCCTCGCGCGCCGCGGCGGCGCCCGCGAGTTCGATGGCCCGCCTGGTGATCTCAAGTTCGGTCACGTGCGAGCCCCGGGCGAGCCGTTCGATCTCGCGTCGGTAGGCGTCACGGGTCGGGAAATCCATCGCCGCAAAATTGCCAGCCTTGCGCAGCTCCGCATCGACCAGGCTGATGCGCTCGAAAATGTCCGGCCACTCGATCGCGGAAATTGCCCGCATGCTGGTGATGATGTTGCGGACGGTGACATTGGCCTCGGCCTGCACGCGATGCTCGGCCTGCACCGCCGAGTCGACGCTGTCGCCTTCGGTCGAGGCGACCTGTTGCTCGAGCCAGTGCACCGCCGGGGCGACCGCAGGCGTCGGGTCGCGCAGGCGATGCGCCAGTTGCACGATGAACGTGCGCAGGTACGGACTCGGATAATCAGCGAGGACTTGCGCAATTGGTTCGGGCGCTTTCGCGCCAAGTCCCAGAACCCGGTCGGCGAATTCGTCGGCCTCGCGCCGCACCTGGTGGCTGCGCACGATACGGCCGGCGGCGCGGCGAAGATTCTCGACGAGAATAATGCGCAGCGTGATCGGCACTGCCCACAACTCGCCGATCGTCAGCGGCTGGACTGCCTGATAGGCGTCGACAAACTCGCAGAGGAGATCGCCGTCGAAGCGACTGTCCGTGTGGGCAATGTAGGCCCAGGCCACGCCGAACACCCGTGGCAGCCCGGCGAAGGGGCCGGCGGTCAGCTTGGGGAGCTGGCGGTAGTAGCTCGGCGGCAAATCGCCGCGCACTTCCACGATCTGCTCCTCGACGATGTGATAGTTGTCGAGAATCCACTCGGCGGCGGGCGTGATCGGACGGCCGTTCTCCACGGCAGCCGCGATGTCGAGGTAAGAAGCGAACAGCACCCGCTCGTTGTCACGCAGGCGGCTGGCAAGCTCTCGGCCTCCCTTCTTGCGCGACGAAACCGGCTGGGCCCGCGCCAGCGACTCGGCATGCTGCCGCAGGCGATCGACCGCAAAAAGCTCCTCGCGGATGAACTCGCTGCTGTCCCACAGTCCGGTGCGCGGCGCGAAAGGTGGCAGCTTCAGGCCCGGCACATCTGCTCCGCATTCATTTCCGGCCCGCGCGGTAACGCCGACCCATAGCTAAAGCCGTGCGAGTCGCCCGGCGCACCGCACGAATAAATGGCTGTCGCTAATTAAACTTCAACGCCCGGGAAAGCCAAGAGTTCCAGCGCTCGGAGCCGCGCCGTCGGCCAGCCGGCCGCATCGCGCGCATCTCGCGAAAGGAGATGAGGCGGCGGAGCTTTTCGTCCCACAACGTCATGCGCGCGTTGCGCAGGCTGTCGAGCAGCGTCAGGCGCCCGACGCCGGCGAGCTGGGGATGGTCGCGCAGGACGCGACCGAGGCGGTAGTAGGGAATGCGGCTGCACAGGTGGTGCACGTGGTGGACGCCGATGTTTGCAGTGAACCAGCGCAACACGGCCGGCAAGTCGTAGTGCGAGCTGCCGTGAAGGGCTGCCTCATGGAACGTCCAGCGTTCCTTCCGGTCCCAGGAAGTATCCTCGAACTGGTGCTGCACGTAGAAGAGCCAGACCCCGATCGAAGCCGCCAGCAGAGTGATGGGGATTTGCACGAGCAGAAACGGTCCGAATCCGACCAGCCAGATCGTCGCCGCCGCCGCCAACCCGATCGCCGCGTTGGTCGCCATCGTGCTCAGCCAGGCCAGCCAGCTGCCGCGCGACGGCGGCACCCGGTATTGCAGCAGAAACAGATACGCCGGCGCCAGGCCGAACAGGACAAACGGGTGCCGGTAAACCCGGTAGAGCAGTTGCCTACCGCGCGAGAGCGCCAGAAACTCGCTCACCGTGAGCGTATCGATGTCGCCCATGCCCCGCAGGTCAAGATTGCCGGAGCTGGCATGATGGTGAGCGTGGGTGCCCCGCCACGCGTCGTAGGGCGTCAGGGTCAAGACGCCGATGACGCGCCCTGTCCAGTCGTTTGCGCTGCGTTGCCGGAAGAACGAGCCGTGGCCGCAGTCGTGCTGGATCATGAACAGTCGCACGAGGAAGCCGGCCGCCGGCACTGCGAACAGCAGCGAAGCCCAGTAGCCCAACGGCAGGACGGCCCACGTCACGATCCACAACAGAACGAGCGGTACGGCTGTGATCGCCAACTCGACCGCGGCGCGCCCGGTGTTCTGCTCGCGATACGGTGCGAGTGTGCGCACAAGACTGCGTGCTTCGGCATCGCCGGTGGCGTGTGATGCGACGTCGTTCATGGGCTTGCTCCGCAACGAGGGGGCCGGGAGGCTCAGGGGCGATCAGAAATCCGCGGCGGCAAGCGTATAGAAAGTCTTGCGCGCGCCGGTATACATCTTGCGTGCGACCGCATGGATGCGATCGAGCCAGGTATCGAAGGTTGCCAGCATTCCCGCCTCGTTGTTCCGCGTCTTGGGGTCGAGCTTCAAGAGAGCGCCTTGCTCGAGGAAGAACTGCACCTCGCTGGCACTGTCGTGGCCCCAGAAGCGGACGCGCTGCCCGTCGGGATCGTAGCTGCGGCTGGTGTTGGGAAAATTGATCGCCATGGGGCTCTTTCGTGTTCGACAATCGATGGCAAGTCATGGGTACGGAAGTCAGCCGAATCGTCAAGGAAACGCCGGGGCGCGCTAAGCTTGTGACACGAACGGGCGCGGTTCTCACCGCCTTTTCGGCGGGAAGTCGCCGCCGGGTCGGTGCAGCAGGGCGGCATCAGGCACTGCGCGGCACGTAGCAGTTCGTCCGCTCCGCGGCATGGGCTTGGATGGTGATCCAGGTAGCCGTCCCGCGATGTGCAAAATTGGACAACCCGGCGATCTATTCGCCAGAGCGCCCGGCGCTCCGGTGGCGTCGCCGGCCTTCTCCCGCTAGGTAGGATCGCGTGAATCGCCGGGGGGCCAAGCCAGTGATGCGCAATCTCGTCGCCGTTGTCCGCAGCGAATGGTTCTGGTTGGTCGGCATTGCCACCTGCGGCATCTTCTACCTTGCCGGCGACGCCATCTTCGCCACCCTCGCCAATCCCATTTCGCTGGGCGTCGTTTTCCTGTGGTTGTTCGCCGTCATGCTTGCCTCGGCGGTGTCGGTCGTCCGCCACGCCGATCGTCTCGCCGAACGTCTTGGCGAGCCGTACGGCACGCTCATCCTGACGCTCTCGGTCACCTTTATCGAGGTAATGAGCATCTCGGCGGTGATGCTCCACGGCGCCAACAACCCGACGCTCGTCCGCGACACCCTGCTCGCCGTGGTGATGATCATCCTCAACGGCATGGTCGGGCTGTCGCTGCTGGTCGGCGCCTGGCGTCATCGCGAGCAGGCCTACAACCTGCAGGGCGCCAATGCGTACCTCAGCGCCATCGTGCCGCTCGCCGGCCTCAGCCTCATCCTGCCGACATTTACGACCACCACCGAAGGCCCGACGCTTTCCGGCCCGCAGCAGGTGTTCGTCGTCTTTGTCACCATCGGCCTCTACGTCGTGTTCCTGGCTATGCAGACCGGCCGCCACCGCGGCTACTTCACCCTCGGCGGCGAAGACAACGGGCACGAAGCCGCGCTGGCGGAGCGCCCCTCGATCCCGTGGCACGCGATCATGCTGGTTGCCTACATGGCGCCGGTTGTCTTTCTTGCCGAGCAGCTCGCCCACCCGATCGACTACCTCATCGAGACGCTGCGGGCCCCGACGGCGATTGGCGGCGTCATCATGGCAGTCCTGGTGGCAACGCCCGAGGCGATCAGCGCGGTACGCGCCGCCGCCGCCAATCACCTGCAGCGCTCGGTCAATATTTTCCTCGGCTCGGTGCTCTCCACCATCGGCCTGACCGTGCCGTCAATGATCCTCGTCAGCCACCTGACCGGGCGACCGATCCTGCTGGGCGTCGAAGGCCCCGATCTGGTGCTGCTGATCATGACGCTGGCGGTGAGCGTCATCACCTTCGCCAGCGGCCGCACCAACATTATCCAGGGCGCTGTTCATCTGATCCTGTTCGCCGCATTTCTGCTGCGGATCTTTCAGGGATGAACGCGCGCGCCTTCGCATTCGCGGACCGATAGTGCGGCCCGCCTTTTGCCTTCGACACTCGTCGGCTGGGCGCCGTCGCGCAATGGGCGCGCCTACAATCTGCGTTGGTGGAACGACTTTTTCAGAAGCGCGTTGGCAGGCGGGCGACAACAAAAGAGAGGAATCTGCAAGATGCCACGCGAAGCACACACCAAGGCCGCCGAAGCACACGAGAACGCCGCAAAGTCACACCGGAGTGCCGCCGAGCATCACGGCAAAGGCGAGCAAGACAAAGGCATGGAACAGTCCGGCAAGGCTCGCGACAATTCCAAGAGCGCCAATGACAGTTCCCAGGCCGCTCACTCGAAAAGTGAGTCGTCCCGCGGGCAGCAGTTCGGCGAAGAAGTAACTGGCTCTCCACGGAGGCCGGCTTCCCCAATATCCTGGGAGGTCGGCCTTCGCTCGCTACCCCGCCCGCCACCAGGTGTTCCAGGCCCAGAATTGGATCGCCACGACCACAAACTGAACGGTTTCTGCCACGCCGGAGTTGGGGGGCGGTAGCCAGCAGGTAAGGCGAGAGCAGACAAATGAAAACCGCAATCACGGCAACGGTCAGGGCGCAGCGCGCGATTCAGGCCGAGGTAAAAGCTGCAGATCTAAAACATAAGAAGAAACCCCCTAGGGTCGGGGCAATGCAGGCCGGGGCCAGGAAATATCCCGCTCCGCCGATGCCCGTGCAGCACCATGCAAAACCCGGCCGCGAAGCGAGCTTGAACCCGGCGCCGATGTTGACGCGCCGTTCTATCGGGGATCGGGAAAACTCGAAGGCAAGGTGGCGCTGATTACCGGCGGCGATTCCGGCATCGGCCGGTCGGTGGCAATCCTCTTCGCTCGCGAAGGGGCGAATGTTGCTATCACCTATCTCTCGGAAGATGCCGATGCCGATGAGACTCGCAAGCACATCGAGAGGGAAGGACGCCGCTGCCTTACGATAGCGGGCGACGTCAAGGATCGGGCGTTCTGCCGGCAAGCTGTGGCTCGCGTCGTCAAGCAGTTGGGCGCCCTCAACGCCCTCGTCAACAATGCCGCGTTTCAGGTGCATGCGCCGTCGCTCGCAGATCTGAGCGAAAGGCATTTCGCCCCGGTTTGGACGCCGCTGAATCCGTCCGACAAACAGGGGAAGGACGTCAGGAACTTTGGCAAGGACACGCCGATGAAGCGGCCGGCTTAGCCCGAGGAAATAGCGCCCGCCTATGTCTTCCTCGCGTCGCCGCAGTGCTCGAGTTACATCACGGGCGAGATACTTCCCATCATCGGCGGCTATGGCGGCGGATAGGCGGGTTGGCTCGCGCAAGATCGCCGCGGCGGGTGGCTAATTCCACGGGGGCCGCCGCTTGAGAGTGAGCGCCTCTACCTTCAGAGGAACGAACGAAAAATTGCCAGATACCGAGGGATCCGCACCAGCGTCTTAAGATTCGCACCACCTTCAACCGCGTAGATGGGCAGACGCGAACCTCACTATCAGTCTCACAGGTGTCCAGATGCCCGACAAAAACGCCCAACTTGCAAAGTCGGTCGACGTCCTCACACATCAGGAGGCCGAAGTCCTTGACCTTGCCAAGGATCAGCGCGCCGCGGCTGACAGGCAGCAGGCTGCCGCCAACCTGCAACACACCGCCGCCAATCTTCAGGAAGACGCCGCCAATCGCCAGCACGTAAACGCCCACAAGCTCGAGACTGTCGGCGCAGCGCTGAAGGGCGACCTTGCCACCCTCAAGACCAGACTCCAAAATCGGGCCACTAAATAAGGGCGTCGGCACGCGGGCGGCAGCGGCGGGCAGTTCTGGGCGAACCCAATTGGTGCGGCGTCGAGCAACAAAAAAATTCTGCTTTATCCACAGGTGCGAAGAATAGCCGCTCTTTTCGCTTGCGTGCGACAAAGTAGTAACCGTTAGCTCGCTGTGTCGTCGTCCGCGCGGTTCCAGGCCATGGCGTGTAGCGAACTGACAAAGCGCCGCTCCCTGTCCGGTTCTCCCCGCGTCGGTTGTCTCGACAGCGGTCGCGGGAGAGGAGACCCAATATGAAGGTGGTTCACGAAAATCGGATACGGCAGCGGGCTTACCAGATTTGGGAATTGAGCGGGCGCCCCGAAGGCCGGGACCGGGAACACTGGGAACTGGCGGAAAAGGAGCTTTTGGACGCGGCTCCTGACGTAGATACCGCCGTCTCGGCTGTGTCGGCAACGAAGACCCAACCTGCCGGAAACTCGGAAGACGGTCCCCGACTGATGCCGACGCCCAGGCACGACTCTGGCCGGGCGCCGAGCCGGGCCGAAGATAGTCGGGCTCGCTGACCCTAGCCCTTATCGGGGCGGTCGTTTCGCAAGTGCTACGCGCTTCAAGGCCGGACGTTTCGCCGCCCGGCATAGGCGGCGTTTGCACGACCGCTGATAAAACCGGGTCTCAGCGCTACTGAAAAACCGAGCGATCGGCGACGGTCGCAGCACGCGGAGCCGTTGTCTCCTCGTCTTCTGTCTTCTCACACACGGGACAGCCCGCCTGGCCGGGAGCGAGCATGCGTTCAGCATCTGCCGCTGAGCGAAACCACGCCTCGAACTTATGCTGGTAGTCGCAACGCACGACGTATCGCATCATTGCCGAGCTCCTCACGAGGGACATCCGCAACGCCGTCCGCGGCGGCAGATCGAATCGTGCCCGCACGTAAGGATCGATGGTCCAAAATAAGTCTTAAGAATTGCCAAATGCTCGAAGCGCCACGGACGCCCAACAAACGCTGGCGACCCCGGCAGGGCTCGAACCTGCGACCTGCTGCTTAGAAGGCAGCTGCTCTATCCAGCTGAGCTACGGGGTCATGCGCCGCGGCTGGATCGACTAATGCGTCCACGGTTGCGGCCGGCCGGAACGGAAGTTGTCGGAGTAGGAAATTTTCTTGGCTGTCGGCTCGTGCGCCTCGGAGACGCGGTAAGGAATTCCGTTCCTCGTCGCATAGGCGATCGCCTCCTCTCTGGTGGCGAACTCCAGCTTGATCTGGCGGCGCATGTCGGCGGACGACGTATAACCCATCAGCGGGTCGGCCGCCGGGCGCACCTCGGGCTCGTATTCCAGCAGCCATTTTTCGGCTGCAGCGTCACCGGACTGCATCGCCGTCCGTGTGGGCCTGTAGATACGCGCGAGCATCGATTCCCTCGTCGGCAATGGTCGTCTTCTTTCAAGCATCAACCGGAACGGTGCGCAACCGGCGGTACCGCGACCGTCAGGGATTTGTGCGCGCCAAGCCGCTGGTGGAAATGGCAATTTGCCCGCGAAGACGTCCTCCTTGGCCTCGGAGTTTCTCGCGGGAAACAAGGGTGATAGGCTCGGCCACGCGGATCGACTTGCGGCAAAGGGCTTGCCATGCGAGCCGGCCGAAGGGGGAGGACAGGCAGATGCTCAGAATCGTGACGCTGGTTTGTTTCGCATTGTGCATCATCGTGCCCGCCCGAGCCGCGGACGACAAATTCGATATCTCGCCCGTCGATGCGTGCAAGTTGATCTTCTTCTACGCCCACGGCGGCGACCGGCTGACCTTCGACGCCAACAGCGCGATGCCGCCGATAACCGCAAAGTGCAACCGCGCCACGACGCATGTGATGGGCCTGAAGGAAGACGACTGCACGGCCACCCAGTTTCTGCTCAGGATGGAAAGTCGCATTGTTCCCGAGCTGACCTGCAAGGGCTGAGCGCGACGCTCCGCTCGCCCGGTTGACCCGCGCGCCGTGACAACGCTCCATGCAGTCGATGGATCGGGAATCGTTCTACGCGTTCTTGTGGTCCTGGATCGCCACGGTCGTGCGCAACGCCGCGACGCCGGGACCGACGCTCATCGGCCTGTCCGCGCCGCAGGGAGCCGGCAAGACCACACTGACCGAACGGCTCTGCCGAATTGCGGCTGAAGACGGCCTGCGCGGCGTCAGCCTCTCGATCGACGATTTCTACCTGACCCATCAGGCGCAGCTCGAGCTGGCCCGGCATCATCCTGAAAATCCCTATCTTCAGCACCGGGGCTACCCGGGAACGCACGACGTGGATCTCGGGCTCCAGGTTCTCCAGTCGCTCAAGAACATCGGCTCACAGGGCAGCGTGCCCATCCCTTCCTACGACCGCTCGGCCCTCGGCGGTCTCGGAGATCGCCGCCCCCGCCGCGAATGGCCCATCGCGCGCGCGCCGCTCGACTTCGTCCTGTTGGAAGGATGGATGTTGGGTTTCACGACCCTGCCGTCGGATGGCCTGACCGACCCGAACCTCCGGGTGATAAACGAATACGTGCGCCCCTACGCATCGTGGCACGCCTTGCTGGATGCATTCATCTGGCTGGAAGCCGAAGACCCGCGCTTCATGCTGGATTGGCGTGTCGAGGCGGAGAAGAACGCAAGGGCCGCCGGACGGGGCGGCATGACCACTGAGCAGGTCACCGCATTCGCTGCCCGGTTCCTGCCGGCGTATCTCGCCTATCTCCCGCAACTCGCCATCCGACCACCCATAACGGGTCCAATGCTGACGGTGATGATTGGTCGCGATCGCTTGCCGAAGAATCGCTAGCCGCATCCACCGTCCGCAGCCGCGCTAACCGCTGAAACTTCCAATCAAACTCTGAGCGTGGCAGCCTTGCGCGATGCGACCCCTTCGGTATTCCATCAACGTCACTTTAGACGGGTGCTGCGATCATCGCGTGATGATCGCCGATGAAGACCTGCATCGTCACGCGGCCGAGACCCTCGCGCAGGCGGATGCGCTCCTCTTTGGCCGGGTAGCCTACGAAATGATGCAGGCAGCGTGGCGGCCGGTGGCGTCGACGGGAGCGATGCCTGATTGGATGCCCGCTTGGATGGAACCCTTCGCGCGGACGATCGACGCGGCAAAGAAGTATGTCGTGTCGAGTACGCTGGACCGGGCGGATTGGAACGCAGAGATCTTGAGCGAGGACCAACTAGGAGAGGTCGTTCGGCAGCTGAAGCAGCAGCCGGGCAAGGGATTGCTGGTGGGAGGCGGCGTGAAGCTCCCGCTGGCTTTGGCGGAGCTGGGATTGATCGATGAGTATGAGTTCGTGGTGCATCCCAGGCTTGCCAGCCACGGGCCGACGCTGTTTGCGGGACTGTCAAAACACATCGACTTGAGGCTCGTCAGCCGGCTGGAGCTCCGCTCAGGGGCGGTAGCGATGCAGTATGAGCCAAGGTCGTAGCCGTCGGGTTCGGCCGCGAGCGATCAAACATTGATCCCTTGATATCGTTGGTCGGGGCGGCAGGATTTGAACCTGCGACCCTCTGGTCCCAAACCAGATGCGCTACCAGACTGCGCTACGCCCCGACAGGGAAGCATGCCTTTACACTTTCGCCCGAAGGCCAGCAAGGAACAGGACCCATCCCGGAATGGCGATGGTGAGCCGGCGTCGCGCCCAGTATAGTTCGCCAATTCGGGCGCCTGCCTGATCCCTCCGTTATCCGAAGCCCTTGCCGAAGACACCTCGCGCCAAGCGCCCCGCCGGCAAATCGCCAGCCCCTGCCCACGCCAAGCCGCGCTCCCCGCTGTTTATCTGGCTGACGGTCGTGGTGCTGCCGGTGGCGGTGGCCGCCGTGATTGTCTGGTTTGTCTTCGGCCACCGGCCGGTCACGGCGCCGGCGGAGGTGCCTACCGCCGATCGCCCCGCACTCGTGACCGAGGTGGAGTCTCTCTACAACGACATCAGCATCTACAAACAGGCCGACGGCAAACTGAAGCTGCTCTTCGGTGCGAAGCGGCTCCACTACATCGAGTCGATCGTCAATCCGGACGACCAGCTCGAGCTGCCCGTGGCCTACACCCGGTCGATGATTGCCGGCGCCCTCGCCTATCCGGCTTCCCTCGACGACGCCATGATCATCGGCCTCGGCGGCGGCCGTACGGCCTGGTACCTGCACAAGTCGGTGCCCGATCTTTCCTTCACCGCGGTCGAACTGGATCCCGAAGTGATCCGCCTCGGCGCCGCCTACTTCAACGTGAAGCCGGAGCCGAACTTCACCATCGCCAACGAGGACGGCCGCGTCTGGCTGACGAAGACCGACAAGACCTTCGACGTCATCCTGATCGACGCCTACCGTGGTCCGTTCGTGCCCTTCCACCTGCTCACAAGCGAGTTCTACAAGCTGGTTGCGGCACACCTGAAGCCCGGTGGCGTAGCGGTGCAGAACGTCGAGCCGACCACGATGCTGTTCGACAGCGCGGTTGCCACCATCCAGTCTGCCTTCGCCCATACCGTGTTTCTCCAAGGCGAAGGCAACATCGTCATCGTCGCCTACAACGGGCCGGAGAAAGATGAGGCGAGCCTGCAGAAGATCGCCACCGAGCGGCAGGTGAAATACAATTTTCGCTACGACCTGCCGACGCTGCTCGACCGCCGCTTCTCGCCACCGTGGAATACGGCGACCAGGCCGCTCACCGACGATTTCGCACCGGTCGAATACCTGAAGGCGATCGAGCGCCATAACGAGAAGGAGCCGTCTTGAGCGAAACGTCCGGCACGCCAAGCCGGCAGGTGGCAAGCCCCGGCGCAGCCGCGCTGGTCGTCATCGACGTCGCCACGCTGGGCTTCATCACGCTCGGCTTCGAGATGGTGGCGAGCCGCATCCTCACGCCGCTTTTCGGCAGCGGCATCTACACCTGGGCGACGATCATCTCGATCGTCGTCGCCGGCCTGATGGCGGGCTACTTCATCGGCGGCTTCGCGGCCGATCGTTTTCCGACATTCGCCTTCGCCGCCCTCATCAAGCTCGTCGCGGCCGCCTGGCTCGTCTTCGTCTTTGTCATGATCGGCGGCGGCCTTGAAGACCTGATCGACAAGGTTCCGGGCGAGATCGCCGCGCTCTTCACCGGCGGACTGGTCGTCTGCTTCCCGCCGCTGGTGGTGCTCGGCATGTATTCGCCGCTGGCGGTGCGGCTGCTGCTCCGCGATCCCAACGACGCCGGCAAGATTTCCGGCGGCCTCTTCGCCATCTCCTCGCTGGGCAACATCGTCGGCATCATCGTGACGACGTTCGTGCTGATTCCCGGCATCGGCACGCGCGCCATCACCGGCGGCTTCGCCGCCTTCCTGGTCTTCTCAGGTTTGGTATCCATCGCCGCGCGACTGAGCCAGCCGCGCGCTTGAACCTAGTGCGAGGCCAGCCCGCCGCTGCCGCCATCGGGGCGGATTTCCGCCGCCATCAGGCCCTTCGAGCCGTCGCCGAAGCGCACCAGCACAACTTGGCCGGGACGGAGTTCCGTCATGCCGTAGCGGCGCAGCGTCTCCATGTGGACGAAGATGTCTTCCGTCCCCTCGCCGCGGGTCACGAAGCCGTAGCCGCGCACGCGGTTGAACCACTTGACCACCGCCCGCTCCAGCCCGCTGGTCGGCACGACACTGTTGTGGGTGCGCGCCGAAGTGATCTGCGGCGGACGAATCGCCGTCGATTCGTCCATGTTTATGACTCGGAAAGCCTGCAGACCCTTGGCGCGGTTGAGAACCTCGACCACCACGCGCGCGCCTTCATAGGCGGTCTGGAAGCCGCCGCGACGCAGGCAGGTCACATGCAACAGGACATCGGGCATGCCGCCGTCCGGGATAATGAAGCCATATCCCTTGGATGCGTCAAACCACTTGATGACGCCGGCGATCTCGATGAGATCTACGGGCGCCTCTTCGTTGATCTCGCCGCCTATCAAAAGGTCGGGAGAAGCTTTCGCCCCCATAGTGATAGCCTCACTGACCGCATTCTTTCGGCTTTGGCCTCGCCGAATCCGCGTTAACCATAGCAGCCACGGGACCTCATGAAAGCCCTAACCGGGCCTCCGTGTGTCATCGCCGCAAGGATGTGTGCTATGCGCAACACTTGGCCAAATTGCCTTTTGTTACCAGCAACTTATGGTCGCCGCGATCGACACTTTGATGCAAAAACGGAGCCCGGCATGAGGTATCTCCACACAATGGTTCGGGTAACCGATGTCGAGGAGTCGTTGCGATTCTACCGCGACCTCCTTGGTCTCGGGGAAACCCGCCGGATCGAGAACGAGAAAGGCCGCTTTACTCTCATCTTCCTGGCGCCGCCCGGCCAGGAAGAATCAGCCGTAGAGCTGACCCACAACTGGGACCCCGAGATTTACACGGCCGGCCGCAATTTCGGCCACCTCGCCTACGAGGTCGACGACATCTATGCCTTCTGCGACCGGCTCATGAAGGCGGGCGTCACGATCAATCGCCCGCCCCGCGACGGTAACATGGCCTTCGTCCGCTCGCCCGATAACATCTCGATCGAGCTTCTGCAGAAGGGCGCAGCCAAGGCGCCGGCGGAGCCCTGGAAATCGATGCCGAACACCGGCGTCTGGTAGCCACGTTTCCGAAGCCGTCCCCTCTTGTGACGCGACCGCAATCCCCCCTATAAGGCGGGCGGTTTGCGCCCTTCGTCTATCGGTTAGGACGGCAGCCTTTCACGTTGCAAAGACGGGTTCGATTCCCGTAGGGCGCACCAGCGCAACCGCCTCGCGAGCCGATCAGCTTCGCGACCAGCCCCCGACGAAGCGCGGATAGAAAACGCAGCCGTCAGCCGCTGTCGCCTCGGCCATCAGCCGCGCGCCCAGCGTAGCGACATCGACCTCGTCGGCGGTCGCTACGCCCACTTTCTCCATGGCGGGCAGCAGGCTCTTGACCGACTCGACCAGGAATTCGAGCCCGTCCGCATCGACTGCCCCGGCCCGCGTGAACCCGGACAACCGCGGCGTGAGGCCGGCGGAACGAAAGGCCGCGTAGAGTTTTGATCCCATGTTCGGCTCAAAGCCGGCGCGGGTGTAGGCGGCGATGATCCAGCCGACGCACTGCGCAAAAAGCGGCATCTGCCGGCTCGTTGCCGCCGTGGCCAGATCGAACTCGGCGAAGGCGATTACCGTGTCCGGGCGAACCTGCCTGGCGATCTCCGCGATCGCGGCGCCGGGGTCGGGAAGGTGCATAAGCAGGAAACGGCCGGTGACCGCGTCGAAGTCAGCGTAGCGGTCGAAGGCGGTCATGTCGGCGACCTGAAACGAAACGCTATCCAGTCCGCTGCTCGCCGCGCGCTCCGTCGCCGTGGCGACGGCGACCGGCGACAGGTCGATTCCGACGACCGAGCCGGTCGATCCCACGAGATCGGCGGAAATGAAGGCAACATCGCCAACCCCGCAGCCGAGGTCGAGCACCCGCATTCCCGGACGGACGCCGGCCCTTTGCAGCACCTCGCGGGTCATGTCGGCGAAGATCTCCGCCTGACGCCCCAGACGCTTCAGTTCGCGTCCGGAATGGCCGAGAACATAGGATTCACCGCCAGGTGCCTCGCGCATTACGTCGTTGTCCATCCCTCGCCCGGTTAGCAAAACCTGTACCAGTCATTTACCCGGCGTACACCCGTCGAGAGGACAATAAGCCGGACAAATCGAGGCCAGAGTTACATGACCGTTACCGCCAGCACTATCGCAACGCCCCAGGCAGACATTCGGGTGATCCAGTCGTCAGGCACAGGAATGCCTGTCGTCCTGGTGCACGGATCGGGCGCCTCGAAGGCCGTCTTCGCCCGCCAGTTCGAGAGCCCGCTTGCCCAGACCAACCGGCTCGTCGCCATGGATCTGCCCGGCCATGGCGAATCCGGGAACGCCCGCGATCCGGCGAACGATTACACGATCAAGGGGTTCGCTGCCACCGTCGGCGCCGTGCTTGACCGTCTCGAGATCGAGCGCGCGGTAGTCTTCGGCTGGTCGCTGGGCGGCCACATCGCCATCGACCTGATGAGCTGGCATCCGGCCGTCGCCGGCTTGATGCTCACCGGAACGCCGCCCATCCAGCGCGGACCGCTTGGTCTGCTGCGCGGATTCCAGCTCAGTCGCGCCACCTTCCTGGTTTCCAAGCCGCAATTCACCGACGACGAAGCCGCAAGGTTCTTGAAAGCTTGCTTCGGCGACACCGGCACTCCGGAATTCCTCGAATCCATCAAGCGGGCCGATGGCCGCGCGCGCAAGATCGTCTTCAACGGCATGATGCGCGGCGACGGAGTCGACCAGAGGCGAGCGGTCGAGCACGCCGCTGTGCCAATTGCGATGGTCAACGGTTCGAAGGAACCGCTGGTGCGCCTCAGCTATGTCAACGACCTCAGCTACGGCACGCTGTGGAGCGGTCATTGCCAGGTCATCGAGGGCGCCGGCCACGCCCCGTTCTGGGAGAGCGCGGACAAATTCAACGCGCTGCTGACGAGTTTCATCGGCGATGTCGCGGCAGTCGAAACCCTGCACTCCGCGCAGGCCAGGCCGGCGATCGCCAGGGCGAGCTAAGCCCCTCTCCGCGCAGGGTCCGGGCCGCATGTACGCATCCTTTGCCGCCCGCGCCGGATACGCTAGAAGCGAGCGTGCTCTCCCTACTCGTGCGGATACCGAATGCTCGCCAAAGGCGGCCGCGGCTGGCTGAAGAAAAAGCGGCGGAAGCGCGTGCTGCTCGCCTGGGAATACGGCGCCGGGCGGACCCACTACGGTAACCTGCTGGCGGTCGCCCGGCACCTCAAGGCCTCCGGCATCGAGTGCCTCGCCACGCTGCACGACAACTCCGCTGCCGATGCCGAATTTGCCGCCATCGGCGTGCATACCCTGCAGAATTTCATCTGGCCGAGTCAGCGCCGCTGGCGCAGCCGCTGGACCGAGATCGCCAACAACAGCTTCACCGATTTTCTGGCGCGTATCGGCATGAACTCCAGCGCCTCGGTGGCCGCCGTCATCGCGCACTACGACACGCTGTTTTCGCTCTTTCAGCCGGATCTCATCCTTTGCGATCAGGCATTTGGCGCCATCCTGGCCGGCCGCGAACGGATGCCGGTCGTCGCCATGGGCTTCTGCGTGCGCCTGCCGCCGATCGTTAACGGCGGCTTTCCGGTATATCCCGGTCGCACCGAGCCGGCGGTCCCAGTTGATGAGTTGCTCTGCAGCATCAATCGCGGCCTTGCCCAGGTCGGCCGCTTTCCCCTCCGCGAGATCGCCGACATCCTGCGCATAGCCGCCGTGATGCCCTCCGGTCCGGCCGAATTCGACTTCTATCCCGAATACCGCCACGAGCCGCTGCTGCCGCCTGTCGTGCCCGGCCTGCGCGACGCGTATCCGCTTCGGGAAGGCAACGAAATCTTTGTCTACCTGCATGGCTTCGTCCAGTCGCACGCCCCCATCATGGATGCCCTGGTCGCTCTGGCCGCCGGGGATACCCCGGTTCGCAGCTACATTCCTCACATCACCGACCAAACCCGTAAAACACTTTTCAACGTCGCAATCGAAGACCGGCCCGTTCCAATCAAGGACATTTTCGCGCGCTCGCGCGTCGTTGTGCATCACGGTGGCGAGCAGCTCACCTCGGCGTGCCTGGCCGTCGGCATTCCGCAAGTGATTATCGGCAAGGAACGCGACAATCGCATTAACGGCACCTACGTCAAGAATCTCGGTCTCGGCGAATACTGCTGGTACGCCGACGCCGCCAGGGAATGGATCGTTGATGCCGTGCATCGCTGTCTCAATGACGATGCGCTCAAGGCACGCTGCAGGGCCGCGGCGCCTGAATATCGAAAGTGGTTCGAGGTTGAAGCGAGCGAGATCGTAGCGGCGCGCATCTGCCAGCTACTGGGCATCGAGTTTCGCAAAGCGGCCGCAGCCGCGGCTAGCTAGCCGCTGACGGGCCCCGACGGCGGCGGCCCGAAGTCGGACCCGCTGGTCTCCATGTTCTGCGAATTTCCGCCCGAGGCGGAGTTGCCGGTGTTTATGATCGTAATGATATCCAGCGGATTGCTGCCCGGCGGGTCGAGGCGCGGCGAGTTGAAGCCAAAGCGCGTCGCGTCCTGGTCGGTCGGCAGGTCCGTCGCGCCGCCGTGCTGGTTGCCGTTGGAACCTGCGTCGTCGAGGAAGGCCTGTATCACCCAGTCGGGAATGAGTATCGGCTCAGGGAACGGCTCGTTATCGGACGTGACGCACACCCCGTAACCCTGTTTGGCGATGGTGAGTGTGTCCCCGGACTTGTTCTTCATCGTCAGCGTGCCGATGTGGTTGATGAACAGCACGCCGGGACAGAATTTCTGCGCATCACTGCCGGCAAAGCCAACCGTGGCCGACCCGCCGCGCACCGCGACCACGGCGACGGGCGTGGTGATCGATACGCCTGAGGTATGGCTGATCTGGCCGCCGACGAAACGCAGCACGCCTTTGGTGAGATTGACTCCCATCGAGCCTGTGCCGCTGTCGGGATCGTAGACGAACTTGTCGATCACCAGGCTGCTGTTGCGGCCGACGTTCAGCGTCGAGCGGTCGAGGAAGGAGAGCTGCGCCGAGCCCTCGCCCGAAGTCTTGATCGTTTCATTGAAGACGACATCCGCGCCAAGCGTCAGCGAGCGCGATCCCGCGCCGGGTGCGATGCCGGACGCTGCCGGGTTGACCGCGGTAACCGAGCCTACGGTGGCCGCAATCGCCCGCGACGCGACCGTCGACAGCAGCGCCCCGACCAGCGCGGTCAGTACCTTGGTGCGCTTTTCCCACGGCATCGAACGCCCTCTCTAGAACCGCAGCGTCGGCCCGATGATAGCGGACCAGTCGTCAAAGGAATAGTTGATGATGTTGGACGCCGTATTCTGGTAGGTCAGCGCCCCTGCTACGCCGAAATGGGCGGTCAGCGGGGTGTCGAAGGCAACACCTGCCTGCCACGACGTGTCACTGCGGGTAACTCCAGGGTCGACGGCCGGATTCGGAATATCGAAAGCGGTCTGCGTGAATCCGACGAACGGGGTCAGCGTCCACTTTTGCGCGATATGCGCGAAGGGCGGATCGAAGCGGAACGCGACGCTGAATTGCTCGCTGTACTGGGTGTTTGACTGGTCGGGCATATCGGCGGTCGAGCGCTGATAGCTGAAGCCCCCGTTCAGAGTCACGGCATCGCCAAGCTTCAGTGCGGCGCTCGCCGCTGCCGTCAGCATGTCGGCCGTACCAAGCTGATTGGCGGGATCGCCGTTGCTGTAGTCGGCGCGCTGCCATTCGATATAAGGCGTGATGGTCAGCATCTTGCCGAAGGGAGCCGACAGCGTCACGCCGCCGCCACCCTCGGTCGTATAAGGAGCGCCTGCGACCCAGATGGCCGAGCCGACGACATACGGCTTGATCGTCAACCCCGGCCAGGTAATCGGGGCAAGCGCGAGCCGTGGTCCGAAACTCCCGCTCAGCAGCCCGACGTTCAGCGACGGCAGCGCAAACTGGTTGGTGGCATAGCCCGTCACGCGAGTTTCGAACCTGTCCCCGGGCGCATTGCCGAAATCGATGTCGTTCGCGAACAGCCCAAGCGCGAAGGCGTTCCAGTCGGCGCCATGCGGCTGCGACAGGTCGAGGGGAACGGGAAATCCAGACCCGCTGTCGAGGACCATACCGCTCGACGGCGTGAAGCTGGCGTTGGACTGGTAGCGGATGCCGGCCTGCAGGAAGAGCCAGGTTCGGACCGGACTGTTTTCCTTCTCGGCCAGCGGCAGGTAGGCGTCGATGCGCGAGCGCGTATCCGCGTCGAGGTCGGGACTGGCGAGCGTCTTCTTGAAGTAATCGACCGCCATCTGGTACGAGCCGGAGCGATAGTAAAGCGTCGCCAGCTCGTACTTCACCCGGGTCAGCTTGGGATTGTAGAAAAGCAGCCGCTCGAGCGCGCCGATCGCCGCCTCGTAATCATGCAGTTCTTCCGACACGCGAACGTATTCAAACACCGTCTGGTAGTCGTCGGGATGCTTCAGCGCCTTGACGAGCAGAACCTTCTGGTCGGCAGCCGTCACTTCGGCGGCACGGGCACCCGGCATCGCGTAGGCGCAAAGCGCCAAAACGGCGACGCAGGCGCCCAGCAGCGCACCGCTGCGGACAAAGCATGTCACGTCAGAATCGATCCTCTGCGGCCGCTCTTCTGCGACAGTTTAGCCCGCGTTGTTGCACCGCCGTCCAGCCGAAATAATTGGCAGGACTGATGCAATTCGAGGTAGCGGCCTTTTGGCAACACCTCAATTTCCAAGCGATGCCCGCCTCGGCCTGCCAAAATGGCGCGAAGCGCCGCCCGCCGCTAGGCTGGGCGCTGCGGCATCCCGATAAGTTCCTCCAGGAGTTCGTTGCCGAGCTTTTCCTCGATGCGCGCCAGCACCCGCGCCACGGTCGCGCCGTCGAGGACGCGGTGGTCGTACATGATGCGCACCGCCACCGACCCGTCGGCGCCGATGACGCCGTAGTTCAGCACCCCGGTCAGCGGCGAGATCGGGTGGAGCGACTCCGAGCCAAGTCCCGAATAGACCGAGATGCCGTAACTGCCGAAATAGTTGCCGCGCTGGCGCCCGATATTGAGGCCAAGCCACCAGATCAGGCGCCGCAGCGGCCACGGCCACCGGGCGAGATCGAGCATCCTTTTGAAGCTCCTTACCTCCTCCACCGGGACGGTCTTGGCGTGGCGGATCGCCGCGCTGATGTCCGCCAGCGACATCCGCGCCGGATCGCGGATGAGAGTGGTCAGCACCACCATCTCGCCCTGGTATTCGCGCTCGACCACCATCGACAGCGTGCTCTGCGGATATTCGTAGAGCCGCGGCGTCGGCAGTTTGACGTAAGCCCGCCGCAGGATGGTAACCTCGTCGGCGACCAGCGCATAGGCCTTGGCGAAGATGGCGCTCCACGCCGGCCGCCCCTTCGCCGCCGCCCGCGCCGCGACCAGCGGGGCGATATTCATTATCCGCTGCACCGGCACGCTGGGCACGTGCAGCAATGTCAGGTCGACGACCAGCTTGCGGACCGGCGAAAGAGGAATGGAGCGACCGCGCATGGGCGCCTTATGGCGTCAATCCAGCGGTGGGGCAACCGACCGCTGGCGGAGCGAGGGGCCCTCGCCCGCCTACCCCGGCGTCGCCACGTCCAGAATCCGCAAGCTCGGCTGCCGGCGCTGCTGCCACGAGTCGATGGAGAGAGTGCCCGCGACGTGCAGCAGCAGGCCGCGCGCCGCCAACAGCGCGTCGCCGAGCGGCGATCCCGCCGCGCGAAATGCGATACCCTTCAGCATCGCGCCATCCGCCGAGGCAAGCGTGACGCGCACATGCCCGTTGCCGACCACGTCGGCGTAGGCAATGCGATGGCTGGGCAGTGCGAACACCGGCTCGGGGTGCCCGGCACCGTACGGACCGGCCTTCTCCAGCATCTCGATCAGTTCGATTGTGGCGCCGCGCGCCGTGATCGCCGCGTCGATGTCGAGATGGTGCCCGTCCAGCGCCAGAACCGGCGCGCGCAACGCGCCTTCCAGGAAGGCGCGCAGTTCGCCGAGACGGCCGGCGGCAACCGTCAGGCCGGCGGCCATCGCGTGCCCGCCGCCCTTGATGAGAATGCCGCGCTCGACTGCCGATCGGATCACATGCCCGAGGTCGATGCCGGCGATGGAGCGGCCCGAACCGGTGCCGATGCCGTTCGCCTGGAAGGCGATGGCGATGGCTGGCCGCTTGAAGCGCTCCTTCAGCCGCGCCGCGATCAGCCCGACGACGCCGGCATGCCAGTGCGGGCTGCCGGTGACGATAACCGCCGGCCCCTCGCCTGTGCCGATCTCGGCGTCCGCCTCCGCCAGCGCTTCCTCGACCATGACCGCTTCCATCGCCTGTCGTTCCTGGTTGAGGCGGTCGAGTTCGATCGCCAGCGTCTCGCACACCACCGGGTCGTCGCTGGTCAGCAGCCGCGCGCCGAGCGCCGCGTCGCCGATCCGCCCGCCCGCGTTGATGCGCGGGCCGATGAGGAAACCCAGATGATAGGGCGCGATCGGCCCGCCGAGACGCGCGACGTCGGCAAGCGCCGCGATGCCGCGATTGTCGCGATGCGCCATGGCGAGCATGCCCTTCGTCACCAGAGCGCGGTTCAGCCCGACGAGCGGCACCACGTCGCAAACGGTGCCAAGCGCAGCGAGATCGAGCCATTGCAGCAGGTCCGGCACAGCCCGCCCTTCCCCGTACCAGCCGCGCAGCCGCAGCAGCCGGTTGATCGCCACCACCGTCACGAACGTGACGCCCACCGCGGCGAGGTAGCCGAGGCCGGAAAGATCGTCCTGCCGGTTCGGGTTGACGATCGCCTGCGCCGGCGGCAATGACACGCCGACCTCGTGATGGTCGAGCACGACCACCGGCACACGCAGGTCGGCCGCCGTCTGCAGCGCGTCGAAGCTTGTCGAGCCGCAATCGACGCAGACGATAAGCTGCGCCCCGCCGGCGGCCAGCGACTTGATCGCCTCGACGTTCGGCCCGTAGCCCTCGAACAGCCGGTCGGGGATGTAGATTTCCGCCTCGCTGCCTTGGTGGCGCAGGAAGCGCGCCAGCAGCGCCGACGATGAAGCGCCGTCCACGTCATAGTCGCCGAAGATCGCGATCTTCGACGAAGCCATGATCGCGTCGGCAATCCGCGCCGCCGCCTTGTCCATGTCGGTGAGCGTCGACGGGTCGGGCATCAGCGAGCGCACCGTGGGATCCAGGAACGCCGGCACATCATCCGCCGCCACGCCGCGCCCCGCCAGCACGCGGGCGACGATGTCCGGCACCTGGTGTCGCTGCGCGATGGTGAGCGCGTTCGCCGCCCCCTCGATGGTAAGCCGCTCCGCCCAGCGATTACCGGTCAGCGATTTCTCGACGCCGAGGAAAGTACGCGGCGCCGGACCGGTCGTATGCAGGGCGGCGGCAGGACTCATGGCCGCCATTCTACATCCCCTGCCGGGCAAAAAGTTTGGGTTCCTGCCAGATCGCGCGGGTACAAAATGGGCGACGCCTCCGCGTCACGAAATGGACTCTAACGTTGTCGTGAAATCATGGCGCAAATCTTCGTTTCCTCTGGCACCACCGCCTGCAAATTGTCCCATCAGCGATGCCCGTCACGCCCTATGTCGCAGATCGGATATGGCTGTGCCCGTATCCCGTTGGCTTGGCGGGTACGAGGTTCGAGGCGCGGATGACGGTGATCCGCCTCGCCTCCGGCCAGCTTATGCTCCATTCGCCGTGCCACATCACTCCGGCGATGGCCCAAGAGATCGCTGCGCTCGGTCAGGTCGCCCACATAGTCGCACCGGGAAATTTCCACCACCTGTACACGGCCAGCGCGCAAGCGGCGTTCCCATCGGCGAAGACATGGATCTGCCCCGGCGTTGAGAGACGGAACCTCGGCCTGAAATATGATGGGGTGCTAGGTGACGTGCCGCCCGCGGAGTGGCTCGGTGAAATCGACCAGGTCCTCGTGCAAGGCACGCGCATCATGCGCGAAGTCGCGATGTTTCACCGCGCCAGCCACACCTTGATCCTCGTTGACCTCATCGAGAACTTCACCGACGCGACGCCCGGTATCGGAGGGGCCTTGAAGTTCTGGTTCAAGTACGTGCTGCGCATGTGGAACAATCCCCGTCCCGCGCCGGAATACCGGATAGGCTGGAGCGACCGTCAGGCAGCAGCGAAATCGCTTCGGCGGATTCTGGCGTGGGACTTCCAGCGGATCGTGCTGTCGCACGGCGATCTTATCGATCGTAACGCGCGCGAGGTTGCGGCTGCGGCCTGGAGCGGAATACTGCCCGCCTCTCAGGCTACTCCCCCTGCAGCGGCGTCACCGTCATCGTGAAAGAGCGCATCTCCCCCGGATCGAGCCAGACGATGCCCGGCCGCTTCTCGATGGCGTCGCTGGCGCCGACCAGCGGCGTCATGCCCTGCCACGGCTCGACGCAGAGATACGCCGCGCCCGGCTTCTGCCAGATGCCGAGCGAGGGGAAATCGGCGAACGCGACCACCACCCGCGGACGCCGGTCGACGCCAAAAGTCGCGGACCGGCTTTCCAACGCATCAATGATGATGGCGTCGCGGGTGAAATCGTCGGCCTTCGGGGCGTAGCGCCCTTCGCGAAACACCGACGGCTCGTGCCCCGGCGCGGTCATAAGCTTTTCACCGAGCCGGCTGGTCAGCGGCTCCTCCGGTTCGGCCAGCGTCACGAAATGCGGCCTGCCCTCTCCGCCCGGCAGCGGCCAGCGGAAGGCAGGGTGGAAACCCAGCGAGAAAGGCATGCGCGCCTCGCCGGTGTTGCGCACCTCGGCGCGGATGACCAGCGTTTCGCCCTCGACCGCGAACACCAGGTCGAACACGAAGGCGAACGGGTATTGCTTCTGTGTCGCCTCGGAATCGATGAGCCGCAGGCGGACCATCTCCGGGCTGGCTTCGGCGAGGACAAAGTCGCTGCCGCGCGCGAAGCCATGCGTGCCCATCGCAAATTTGCGGCCGCCGATGGAGAGGATGCCTCCTGGAGTGCGCCCGACAATGGGGAAAAGGATCGGCGCACGGCCCGTCCAGATTGCGGGATCGCCCTGCCACAGCCACTCGGCCCCGTCGGCCGTCTGGATCGAGGCGAGTTCGGCACCGCGCAGATCGACCCCGACCGACAGGGTGCCATTACCGAGTTTCACGATCGCCATGGCGGATGCCCCTCCCGCGCGACCGGCGCGGCGTGCCCATTTCACACCGGATCGTCGAATTTCTCCAGATCGCGATGTTCCGCCTTGATCCAGCGCACGGTCCCGCTGGCGGCACGCATTACGACCGTGTGCGTGGTGATCGAGCGGCGGCCGAAGTGAACGCCCGCGAGCAGGTTGCCGTCGGTGACGCCGGTCGCCGCGAACAGCACATCGCCCCTGGCCATCTCGGTCATGTCGAATTTCTTCGCCACGTCGGCGATGCCCATGCGGTGCGCACGTTCGCGCTGGGCATCGGTGGCAATCACCAGCCGCCCCTGCATCTGCCCGCCCATGCAGCGCAGCGCCGACGCGGCAAGCACCCCTTCCGGCGCCCCGCCGATGCCGAGGCAGATGTCGATGCCGGTAGTCTCCGGCTCGGTAGTGTGGATGATGCCGGCAACATCGCCGTCGCCGATCAGGCGAATGGCGCAGCCCGTGGCGCGCAGTTCGTCGATCAGCTTCGCGTGACGCGGCCTGTCCAGCACGCAGGCGGTGATCTCGCCGACCGGCACGCCCTTGGCGCCGGCCAGCGCGCGGATGTTCTCGACAGGCGTGCGGTCAAGATCGACGATGCCTTCCGGGTAGTCTGGACCGATCGCGATCTTGTCCATGTAGACGTCCGGTGCGTTGAGCAGGTGCCCGGTCTCGGCGATAGCGATGACCGCCAGCGCGTTCGGCAGATTCTTGGCGCAGATCGTGGTGCCCTCAAGCGGGTCGAGCGCGATATCTACTTTCGGCCCTCGCCGCGTGCCGACCTCTTCGCCGATGTAGAGCATCGGCGCCTCGTCGCGCTCGCCCTCGCCGATGACCACGGTGCCGTCGATAGCGAGCCTGCCAAGCTCGAAGCGCATGGCGTTGACCGCCGCCTGGTCGGCGGCCTCCTCGTCGCCGCGCCCGCGGCAGCGCGCGGCGGCGACCGCGGCGCGCTCGGTCACCCGCACCAGCTCCAGCGTCAGGATGCGGTCGAGCGACGGCCCGTCGCGATGGAATGGAACATTCTGCGTCATGGCCAATGTCCCCGGCTCAGGCGAGCGGTTCGATGCGGATGGTCTGCGGCTCGCCGGCGACGTGGCCGTCGGCCTTGATGGCGTCGAGCGCCGCGCGAACGGCGGTCTCCGTCGTCTCGTAGGTGATCAGGATGACAGGTTGAGGCGCTTCCGGCACAGGGTGCTCCGGCGCGTTGGTGCGCACGGCGCGGCGGCGCTGGACGATCGACTCCAGCGAGATCTGCGCGTCGGCCATGCGCCGCGCGATCGCCGCGAAGGCTCCCGGACGGTCATAGACGGCAAGGCGAATGTAGTAACCGCCCTCGTGCCGGCGGATGCCGCCCTTGCGATAGGGTTCGAGGCTGGACGCCGGCCGGCCGAACGTGCCGACCCTGTCGCCGCGCGCGAGATCGGCGATGTCGCTGATCACCGACGACGCTGTGGCATCGCCGCCGGCGCCCGGCCCGGAAAGCACGAGCTGGCCGACGAAATCCGCCTCGACTGCCACTGCGTTGGTGACGCCGTCGAAGCGCGCGATCGCCGAAGAGCGCGGCACCATCGTCGGGTGGACGCGCTGCTCGATGCCGGAGTCGCTGCGGCTGGCGACACCGAGCAGCTTGATGCGGTAGCCAAGCTCGTCGGCGGCTTCGAGATCGGCCGGCGTGATCGACGATATGCCCTCGACATAGATCGAGTCGGCGTCGATCTCGGTTCCGAACGCGATAGCCGTCAGCAGCGCCAGCTTGTGCGCCGTATCCTGCCCGCCGACATCGAAACTGGGATCGGCCTCCGCATAGCCAAGCCGCTGCGCCGCCGCGAGCGCGTCTGCGAACGAGGCCTTGTCCTGCTCCATGCGGGTCAGGATATAGTTGCAGGTGCCATTGAGGATGCCATAGACGCGGTTGACCGTGTTGCCGGCGAGCGCTTCGCGCAGCGTCTTGACGATCGGAATGCCGCCGGCCACGGCCGCCTCGAAATTCAAACTGACGCCATTGTCCTCGGCCGCGCGCGCCAGCGCCACGCCGTGGCTGGCAAGCAGCGCCTTGTTGGCCGTGACGACGTGCTTGCCGGAATCGATCGCCGCATTCACCGCCGCGTGGGCGACACCGTCGGCGCCGCCGATCAGTTCGACGAACACGTCCGAGCCACGGTCGCGCGCGAGCGCCACCGGATCGTCGAACCAGGTGAACGAACTGACGTCGACGCCGCGGTCGCGCTTGCGATCTCGCGCCGAAACCGCGGCAACCGAGATCGGCCGCCCGGTGCGCACGGCGAGGTCGTTGCCGTGGCGCGCCAGTAACCGGAGGAGCGAGGCGCCGACGTTGCCGAGGCCGGCTATGCCGAGGCGAAGCGGCGCGTTCATCGTATCTGCCCTCACCATGATGTGTAGCCGCCGTCGGCCAGCACGATCGCGCCGGTCATCAGGCTTGCCGCGTCCGACGCCAGGAACAGCACGACCGAGGCGATCTCCTCGACGGTTCCCATGCGGTGCATCGGTGTCATCGCGAGCCACGTCTCGTATTTCGCCGTCTCCGATTTCACAAACTGGTTCATCGGCGTATCGATGTAGGTCGGCGCCACCGCGTTGACGCGCACGCCGCGGCTCGCCCATTCGGCTGCAAGCGAGCGGGTGAGATGGTGCACGGCCGCCTTCGATGCATTGTAGTGCGACTGGTTCTGCGGCTTGTTGACGATCTCGCCCGAGATCGAACCGACGTTGACGATGGCGCCCGCCCCGCGCTTCAGCATGGCGCGCCCGAAGGCGCGCGCGCACCAGAACGTGCCGTTCAGGTTGGCGTCCATCACCGCCAGCCAGCGCGCGCCGTCGAGGTCTTCGGCAGGAATATCGCCCCGCGCGATACCCGCATTGTTGACGAGGATATCGATTGCACCGTTCGCATTGAGTTCATCGGCCGCGCGGGTCACCGCCGCCGAGTCGGTCACGTCCAGCACGATGGCGGTGGCGGCCACGCCCTTCGCCTTCAGCGTGGCGACCGCCTCCGCCCCGCCCTTTGCATCGGTCCCGGTGATGATGACTTTTGCCCCCGCCTCGCCCAGCGCCTCGGCACAGCCAAGCCCGATGCCGCGCGTGCCGCCGGTCACCAGCGCTGTCTTGCCGCCAAGGCTAAACTTCTGGAGATACAAGTGTTTTCTCCCCGGGCCGCCGCCGCGGCAAAACCGGGGAAGCGGGTGGAATCTATCGGCGCGCGGTGGTCGTCATCGGCACGACGTTGTGCAATGTCTTGTCGGCTGAATCAAGAAACCGGCGGAGATTGCGCGCGGCTTGCCTGATGCGCTGTTCATTCTCGACCAGCGCGATGCGCACATAGCCGTCGCCGTGCTCGCCGAAGCCGATCCCCGGCGCCACCGCCACGTCCGCCTTCTCGATCAGCAGCTTGGAATATTCGAGCGAGCCGAGTGCCCGGAACTTCTCCGGGATCGGCGCCCACGCGAACATCGACGCCTTCGGCGAGGGAATGTCCCAACCGGCGCGGCCGAACGAATCCACCAGCACGTCGCGCCGGCCCTTGTAGGTCTGGCGCATCTCGTCGATGCACTCCTGCGGCCCGTTGAGCGCCGCCGCCGCCGCCACCTGGATCGGCGTGAACGCGCCGTAGTCGAGGTACGACTTTACCCGGCCGAGCGCCGCGATCAGGCGGTCGTTGCCGACCGCGAAACCGACGCGCCAGCCGGCCATGGAGAACGTTTTCGACATCGAGGTGAACTCGACCGCGATGTCGATCGCGCCCGGAACCTGCAGGATCGAGGGCGGCGGGTTGCCGTCGAAGTAAACCTCGGCGTAGGCGAGATCGGAAAGGACGAGCAGGTCGTTGCGCCGCGCAAAGGAAACGATGTCGCGATAGAAATCGACGTCGGCGACTTCCGCCGTCGGATTCGACGGGTAGCAGAGCACGATCGCCAGCGGCTTCGGCGTCGAGTGCATGACGGCGCGTTCGAGCGCATGGAAATAATCCGGTCCCGGGGTCGCCGGCAGCGAACGGATGACGCCGCCCGCCATCAAGAAGCCGAAGGCATGGATCGGATAACTGGGGTTGGGACACAACACCACGTCGCCCGGCGCCGTGATCGCGTGGGCGATGTTGGCGAAGCCTTCCTTCGAGCCGATAGTGGCGATGACCTGCGTGTTCGGGTCGAGTTTCACGCCGAAGCGGCGGGCGTAGTAAGCCGCCTGCGCCTTGCGGAGGCCGCCGATACCGCGCGAGGCGGAGTAACCGTGCGTGTCCTCGCGGCGCGCCGTCTCGGCAAGTTTCTCGACGATGTGCTTGGGCGTCGGCAGGTCCGGGTTGCCCATGCCGAGGTCGATGATGTCGGCGCCTGCGGCTCGCGCCGAGGCCTTCCGGCGGTTGACCTGTTCGAAGACATATGGCGGCAGCCGCCGCACACTGTAGAAATCGCTCATCGCTTCCGTCCCGAAACCAGCCGCCGCGAAAAATCTGGGCGGTCTTCTAGCACCCCTGCCCGGCGGCTGCACTCTTCAGCTTGGCCTCGGGATTGAGCGACTTCTGCACGGCATCGTCGCACTTGGCGCCGTCGGCTTTCCGGGCCTTCTCGATGGCCGCTTCCTGGCTTTTCGCCAGCGACTCCAGGTCGGCGATCACCTTGGCCTTTTCCTCGGGCGTCAGCAGCTTGGCTTTCTGGTCGGTCGGAACCTGGTTGAGATTCGGGAAGCCGCTCGCCGTAGCGGCAGCCGGCGGCGTCGCCGGCGAATCGACCACGTAGGTGGCCGGCTTCATGGGCAGCGCGCCGGGTTCGGTGGACGCCGGCGTTGCGGAAGCCGACTTCTGGGCAAACTCGTTCATCGTGTAGCCGCAGCCGGATAGCGCCAGCACCGCTGTTGCAACCAGTGCCGCGGCAAGTGTCCGTCGCATGAGATTCACGTCCGTTCCGGTGATGCGGTGCGGATGGTGGGCCGGGGTGGTGAGCAAAGCGTTAAACCCCTACTTTCGAATCCATGAGCCAGACCTTAACTACCTGCGTATTATGTCGAAATCACGAGTAAGCGTGAGTTTGTAACGCGAGTCCGATGACTGACGCAGGCGCCCTCCCGGGAAACACGTTCGGAATCCGCGATCCGGAAGCCTTCGCCTGCAATCTGGCGCGCCTCCTCGAGGAGGCGGGCAAGGCTGCATCCGCCTATCTGAAGCCGCGCGAGGGCAGCCTTGCGACGCCCGATTTTGGCAACAATCTGGCCGAGGTCGTGAAAACGCTGGACGAGGTCGGCAAATACTGGCTGGCCGAGCCCGGGCGGGCGCTGGAAGCGCAGAACCGCCTTTTCGCCGCCTACACCGGCCTGTGGACCGCTTCGCTGCAGCGCATGATAGGCCTTCCGGCGGCGCCCTTCGCCTCGCCTGATCCCGGCGACAGGCGCTTTGCCGACCCGGAATGGTCCAGCAACCAGTTCTTTGACTTCCTCAAGCAATTCTATCTCGTCACCGCCCGCTGGGCCGCCGCGATGGTGGAAGACGCCGGCGGCCTCGAGCCGCACACCCGCCAGAAGGCCGCCTTCTACGTCCGCCAGATCGCCAACGCGCTGGCGCCGTCGAACTTCGCCTTCACCAACCCGGAAGTGCTGCGCGAGACCCTCGCCGAAAACGCCGGCAACCTGGTTCGTGGCATGCACATGCTGGCCGAGGACATCAAGGCCGGCCACGGCGAGCTGAAGATCCGCCAGTCGGGCAGGGGCGAATTCAAGCTCGGCGAGAACCTTGCCGCCACGCCCGGCAAGGTCATCCACCAGAACGACCTCTGCCAGCTCATCCAGTACAAGCCGACCACGAAAAAGGTGCTGAAGCGCCCGCTCCTCATCGTGCCGCCATGGATCAACAAGTTCTACATCCTCGACCTCACTCCGGAGAAATCGTTCATCGGCTGGGCGGTCGCGCAGGGCCACACGGTTTTCGTCGTCTCCTGGGTAAACCCGGACAAGCATCAGGAGAGGAAGAGCTTCGAGCACTACATGCGCGCCGGGGTGATCGAGAGCCTCGACGTCATCGGCAAGGTAACCGGCGCCAAGGCGATCAATGCCGCCGGTTATTGCGTCGGCGGCACGATCCTGTCGGTCGCGCTCGCCTGGATGGCCGCCACCGGCGATACCCGCATCAAGTCGGCGACCCTCTTCGCAACGCAGGTCGATTTTACCTACGCCGGCGATCTCAAAGTGTTCGCCGACGAGGAACAGATCTCCGCGGTCGAGAAGCAGATGAGCGTGCGCGGCTATCTCGAGGGCCGCAACATGGCGGCGGCCTTCAACATGCTGCGCTCCAACGACATGATCTGGCCCTACGTCATCTCGAACTACTTCAAGGGCAAGGAACCGCCGCCCTTCGACCTGCTCTACTGGAATTCCGACACGACGCGCATGCCGGCGGCCAACCACTCATTCTACCTGCGCCAGTGCTACCTCGATAACACGCTCGCCGAAGGCACGATGGACATCGGCGGCATCACGCTCGACCTGAAGCAAGTGAAAGTGCCGGTTTACAATCTCGCCACCCGCGAGGACCACATCGCCCCGGCGCGCTCGGTCTTCTACGGCTCGTCCTTCTTCGGCGGCAAAGTCACCTTCGTGCTCGCCGGCTCCGGCCATATCGCCGGCGTCATCAACTCACCGGTGCGCAACAAGCACCAATACTGGACCGGCCCCGCTCCCAAGGGCGACGGCTACGCCGAATGGCTGAAGAAGACCAAAGAACACCCCGGTTCCTGGTGGCCGCACTGGCAGAAATGGATCGAGGCGCAGGACGACAGCCAGGTGAAAGCCCGTCCCGTCGGCAAAGGCATCGAAGCCGCACCCGGCAGCTACGTCCGCGTCAAGGCTTAGCCGGCTAAGCTACCCGCCGCGTAGCTTGTCGAGCAACGCATCCGAAGGATAAGAATCCGGCGGCAACCCGTATTTGATCTGCTCGGCCTTCACCGCCGCCCGCGTCGAGGCGCCGATGATCCCGTCGGCCTTGCCGATGTCGTAGCCCTTAGTGGCGAGCAGCGACTGGAGCGCCTTGACGTCGGCCACGCTGATGCGATCGTCGCCGGCGGTGCCCCGCGCCACCGCCCCGGCGCCGGCCAGCCGCGTCGCCAGGTAGGCGGCCGTGGTGGAATAAACCAGCGAGTTGTTCCACTGCAGGTAGACGTCGAAGTTGGGATAGGCGAGGAACGCTGGCCCGTTACGCCCCATCGGGAGCATGAGCGAGGCATCCGGCCCCTTCTCGGGCAGCGGCTTGCCGCCCGGCAGCGTCACGCCCCACGCCGACCACTGCGACAGTGGCAGCTTGATGGTGAGATCGGCTTTCTCCCACGGCAAGGAGTCCGGCACGGCCACTTCCTGCAGCCACGGCTCGCCGGCGTGCCAGCCGAGGCTCTTGATATAGTTAGCCGCCGAAGCAAGTGCGTCGGCCGACGAATGCAGCAGATCGATGCGCCCGTCGCCGTCGAAGTCGACGCCAAAGTCGAAGTAGCGCTCCGGGATGAATTGCAATTGCCCCAGTTCGCCGGCCCACGGACCACGCATCTGGTCGGCGGTCAGATCGCCCCGGTCGATGATCTTGATGGCGGCAAGCAGCTGAGTGCGGAAGAAATCCGGCCGCCGGCAATCGTAGCCAAGTGTCGCCAGCGACGTCAGCGTTGGCCCATTGCCCTGCACGGCGCCGAAATCGGTCTCCAGCCCCCAGAAGGCGGTGAGCACCGGCGCCGGCACGCCATACTGTTTCTCGATGCGCGCGAAGACGCTGCCGAGTTTGGCGATGTTGGCTTTGCCGTTGGTGGTGCGGTAGCCCGCCACCATGCGGTCGGAGAACTGGAGAAAATCCTGCGTGAAGACGCCCTGTGCCCGGTCCTTGGCCACGATCGCTGGATCGAAGACGACGCCATTGAGCGCATCGTCGATGGCGTGCTGTGAATCGCCCTGCGTCTTGGCCTCGGCCCGTACGCCGTCGAGCCAGGCGTCGAATGTCGGCTCTTTTTGGCACCCAGCGGCCAGCGCCGGCGCCGCCAGCGTTGCCAGAGCTGCCGCCAAAACCAGCGCGCGCAACGTGAAAGGCATCCGGATCAGTCCTCGTCGTACTCGCCCGACGCGGTTATAGGCGGGCGAAGGCAGCTGCGGGAGTGCCGCATGGCATAATTGTGATCGGCCTCACAGAGGCCGTCCACGCCGGAAATGAACGTCCGCCTTAAACCTCGATCGTCGAAAAGAAATACGCGCCGATCGACAGCAGCGCAGCCGCCACCGCCACCAGCACGCCAAGATCGAGCGCCAGCCCGAAATGCGAGGCGTTGATGAGCAGGCCGCGGAGCGCGTCGACACCGTAGGAAAGCGGGTCGATGCGCACGATCCAGTACATCACCGCCGGCAGGCCGGCGAGCGGGAAGAGCGCTCCCGACAGGAAGAAGATCGGCATGATGATGAAGTTCATGATGAGCTGGAAACCCTGCATGTCGCGAATGCGGGCCCCCATCGCGGTGCCGAAGGCGGTGAAGATGACCGCGATCAGCGCCATGACGATGATCGCCGGGACGAGCAGCGCCCACGGTGCCGGGCGGAAGCCGATCAGGATCGTGACGACCAGAACCAGGACACCCTGGATGAGTGCCACGGTGGCGCCGCCGAGCGTCCGCCCGAGCATCAGCGCGGTGCGCGGCACCGGCGCCACCAGCGTCTCTTTGAGGAAGCCGAACTGGCGATCCCACATCACCTCGATACCCGAGAACACGGACGAGAACACGATCGCCATCGCCACGATGCCGGGAGCCAGGAAATTGATGTAGTTGCCGGCGCCGGCCTGCCGGAAGATCGCGCTGAAGCCGAAGCCGAACGTCACGAGGAAGAGCAGCGGCTGCGCCAGCGAGGCCACGATGCGGGCGCGCGAGCGCAGGAACCGCTTCATCTGCCTGAGCCACATGATGTAGATGGCGGGACCCATGGCGCTCACCTCCCCCGCCGCGAACGCGCGATCATGCGCATGCGGTCAGTGGAGGAGCCCTCCTCCGCCCGGATTGTCTTGCCGGTCAGCGCCAGGAACGCCTCCTCCAGCGATTCCGTCTTGGTTTCCTCGCGCAGCGACGCCGCGGTCCCCATGGCGACGATCTTGCCGTGGTCGATGATGGCGATGCGCTGCGCCACACGCTCGGCTTCCTCCATGTAGTGTGTGGAGAAGAATACCGTCGTCTTGTCGCTCTGGTTCAGCTGCTGCAGGTAGCTCCACATGTGGTTGCGCGTCTGCGGGTCGAGTCCCAGAGTCGGCTCGTCGAGAAAGACCACCCGTGGCGTGTGCAGCAGCCCGCGCGCGATCTCCAGCCGCCGCCGCATGCCGCCGGAGAATTCCTTGACCTGGCTGTTACGCCGGTCGGAAAGCTCGACAAAGGTCAGCAGCTCGTCGATGCGCTGCCGCCGGCGCACCTTCGGCACGCCGTAGAGCACACCGTGGAACTCCATGTTCTCCCACGCGGTCAGCTCGTCGTCGACGGCCGAGTCCTGGAAGACGATGCCGAAGGAATGGCGGACGGCGTCGGACTCGGTGACCGGGTCGTGGCCGTTGACGCGAATGGTGCCAGTGGTCGGTTTCAGCAGCGTCGTCAGCATCTTGATGGTCGTCGACTTGCCGGCGCCGTTAGGCCCGAGGAAGGCGAAGATCTCGCCCTCGGCGACGTCGAAGCTGATGTCGTCGACGGCTTTCACGTCGCCGTAGGCGCGCGACAGGTTCCTGACTTCAATGATGTTCATGTGACCGGCTTCACAGGGCGCCACCGCGGCGTGAAGCGCTAGATGTGTGCAATACCCGCCGATGCGCAAGAGGCGGAAAGCCGCGCCTTTCCAGCCTGAGTGGCGAAGCCTCCTGCGGCGAGAACCGTCGCCTGTCTGAACCGCCGATAAACGTATCGTTCGAAATGCATTCCGCCCCGCGCCCTCAAAACGCCCCGCATTGCAACACCAACCACGGGGACTGAGTCATGAAAATCAGCAGCACCATCCTCCTCTCGGCAGCCGCTCTTGCGGTTGCCGCCATCGCCTTCGCCGGGTTCGCCGGCAGCGCCCATGCCGACGATGCCGATCAAGACCTACCTGCAGGGCTGGGACGCCCACGCGCCGGGCAAGCAGAGGCTGCAGTTGGTCTCCAACGACGTAACCACGCTCGAAGGTCAGGTTGACCAGGCGTGGGCAGACAACACCGCAAAGACCCGCGCCCAGCTCAAGGCGCGGATCGAGTCGCCCGTCGAATACAAGAACGACGAGTACCGCGGCTACGACACTGTCTGCCAGCTCGCTCCGTCGGGCTCGCTCACCATCGGCTCCGGCGGCCTCGACAAGTACGGCAACCCGAACCTCACCTTCTTCTATGCCACCAGCGGCTCCGTCGAGTTCACCGCCACCCAGCCGTATGTCGACAAGTGGGGTGATCCGCGGCTGTCGCTCTCCTTCAACCTCACCGCGCGGCTGTCCCTGTCGGTCAATGTTTTGCGGCCCGATGGCAGCCAGCCCGACCCAGCCATCAGCCTGATCACCGCGACGGCCTCGATCACCAGCGCTACGTTGACGCCAGTCGGGCCGATTGCCGACGCGGTCAAGCAGGCGGTCGACTGGTACAAGGGCCCGTTGTTCCTGAAGTCCGTCCTCGATGCACTGACCAGGCAGCAGGTCCAGTTGCCAATCGCGCAACAGCAGCTCGCCGGCTTGAATGCCAAGGTCCGCGCCACCCTCGGCACGCAATACCGCCTGACCGGCGCTGTCGGCGTTCCCTCCGAAAACAGCCTCTACCTGTTCGTCACCAACGCGTGGCAGGGCGATGCGGCAGGCGTCGTCAACGGCGACGTCGTCTGGGAAAACGGCAAGGCGGCCGGCCCGAACGACTGCGGCGCCTTCGGCTTCGCCGCGCAGGTGCAGACCGGGCCGGCCCCGGTGATCGCCTGGCCCGAGCAGGATGGGGTCGCGCCCACCCAAAGCTTCCCCGCGACCCAGTCCTCCTTCAGTGGACCGGGCCCGAACGGGAATACCTTCTGCCAGTTCACCATAGCCAATCTGCCGTCCGGCCGGCCGGCAACGGTCGCGCCAACGCGGAACATCGGCAAGAAGGGAGCGTTTTTCAGCCTCGTCGCGGCGCTGACGCCGGCCCGGATGACGGTGACGCCCAATCCCGCCGCCGTCGCCGAATTCCACCTGAAGACGCAGGCCGGCGCCGGCACCGGCCTCACCAAGGTGCAGACCGTGCCGACCCCCGATGCGGGCGATCCCGCGGGCAACGTCGCCACGCCGGCGACGACGGTTACCCAGGCTCCGGTTGTGCAGACCGCACCGGCGACCGGGAACATCCGGATAAAGAACCTGCGCAAATTTCTCGGAGACGGCCAGCAGCCGGCGCAACAGCAGCAGTTGCCGCAGGTCGAGGTCATTCGCTAGGCCACATTCGGCCGCAACGAATGAGGCGCCGGAGGTCATTCCTCCGGCGCTTTCGTTTGCGCCTGCCGCGATCAGTGATCCTGTTTCAGTTCGATCACCCTGTCAGCAGCGCCCTTCTCGTGAATGGCGAGCCGGTGCTGCTCGCCCTTGGCGATGAGCTTGCCGCTACCGCCGTCCCACGTGAACGCCAGCGAGCCGTCTGCCGCGATCGGCTGGCTGGCAACGTCGATGTAGTCGCCGTGAAAGAAGAAGCCGATAACCTCATCGCCGGCGATGATGATCTGCACGCCGTCGGCGCCGTTGTCGAAGCCGCCCGCCCAGGTCGCGTCCCAGGGGTGGGAAACGTCGCCCAATGCCGGCGTTCCAATGGCCAGCATCGCCCCGATCAGCACGCCCAAAACTCTTCTGCGCATAGGTTTTTTCCCCAGTGAGACGCGGGCTTCGCCGTTTGACCGGCTGAATGGTTCATGAAAGGTTAACGACCGCCAGTACCGGAGTCATCTCATGCACCGCCTCGCAATTCCCGGCAGCTTTTGTCTCGCGGTCATGCTGCTTGCAGCTCCCGGCGTCCGCGCCGCCGCCCCGGCAACCGCGTGCGCCTACAATGTCTTGTTCGGCGTCGACGCAACCCCCGGCGGCTTCTGTCCGATCCGTGTCGACAGCCACGTGTCGACCAAAAGTCTCAGCCAGAGGCAGGTGTACAAGATACAGGGGGCCGACATGACGATCGTCGTCGTCTCGAAGACGAGCAGCGGCACTTATTCCACCGACGCCATCTCCTCCCCTGCCTTTCACTACGTCGGCATCCAGGTGGTAGAGCCGCCGGCGCAGGGATAGCGGGTTGCCATCCCTGCAACGGTCGGATTGCTAGATTTTCGCTAGCGCATGTTCGAGATCGGCGATGATGTCGGCGACATCCTCGATGCCGACCGACAGGCGCACCACGTCCGGCCCCGCCCCCGCCGCCTTCCGCTGATCGAGCGTCAGCTGGCTGTGCGTAGTCGATGACGGGTGGATGATCAGACTGCGCGTGTCGCCGATGTTGGCGAGGTGCGAGAACAGCTTGACGCTCTCGACCAGCTTCTTGCCCGCCTCGTCGCCGCCCTCGATGCCGAAGGTCAGCACCGCGCCGGCGCCCTTCGGCGCATACTTCAGTTGAAGCTGATGGTAGCGATCGCCGGGCAGCCCGGCGTAGCTCACCCACGTCACTTTCTTGTGGCCGGCGAGATACTCGGCCACCGTCTTGGCGTTGTCCGAATGCGTCTGGATGCGCAACGGCAGCGTCTCGATGCCGGTGAGGATCAAAAACGCATTGAACGGCGAAATCGCCGGCCCAAGGTCGCGCAGGCCGAGCACGCGCGTGGCGATGGCAAAGGCGAAATTGCCGAACGTGTCGCCGATGACGAGGCCGTTGTATTCCGGCCGCGGCGCCGAGAGCATCGGATAGCGTGCGTTGCCCGCCCAGGTGAAGTTGCCGCCGTCCACGATGGCGCCGCCGATCGAATTGCCGTGCCCGCCGAGGAACTTGGTCAGCGAGTGAACAATGATATTGGCGCCGTGCTCGAACGGCTTGATCAGGTACGGCGTCGACAGCGTGTTGTCGACGATGAGCGGCACGCCCGCCCGCTTGGCGATGTTGGCGACGCCAGCGATGTCGGTGATAATACCGCCCGGGTTGGCGATCGACTCGATGAAGATCGCCTTGGTCTTTGGCGTCACCGCTTTCTCGAAGGTCGACAGGTCGTTGATGTCGGCCCACTTGACCTGCCAGCCAAAATTCTTGAACGAGTTGTTGAACTGGTTGATCGAGCCGCCATAGAGCTGCTTGGCGGCGATGAACTCGTCGCCCGGCTGCAGCAACGTGTGAAACACGATGACCTGTGCCGCGTGGCCCGACGCCACCGCAAGCGCCGCCGTGCCGCCCTCCAGCGCGGCGACACGCTGCTCGAGCACGTCCTGCGTCGGGTTGTTGATGCGCGTGTAGATATTGCCGAAGGCCTGCAGGCCGAACAGCTTGGCGGCGTGCTCGGTGTCGTTGAAGACGAAAGACGTCGTCTGGTAGATCGGCGTCGCCCGCGCGCCCGTCGCTGGGTCGGGCTTGGCGCCGGCGTGGACGGCAAGGGTGGCAAAGCCCGGAACGCGATCGTCACTCATGGGTCGTCTCCTCGAAAAGTGCCGGCGCGTTTCGCGCCATGCGGAAATGGTTAGACCCGCGAAGGCTGTGCCAAAAGGCAAAATGCTGCCGGCAATTGCCTCGCGGCTAGAATGCTATTCGCGCGTTCAGCACGTCAGGCGGAAGCCACGCCAACCAGATGATGACCCCGTATGACCGGCACCAGGAAGAGCACGGCCGCCCCGGCCAGCACGATCGCCAACACCACGAGAACGCCCCATTGGTCGAGCGTCGGCTTGAACACCATGTCGGCGACTACGATGAAGAGCAGCGCGTAGTCGAACTTGGCGAGCCCGAGCAGCTCGCGGCCGGCCGCCACCGCATGATCGGATGCGCCGCCCTCCGCGACCAGCTTGGTGATCCGGTCGGCGCGCGGACGCAGGAAATAGTTGCCGGTGACGAACGTCGCCGCGTACCCGATGATGCCGAGGTCGATCCACAACATCTCGAAACCAAACGATGTCCACGCGGCGGCGACACCGAAGACCAGCGTCGCCAATGAAGCCGGCACGAAAACGCGCGGTGCCAGAAACACGACATCCTGCATGATGCGCACGAAGCCGGCGTTGTCCTTGCGGCTGTTCGCTGCGATCCCGAGGATAACCAGGCCCACGCCGGCGCCGATCCAGACGACAGTGCTGGCGACGTGGAGAAATTTGAGGATGAGGTAGAAGTCCATGGCGCTCCCCCGTTTCGGCGTCTCCCCGTGTTAGTCGCGGAGATGGCCAAAATCAGTGAACACCATCACAGAACGCGGGCGTGCTCAACCTTGATGCAGCGATCCATGACTACCGTCATCCCGGCCGCTTCCGCCTTCTCGGCCGCAGCATCGTCGCGGAGATCGAGCTGCATCCAGATCGCTTTTGGCCTCGGCGAAAGCGCCAGCGCTTCGTCGACAACACCGGCGAGTGCTTCCTGCCGGCGGAAAATATCGACGATATCGATCGGCTCGGGAACGTCGGCGAGCCGCGCGAAAACCCTCTGCCCGAGGATGTCCCTTCCGGCCTGCCCCGGATTGACCGGAATGCACCCGTAGCCCGCGCGCAGGATGTAGGCCATCACGCCGTACACCGGCCGCGCCGGATTAGTCGAAGCCCCGACAATCGCGATGGTCTTCGGCGGCGCCAGCATCGCGCGAAGATCGGCATCGGCATAATGGTCGTGGTTCACGGTGTCTCTCCGCTTTTCCCCCACGCAAGCGGGGACCCAGGAGCAAAACATAGGGCACGACCGTCCCGCACCCGCTCCCGTCATGGTCGGGCCCGACCCGGCCATCTACGCGGCGGGCACCAGTCGCGCTAAGCAGCCCGCCGCCCCTTGGCCGGAGTCTTGGCGGACTTCGCCGCCTTCGCCCGCCCCTTCTTGGTCGGCGCGGGAGCCTCAGCCGCAGCGGCTTTCGCGCCCTTGGCCGGCGCACCGCCGCTCTTCACGCTGCGCTTCAGGGCTTCCATCAGGTTGATGACCCTGGCGCCAAGCTGCGGCTGCTCGATCTCGTGCGGCTTGCGATGCTCCATCTTCGCGTCGATGAGTTCGCGCAGCGCGATGTCGTACTGATCCTTGAACGCCTTCGGATCGAACGGCGCCACCTTGCGCCCGATCAGCTCGGTCGCCAGCAACAGCAATTCCTTCTCCGGCTTGGCGCCGGGCACCGTCGAGAAATACTGCTCCGAATTCTGCAGTTCGTCGGCGTAGCGCAGCGTCTCGATCATCAGCCCCTTGCCGGCGGCACGAAGCGCCACGATGCTCGCCTGCCCGCGCGCCACCAGCGAGCCGAGCCCGATCTTCTTCGATTGCTTCAGCGCATCGCGCAGCACGACATAAGCTTCGCCGGCGACTTCATCCTCGTCCGGCGCCACGAAATACGGCTTCTCGAAAAAGACGGGATCGATCTCGCCCTCGTCGACAAACTGGATGAGGTCGATGGTGTGCTTGGCCTCAAGCTTCACGTCCTCGATCTCGTCGTCGGTGATCAGGACGTATTTGCCCTTCTCCACCTCGTAGCCCTTGACGATGTCGTCCGGATCAATCGCGCCGACGCCCGGCACGACCTTCTCGTAGCGGATGCGCTTGCCGCTCGGCTTGTGGATCTGGTTGAACGAAACCCGCGCCGCCGTCTTGGTCGCGGAAAAAACCTGCACCGGGATCGACACGAGGGCCAACCGGATCTGGCCCTGCCAGTAAGCACGCGCGGCCATGACTTCTACACTCCTGCGGGGTTACGCGAGCGGGACACGAAGGAAAACGCCGCTTCAGGCGGACCGTTCCCGCTCCAAACGCCAAGAATACGCCGCGGCAGGTTAATGCTCAATTGGAGGAAGCGGTTATCGCCGCCTCATCCTTTCGCTCGAAATGGCACAACACGGCGGATTTGCTGGCTTTGGCGACGCCGAAATTATCGGTTCGCCGCACCCGAACTGTCGGGTGTGGCTTGGCCAGTTCCGTTCGACCAGGCCGCCCCGCATGGCAGGGCCGTGTGCAATCTTCCCCGCTTTCCACAAGGTCCCCGGGTTGATCCGCCCGCGCGATCCGGACAGACTTCCGGGGTCGTCCGCTTGGTGCCCCAAATCCCCGAGCGGTCCAAGACCCCAACTATTGAAACCGTCGGCTGAGGTCCCGCGCTGGGATTTGCCGGCGGTTTTTCTATTTCGGCGCTCCGCATCCCAAACCAACCTCAACCGTTCGGATGACGCGCTGATGCTTTCGGGCTGCGCTTCCTAAAAGGCGGCGAGCCGCACTGAGGCGGCCACTCGGCGTTTAGGTCGATGCTTCGGGACAACGCTGCTATCCTTGCGCCGGTGAAGAAACCCGCCCGCACGATTCCGGTCCACGCCCTTGCCGACAAGCGCATCCACTTGGCGCCGTCCCACCTCGGCCGCCTCAGGCAGGGCTACCTGAAAACGCTGTGCGGCCTGCAGGTCGTCAGCGAACTCTCCCCCTTCGCGCTCGCCGAGCCGGCGCGATTGCGCTGCCGGACCTGCTTTGCCAAGGTCGACAAGGATGGCCACCTCGACACGGCCTGATCGAACGCCAGGCGTCGAGGCCGCTCGCGCCGACACGATGGTGCGCTTCGCCGCCCTTTTCACGCCCACCAACGCCCGGGGTAAATATCGGAAGAGTGATGGCTTC
>DATCBY010000019.1:0-101039 GCA_036511595.1 Bauldia sp.
AGCGCTTCACCCGCGGGTCGGCGCGACTACGTCGGGCGCGGCGAAAACCGGAGCGTCCGGGAGGCATGCGCCGCACCGATGGAAGGCGACGCTTGTCAATTGAGCGGGCTCAAGTTTGATGATTAGTTCGTGATCGCGGCCGCCTGAAGCCGACGGCGGGCAAGGCGACAGCGGTGGCGTAGTTCGCCCGGGCGCCTTCGGCTTCGCCGATGGTGAGCGAGATTTCGGGCAACCCTTCGATGCTACCGGCGATGCGCGAGCCCGCCGCGACCGCGCCGATTGTTTGCGCGCTCGATCAACGAATGCTCGTGCATGAAGAGACGAACAGGCCGCTCCGTCTGTGACGGAGCGGCCTTAGACGTGGTACTCCGGACCGCTGAGGGGGGCGGGGAAGCGGTTCCGAAGCCCGCACGAAAACGCCGGGTACTGGAGCCGGGTACTGGAAATGGTTCCGGCAAGGAGTGGCGGGTCGTCTGCATTTTTTTTACCGGAACCGAACGTCGGCCGCCGCGTTTCATCACAAACCGACCGAGGAAAAAGACGGTGAAAACAGCCGATCCCAAAGTTTCCGACGAGGTATACCGAGCATGCGGCGGGCTCTCCCGCGCGAACTTGCCCTCTTGGAGTAACAATTCCGGGCTTGCCTGAATGGTTGCGGTCTTTGTTGTTGAGGGTCAGACCTGCCGCTTTCTTAACGCCGTCGCCGAGGTCCTGACGGGCTTTTCGCTGGCCCAAGGGCGCGGCAAGTCTCTTGGCGCGCTGCTCTCGCGGGAAAATTCGCGCCCTTTTGGCGACAGCTCCATCGGCCGTACCCTCAGTTCCGCCGGCGGCGGCGAGGGTGAGGAAGCAATCCGGATCGCCGATGGCACGGAGCGCCGATACGGCTTCCGGGTTGTCCCGCTTGATGCTGCGAGCGGCGAGGCAGTCGCGGTGGTCGAGCTGTTCGATCTCAGTGGCGAGACGGGAACCGCGCGCGCCTTCCGCGAAAGCGAGCAGCGATTCCGCCTGGCCGTCGAAGCCACCGGCATCGGCATATGGGATGTCAATGCCACCACCGGCGAGCGGCGATGGTCGCCCGAATTCTTCAAGATCCTCGGCCTGTCCGCCGACAGCAAGGCGGACGCCGCGCTATTTTCTGCGCTGATCCACCCGGACGATCACGATTGGGTCATGGAGGCCTACGACCGCGCCTATACCGCCCCGTCCATGGCAAACATCAACGCCGAGTTTCGCATTCGGCGGGCTGACGATAGCGCCGAGCGCTGGGTGAGCACCCACGGTCGCGTGAGCTATGACGCCGCCGGCCGCGCTATCCGCGGCGTCGGCACCCTGCAGGACATCCACGCCCGCCGGCGCAGCGAGCAGGCGCTGCGCGAAAGCGAGGAGAGACTGCGCATTGCCCTCGTCGCCGGTCGCATGGGAACCTGGCGTTACGAACTCACCAGCGGCGAGCAGCAGTGGGATGAGATGCAATATCAGCTGCTCGGCGTCGAGCACTCGGCCAATCCGTTACGCGCCCTGTTTCTTTCTCTGGTCCATCCCGAAGATAGCGAGGCCGTGGGCTATGACGCGGCGAACCTTCCGCCGCCGGGCAGCTTCCTCGATTCCGAATTCCGCATCGTCCGACCGGATGGCGCCGTGCGCTGGATCAGCGCCAGCGCGCTCATCCGTTATGACGCATCGGGCAAGCCGTTCGAGATGATTGGTGTTAACAGCGATATTACCGAGCGAAAGGAAGCAGCGGAAGCGCTGCGCCTGAGCGAGGAGCGCCACCGCCTCGCCGTCGAGGCGAATGCGGTCGGAACCTGGGATTACGATCTGGTTACCGGCGAGCAGCGTTGGTCCAGCCAGTTCAAGCGCCTTTGGGGATTGCCGGAAGACGCCGCTTCCGACGAGAATATATTGCGGCCGCTGGTGTCTCCGGCGGACTGGGCCTCGTTCCAGCTTGTCTGGCACGAGGCCGTGGCGCCGGCGGGGCGCGGGCGCATCGCCCTCGATTTTCGTTGCCAGCGGGCTGACGACGGTCGCCAGCTCTGGTGCACCGTGGCCGGCCAGGTCTTCTTTGACGCCCAGCACAGGAAGCCGCTGCGCGCTCTTGGCATCATGATCGACATAACCGCCGCCAAGGCGGCCGAGATGCGTCAGCGCCTGGTTCTTCGCGAAATGAACCATCGCGTCAAAAACAGCCTGGCAGTCGTGCAGGCGATCGTTTCGCAGACTCTGCATATGACGCCCGATCCCAAAGAGGCCTTCCAGCGCATCCAGTCGCGCTTGATGTCAGTCGCCCGCACGCATGACTTCCTCAACAAGGACGATTGGACGGGCGCTTCGCTGCGCAAGCTGATCGCCGGCGAGCTTGAGCCTTTTGCCGCTCCCGGCCGTGTCGAGATGGTCGGCGAATCGGTGCTACTCGATTCCTCGTCCACGCTCGCCCTCGGTCTTGTCTTTCACGAACTGGCCGCCAACGCAGTCAGGCACGGCGCGCTCTCGGTTCCCTCCGGCATCGTCAAGGTCGAATGGACGGTGAAGGCGGAAGCGCCTCTTCCGGTCGTGCATCTGGTCTGGGAAGAGCGGGGGTCGCCGCCTGCGCGCCGACCGGCCACCGCCGGTTTCGGTTCACGCCTCATCGAGGCGAGCGTGAAGGGCACCCTGCAAGGCACGATTCAATTGGAGTATCCCGCCGGCGGCCTGCGCTGCCACTTGACGTTTCCCCTGCGCTCGCCGTCGCGCGATGAGACCCTGCCCGAGGACACGGCAGCCGCTCAGATCGAAGCGGCTCCAGTGTCCTAGGCGTCGACGGTTGGCGGCTTGATGCGTGCGTTGCGTTGGAAGAACAGGGCCTGACTGATCACCGCCGATACCGTTGCCGGCCGGAACGGCTTGGTGATTAGAAACGCTGGCTCCGGCCGCTCCCCGGTCAGCAACTGCTCGGGATAAGCGGTGATGAAGATCACCGGAACCTCGAACTGCTGCAACAGGTCGTTGACCGCATCCAGACCCGAACTCATGTCCGCGAGGCGGATGTCGGCGAGGATTAGTCCCGGCCTTTGCGCCGTGGCGAGGTCCACGGCTTCCCGCCGCGTGCGCGCGATCCCGGTGACCGCGTGGCCGAGATTGGTTACCAGCGCTTCCAGGTCCATCGCGATGAGCGGCTCGTCCTCGATGATCAGCACGTCTGCGGCGATCTCCTCGGCGAGCTCGCGCCCGGATTCGTCGATCAGGCGAGATATTTCGGCGCCGTCGATATCGAGAATCTTGGCGGCGTCGTCCTCGGAGAAATCTTCCAGCGCGATTAGCAGGAAGGCCTGCCGCGGCAATGGCGCGATCCGGATGATGTGCTCGTCCGAGACCGTGGCGACCTCGATCTTGCGGATCGTTTTGCCGTTCACCGAATTCCATACCTTGGTGAACGCCCTATAAAGGGCAATGGTTGTGCCATCTTCACTGTCCAGCGCGCCGGGATCCTCGGCGAGCGCTTCCAGCGTGGCGATCACGTAAGCGTCGCCGGAGGCCTGGCTGCCGGACAGCGCGCGCGCATAGCGCCGCAGACGCGGCAGATCCTGCGTTACGGTTTGAGACGTCAGCATGGGCGCGGCCCTCCAGATCGGGCGGATTGCGATCCCGGCGTGAGGATCGCTGCAGGTATCCGACCGTGAAACATTATTCGCTCCTCCGAGTTAGAATGATACCCTGAAGCGACGGTGCGTTGACGCAGGCGGAAGATTACGTTGATGAAGACACAGAAACTGCCCCCGAAACCCGCCAAAGTTGCGCAGGCTAGGCGGTCTAAGCCGTCCCCGGGTCTAGACCGGGATATACAGGCAGCGATCGGGGACCAGCTGCGCGCGATGCACGATAGTATTCTACGGGAAGGCGTTCCCGACCGCTTCGTCGATCTGCTTGCCCGCCTCGACAAGCCACAGGGCAATCGATAGCTGCGGATGGCTCTCAATCCCGCGATCCGCGATGACATTATCGCCACGGTGCCGCGGCTCCGCGCCTTCGCGATGTCGTTGAGCGGCAACCTCGACCGGGCGGATGACCTTGTCCAGGAAACATTGTTACGCGCGCTGGCCAACATCGATAGTTTTCGCCCCGGGACAAATTTGACAGCTTGGCTCTTTACAATTCTCCGGAACCATTTTCGTTCCGAGTATCGCAAGCGCCGCCGCGAGGTTGAAGACAGTGACGGCCACCATACCGAGGGTCTGAAGTCGCAGCCCGCCCAGATGGGCGCCGTGGAGATGGCAGAATTCCGGACGGCTCTCGACAAACTGCCGCCGGACCAGCGCGAAGCCCTCGTTCTCGTAGGAGCGTCGGGATTTTCCTACGAGGAAGCCGCCGAAATCTGCGATTGCGCCGTCGGTACAATCAAGAGTCGCCTCAACCGGGCCCGCACCCGTTTGGGCGAATTGATGGACGTCCAGGACGCCACCGAATTCGGCCCGGACGCCTCCACCCGCGGTATCCTGAACGGACCCTAGCCCCCTACTTCGCCTGCGTAGCGGGTGCAGGCGCGGCAGGGCTGTCTGCAGGCTGCGATGGGTCGGCAGGGGCGGCATCGGCCGGCGCCGCGGCGTTGGCGTCGGGCTTGCCCGCGTCTGGCTTGCTGGCCTCTGGCTTGCCGGCGTTGGGCTTGTTCGCGTCCGGCGCGTTAAGATCGGGCGGCATGCCGGCATCGACCTTGGGGGGCGCTGCCGCAACGGCGGCGTTTATCGCTCCGAGCGCCCAGCCGATGAGATCGGTCGTCGCCCTGCCGAACGCGGCGTCGAGCGCTGAAACGGAATGCGCGGCCGTATCGACCGCAGGGGCGGGTGCGTTCGCCTCGAAGACCTTGGCGGCAACGATCTTACCGTCAGCGTCGAGAATCTTCGCCGCAAAGGCGACTTGGGCACTCGCCGGCGCCGGTGCGGTCGCGATACGGAACTGGCGAATGGCGATGGCCAGTTGATAGTCCGCATGAAGGCCGCCGGCGTCGGTGCCGACTTTCAGGTACCCGGCGTTTTCGAAGCTCTGGATGATGCGTGCCTGGAAGACCAGCGGCAGGTTGTCCACCCAGCGCGCGTCGGGAAAGGCCGGCGCTTCGCCGTCGGCGGTCTGCTCGATGATCCTCTGGTTGTCGAGCGCAATTACCGCAGTCGGATTGGGCACCGCCAGTTGCGCATCGGGCAGGGGACCAAGGCCGGGGAAATCTTTCGGCGCGGTCAGGTCGAAGCTTGTCGGCGCCGTCTCCGCCTTGCCGCCGGTCAGCCGCTCGAGCCCTTGAAGAATTCCATCGATCTTGGTGGAGTTGCGCGCCAGGGCTCCTGAGAATGTATCGATGTTGCTGATGGCGTCGTGCAGCGAATCGGCGTTGTCGGCAAGAATGGTATTGAGCCGGCCAAGGACGTCGCGCGCCGCCTGGGTCATGTCCTTTATCTCTCCCGGTTCGGCGACCAGGATGGAGGGCTGGTCGCCGCTGGCAGAGAGCGGGGCCGAATCGGGCGCGCCACCCACCAGCGCCACCTCGGCCGTCCCGGTGAGTCCGCTGAAAACGAGGCCGACGCGGGTATCGGTGCGCACCGGGGTCGCGCGCGCCACCGAGATCGTTGCCATGACCTCGCCGGGAGCGTCGGCGATCAGTCCGAGATCGGTGACCTCGCCCACCGGCACCCCGTTGAAGAGCACCGCCGATCCTCGCGACAGGCCGGAGATCGATCCCTCGAAACGCACCTGATAGGGGGTCCGCTCGGCGAGACCGCCGCTGTTGGAGAGCCAGAAGACGAAGCCGATGCCGGCGGCCGCGACCACCAGCACGAACAGCCCGATCAAGAGGTACCGCGCCCGAATTTCCATGGCTCAAGCCTGTCTGAGGTTGTTGCCGTCCACCGGCTCAATAATGCGTCCACGCCCGCTGCTGAAATACGACTTAACCCAGGGATGCTGCGAGGCCAGCATCGTCGACATCGGTCCTTCGGCGACGATGTGCCCGTCGGCCAGCGCCGCAATCCGGTCGCAGGCGGTGCGCAGGCTGTCGAGGTCATGGGTCACCATGAACACCGTGATGCCGAGCGTTCGTTGCAGCGTGCGGATGAGGGTGTCGAACTCGCCGGCGGCGATCGGGTCGAGCCCCGATGTCGGCTCGTCGAGGAACACGATCTCCGGATCGAGCGCGAGCGCCCGCGCCAGTCCAACCCGCTTAGTCATGCCGCCGGAGAGTTCCGCCGGATATTTGTTGGCATCGTCGGGGCTGAGGCCCACCATCTCGAGCTTCACCGTCGCCAGTTCGTCCGTCAAAGACTCGGACAGCCGCAGGTACTGGCGCATGGGAAATTCTATGTTCTCCCGTGCCGTCAGCGACGAGAACAGCGCTCCCTGCTGGAATAGGACTCCCCAGCGCCGCTCGATCGCCCGCCAGGTTTGCTCTGGCGCGATGTCGCGCTCGACGTCGAAGACGCTGATCGTGCCCGATAGCTGGGGAATGAGTCCGATGATCGTACGCAGCAGCACCGACTTGCCGCGCCCGGATCCACCGACCACGCCGAGGATTTCGCCCGGCCGCACGTCGAGCGACAGGTGGTCGAGCACTATCCGGTCGTCGAATCCGACCACTAGGTCGCGCACCTCGATCACCGGTTTTTGCTCGGCCATGGCGTCACATTCCGATCGCGGCGAAGAAGATGGCGAACACACCGTCGAGCACGATCACCAGGAAGATCGACTTGACCACCGAGGCGGTCGTTTGCAGGCCGAGCGATTCGGCGCTGCCCTTGACCCGCAAGCCTTCGGTGCAGGCGACCACGCCGATGATCAATGCCATCACCGGCGCCTTGATCATGCCGACCTCGAAATCGCCCACGGTTATGACGTCCTTGAGACGGGAGAGATATATCGCCGGGCTCATGCCGCCGTAGAGCGCCGACACGATCTCGCCGCCGAACAGCGCCGCGATCGAGCCGAGAAAGGTCAGCACCGGCAACGCGATGATCATGGCGATGATACGCGGCAACACCAGCACCTCGACGGGATCGACGCCCATCGTCCGCAGCGCGTCGATTTCCTCGCGCATTTTCATCGAGCCGAGCTCGGCGGTGTACGAGCTCCCTGACCGGCCGGCGACCATGATCGCCACGATCAGGACGCCGATCTCGCGCACCACCAGGATGCCGACGAGATTGACGACGTAATCCTCGGCCCCGAACTTGCGGAAATTGAAGATGCCCTGCTGCGCGATGATGCAGCCGATCAGGAAGGTTATGAGCAGGATGATCCCGATCGCCTGCCAGCCGACGCGATCGAGGTGATGCACGATCGAGGTAACGCGGAAATTCCGCGGCCGCCTAAGAGCGCGTGCCGAGGCGAGCACGATCGCCCCCAGCGTGTCGACGAGGCCGAGCAGGTCCCAGCCGACGCCGACGGCGCCCTCGCCGATCTGCTCGATGCGGGCGACGACCCCCCGTTCCTTTTGAGCCTCCGGCAGAGGCTGCCGGTTGGCCGCATGCACCTTGTCGAACATGCCGCGATAGCGGTCGGGAATTTCGGTAAGTCGCGCCGTCGTCCCGGCCGCCTCTAGCCGGCGGACGGTACGTTCCAGCAGCCAGGTGCCGAAAGTATCGATCTTCTCGATGCCGGCGATGTCGACCTCGGCGCTTTGCGTGCCGCTACCGCCGATGGCCCTGGCGTCAACAAGCTGTTCGAGCCGGTCGGCGTGATCGGTCGTCCACGCGCCGCTGGCCACCAGCCGGAGGCGGTCGCCCTCGCTTGCGATCTCGAATAGTGGCTCGGCGCTCAAACTTCGCTTACCCGTCCTGGTGTCTCGAATCGATCTTTTCGCGTTTCCCCACAGGAGGATAAACCCGGCCGCGACGGGGATCGCAAGATACCCGGGTCGCTTTATACCCTGCCGGCGGGCATTTTCGTGGCGCTGACGGTACCTGGCCGGCTCCCCCAAGGTCTTCAATCGCTGGTACCATTGTCGGCAAGCGCAAGGAGCGGCGATGAAGATTAGGACTGACGACTACCGCGTCCCCGAAGGTGAAGCCGTCGATCTCGCCAAGTGGCCGACCGAGGTGAAACCAGCCTACAAGTCGCACGGCGACTACAAACGCATGCTCGCGGGTCACGTTGCCGAACTGAGCGCGCTGCAGGAGATGCACTACGCCGCCAACCGGTACGCTGTGCTCTTTATTTTCCAGGCGATGGACACGGCCGGCAAAGACGGCGTCATCCGCCACGTCATGTCGGGTGTCAACCCGCAAGGCTGCCAGGTATTCAGCTTCAAGCATCCTTCCGGGGAGGAATTGCAGCACGACTTCCTTTGGCGCACCACCCGCTCTCTGCCCGAGCGCGGCAAGATCGGCATATTCAACCGGTCGTACTACGAGGAGGTGCTGATCCTGCGCGTCCATCCCGAGCTTCTGGCCGCCGAAAGTCCGCCTGAGTTGCCCACCCATGACCGGATATGGGAGGAGCGCTATCGCTCGATCGTTAATCTGGAGGAGCACCTTCACCGCAACGGCACGCGCGTGGTGAAATTCTTCCTGCATATCTCCAGGGAAGAGCAGCGCAAGCGCCTGCTCGCCCGCCTCGATGACCCGCAGAAGAACTGGAAGTTCAGTCCCGATGACGTTGTCGAGCGCGGCTTCTGGGATAAGTACATGGCTGCCTACGAGGCCTGCCTCGGCGCTACCAGCACCCGCGACGCGCCCTGGTACGTCGTCCCCGGCGACGACAAGGAGAATGAACGCCTGATCGTAATGCGGATTATCCTCGAAACCTTCCGTTCGCTCGATCTGGCCTATCCAACCGTGGACAAGAAACGCGCCGGCGAATTGCGCGCCATTCGCCGGCAGTTGGGAAAATAGCTTCGGGGGTCCGCCGGCTCCGGGCATCGCTGGCGCCATTTGGCGGGCCGTGTGACCGGCATCACAACCGCCAGGCGGGTGTTGCACGGCGCGGCCGGGCCGGGCGATCCCGCGTCCTGGCGGCGGGTTAACCGCCCGCGGCCTCGCTTTCCGTGGCGAATCGATTGGCCGTTGCTGTCAAGTCCCGTCGACAACCGAATGGCCTCGGCGAGTAGCGTTCTTCCGCCGGGACCGCTACACTGGCTGCAATTGAGCCCTCCCATCCTCCGAGAGATTTCGAACGCCATGGTTTCCTCGCCAGTCGGTTTTCACGTTCGCCGCCACGGAGTGCGCTTTGCGTTTCTGGGCGCTGCGCTTCTTGCCCTGTCGACGCTTGGTTCGCCTGTCGCCGTCGCCGACGGTGGTCCCTTCGATGGCCTCGCGGGCCGCTGGGCAGGCAACGGCGTGGTCACCTATTCCGATGGCACGAAGGAGCGCCTTCAGTGCACCGTGAAGTATGATCAGAGCGAGCCGAACAGCATCTCGCAGTCGCTTGCCTGCAGCACGAGCAGCGACACCTACAACTTCAAGATCAACGCGTACTATCGCAACCAGGCTGCCTCGCTGGTCGGCCACTGGGATGAACTGGTCCTGCAGATCAGCGGATCGATCAGCGGCACGGTTTCCAACGGCCGCATTTCCGGCAATCTCCGCGGTCCCGGCTTCCAGGCCAGCGTCATCGTCGATACCAAGGGCGACCACCAGACCGTGACCATCGACGCACCCAACCAGCGCATCAGCCAGGTGGCGATCGCGGTGAAGAAGAACTAGCGCCCGGCTTTTACATGTTCGGGTAGTTAGGCCCGCCACCGCCCTCCGGCGGCGTCCAGTCGATGTTCTGGTTCGGGTCCTTGATGTCGCACGTCTTGCAGTGGACGCAGTTTGCCGCGTTGATGACGTAGCGCGGGCCGCCCGCCTCCTCGACCCACTCGTACACCGCCGCCGGGCAATAGAGCGCCGAGGGCCCGTCATAGACGTCGTGCTCGGAGATCTGCTGCAGCGCCATGTCGCGAACCCGCAGGTGCACCGGCTGGTCTTCCTCGTGCAGCGTGTTCGACAGGAAGACCGAGGACAGACGGTCAAAGGCGAGTGCGCCATCCGCCTTCCCGTAGGGCACGGGCGCCGCGTCAACGCCGGGCTGGGTCGTGGCGTAGTCCGATCCACCGTGCCCCAGCGTGCCGAGCAGCGAGAAGCCCAGCGTGTTCGTCCACATGTCGAGGCCGCCGAGAGCAAAACCGCCAAGCGTGCCAAACCGCGACCACAACGGCTTGACGTTCCTGACCGGTTTCAGGTCGCGGCCGATGGCAGAGCCCCGCCATCCCTCGTCGTAGCCGGCAAGGTCGTCATGGGCCCGGCCCTCGGCCAGCGCCGCCGCCGCATGCTCGGCCGCCGCCATTCCCGACAGGATGGCGTTGTGGCTGCCCTTGATGCGCGGCACGTTGACGAAGCCGGCGGCGCAGCCGAGGAGGGCGCCGCCTGCGAACGTCAGTTTCGGCACCGACTGAAGGCCCCCCTCGCTGATCGCCCGTGCCCCGTAGGCCAGCCGCTTGCCGCCGGCGAAGATGGGCGCAATCGCCGGGTGGGTCTTGAAGCGCTGGAATTCCTGGAACGGGGAAAGGTGCGGATTCTTGTAGTTGAGGTGCACGACGAAACCGACCGACACGAGGTTGTCGCCCAGGTGGTAGAGAAATGAGCCCCCGCCGGTGCGGTTGTCGAGCGGCCAGCCAAAGGTGTGTTGCACCAGCCCCGGACGATGGCGCGCCGGGTCCACCTGCCACAGCTCCTTGATGCCGATGCCGTATTTCTGCGGCTCGCGTCCGAGGTCGAGGCCGAAGCGGCGGATGAGTTGCTTGGCGAGCGAGCCGCGCGCGCCTTCGCCGATCAGCGTGTAGCTCGCGCGCAATTCCACGCCACGCTGGAAGGTTGGCTTGTGGGTGCCGTCGCGGGCTACCCCCATGTCGCCGGTGGCGACGCCAACCACCGCGCCGCGCTCGTCGTGCAGCGTTTCGGTGGCGGCAAATCCCGGAAAAATCTCGACGCCCAGCGCCTCCGCCCTGGTCGCCAGCCAGCGGCACACATCGCCGAGCGACGCGACGAAGTTGCCGTGATTGTTCATCAGCGGCGGCATGATGAAATTGGGGATGCGCAACGCCCCCGCGGTGCCCAGCCAGTAGAAACGGTCGCGGGTCACCGGCGTCTTTAGCGGGTGCTCGCCTTCCCGCCATCCGGGCAGCAGGGCGTCGAGGCCAATCGGGTCGATCACCGCGCCGGAGAGGATGTGCGCGCCGACTTCTGCACCCTTCTCGATGACGGCAACCGAGCGCTTCGGCGCAATCTGCTTGAACCGGATGGCAGCCGCGAGCCCTGCCGGCCCGGCGCCCACGACCACCACGTCGAATTCCATTGCTTCGCGGTCGCTCATCTCAATCTCAGGCTGGCCCACGCATGATCTCTGCGTTCTCCCGTAGCACGTACGTTTCCATGTGTTCTACGTCGCTCATGCAGGCCTGCGGCGGCTGGTTTCCGCGATTATTCCCTACCATAACCTGAACAATTCAAATCGAAACACGGCGACCTTGGTGACCGGATATTGACCGTTGATGGAGCATGGTCGTCCTGGGCCGGGGAGGGTTCCGCGGCCGCCAGACAAGGATACGCGCCGCCCATGAATGCCCCGGCTTCGGACGTCACCGCCACTCCCGATCTCGGGCGCATCACCGGCATAACGGGCTCCGGCGCCATCGCCCGCCTGTTCAAGACCGAGGCCGCCGAGCAAGACTCGCGCGTCACCATCGGCCGCCTGGTCGGCATTGCGGCCGACACCTCGCTGATCGTCGGCGCTGTCGTGCGCATGAACGTGTCGCCGCCCGCCGCCGACGATGTCCTCTCCGGCAGCCTCGTCGTCGACATCGACTTCATGGGCGAGATCAGAAACTACGGCACCGACAAGGCGTCGTTCCAGCGTGGCGTCTCGACCTATCCGACCATCAGCAACCATATCCAGCGCCTGGTCAGCGGCGACATCGCCACCATCCATCACACCGGCAGCGGCGAGACCATCGAGGTCGGTCGCCTGCGCCTCGATCCGACGGTGCCTGCCTACATCAACTTCGAGGAGCTGCTGCGCAAGCACTTCGCGGTCGTCGGCACCACCGGCGTCGGCAAGTCCACCGCGGTCGCGCTCATTCTCTCCGAAATCCTGGCGAAAAAGGCCAACCTGCGCATCTTCCTCATCGATCCGCACAACGAGTACGGCCAATGCTTCGGTGACCTCGCACATGTCGTCAGCCCGAAGAACCTCATGCTGCCCTTCTGGCTTTTCAACTTCGAGGAGATTGTCGACGTTTTCTTCCGCGGCCGGCCGGGCGTCGAGGAGGAGATGGAGATTCTCCAGGAACTGATCCCGATGGCCAAGGCGCAGTTCGCGGCCGGCTCGCGCGGCGATCGCGTCGTCCTGCGCCGGCAGGGTTCGGGCTTTACGGCCGACACGCCGGTTCCCTACCGTATTTCCGATCTGGTCAAGCTCATCGACGATCGCATGGGCAAGCTCGAGAACCGCTCGATCTGGACCAAGTATCACCGCCTGATCGCGCGCATCGAAACCCTCGGCCACGACTCGCGCTACACCTTCATGTTCAACAACCTCTTCATCGAGGACCTGATGGTCCAGGTCCTCGGCGACCTCTTCCGCTTGCCGCTTGCCGGCAAGCCGATTACGGTCATGCAGCTTGCCGGCTTCCCCGCCGAAGTGCTCGATTCGGTGGTGTCGGTCATGTGTCGCATGGCCTTCGAGTTCGGGGTTTGGAGCGACGGCGCCGCGCCGCTGCTCGTCGCCTGCGAGGAAGCCCACCGCTACGCGCCCGCCGACAAGAAGCTGGGTTTCGGCCCGACGCTGAAGGCGCTGTCGCGCATCGCGAAGGAAGGACGCAAGTACGGCGTTTTCCTCGGCGCCATTACCCAGCGTCCGGCCGATCTCGACGCCACGATCCTGTCGCAGTGCTCGACCGTCTTCGCCATGCGGCTCTCTAACGATCGCGACCAGGCCATCATCCGTTCAGCCGTTCCCGACGCCGGTTCCAGCCTCATCGGCTTTTTGCCGTCACTCGGCAACCGCGAAGGCATCGCCTTCGGCGAAGGCGTGCCGCTGCCGACACGCTTCCGCTTCAAGGACGTCCCCGCCGAGCGTCTGCCCCGCAGCCAGTCCGGCCAGCAGGCGAAGCTGGATTCCGACGGTGCCATCGACGCCGATTTCATCCATGCGGTCGTCGATCGCTGGCGCGAGGCCACCACCACCAACCAGCGCCCGCGTTCAAGTTTGATGGGCGCCGATGGCGACGCGATGCCGGATTTCGACGACGGCCTTGGCGCGCCGCTGATCCCGCGCAAGGCGGGCTAGCGCCGCCATTTGCGTCGCGGCTGTCAGGTAGCGACGAGCGGGCTTTCTCTCCCCCGGCCTTCGGATAGGATGGCCGCCCAAATTCGCGGGAGAGACCATGCCCATCCATAGCGTCGGCGTCATTGGCTTCGGCAAGATCGCCCACGACCAGCACGTCCCGTCGATTGCCGGCAATCCCGAGTTTCGGTTGGCCGCTATCACCAGCCAGCGGGGCCTGACGGTCGCGGGTGTCCCGACCTTCCGCGATCCGGCCGAGATGGTCGCCGCGCTCCCCGATCTCGACGCGGTTGCCGTCTGCACGCCGCCGCAGGTACGCTATGCCACCGCTCGCGCCATGCTCGCCGCCGGCAAGCACGTCATGCTGGAGAAGCCGCCGGCGGCCACGCTGAGCGAACTGCACGAACTCGCCCATTTTGCCGACCAGCAGCGCCGCGTGCTTTTCACCACCTGGCATTCGCAATACAACGCCGCCGTGACCGCGGCGAAGAAGGCGCTCGTCGGCGAGCGCGTCAGCCACATGGCGGTTAACTGGCGCGAGGACGTGCGCCGCTGGCATCCGGGCCAGAAATGGATCTGGACCTCCGGCGGCTTCGGCGTCTTCGATCCCGGCATCAACGCGCTGTCGATCGTCAGCCGCATATTGCCGATGCCGGTGTTTGTCGGCAGCGCCGACCTGACGTTTCCCTCCAACTGCGACGCGCCGATCGCCGCCCATCTCGAACTGCACGACGGCGAGGGCGGCAGGGGCCTCACCGCCGATTTCGACTGGCGCCATACCGGGACGCAGACCTGGGAGATCACGCTTGAGACCGCCAGCGGCAGGAAGTTCAAGCTCGAAAACGGCGGCGCCCGCCTGCTGATCGACGGCAAGCTGATCGTCGAGGAGAAGCCGACGGAGTACGAGCAGATCTACGCCCGCTTCGCCGAAATCCTCGCCGCCGGCAAATCCGACGTCGATCCGGCTCCCTTGCGCTTGGTCGCCGACGCCTTCCTCGTCGGCCGCCGGCTGACCACGGAGCCGTTCGTTGAATAGCCACCCGCGAACGACCGTCCTCTGCTACGGCGACTCGAACACATGGGGCACCGCGACCGTCGCCCGCCCGGACGGCCGCTACGCTCCCGACGAACGCTGGCCCGGTGTGATGCGCCTCGTGCTTGGTCTTCACTGGGACATCATCGAGGAAGGCTTGCCCGGGCGCACGACCGTCAACGACGATCCGGTCGAGGGCACCGAGAAAAACGGCAGCACCTATCTCCTGCCGTGCCTCGCCAGCCATAAGCCCCTCGATATCGTGGTCATCATGCTGGGCACTAATGACCTCAAGGCGCGCTTCAACAAGTCGGCCTGGGATATCGCCGCCGGCGTCGGCCGGCTCGTCGCTATCGTCAAGACCACCCCGGCCGTCGGGCGCGGCCGTCGCCTGCCGGAAATTCTCGTCGTCTGCCCGCCGCCGATGCAGGACAGCCTGCCGGGCTACGCGGAGATGTTCGCCGGGGCCCAACCGAAGTCGAAAGAGCTGGCGCTCCACATGCGCCGGATGGCGAAAGCCAACGGCGTGCGCTTCTTCGATGCCGGCACCGTCATCCAGTCGAGCACGGTCGACGGCTTCCATCTCGATCCCGACGCCCACGTGACGCTGGGCCGGGCGGTCGCGGGCTCGCTCTCCGAAATCTCCGGGAGCCTGAAATGACGACCGTTGCCGTCATCGGCGGGGGTATCGTCGGGTCGGCCGCCGCCGTCTGGTTGCTCGCCGAGGGATTCGACGTCACCGTCTTCGAGCGCGACCCCGACGCCCGCCCGGCCTCGACCGGCAACGCCGGCATCCTGAACCTGCCCGAGATTTCGCCGCTCGCCCGGCCGTCGATTCTCGCCTCGGTTCCCGGCTGGCTGCTCGATCCGCTGGGGCCGCTGACGTTGCGCGCCCGCGACCTGCCGGCGCTGACGCCCTGGCTCGCCCGCTTCGTCTATTCGGCGCGCCCCTCTCAGGTCGCCCGCGCCACCGCCGCCCTCGGCTTCATCATGAAGACAGCGCTGATTGATCACCAGGAGCTCGCCCGCCGCGCCGGCCTGCCCATCTACATGCGCCGCAACGGCTCCATCTATCTCTATGACACCGATGCGATCTTCCGTTCGGCGCTGTCCGAGTGGAAAGAACGCGCCCGCTACGGCGTCGACTATCGCGAGGTCACGGTAGCCGAGGCGCGCGCCATGGTGCCGGCGCTGAAGGGCGGCTTCGAACGCGCCTTGCTGACGCCCGACCAGTGGTCGGTGACCAGTCCGCTTGAAATCCTGCAGGGCCTTCGCAGCGTAGTCTCGGCGCGCGGCAGGCTGCTGACGGCCACCATCGACGCGGTCCGCCCCGATGGTGACAAGGTAACGGTGGCCGCCGCTGATGGGACAGCCAGCTCGTTCGACCGCGTCGTCATTGCCGGCGGCGTCTGGTCGCGTGATCTCGTCCGCAAGCTGGGCCTGCGCGTTCTGCTCGAAGCCGAGCGTGGCTACAACACTACCTTCGCCGACCCCGGTTTCTCGCTCGACATGTCGGTATTCTTTTCGGCGCACGGTTTCGTCGCCTCGCCGCTGAACGATGGCCTGCGTATTGGCGGCGCCGTCGAACTCGCCGCCGTCGATGCCCCGCCGAATTTCGAGCGCGCCAGGGCCATGCGCGCCAAGGCCCGCCGCTACTTTCCGGATCTGCCCGAGACCGGCGGCAAGGAGTGGATGGGCGCCCGCCCGGCGACGCCCGATTCAATGGCCGTCATCGGCCCACACCCGCAGGATCCGCGCATCGTTTTCGCCTTCGGCCACGGCCATCTCGGTCTGACCCTCTCCGCCGCCACTGCCCGCCACGTCACGGCGCTCGTCGGCGGTCGACGCGAGCCGGGTCTGGTCCCCTTCGGCATCGAGCGCTTCCAATGAGCCGCCACACCTTCTTCTGCGTCGATGCCCACACCGCCGGCAATCCGGTACGCGTCGTGGTCGGCGGCGCGCCGCCGCTCACCGGCGCCACCATGAGCGACCGCCGCCAGCACTTCATTCGCGACTACGACTGGATTCGCACCGGCCTGATGTTCGAGCCGCGCGGCCACGATGTCATGTCCGGCTCCGTCCTCTACGCGCCGATCCGCGACGACACCGACGCGGCGATCGTCTTCATCGAGACAAGCGGTTGCCTGCCCATGTGCGGGCACGGCACCATCGGCACCGTCACGGTACTGCTGGAGGAGGGGCTGGTGACGCCGAAGCGGGAAGGGCACCTGCGCCTGGAAGTTCCCGCCGGAATCGTCGAGGCGGAATACACCCGCGACAATCACGGCAACGTCGTCAACGTGCGCATCCGCAACGTGCCGGCGTTCCTGTTTCAGACCGGCCTATCGGTCGAGGTCCCCGACTTCGGCCATCTCGTCTTCGACATCGCCTACGGCGGCAACTTCTACGCCATCATCGAGCCGCAGGAGAGCTATCGCGACCTCGACGATCTTTCCGCCTTCGATATCCAGAAGCTCTCCCCGGTGGTCCGCCGCCTGGTCAACGAGAAGTACACGTTCGTGCATCCGGAGAACCCGACCATCTCCGGCGTCCGCCACATCCTGTGGGCGGGCAAGCCGCACGATCCTTCGGCGAACGCCCGCAATGCCGTCTTCTACGGCGAGAAGGCCATCGACCGCTCCCCATGCGGCACTGGCACTTCCGCGCGCATCGCCCAGCTCGCCGCGCGCGGCCAACTCAAGGTCGGCGACGACTTCGTCCACGAATCGATCATCGGCAGCCTGTTCCACGGCCGCGTCGAGGCCGCCACCAAAGTCGGCGACTACGCCGCGGTCGTGCCCTCCATCGCCGGGCAGGCGTGGGTGACGGGCCACAACACCATCTTCCTCGACGACCGCGATCCCTTCGTGAAAGGCTTCAGCGTTCTCTAGCAGACATACGCGACTTCGCCGTATTCGTTGTCGGTCGACCTCAATCGCATTTCACCGGCGGGCTCGCCGCCAGCCCGCCGCTTTGGCGGCGTCTTCCGAACAAAACCACCGCTCGCCCTTCAGCCAGTCGATATGCGTCATGTCGTAATAATATTGGCCGGGCACGTGGTAGATGCGCTCTGCCGTGTTGACACTGATGTTGCCCTTGATTGGACAACCGACGAGCGGCGGACCGAAGTCGGCGGCCAACGCAATTCCAACTACACCTGTCACAATCGCAGCGCCGGCAACCGTCGGCCATCAGCTCGCGCGCACCCGTCGGTGACCGGCTCTTGGCTGCCGGACAAGGGCATCCTCACACGGGTGTCTGACTTGGCGCATTGCAGCCTCGCCAATCGAACTGGCGGCAGCAGCATGGGCACGCGCAGATTGCGGGATGGATAAGGAAATCGTTCAAATAGAAAATGAGCGGCGGGCGAGCGAGTCTCGATCCCGGCTCGCTGGTTAGGCGCTCCAGGCCGGCCGCGCCTTCAGCGCCGCCGCCACGATCCGCTCGACCGCCGCCTTCTCCTCGCCGATGAGTTCCAGCCGCGGCGCCCTCACCGAGGGCGAGGTGCCGCGCACGAGATGCTCGACCAGCTTGATGTTCTGCACGAAGCGTAGCGACACATCGAGATGGAGCAGCGGCATGAGCCAGCGATAGAGGTCGCGCGCCTCCGCGATCTTGCCCGCAGCGACGAGCCTGAAGAGCGCCACCGTCTCCTTCGGGAAGGCACAGACGAGTCCCGCCACCCAGCCGACGGCGCCCAGCATCAGGCTTTCCATGGCGAGGTCGTCGACGCCGGTGAAGATGGCGTAACGGTCGCCGAGCAGGTTGATGAGATCGGTAATGCGGCGCACGTCCCCCGAGGATTCCTTGATCGCCACAAAACGCTTCTCGTCGGCGATCTCGGCGAACATCGCCGGCGTTACGTCGATCGTGTACGCGGGTGGGTTGTTGTAGACCATGATGTCGAGGTCGGTCGCCTTCGCTACCGCACGGAAATGCGCGATTACCTCGCGCGGCGTCGCCACGTAGCGCATCGCCGGCAGTACCATCAGCCCGTCCATGCCCGCCTTGGCGGCGCGCTCCGCCAACCGCCGGGCGGCGCCGGTGGAATCTTCCGCGATGGTGAGGAACACCGGCAGTTTTCCCGCCGCCGCCTTCGCCGCCGTGGCGATGGCGATCTTCTCGTCGGCGTCCAGCGTCGAGGCTTCGCCGAGCGAGCCGCAGCAGATGACGCCGTCGACGCCGGCCTGCATCTGGAACGCGACGTCCGCCGCCACCGCCGCGAGGTCGACGCCGTCGTCTGCTTTGAACTTGGTCGTGATCGCCGGAAAAACGCCGCGCCAGTCAGCCTGTTTCATTTGAAGAGAGAAAAGACCAACCGTCCTGCGCGTCAAGGACCACGGCGAAGGCCTGCAAAACTTGACGAAGACACCTTATAGTTGCGCATATACTAAGACTGCAACCTGAAATAGGGGGTTTGAAATGTTGCGTCGCGTTGGTGGTGTTTTTGGCGCCATCGGTTTGCTGTCGCTCGCGGGGTGTGCCGGGTTCCCGGTCACCGGAACGACGCCAGAGCAATTTCTGGCTCAATACGGATACCTGGCGCAGATTCCGCCATCCGGGCTACACGGCCTCGGACCTATCGCATCCAAACGCCGTGAAAACATTAACAACAACACGGTGGTGTTGGCCTACATCTGCAGTTCGTCGCATCTGGTACTTCCGGAGCCGCCAGATTCGGCGAGCGCCGCTACCATTGGCTTTGGTCGTTCTCGCGACTTCGAGCTAACCGCTCTGGACTTACCCAGCCTCGGTTTATCGGCAAGCGCAAAGTATGTTCACGACATAACACTCAGCTTCGACAACGCCACGGTCGAGGAGTACTCGCTTGAGGATCTGCAGACCATCAAGGATGCGTTGGCTCCCACGCGTAAGAGCATTGTGAAAAACCGGCTGCGCAAGGGCAACGCCTATCAGGTTGCCGGCGTGTTCAAGGCGGACCTATCTTACAAGATCAGCTACAACGCCAACATCAGCGCTTCTGCCAAGCTGGCGGTGCTCAAGGAACTGAGCGCCGCATTCGGTCTGACCGCGACCGGCAACCAAAGCGAGGAAGGCAAGGGGCTGTTTTACGGCGTCAGCTTGAGACACGTCGGTCCGACGGCGGTGGCCAACAAGTAACGCCAAGGGCCCTCGCGTCTCGAAACGCGAGGGCTACGCCCGCGCTACACCGCCGCGTTGGCAGAGAACAGGTGGACCCGCGCCGGGTCGAAGATGACGCCGACGTTGTCGCCCGTTTTCATCTTCACGTCGCCGTCGTCCTGCACGACGATCTGCCCGGCCGGCGTCTCGACGTACATGATGGTGGCGTTGCCCAGCCGTTCGAGGATCTGCACCGTGCCACCGAGGCTCGCGGTCGGGTCGTTCGGCGCGCTGAGGCGCACGTGTTCCGGCCGGATGCCGACCTCGATGGCGCCCGGCTTGTCGAGGCTGGTACGCGTCGTCAGTTTCAGTTCATGCCCGCCTGGCAATCCGACCACCGCTTCCTTGCCGCTCGCCGATTTTGTCTCGGCCGCGACGAAGTTCATGGTTGGCGAGCCGATGAACGAAGCCACGAATTTGTTTGCCGGCGCGTGGTAAAGGTCCATCGGCGTGCCGACCTGTGAGATGACGCCGCGGTCGAGCACCACGATCTTGTCGGCCAGCGTCATCGCCTCGACCTGGTCGTGGGTGACGTAGATCATCGTCGTCTTCAGTTCCTGATGGAGCTTCGCGATCTCGACGCGCATCTGCACGCGCAGCATCGCGTCGAGGTTGGAGAGTGGCTCGTCGAACAGGAACACCTGCGGCTCGCGCACCAGCGCCCGGCCTATGGCGACGCGCTGGCGCTGGCCACCGGAGAGTTGCGCCGGCCGCCGGTCGAGCAGTTCCTCGAGCTGCAGCAGATGGGCGACCTCGTTGACCCGCCGCTCCATGAAATCCTTCGGCACTTTGGCGACGCGGAGCGAGAAGCCGATGTTCTGGCGCACCGTCATGTGCGGGTAGAGCGCATACGACTGGAAAACCATCGCGATGCGCCGCTTGGCCGGCGGCAGGTTGGTCACGTCGATGCCGCCGATGAAGATGGCGCCCGCGGTGACCACCTCGAGGCCGGCAATCATGCGCAGCAGCGTGGATTTGCCGCAGCCGGAAGGGCCGAGCAGGGCGCAGAACTGGCCCTCGTCGACCGTGAGGTCGAGATGCCGGATGGCCTCGACCGAGCCATAACGCTTTTTCACTCCACGCAGTTCGACAGTGCTCATTGGTTTCCTCCCTGGCCGGCTATGCATATCAGCATTTCGTCCGCCTCGCGATTGTCCTCGAAAATGACGAACCCGCTATTGTTTCGGCGGGAAGACATAGACGAGAAGGAGCAGGATCGGCCCGAGCGTCAGCGCCGCGTCGGCGAGATTGAAGACAAACAGGACACGTTCGCCGAAATGGAGCAGCAGGAAGTCGACGACGTGGCCGAGGCGCACCCGGTCGATGAGGTTGCCGATCGCGCCGCCGAGGATGCAGGCGAAGCCAATTGCTGCCAGCCGCCCGCCGTCCTGGGTTCGCGTCCAGAAGACGAACATGGCGACGGTAATGGCAAGCGTCGCCGCGACCAGCACGCTCCCCGAGTTGGAAAGAAATGAGAAGGCAATGCCGGTGTTCTCGACCCGGTAGAGGGTGAGGATGGGGAGCACGTCGGTAGGTTCGCCAGGAGGCAGCCATGCCGTCGCGACCAGTTTGGCGATCTGGTCGAGCAGAACCACCGCGATGGCGATGCCGAGCCCCACCGGGGAGAGGGGGCCTTCGGGCCGCCCGGTGCGCCATGTCGCCATCAGAGTTTCAGGCTCCCGCGCCGGATCTCGAAAAGCATGATGGCGCTTGCCACCGCGAGGTTGAGTGAGTCGGCCTTGCCGCCCATCGGGATCTTCACCAGCGTGCGCGCTGCCTGCGCGGCCTCCGCCGTCAGTCCCGCCTGCTCGCCGCCCATGACGAGCAACACAGGCGTCCGATAGGTCGCCTCGCGGTAGTCGGTTTTCGCGGCGAGGTGCGTGCCCACTACCGTGCCGGGCCAGGCGGCCGCGATCTTCTGGAACTCGTCGCGGCTGACGCGCGCCAGCGGCACCGCGAAGATCGAGCCCATCGTGGCGCGCACCGCTTCCAGCGAGAACGGATCGACCGTGTCGCCGACGAGGACGACGCCGGCCGCGCCGACCGCGTCGGCGGTCCGCACGATCGTGCCGAGGTTGCCGGGATCGCGCACCGCTTCAAGCGCGATCCATACGTCGCCGCCTTTCGGACGTATCGCCGAGACGGCGGTGAGCCGCTGCTCGAACACGCCGATTACGGTCTGCGGATTGTCGCGCCGGCTGATCTTGGCGAGCACCGCTTCGCTGACCGCCAGCACCGCGCCGCCGCGCGCATGCGTGGTGGCGGCGAGCCGCGCCACCAGTGGCTGCCCGCCCACGTTGCTGGCATGAACCAGAGTGCGCACCGTCCACCCGGCTTCGACCGCGTCGGCGACCAGTTTCAACCCTTCCGCCACGAATAGCCCGCTCGCTCTGCGGTTCTTCGGCAGCGCGAGGCCCCGGATTTCCTTGACGATCGGGTTGGCGAGGGAGGTGATCGTCTTCACCGCGCCCGGCGACGGCGGTCCGCGTCGCGTCTCGTTCATGGCCGCGACCATCGCGAGAACAGTGACGTCGACAGCTTTCGCCCGCCGCCTTCTTCCTGCAGCACCAGTTCGCCCGATTCGAGGAGACCGCCGCGCCCGTTCAGGCATTCGGCCGCCAGTTCGTCGATCGAGTAGAAGGACGCGCGGATCGAGTAGGCCGTCAGGATGAGGAACAGCGCGCGCTCCGACAGCAGCCCGACGCAGGCGGCGAGCAGCGGCTTCAGGCTGGTGAATATGTCCCACACCTCCCCCTTTGGCCCGCGCCCGAATTTCGGCGGGTCGAGGATAATGCCGTCGTAGCGCGAGCCGCGCCGGCCTTCGCGCTCGACGAATTTCCCCGCGTCTTCGCAGATCCATCGGATCTTCAGGTCGTCGAGGTGCCCGAGCGTCTGGTTTTCGCGCGCCCACCCGATTGCTTTCTTCGAAGCATCGATGTGGGTCACCTCCGCCCCGGCCCTAGCGGCCACGAGCGACGCCACCCCGGTATAGGCGAATAGATTGAGAATCTTGATCGGCCGGCCGGAACCGGCGATCAGGTGCTTCATCCAGTCCCAGTGCGTCGCCTGTTCGGGGAAAACCCCGACGTGGCGGAAGCTGGTAAAGCGGCCGAGGAACGGCACGCCGTCGTAGGAAATCGGCCAGGTTTCGCCAATCGGCTTGCGATAGCGCCAGCGCCCGCCGGATTCGCCGGCCGCCTCGTCGTCGGCGGTGCCGACGAACTTCGCGTCGGCCGCCTCCCATTCGCCCGACGGCCGCCGTGGCGACCACAGGGCCTGCGCCTCCGGGCGCACGATGCGGTACTTGCCGTAGCGCTCCAGTTTTTCGCCGTTGCCGGAATCGATCAGCGCGTAGTCGCTCCAGCCTTGCGTTTCGAGGATGACCGGAGCGCGGCGGTTAAGCCGCTCCGCCGCCGCGACCCGCCGTGCCGGGGATTCGTTCGTTGCCACCGCGCGGTTCTAGCCGCCCGGCGCGTAAAAGCCAACGAAGCGGGGATTCGCTCCGCGCTTGCCGCCGCCGCCGTTGCCGTGCCACCATGGAAACCCTCAAGGCCGAGCCTGCGGTTTCGCGGGCGGGTCGCCAGCGGCGGCGGCGTTGGACGGCGATCAGCACAGCGCGAGCGTTGGGCGGACCTTACTGGAAGGGCGATGCAATTATGGAAATGACGGGCGAGGTCAAGATCGCGGCGCCGCGCACCAAGGTGTGGGCGGCGCTCAACGATCCGGCGATTCTGAAGGCGGCGATCCCCGGCTGCACCGATCTCACCAAGGTCTCCGACAATGAGATGACCGCCACCGTCGCCGCCAAGGTCGGCATGGTGCGCGCGACCTTTACCGGCAAGGTCACGCTCTCCAACATCAAGCCGCCCGAGAGCTATACTATCGCCGGCGAGGGCAAGGGCGGCGTTGCCGGCTTCGCCAGCGGCGGCGCCGACGTGAAGCTCACCGAGGTCGCCGGCGACACCGTGCTGCGCTATACCGCCCGCGGCCAGGTCGGCGGCAAGCTGGCCCAGGTCGGCGCCCGCCTGATCGACGCCACCGCCAAGCAGATGGCCGACCAGTTCTTCACCAATTTCGCCGACGTGGTCAGCGATAATCCCATCGCTCGGGTCGAGCATGCCGTCGAGCACGCGGTGGAAGAGGCGGCTGGCGCCGTCGTCGAGGCGGGCCGCGAGGCCGAGGAAGAAGTTGAGGGCGCCGCCGTCCGGGGTTTCCTTGGCGGGCCGATGATGTGGGGCCTGCTTGCCATCGTGGTCATCGCGGTCGTCATCCTCATCATCCGCTGAGGTGCCCATGTCCGTCGTCGAACTCTCCGTCAATGGCAAGAATGCGTCGGCCGAGGTCGAGGACCGCACGCTGCTGGTCGAGCTGCTGCGCGAAAAGCTCGGCCTCACCGGAACGCACGTCGGCTGCGATACATCCCAGTGCGGCGCGTGCCTGGTCCTGATGGATGGGGTCGCCGTGAAGTCGTGCACGGTGCTCGCCGTCCGTGCTGCCGGCGCCCGGGTCACCACGGTCGAAGGTTTGGCGACCGGGACGCAGCTGCATCCCATGCAGCAGGCCTTCCACGAGGAGCACGGACTGCAGTGCGGGTTTTGCACGCCGGGCATGATAATCTCGGCTATCGACATGGTCCGCCGTCTTGGCCCGAATCTCGACGAGCCGACGATCCGCCACGAGCTGGAAGGCAATATCTGCCGCTGCACGGGCTACCAGAATATCGTCAAGGCGATCGCCTCCGGCGCCGCGGCGATGGGGCGATAGAGGGCAGGGCGATGTACGCGACACGCTATCACCGGCCGACAACGCTGCGCGAAGCGGCGGCGCTGTTCACGCCCGATGCACGCTATATCTCGGGCGGCCAGACGCTGCTTCCAACCATGAAGCAGCGCCTCGCCGCGCCCGGCGACCTGATCGACATCGGCCGCCTGACCGAACTGAAGGGCATCACGGCTGCCCCCGATCGCGTCACCATCGCCGCCGCGACGACCCACGCCGAAGTCGCCGCGTCGGTGGACGTGGCGCGGGTGATCCCGGCGCTCGCCGCGCTCGCCGGCACCATCGGCGATCCCGCCGTCCGCCATCTCGGCACCATCGGCGGTTCGCTCGCCAACAACGATCCCGCCGCCGACTATCCAGCCGCGGCGCTGGCGCTAGGCGCCACGATCCACACCGACCGTCGGGCGATTGCCGCCGCCGATTTCTTCAAGGGCCTGTTCTCGACCGCGCTGGCAGACGGCGAGATCGTCACGAGAGTGGAGTTCCCGGCCCCGGCCAAGGCTGCCTACCGGAAATTCCGCAATCCCGCCTCACGCTACGCCATGGCCGGCGTCTTCATCGCCCGGCTGCAGGATGGCGCCGTCCGTGTCGCCGTCACCGGCGCCGGCGACAACGGTGTCTTCCGCGCCACGGCTATCGAGGCGGCGTTGACGAAATCGTGGTCGCCTGCGGCCGTCGATGCGGTGGCCATCGCCGCAGACGGCCTGTTCTCCGACATCCACGCCACCGCCGCCTATCGTGCCAACCTCATCAAGGTGATGGCGAAGCGGGCGGTGACCGACGCCGGCTAGGCGCTATCCGCGCCAGCGCCGTCCGTCGAGATTTACGTCAAAGCGTCCCGGCGCGCGCGCAAACGCCGCGATGCCGCCAAGTGCCGCGTCCTCCTTGGTGATGATCGCGGTCGCCATCTGCCGGAGCAGCGCGTCGTACGGCGCCTTGGCGGTGAAGGCGTCGCGAAACGCGCCGGCCTTCAGCACCGGCGCGATCTTTCCCGAGATGCCGCCGCCGAGGAAGACGCCGCCGTAGGCCATGAAGATGAGCGCCAGATCGCCGGCGACGCGGCCGAGATAGGTGGCGAAGAGCGTCAGTGTCTCCGTCGCCTGCGGGTCGCTGCCGGCAAGGCCCGAAGCCGCCACCGCCTCCTGCGTCGGCTGACGAGGTTTGACGCCGTCCGTCTTGCAGATCGCGCGGTAGAGCCGGAACATCCCCGGACCGGAGAGCATCGCCTCGGCGGTAATCCGCCCGTGCACCCTTTCGGCGTTGGGCCAGAGCGCCATGTCGCGTGGCGTCACCGGACCAAGGTCGATGTGCGGCCCTTCTCCCGGCACCGGCACCCAGATGCCGCGCGCCCGCACCAGCGCGCCGACGCCGAGTCCGGTTCCGGGCCCGAGCACCACGCGCACCGCATCCGGTCGCGAGGTGCCGCCGCCGATCGGGTCGAGGTCGCCGGGTTTGAGATCGGGGAGCGCCAGCGCTTGCGCCTCGAAATCGTTGAGGAGGATCATTTCGGCGAGCCCGAAGCGCGCGATGGATTTCCGCGGCTCGACCACCCAGCTCGAATTGGTGAGCGCCACGCGGTCGCCGGCGATCGGTCCGGCGAGCGCCAGGATCGCCGATTTCGGCGACGGTGCGCCGCGTTCGATCACCGCTTTTTCAACGGCATCGTCGAGGGTCGGTAAGTCGGCCGCATGCACATTGGGCAGCCGCTCGATCGGCGCGTCGGCATGATTGATGAGCGCAAAGCGCGCATTGGTGCCGCCGATGTCGCCGATGAGAATCGGGAAGGGCAGATGGTCGAGATAGTCCGCCGCTGCGGCCACGGCTAATCCTTGACGTACGGCTTGCCGTCCGCCGCCGGCGCCCGCGCCCGTCCGATCAGGCCGGCAACCAGCACGAGCGTGGCGATGTAGGGCGCCATCGCCAGGAATTCGGAGGGGATCGGCGTTTGCAGTATGGCGAGTTTCTGTTGCAGCGCGTCGGCGAAGCCAAACACCAGCGCCGCCATCAGCGCTCCGACCGGGTGCCAGCGCCCGAAGATCATCGCCGCAAGGCCGATGAAGCCGCGCCCGTTCGTCATATTGATGTCGAAGCGACCGACCGAGCCCAGCGTGAACCACGCGCCGGCAAAGCCCGCCACCATGCCGCCGATGGTCACGTTGATGTAGCGGATGCGATAGACGTTGAGGCCGAGCGTGTCGGCGGCCTCCGGATGCTCACCCACCGCGCGCGCCCGTAGGCCCCAGCGCGTGTGAAACAGGTAGTAGGTGCCGATCGCGATGATGATCGCGGCGCCGTAGACGAAGATGTTTTGCTGGAAGAACACGCGGCCGACAATCGGGATGCTGCTCAGCAGCGGTATGTCGATCCCGTCGAAGATTGGCGCCTCGTTAAATTCATGATGCACCGTCAGCACCTGGCTGGTGACGTAAGAGGTCAGGCCGAGCGCGAACAGGTTTATCGCCACGCCGGCGATGATCTGGTCGACGCGGTAGGTGATGACTAGGGCTCCGAGAATGAAGCCCATGATGCCGCCGACCGCGACCGCCGCCACCAGCCCGATCCAGCCACCGAGCAGCGAGCCGACGATGGCGCCGGTGAAGGCGCCGGAGAGCAGCATGCCCTCGATGCCGATGTTGACCACCGCCACCCGCTCGGAGAGCACTCCGACCAACCCGCCAAGCGCGATCGGCACTGCGCGCACGACCGTCGCCTCGAGCATGCCGGTCAGCGAGAAGTCCTTGCCAGCCGTTGCCCATACCAGGAACGTAGTGACGGCGAGGAAGAGCCCGAGGCCGAGGAAGAGGCTCGAGCGGCGGGCGGCGCCGCGCACGAACTGACGTCCGCCGAAAAAGGCGAGCAGCGCCGCGACGATGTATATGTATGGCGCCGCCGGAACGACCAGGTTGGGCAGCGCGATGACGTCGCCAGGGAGCGCCAGCCGGAAGGTGGCGTCGCCGACGGACCCGAGGCCGAGGACGGCGGCGACGAAGACGGCGAGGCCGATCAGCACCCAGCCGTTGATGAGCGTCGAGCGCCGCTTGATGGTGTCGAGGCTGGCGGACCTATCCGGCGCGGTTGCGGTCATGGTCATCTTGTCACCGCCGCTTTCTTCTGGAAGGCCCAGGGGAAGGCCGCGCGCATCAGCAGCGGCGCGGCGACGAAGGCGATGATCAGCGACTGTATGATGGCGATGAGGTCGATGCGGACGCCGGCCGAAACCTGCATCTGCCGGCCACCGGCCTCCAGCGCGCCGAAGAGAATGCCGGCGAGCAGCACGCCAACGGGATGCGAGCGTCCGAGCAGCGCCACCGCGATGCCGTTGAAACCGCCGCCGCCCGTGAAGCCCGGCGAGGCGCGACCGAGCACGCCCAGCACCTGGACGCCACCGGCAAGCCCGGCAAGCGCACCGCTGATCGCCATCACCACGACGATGATCAGCCCCGAGCGCATGCCGGCGTAACGCGCCGCAAACGGGTTGAGACCGCTGGCCCGGAATTCGAAGCCGAGTGTCGTCCGGAACAGCAGCCAATAGACGAGCGCCACCATGAGCAGCACGATGATATACCCGGCGTTCAGCCGCAGGTTTGGATCGAGCCAGGTCAGCAGTTTCGGCAGCATGGCGCTGTCGAGCACCGATTGCGAGATGGGGTCGTGCCGCCCGGGCTTCTGGATCGGCGGATTGCGCAACAGGTAGCCGGTCAGTTGCGTGGCGATCAGGTTGAGCATGATGGTCGTGATGACTTCGTGCGCCCCCGTCGCCGCCTTTAACCAGCCGGCGATCGCCGCCCACGCGGCGCCGACCAGCGCGCCGACGAGGAGCGCCAGCGGCAGATGGATGAAGATCGGCAGGCCGGGGAACGAGAAGCCGACGGCAACGGCCGCCATGCCGCCGAGCATCATCTGGCCTTCGGCGCCGATGTTGAACAGCCCGGCGCGGAAACCCAGCGCGATGCCGAGCGCGGTGAGCGTCACCGGCGTCGCCGCGGTGAGCGTTTCGGAGAGCGCCGAGATCGATCCGAATGATCCGCTGAACAAGGCGCTGAACGCGGCGCCGATCCTTGGGACGTCGACGCCGGTGAGCAGCATCGTGATGCCGCCGAGCACCAGCGCCAGCGCCACCGCCAGCACCGGCACAATGACAACATCCTCGACCTGGCCACGGGCCACCACCACCCGTTGCAGCATTTCGCTGGTGGTCGGCGGGCCTTCTTCGTTGAAGCTCACGCCGCCACCCCCGCCATCGCGAGGCCGATGTCTTTCACGTTTGCTGTCTCGCTGGTGAAGCTCGCGACGATGCGCCCGCGGAACATCACCAGGATGCGGTCTGCGAGGCTCATGATCTCGTCCAACTCCGTCGACACGATGAGCACGCCGACGCCGCTGTCGCGCGCCGCGATCAGGCGGTCGTGGATGTATTCGATCGAGCCGACATCGACGCCGCGCGTCGGCTGCGAGGCGACCATCAGCTTGATGTCGCGCGACAGCTCGCGGCCGACCACCAGCTTCTGCTGGTTGCCACCGGAGAGATGATCGCCGAGGCTGAAGATCGAGGCGGTGCGCACGTCGAAATCGTCGACGATCTTGGCGGCCTCCGCATTGACCGCCGGCCAGCGCATCGTGACGCCCGAAGAAAAGCGTTTCTCGTAGTAGGAATCGAGCACCGCGTTTTCGGCTACCGTGAAGTCGGTGACCATGCCCGATTTCTGGCGGTCTTCCGGCACATGCGCCATGCCGAGGCGATGGCGGGTCCGGCTTGAGGCGCCAGTGACGTCGTGCCCGAGGAACGAAACCGCGCCTGTCAGCGCGGGACGCAGGCCGGTGATCGCCTCGACCAGCTCTGTCTGCCCGTTGCCCTGAACGCCCGCTATGCCGACCACTTCGCCGGCGCGCACCTCGAACGAAACTCCGTCGACGGTTATTTCGTCGCGCTCGTTCAGCACCTTCATATCGCGCACTTCGAGGAGTGCCGCCCCGGTGTTGACCGCCCGCTTGTTGACCGCGAAGCGCACCGAGCGGCCGACCATCATCTCGGCAAGGTCGGCATCGGTCGCCGTCTTCGGGTCGCCTTCACCGACCACCTTGCCACCGCGCAGCACGCTGATGCGGTCAGCAACTTCCAGCACTTCGCCGAGCTTGTGCGTGATGAAGACCAGCGCCTTGCCGGCGTCGCGCAGCGACCGGATGATGACGAAGAATTCCGTCACCTCCTGCGGCGTCAGCACCGCCGTCGGCTCGTCGAAGATGATGACTTCGGCCGAGCGGAAGAGAACCTTGATGATCTCGACCCTCTGCTGCAGGCCGACCGGCATCTCCTCGATGATCGCGTTGGGATCGACCGAAAGCCCGTGCTGGCCGGAGATGTCCGAAACCTGGCGGCGCGCCGCCGCGAGGTCGAGATGGTCGAAGCGTCCGGTCGGCTCGACGCCGAGGACGACATTCTCGGCGACGGTGAACACGGGCACCAGCATGAAGTGCTGATGGACCATGCCGATGCCAGCGTGGATCGCGTCCTTGGCGTCGCGGAAGTTGACCGGCTTGCCGTCGATGAGGATTTCGCCGGCGTCGGGCCGGTAGAGCCCCGAGAGCACGTTCATCAATGTCGATTTGCCGGCGCCGTTTTCGCCGAGCAGACCGAGAATTTCTCCGGGCCGGATTGTCAGGTTGACGTCGGAGTTGGCGGTGACCGCGCCGAAGCGCTTGGTGATCCCGCGTAGCTCGATTTCCAAGAGTTTAGCGCCCCCGAATCCCCTGTTGGTCCCGCGCGCCCTAGCCCGCTCCTGCTTTTCTCGAAACCGCCGCGTCTCGACGAGGAGACGCGGCGGCTGTTGCCTGGTGCAAGGAGAACCGGCTAGCCGCCGACCTTGATCGAACCGTCGATGATCCCCTTGGAGATCGCCTCGACTTCCTTCTTGAGTTCGGCCGGCACCGACTTTTCCAGATCGTGGAACGGTGCAATGCCGACGCCGCCGCTCTTCAGGTCGCCGACCAGAACGCCGCCCTGGAACGTGCCCTTGAAGGCCTCGGTCACTGCGGTGTCCGTGGTGGTGCCGACCTGCTTGAGAACGGAGGTCAGGAAGATCTTCTTGTGGTCCGGATCGGTGTTGAACTGGTCGGTGTCGACGCCGATCACCTTCAGCTTGTCCGCGCCGAGTTCCATGGCGAGCGCCGCCGGGCCCTGGCCGACCTTTCCGGCCACCGGCATGATGACGTCCGCGCCTTCGTCGTTCATGCTCTTGGCAATGTCCTTGCCCTTGTCGATCGAGCTGAAGTCACCGACGAACACGCCGTCCTTCTTGACCGGATCCCAGCCGAGAACCTTGACCGACTTGCCCTTCTGCTTGTTGTAGTAGTTCACGCCCCAGACGAAGCCGTCCATGAAGTCGGTGACCGGGCCGCCGATGTTGATGCCGCCGAAGGTGCCGACGACGCCGGTCTTCGACACGCCCGCCGCCAGGTAGCCGGCGAGGAACGCCGCCTGGTTGGTGGCGTAAACCTGACCCAGCACGTTCGGGATCGTCGGATCATAGGCGAAGTCGACGATGGTGAACTTGGTGCCGGTGTTGGCGGTTGCGGCGGCCTTGGTCGCATCGCCGAGCAGGAAGCCGACGGTGACGATCACGTCGCACTTGGCGGTCACGAATGAATTGAGGTTCGGGACGTAGTCCGTCTCGGCCTTCGATTCGAGCAGCTTGGTCTGGAAGCCGCCCTTCTTGGCCGCGTCCTGCACGCCCTTCCATGTGTACTGGTTGAAGCCCTTGTCATCGACACCGCCGGTGTCGGTCACGGCGCAGGCGAGAAACGCCCATGCCGGGGCGGATGCACCGATCGCGACCGCCGCCACCAACGCGGCGAACGTTACGGAAATAGCTCTGGATTTCAACTCAACCTCCTACGGGTGAAAACTTGCAGCCACGCGCCCCTGCGCCTGGCTAATGCAAACAAGACTGCCCCCCTCCGGGTCGTGAGCCTTGCGGGTTCGCAAAAGCGCCGTGCTCGATGTGGGCTGTTTCCCAGCCTCGCATTTCCCTCTGTCATCGTCGAGAGGCATTGGGAAATGACGTACCGGCGGCCTGCCGGTCGCGGTCCGGTTACGCCGCACGCCGCGATAACCGCGGTGCGCCAGCGGCCGAATCTGGTCTAATCTGCCGGGCACGGGCTTTCCGGTGCGCCGTTTCGGCCGCTGGCATCAGGACTGGGACCATGAACCGCGACCTGTTCGAAAAGGCAAAAGCTGTCCGCGACCGGGCCCACGCGCCCTACTCGAAATTCCATGTCGGCGCTGCGATCCTGAGCGAGGCCGGCGCCGTCCACGCGGGCGCCAACGTCGAGAACGCGTCCTACCCGGAAGGCTGGTGCGCCGAGACTTCCGCCATCGCCGCGATGGTGGCGGGCGCGCCGCCGGGACCGGGCCGGCGCATTGCCGAGATCACCGTCGTGGCCGACCGCATCGAGGGGCGCCTGACGACACCCTGTGGCGGCTGTCGCCAGCGCCTCGCCGAATTTTCCGACGCCGACACGCCGGTCCACGTCATCGACCCGTCGGGCTCGGGTAAGACCTTCCGCATGGACGAACTGCTCCCCGCCGCCTTCGCCATGGACGAGACGCCGACGTGATCGCCCGGAAGTACCGCTGATGCTCCCCCAGGAAATCATCCGCAGGAAGCGCGACGGCCTGCCGCTCGCCGCTGACGAGATTGCCTTCATGGTCGAAGGCCTCACGTCCGGCGCCGTCAGCGAAGGCCAAGTCGCAGCTTTCGCCATGGCGACATTTTTCAAAGGCATGACGCGCGAGGAAGCCGTGGCGCTAACCGTTGCCATGCGCGATTCCGGCACCGTGCTCGACTGGTCGGATCTGCCCGGTCCGGCGCTCGACAAGCACTCCACCGGCGGCGTCGGCGACAACGTCTCGTTGATGCTGGCGCCCGCGCTCGCCGCCTGCGGCGCCTTCGTGCCGATGATTTCCGGCCGCGGCCTCGGCCACACCGGCGGCACCCTCGACAAGCTCGATTCCATCCCGGGCTACACGACTGCGCCCGACAACGCCCTCTTCCGCAAGGTCGTCAAGGAAGTAGGCTGCGCCGTCATCGGCCAGACCGCCGACCTCGCCCCCGCCGACAAGCGTCTTTACGGCATTCGCGACGTCACCGCGACGGTGGAGTCGATCCCGCTCATCACCGCCTCGATCCTGTCGAAGAAGCTTGCCGCTGGGCTCCGCGGCCTGGTGCTCGACGTAAAGACCGGCACCGGCGCCTTCATGCAAAAAATAGAGGACTCGCGCGGGCTGGCGAAGAGCCTGGTCGAAGTCGCCAACGGCGCCGGGCTGAGGACCAGCGCCCTCATCACCGACATGAACGAGCCGCTGGCAACGGCCGCTGGCAACGCCGTCGAAGTCATGAACGCCGTGGAGTTCCTCACCGGCGCGCATGTCGACAGGCGTCTCTGGGACGTGACGGTGGCGCTCGGCGGAGAACTGCTGGCCCTCGGCGGCCTTGCCAACGATGACGCCGATGGTCGCCGGAAGATCGAAGCGGCTTTCAAATCCGGCGGCGCCGCAGAATTGTTCGGCAAAATGACAGCGGCGCTCGGCGGCCCCGCCGACTTCATGGAGCGTCCGGCGAAATACCTGAAGGCCGCCCCGGTCGTTCGCGATGTCTTCCCGGATCACGCCGGCAGCGTCACCGCCATCGACACCCGCGCCATCGGCATCGCCGTGGTGGAACTGGGCGGCGCCAGGATGCGCGCCGCCGACCCCATCGATCATTCCGTCGGGTTTACAGCGCTCGCGGGCCTCGGCGCAAAGCTCGACCCAAAGACGCCGCTGGCCAGGGTCCACGCCCGGGACGCCGCCTCGGCCGACCGCGCCGCAACGTCGCTCCGCGCGGCTTACCACGTCGGCGAAAAGTCGATGCCCCCCGGCGAGGTCGTCTACGAGCGTATCGACCCCTGAGGAAACCAGGATGAGGAGGCAGGGATGAGCAGTGGCGCCCGCAGCATATTCGTATTCGGTATCTATCTCGCGGTGGTGGGCATCGCGCTGCTGGTAGTGCCGAACCTGCTTCTCGGTGCGTTCCTGCTGCCCGGCACGACGGAAGTCTGGGTCCGCGTCGTCGGCATGCTGAGCCTGTTCCTGAGCTTCTATTTCATCCAGTCCGCCCGTGCCGGCTTGACGGAGTTTTTCAGGCTGACGGTCTACGTCCGCTCGACCACCATTCTCTTCCTCGGCGCCTTCGTCCTGCTCGGGTTCGCCAGTCCGTTCCTGCTGCCGTTCGGTGTGGTCGACCTGGCGGGAGCCATCTGGACCGGCCTTGCCCTGCGCTCTGCGAAAATCGCCTAGACCGGACGTTCACTTTCCCGCGCAACCGATTCAGAAGACTCGCGTTTCGGCGTCCGCTTCATCCTGATTCAGAGGATGAGGTGGGAAACTGGACTAAAGGAAACTCGTCCCGTGCCGCCCCGGCCCGATGCCGAGATGCGCTGCGACTGTCTCCCCGATGTCGGCGAGCGTCTTGCGTCCGCCCACCGTCTTGCCCGGCAGGCCGGGCCGCATCCCCATGATCGGCGTGTGCTCCCGGGTATGCTCCGTCCCAGGGAAAGTCGGATCGTTGCCGTGGTCGGCCGTGAAGATGACTAGGTCGCCGCCTTTGGCCCGCGAAAGAATGTCGGGCACCCGCCGGTCGAAGCCCTCCAGCGCCGCCGCGTAGCCCGCAACGTCACGGGCATGTCCGTAGAGCGTGTCGAAATCGACGAAGTTGGCAAAGACAAAGTCGCCGTCGCCAGCGAGCCCCATCGCCTCGATGGTGCGGTCGACCAGCGCCATGTCGTCAGGCCCCTTCAGGATTGTGCCGGTGCCGCGGTGGGCGAAGATGTCGCCGATCTTGCCGATCGAGAAGACTTTGCGGCCGGCGTCGGCGAGCCGGTCGAGGATCGTCGGTTCCGGCGGCGGCACGGCATAATCGTGCCGGTTGGGCGTGCGTCTGAAGGTCTCCGCCGTCTCGCCGACGAACGGCCGCGCGATCACCCGGCCGATGTTAAGCGGGTCGCAGAGTTTTCGCGCGATTTCGCAGACTTCGTAGAGCCGCTCCAGCCCGAAGTGCGTCTCGTGCGCGGCGATCTGGAAGACCGAGTCGGCGCTGGTGTAACAGATCGGCTTGCCAGTCCGGATGTTTTCCATGCCGAGTTCATGGAGGATCGGCATGCCGGATGCGCGGCAGTTGCCGAGAATGCCCGGCAGTTTCGCCTCCGCGATCAACGCATCGGTCAGCCGCGGCGGGAACGCCGGCCGCGTGTCCGGGAAATAGGTCCACGCGAACGACACCGGCACTCCGGCCATCTCCCAGTGGCCGGACGGCGTGTCCTTGCCGGTCGAGGTCTCCGTGCCGTAGCCCCAGATCGCCTCCGCCGCGACCGGTGCCTCCAGCCCCGGTGGCAGGGTGCCGGTCGATGCTTGCGCCGCGCGACCGAGGCCCAGCCGCGTCAGGTTCGGCATCGTCAACGGTCCGCTGCGCAGACCCGCCCGGTCGGCCGCGCCGGTGGCGCACGCTGCCGCGATGTGGCCGAGCGTGTCGGAGCCGGCATCGCCGAAACGGTCGGCATCCTCAGCCCCGCCGATCCCAAACGAGTCCATCACCAGGAGGATTGCGCGTTTCATGGGCCTACCTTAAGCAGCGCAGCGCCGGCTGAACAGCTTCGGTGCGGGGACAACCGGCCGGGCGCCTTCGCCGGAGTTGGCCGTCGTGCCGCGCGGGGTCTAACGTAGCGCCGTCAGCAGGGGAGTGCATGCCATGGCAGCCGTCACCGTCGTCAGTCATCCGCTCGTCCAGCACAAACTGACGCTGATGCGCGACAGGGGAACGCCGACGGTGCAGTTCCGCCAATTGTTGCGCGAGATCGCGCTGCTGCTTACCTACGAAGTCACCCGCGACCTGCCGCTCACCACCCGGCGCATCGAGACGCCCGTCGCGCCGATGGATGCGCCGATCCTTGAGGGAAAGAAGCCGGTCTATGCCTCGATCCTGCGCGCCGGCAATGGCCTGCTCGAAGGCATGCTCGACCTCGTACCTTCGGCGCGCGTCGCCCACATCGGCATCTACCGCAATCCGCAGACCCTTCAGCCGGTGGAGTATTATTTCAAGGCGCCCGAGGATCTCGCCGATCGCCTGGTCATCGTCGTCGACCCGATGCTGGCGACTGCCAACTCGGCCGCTGCTGCCATCGAAAAGCTGAAGGAGCGCGGCGCCAAGGACATCCGTCTTGTCTGTCTCCTCGCCGCGCCGGAAGGAATCGAGCACCTGCAAAAGGCGCACCCCGACGTGCCGATCTATACCGCAGCCGTCGACGAGCGCCTCAACGAGCACGGCTACATCGTCCCCGGCCTCGGCGACGCAGGCGACCGCCTCTACGGAACGAAGTGAGGGTGGTCGTCCCCGCGAACTCCTCGCCCTGAAATGGGGAGGGTGCGCGGGAGTCGCGCCGAACAAATCGGGGCATCCCTTATTGCCCGCACTGAAAACACTTGGATTTTCACGGAGCAGATATCCCATGAAATACGGCGCAACCTATCCCAGCCTGAAGGGCCGTACGGTGCTGATTACCGGCGGCGGCTCCGGCATCGGTGAATCCATCGTCGAGCATTTCGCCGCGCAGGGCTCGAAGGTCGGCTTTCTCGACATCAAGCCGAAGGAATCCAGAGCCCTCGTCGCCCGCCTCAAGCGCAAGAAGCAGACCGTCCATTTCGAGGAGATCGACCTCACCGACATCGCCGCGCTGCAGCGCGGCATCGCCGCCGTGCGCAAGGCTCTCGGGCCGATCACCATCCTCATCAACAACGCCGCCCACGACGAGCGTCACAGGCTCGAGGATGTGACGCCGGAATATTTCGACGACCGTATCCGCGTGAATCTCAAGCATCAGTTCTTCGCCATCCAGGCGGTCGTCCCCGACATGAAAAAGGCGGGCGCCGGTTCCATCGTCAACATGACCTCGACATCGTGGATGGTCGGCAGCCGCAACATCCCGGTCTATGTCACCGCCAAGGCGGGCGCCTATGGCCTCGTTCGCGGCCTCGCCCGCGATCTCGGTCGCCACAATATCCGCATCAATGCTTTCGCCCCCGGATGGGTAATGACCGAGCGCCAGAAAACGCTGTGGGCGACGCCGGAAGCGCTTGCGCGCCTGATGGAGGATCAGTCCCTGCAGCGCACGCTGGAACCGGCCGACATGGCCCGCGCCATCCTCTTCCTCGCTTCCGACGAAGCCTCCGCCGCCACCAACCAGAACTTTGTCTTCGACGCCGGCTGGCTCTAGTAAGAATGGATTAAGCAAGCGGCCGGAAAGCGCCCCGGCGCGCCTCGGGCGCCTTCTCTCCTTAGGAACTTTCCGCGATTCTTGCCCCGCGTTTCGCCCTGGGGAATTTCTCGTGTTCATGTCGGCTTCATTCGTTCGTCTTGTCGTCGCCTGCGGCTTCCTGGCGGCTCTCGCCGTCTTCGTGCCGAAGATCGCCCCGAACCTGGTCGCCGGCGCGGCGTCATCATCTACGGCAGACAACGTCACGCCGCCGCCCGCAAAGGTCCGCCCGCTCACCAGCGACGAGGTCGCCATCCCGGCCAACGCGCAAGGCGACTTTCTCACCGATGCCACGGTTGACGGACAAGCTTTCCGCGTCGTGGTCGACACGGGCGCGAACACGGTAGCGCTGACGTCCGGGACCGCCCGCAGCCTCGGCTTCCATCTCGCCCAGAGCGACTTCAGCGGGCGCATCTCGACGGCCAATGGCATTGCCGCCGCGGCGCCTGTGATGTTGCCCGAGGTTCGCGTCGGCGATATCCGCGTGCGTGATGTCGCCGCCGTGGTGGTGGCCGGCGATGGCCTCGACGTCAATCTTCTTGGCATGACCTTCCTCAGCCGCCTGAAGCGGTTTGAGATCGCTGGCGGTCGCCTCGTCCTCAGCGAATAGTGGCTTGCCTTTGCCGCGTCGCCCGCGCTCCTCTAAGGGGAGATAAGGCAATGAAACCGGAGTCGCCGTGACGACGTTCCCCAAGCCGCTGGCCGCGCTGCAACCCAATACGCTCGCCTTCGAGACGACGCCGCTGGTCAAGCCGACCGGCTTCCGCGAATACGACGCGCGCTGGTGGTACGGGATTCCCGGCTCGCAGAGACCGCCCGAGCTGAATCTTATGGGCGTCACCGCCCTCGGCATGGGCTTCGGCACGCTGCTCGGCGAGATGGGCATCCATCGTGACGTCGTCACCGGCCACGACTACCGCGCCTATTCGGCGTCGATAAAGATGGCGCTGGTCGCGGGCCTTGTCGCTTCGGGTTGCCGGGTGCGCGATATCGGTCTCGCCGTCACCCCGATGGCCTACTACGCTCAGTTCGCGCTCGATGTCCCGGCGGTTGCCATGGTCACCGCCTCCCACAATGAAAACGGCTGGACCGGGGTAAAGATGGGGGCGGAGCGTCCGCTGACGTTCGGGCCGGACGAAATGAGCCGGCTGAAGGACATTGTCCTTTCGGGCTACTTCAACATGAAAACCGGCGGCGAATATGAGTTCGTTGCGGGTTTCGCCGAAACCTACATTGCCGAGCTGACCCGGCGCCCGCCATGGAAGCGGAAAATGAAAGTCGTGGCCGCCTGCGGCAACGGCACGGCCGGCGCCTTTGCGCCCCGCGTGCTGGCCACCCTCGGTGCTGAGGTCGTGCCCCTCGACACCGAACTCGACTACAATTTCCCGCACTACAATCCCAATCCCGAAGACATGAAAATGCTGCACGCCATCAGCTCCGCGGTGAAGCAGTCCGGTGCTGATGTTGGCCTCGGTTTCGATGGCGACGGCGACCGCTGCGGCGTAATCGGCAACGACGGCCACGAGATTTTCGCCGACAAGGTCGGCGTCATGCTCGCCCGCGATCTCTCGGCGCTCCACCCGAACGCGAAGTTCGTCGTCGACGTGAAGTCGACCGGCCTCTTCGCCGCCGATCCGGTTCTGAAAGCCAACGGCGCCGTCACCGACTACTGGAAGACCGGCCATTCCTATATCAAGCGGCGCGTCGACTCGCTGGGCGCCTTGGCCGGCTTTGAGAAATCCGGCCACTATTTCTTCTCCGCGCCTTTCGGGCGTGGCTACGACGACGGTCTTCTCTCCGCCATCGCCATCCTCGACATGCTCGATCGCAACCCGGGCCATTCCCTGGCCGATCTCTATCGCGCCCTGCCGCGGACCTGGGGTTCGCCCACCATGTCGGCCGAATGTCCCGACGAGCAGAAGTACGCCGTCGCCGATCGCATCCGCCTGCGTTTTGAGAAGATGCGGGCGGCGAATGAAAAGGTCGCCGGCCACGCCATCGTCGATCTCGTCACCGTCAATGGCGTGCGCGTCGTTACCGACGATGGCACCTGGGGGCTGCTGCGCGCCTCCTCCAACAAGCCTGAACTCGTGGTCGTCGTCGAAAGCCCTGTCTCGGACGCCCGCATGCGCGAGATGTTCGCCGTTATCGACGGTCTGCTGCGCACCGAGCCGACGGTCGGTACCTACAACCAGACGATCTAGGGTATCCTGGGAGGCAACTCCGGCGCGGCAGGCTCTGCGGCTTCTGCCAAGTCTGGTCTTTCCCACCGTCACCGATAAGCTGCGGCGGCTGATTCCAAGGGAGGCGCGCGTCTGCTATGGCATTGACGGTCTTCGGACGCATGCCCGATGGCGACGAGATCGGCGAAATCGTGATCGCCGCCGGCGACATCACCGCGACGATCATCACCTTTGGCGCGGTTATCCGCGACGTGCGCCTCGCCGGCGTCGGGCACCCGCTTGTTCTCGGCTTCGACAACGCCGAGGATTATCTGCAGCACTCGCCGGACTTTGGCGCTCTCGTCGGGCGTTCGGCCAATCGCATCGCCCATGGCCGCTTTCCCATTGACGGCCGCACCTGCCAAGTGTCGCTGAACGAGAAGAATCGCCAGCATCTGCACGGCGGCTTCAAGGGTTTCGGCAAGCGCAACTGGCGCCGCGTCGAGCATAACGACACCGCCGTAACCCTCGCCATCCTCAGCCCCGACGGCGAGGAAGGCTATCCTGGCAAGGTTGAGGCGACTGTCCGCTATTCGGTCGAGAAGCCAGGCACCATCCGCATGGTGGCAACCGCGGTGACCGACGCGCCGACGCTGGTCAATCTCGCCCAGCACTCGTACTTCAACCTCGACGATTCCCCCGACATCCTCGATCACCGCGTCCAGATTCTGGCCGACTCCTACACGCCGACCGACGCCGACAACATTCCGACCGGCGAGGTCTTGGCGGTCGCCGGCTCCGACTTCGATTTCCGCGCGCCGCGTCCCATTCGCCGCATGCGCGATGGCGTCCGGGTTGTCTACGACAAGAACTTCGTCATCGATCGGCGCAAGTCGGCGGTGCCCCGGCCGCACGCCCGCCTGGTTTCGATGGTCAGTGGCGTGTCGCTGTCGGTCGAATCGACCGAGCCCGGCCTGCAATTCTACGACGGCGTATCCATGAATGTTCCGGCGACCGGCCTCGGCGGCCGCCGATATCGGGTCAACGGCGGCTGCTGTTTCGAGCCGCAGTTTTTTCCCGACTCTCCCAACCACCCCAATTTCCCGTCATCGATTCTAAGGCCCGACGAGACGTACCGTCAGACGACCACGTTCGCTTTCGCTCGAAACTGAACCCACGGTTGTGCCCTTGCCCGCCCTGGCCTTTGCGGCGAGAGTGCGCGCGAAAGGCAAGGGCACGCGAGGCTGAAAGAACGGAGCGATGCGATTGGCGACGGCGGTTGTTGCGGCTCTGCTGGCGCTCGCCGTGGGTGCCGCGGATGCGGGCGCCGCCGACTGGCGGGACGCCACGAAGGTTCTCCGCGTTGGCTTCCTCTCGTCCGCCTCGCCGGCCGGCGACGTCAAGCGGCTTGAGCCGTTTCGCGCGTACCTTGAGACGCGCATTTCCCTGCCCGTCGAACTGGTTCCGGCCACCACCGCTGCCGCCCTCATCGACGCCGAAGTCACCGGGCGGGTGGCGTACGCCATCGACAGCGCCGCCGGCTATGCCACCGCTGCCGCCGAGTGCGCCTGCGTCGAACCTCTGGCGGCGCCAATCGCGGCGGACGGCTCGCGCGGCTACCACGCGATACTGGTAGTGCGCGCCGATAGCCCCATCCATGACCTTGCCGGCATGGCCGGCTCTCGCCTGGCCGTGAGCGCCGCTGATTCCCTCGCTGGCCGGCTTGTGCCGATGAAGGCTTTCGCCACTGCCGGCATCGATCCGGCAACCCACTTCGCCTCGCTCTTCGAGGCGCCCGGCCCGGAAGATGCCATCGCCGCCGTCCTCGACGGACGCGCCGATGTCGCCACCGGCTGGTCGAGCATCGAAGGCGACGCCGCCAGCGGATATTCCTTCGGCGTACTAACCCGCATGGTGCTCGAGAGGCGCTTGGCGATGGATCGGGTGAGCATCGTGTGGCAGTCGCCGCTCATTCCGTTCGGGCCGCACGTGGTCCGTAAGGAGATGCCGCCCGAGTTGAAGGCGTTGTTGTCAAATGCCCTTACGGCGATGGCAAAAGAAGCGCCGGACGTGCTCGACGCCGTCGACCGTTCGACCTTCACCGGGGGTGGTTTTGCTGCGGTCGGCGCTGCCGACTACGCGGTGGTCGAGGCTTTGGTCGCCCCGTCGGGCGGCTAGCCGGCAACCGTCACGACGTACGCGTGATCGTCGAGCTGTCGCGCGGGTAGAAGTAGAGCTTTTGCGTCAGGTCGAACGTCCCGGTCAGCACGTAACCGATATACGGCGTATAGGCATAGTGGACCTCGGCGACCACCAGAAAGGTGTTCGGTAGCTGCAGGGCCGTGGGCATCGTGCTGGTGACCGTCGAGCCAACGGTCAGCGCCGTATCCTGGAACTGGTCGCTCCATGTCACCTTCGCGACCGTGTTGGCATCGAAGGTGATGCCGCTGACCTTGATACGCAGCAGCGAGGTCGGGAAGGGCGCCATCACCGACGCCGCGGCATTGAGAATGTTGGTCATGTCGTTATTGCTGAGCGTCTTCGATTGCGCGACGAGGTCGCCGACCGTGCTCGCCACGTGATCGACCTCGCGCGCCGCCGTCAACGCCTGGCTGACTTGGTTGCCGCCGATATAGAGTGTCAGCATCACCGGCAGCACGAGCGCGAACTCTACCGCCGAAACCGCCCGCCGGTCGTTGACCAGCCGGCGGATCGGCCGCCACAGGAATTTGCGGAAGGCTGCGCGCATCGACTTCACCACGGGAAGGGCTCGTTGCGGAAAGCCGAAGTCGCGGTCAACAGGTGGGTGCCGTCCGGCTGCGTGGCGAGATTGTTGCCGAGCTTGTTGACGAAAACTGGCCACTCGTAGTAGGCGCGGACCACCACGATATCGCCGCCATGTCCGGCATCGTAGGTGTAGCCGATGGTCTTGAGGTTGCCGTTGGCGTCGACCGGTATTCCAAGACTGATCGCCGCGAAGCTGGCGTACGTTTTTACGTCGACGTAGAGGCCGGCATTGCAGCTGAACAGGTACGTGAGCTGCGAGCATATGCTTGTCTTGAAGGTTGACGCCGTCAGCCCGGCCGTCTGGGCCGCCCCGGTCCGGATCGCCCGTGAGGCGGTCGTCACCGCGGTCTCCAAAGCCTGCCCGGCGAAGAACGCCAGCGCGGTCTCGATGATCGCGAAGATCAGCGCAAAGAAGGGCAGCGCGATAATCCCGAATTCGATCGCGGTACTGCCTTCCTGATTGCCTGCGAAGCGGCGCACGCGTTGCGGCAGCCAGCCGCGCAATGCGCGTCGGGTCGGCTTCCTCGGTGAGGCAGGTATCGATGTCATTGCAGTCCGAACGTGGTGGCCCGGCGAGGGGAATCCCACCGCCACCATCATTCTTGACTTGGAAGGATTGACGAACAGTTGCCGTCGCTTGCCGGAATCCGGCGGCCCGCCGCAAGCATTCGCTAACCGCTCGCCGCTTACTTGGCGCCGCCGCTGGCCGCCGCGGCACCACTGGTCGCCAGACTGGACTGCGCCTGGATCTGAGTGTTGACCGCGTCGAATGTCGCGGTGCTGTCGCCGACCGCCATCACCGGCGAACAATCGGGCGTGCAGGAGAACGTCTGCCGCGAAGCGCGCCGGTAGACCGTCACCACCTGGTCATTGCCGGGCTTCACCACGAGAATCCCGTTGGCGATGGGCTGTCCGCTTGAATCGAGCACGATGAGATTGGTCGTGCCGAAGCTGTGACCGGTGATGATCAGGGTCTGGTCATCCTGGATGGTTGCGTCGGCAATGCCGGGATTGCCGATGATGACGACATCCGCCGGCCGCGAGATATGCATCACCTTGGCCTGGTCGATGACCACCTCGATGTTGGTGGGCGTAGGACCGTTGGGGGCGTCCTCGGCTGCTGCCGGCTGCGCGCCCACTCCCGCCGCGGCGATCACACCGGCGAGGAGAAGGCCGGGAAGGGCGGGTCTGCGGGTTGCTTGGGCCGGACGCGACATTGAGAACCTCCGCGAGGCGCGTACCGAACGCGCCGCTTGAATCATCTGCCACCGTCAAGGCGGCCGTGCACGAAGCCTAGTCCGCATATGGTGAATGAAGATTTAAGGGCGCCGACAGGTCCTGCGCCGCTCCCTATCGCCCCGCTCGAACGATGTCGGCGATATAGTAAAATAAGAGCGAACCAGCAAGGTAAACAGAGTATTAAAGGAAAACAGTAGAGCTGATTATCGAAGGATATCAAGCAAAACTTAAAGTAGCCAAAGTATTAGTCTTAAAAATTAGTAATTCGCCGCCCGATTTGCACTCTCTGCGATTAACTAACCTTCAGCATTTTGCTCGTAGTGTCACCCTCGGTTACGGCCGCGAAGAAAGCTTCGAGTACCCGAGCCAGTGTGTTTCAACCAAGTGCACCAAGGAGTATCGCCATGAAGTCCCTTATGAACCGCTTTGCCAAGGACCAGTCCGGCGCGACGGCCATCGAATACGGCCTCATCGCCACCCTGATCGGTGTCGCCATCATCCTGGGCGCCGGCGCTCTCGGCACCAAGCTAAACAGCGTGTTCAACGGCATCTCGACCAAGCTCGTCGCCCCGTAGTCCGCAGCGACAATCATCACGACAAAGGCAGCGCGGCTTTCCAGTCGCGCTGCCTTGATAATTCCGGATAGCCGCCGAACAGGTGAGTCCCGGCAACAGGCTCGCCGCGGGCGAGACAAGAGCGCCAGTCCGCAGGATTTGGTGCTCTTTTTTTGCCCGCGCTCATGGGCAAGGGCGATCGTTAACATCCGAGCCGTTCGCTTCAGGCCTCCTTAATCATCGCCGGTTTAGAAAATACGCGTCTCTTCCGCATTCCGGAGCCCACGGTGATGACCGAGGCGATTCGCTACCTGGCCTTTCTCTTGTTTCCGCTCGGCATGGCGTTCGCCGCTGCCTCCGATCTTTTCACCATGACGATTTCCAATTGGCTGACGCTGGCCTTGGTCGCGGCGTTTCTGCTCGCCGCTTTCCTTCTCGGGATGGACCTGCACACGTTCGCAATCCACCTCGCCGCCGGCGCCGGCATTCTGATTCTGGGCTTCCTCTGTTTCGCGTTTGGCTGGATCGGCGGTGGCGACGCCAAGTTCGCCGCCATCATCGCCCTCTGGTTCGGCGCCGAAGGCAGCGTCGAGTTCCTCGGCCTGGCGTCCGTCATCGGCGGCGGGCTCACGCTTCTCGTTCTGGTCTTCCGCGCGTCGGTGCTGCCGGCGATCATCGTTCGCCAGCCGTGGATCCAGCGGCTGCACGATCGGCAGCAGGGCGTTCCCTATGGCATCGCGCTCGCCGCCGCCGCTCTCCTCGTCTATCCGCACACCCAATGGATGACCATGGCCGGCTGAGGTCGGTGGGCTGCTGGCGAGTAAGCTTTCGTAAACCAACTCTTCTCACGCTTGATTAACCATAAGTACACGATTGCCGGGTGAAAGTAGGTGAGCCGAAGGACGGCCGCGGATTCTCTTGTGAGGTGGGGGCGTCATGAAACTTGCTCGTGTTGCGGTCCTCGGTATTGCAGGCGGCGCTGGCCTGATCGCCGCGCTGCTCGCGCTCCGCCTGTCCGCGCCGGCGCCGGCGCCGGTAGTCACCGTTGCTGCCCCGACTGTTGCAAGCACCGCCGTCCTCGTCGCGACCAAGGACATTCCGATCGGCGGCAAGCTCGCCGCCGACTCTGTCCGCTGGCAGGATTGGCCGGCGACCGATTTGTCCGATCGCTTCATTGCCCGCTCGGGCGCCGGCGCGGCCCAGATCGATCCGCTCGTCGGCGCGATCGCCCGCGCTTCGATTTACGCCGGCGAGCCGATCAGCGACGCCAAACTTATCCATGCCGATCGCGGCTTCATGTCGGCAATCCTGCCGCAGGGCATGCGCGCGGTGGCCACCAAGATCGCCGCCGATACCAGCGCCGGCGGGTTCATCCTGCCGAACGACCGCGTCGATGTCATCATGACGCGGCGCACGGACAATCCCGGCAGCGCCGGCGGCAACTCCTTCCTCACCGAGACCATTCTTAACAACGTCCGCGTGCTGGCCATCGACCAGACGATCGAGAACAACCAGGCCAACAGCAGTTCGACCAAGGGCGGTTCCGACACCGGCCAGGCCGTCATCGGCCAGACGGCCACGCTGGAACTGACGCCGCAGCAGGCCCAGATCCTCACGGTCGCCCAGCAGATGAGCGATCGCCTTACGCTGGCGCTCCGCTCGGTCGCCGATTCTCATGTCGTCCCCGGTGACGCGGCCGCCGATGCGGTTCACCTCATTGGGGGAACCAAGCGTAACGGTGCGGTCACCGTCGTCAGAAGCGGCGTCGCCCGCGATGTCAGCGCAATCCGGTGAGTCAAATGAAGCGCCAGCAAACACAAGGTATTGCAACAATGCAGCAGCCAACTTCGCGAAGGCTCGCGATCGCGATCCTGGCGATCCTGACCGCTAACGGGTTGGCTCTGGCGCCGGCTGCCGCCTCCGACCCCACCAACGCCATGCGCGCCGTCCCGTCCGGTACCGCTACTATGTCGCGCGCCGTTAAGGTTGGCCTCGACAAGTCGCTGGTCATCGATCTGCCGCGCGACGCCCGCGATATTCTGGTCTCCAATCCCGACATCGCCGACGCGGTCATTCGCACGCCAACCCGCATTTACGTCACCGGCGTCAAAGTCGGCCAGTCGAATGTCATCGTCTTCGATCGCGCCGGCCAGCAGATTGTCTCTCTCCAGCTTGACGTTGAGCGCGATACCACCGCGCTGGCGGGCACGCTGCGCCGCCTGATCCCCGATTCCGACATCAGCGTCGAGGTGATCAGCGACAACGTTGTTCTTTCCGGCACGGTCAAGAACGCCTCCGACTCCGAGAAGGCACAGGATATCGCCAGGATTTTTGTGAACGGCGGCGCCAACGATCAGCCGTCCTCATCCGGCGGCGGCGGCACCGCCGGCGGCGTCACGATCTCCACTGCCGCCCCTTCTGCGACTCCGACGTCTGCCGTCGTCAACATGCTGACGATCCAAGGCGAGGATCAGGTTCAGGTCAAGATCAACGTCGCCGAGGTTCAGCGCAGTCTCGTCAAGCAGCTCGGCATCGACTGGAACGCCCAGAACATCAACATCGCCGGTCTGCTGCTCAGCGCCGCGACCGCGCTGCCGTTCGCCGTCACTGGCGCGACGCCGCCGAATTCGGCCGGCGTCACCATTCCGCAGAACTACGCTCCGGTAAATGGCGTCAGCCAGGGTACGCTCAACCTGACCATCAAGGCGCTTGAGCAGACCAACCTCTTCAAGACGCTCGCCGAGCCGACGCTGACCGCCATTTCAGGCGAGTCGGCATCGTTCCTTGCCGGCGGCGAATTCCCGGTGCCTACCGGCCGCGATCTAAGCGGCAACGTGTCCATCGACTTCAAGCCCTTCGGCGTCGCGCTGTCGATGACGCCGGTCGTGCTCTCCGACGGCCGCATCAACCTGCACGTCAAGACCGAGGTCTCCGAGCTTTCCAGCGACGGCGCGGTTTCCCTCGGCGGCATCAGCATTCCCTCGCTCAAGGTACGGCGCGCCGAGACCACGCTGGAACTGCCCTCTGGCGGCTCCATGGTTCTTGGCGGCTTGCTCGAGGATAGCGTCCGTCAGTCGATCAGCCAGCTTCCGGGTATAGGCAAGCTGCCGATCCTCGGGCCGCTCTTCCGCAGCCGCGACTTCCAGCGCGCCGAGACCGAGCTGGTCATCATCGTCACTCCCTATCTGGTCAAGCCGGTGCCGCGGACGGCACTGGCCACCCCGGATCAGGGCTATGCCACGCCTTCCGACTCCCAGAGCCTTCTCTTCGGCACCCTCAACCGCAAATACCGCGGGCAGTCGATCGAGCCGGCCGACGGACAAAAGTACCAGGGCCAGGTTGGCTACATCTATCAGTAACCCTTCGCGCGTCTGCCAGTCGGCACCAACGGAGCTTCATCCAATGACCACCGTCTCGTCCCTCGCCAGCGATCGCGGACGGCGCCTGGGGATCGCCGCGATCGCCGCTGGCGGCCTCGCCCTCGCGCTCGCCGGCTGCGCCCGGGATGTCGATACCGCCACCACGACCGCGGCATTGAGCGACGACTATCGCGTCACTCATCCGATCTCGCTGCAGGAGCAGATCGCCACCCTCGACGTCCCCGTCACCATCGACAGCGCCCGTCTCACCGAGGGGGAGAAGTCGAACATCCTTTTCTTCGCCCAGAGCTACCTTGCCAGCGGTACCGCAATCGTCGCGGTCGTCGCGCCGTCCGGCTCGCCCAACCAGGCAGCCGCGCGCAATATCGCCGGGCAGGTCGAGGATACCCTGCGCACCGCAGGCGTTCCTTCGCGCGCGATTGCCTCGCGCGTCTACAGGGCAGACCCGCACGATCGTGTCGCCCCCGTGCGCCTGGCCTACAATCGCGTCGTCGCCGCTACCGATCCCTGCGGACCGTGGCCGGATCTCGTCACCGACACCAAGCAGAATCGCCACTACGAGAGCTACGGCTGCGCCGGGCAACAGAACCTCGCCGCCATGGTCGCCAATCCGCTCGACCTTCTCTACCCGCGCGGCATGACGCCGCCCGACGCGACACGTCGCGCGACGGTGCTCGGCAAATACCGCCTCGGGCAGAGTGTCTCAAGCGATCATTCCGGCGAAAACGGCGGCACCGTCGCCACGGGAGTTGGCCAATGAGTGAAGCTGCCTACAAGACGATGGAAGCGCCGGTACGCGCCGACGGCGCCGTGGTGCCCGGCCCCGATGTCCGGCCGGTGCCGCGCATCTCCATCCAGGCGTTCTGCGAATCGCCCGATCTCATCGCCGCCATAGAAGCGGCGGCGCGCGATCGGCGCATGTCGCGCGCCCACGTCAAGGTGCAGACCGGCGGTATCGCTGTTGCCGCCGAGTTCTATCAGGGGGCGGCGACGCCCAACCTGATTGTCGTCGAGAGCAAGCTGCCGCGCGATCGTCTCGAGGTCGAGCTCGACCGTCTGTCCGAGGTTTGCGACGCCGGCACCAAGGTGGTTGTCATCGGTCATGTTAACGACGTCGAGCTCTATCGTGGTCTCACCCAGCGCGGCGTCAGCGAATACCTGGTTGCTCCGGTCGGCCTGACGGATATCATCAAGACGGTCGCCGACCTCTACGTCGACCGCTCCACCCGTCCGCTCGGCCACACCATCGCTTTCATAGGCGCGAAAGGCGGCGTTGGCTCTTCGATGATCGCCCACAACGTTGCCTGGTCGATCGCCCGCAGCTTTCAGAACGATGTCGTCGTAACCGATCTCGATCTCGCCTTCGGTACGGCGGGCCTCGATTTCAATCAGGATCCCGCCCAGGGCATCGCCGAGGCGCTCAACGCTCCCGACCGTCTCGACGACAACTTCCTCGATCGCCTGCTCGCCCGCTGCGCCGATCATCTCAGCCTGCTGGCGGCGCCGGCGACCCTCGACCGCACCTACGACTTCACCGAGTCGGCGTTCGAGCCGGTCATCGACATCGCTCAGGCAGGTATGCCGGCGGTGGTGCTCGATGTCCCTCACGCGTGGAATGCCTGGGTCAAGAAGACACTGCTCGCCGCCGACGAGGTGGTGGTGACCGTCGAGCCCGATCTCGCCAACCTGCGCAACGCCAAGAACCTCGTCGATCTTCTCAAGGGCGCTCGCCGCAACGATCAGCTGCCGCGCCTTGTCGTCAACAAGAGCGGTCTGGCCAAGCGCCCCGAGATCAAGACCGAGGACTTCGCCTCCGCTCTCGGGCTCGTGCCGCTTGCCGTCATCCCGTTCGACGCACTGCTGTTCGGGACCGCGGCCAACAACGGCCAGATGATCGCCGAGGCGGATCCGAAAAGCCCGATCGCAGAGTCTTTCGATCTGATTGCCAGGACCGTGACCGGCCGGGCCGAGGTTAAGCGTCAGAAGCGCAGTGTCCTGGCGCCGTTCCTTTCGCGATTCACAGGCAAGAAAAGCGCCTAGCGGAGAGTGTCGATGTTCGGCAAGCGCGGAACCAGCGGAGGCGGCGACCAGCCGTCCGTGCCGCCGACTGAAACGCCGGCGGCGGCGCGAACCGCGCCGCCTGTTGCCCCGCCGTCGAAGGTGCCTGCGGCCGCGCCGTCTGCACCAGCCGCGGCGGCGGCCGACGCCGTGCCCGCGGTCGTTGCCAAGCAGGGCGCCGCACCGGTCAAGCGGGCAGCGCCGGAGGACAGGCCGCGTGGCCTGGTCAGCGAGGGCGGTGTCCGTCGCTCAGAGAATTTCTACGACATCAAGTCGACGGTCTTTTCGGCCCTTATCGACACCATCGACCTGTCGCAGCTCGCCCGCCTCGACGCCGATTCGGCGCGCGAGGAAATCCGCGACATCGTCAACGATATCATCGCTCTCAAGAACATCGTCATGTCGATTGCCGAGCAGGAAGACCTGCTCGAGGATATTTGCAACGACGTTCTCGGACTGGGGCCGCTTGAGCCCTTGCTCGCCCGCGACGACATCTCCGACATCATGGTCAACGGCGCCTTCAAGACCTACATCGAAGTCGCCGGCAAGGTTCAGGAATCGAGCGTCCGCTTCCGCGACAACAGCCAGCTGATGAACATCTGCCAGCGTATCGTCAGCCAGGTCGGGCGCCGCGTCGACGAAGCCTCGCCGATCTGCGACGCGCGCCTCCCCGACGGCAGCCGCGTCAACGTCATCGCTCCGCCGCTTGCCATCGACGGGCCGACGCTGACCATCAGAAAGTTCAAGAAGGACAAGCTGACCCTTGATCAGCTCGTCAAATATGGCACCATCACCGAGGATGGCGCCACCATCCTGCAGATCATCGCCCGTTCGCGCTGCAACGTTCTCGTCTCCGGCGGCACCGGCTCCGGCAAGACGACATTGCTCAACTGCCTTACCCGCTACATCGAAGCAGATGAGCGCATCATTACCGCCGAGGATGCCGCCGAGCTTCAGCTCCAGCAGCCGCACGTAGTCCGTCTGGAAACCCGCCCGCCCAACATCGAGGGCGAGGGCGAGATCACCATGCGCGATCTCGTCAAGAACTGCCTGCGCATGCGGCCCGAGCGCATCATCGTCGGCGAGGTGCGCGGACCTGAGGCATTCGATCTGCTCCAGGCCATGAACACCGGCCACGACGGTTCGATGGGCACGCTCCACGCCAACAGTCCGCGCGAAGCCATGTCGCGGCTTGAATCGATGATCACCATGGGCGGCTTCGCGTTGCCGGCGAAGACCATCCGCGAGATGATCGCCAATTCGATCGACGTGATCATCCAGGTCGAGCGCCTGCGCGACGGTTCGCGCCGCGTCACCTACGTGACCGAGGTAGTCGGCACCGAAGGCGACGTGATCACCACCCAGGACATTTTTGTGTACGAGATGTTGGGCGAGGACGCCCAGGGCCGTATCCGCGGCCGCCACCGCTCCACCGGCATCGGCCGTCCGAAATTCTGGGACCGCGCCCGATATTACAACGAGGAAGGCCGCCTCGCCGCCGCGCTCGATTCCGCTAACGCGGACGAAGCGAAAATTGCCGAGCCGGGACGCTGATGTTCGGATCCGCGACCACTTTCCTTGCCATGATCGGCCTCGCTGCTCTGAGCGCCGGCGGCCTCGCCTATGCGTTCCTCTACGGTCGTATCCAGAACGAGAACACCAGCGAACGCCGTCTTGAGTTTATCCAGGGCAAGCAGCATGGCGAAACCGTCAGCGCGGGGCGTCAAGCCACCGATCCGGGCAAGCGCCGCAAGTCGGTCCAGGACACCCTCAAGGAACTGGAGCAGAACCAGAAGTCCAAGGCCAGGCAAAGCAAGTCGCCACCGCTGCTCCTGCGCATGCAGCAGGCTGGTCTGTCGTGGACCCGGCGGACGTTCTTCATCATCAGCGGTGTCTGCGGCGCGATCGCGATTGTCGGATGCCTGATCGCTGGTGCGCCGCTCTACCTGACGGTGGCCCTCGGCGTCGCAGGACTGCTTGGCCTGCCGCGCTGGTTCGTCAACCGTCAGCGCAAGCGCCGTATTCGCAAGTTCGTCGATGAATTCGCCAACGCCGTCGATGTCATCGTGCGCGGCGTCAAGGCCGGCCTGCCGCTCAACGATTGCATTCGCATCATCGCCAACGAAGCAGCCGAGCCGGTCAAGAGCGAGTTCCGTCAGATCTCCGAGACGCAAGCCCTCGGCCTGACGCTATCGGATGCGGTCGCCCGCCTGCCTGATCGCGTTCCCACGCCTGAAGCGAGCTTCTTCGCCATCGTCATCGCGATCCAGCAACGCGCCGGCGGCAACCTCGCCGAGGCTCTCGGCAATCTGTCGCGCGTTCTGCGCGAGCGCAAGAAGATGAAAGGCAAGATCGGCGCCATGGCGACCGAAGCCAAGGCGTCGGCCTACATCATCGGCGCACTGCCGGGGGTCGTCATGTTGCTCGTCAGCCTGACCAGTCCGGACTACATCCGGGCCTTGTTCACCGAGCCCTTGGGCCACGTCATCCTTGGCGCGTCAGCTGTCTGGATGACGATGGGCGTGCTGGTGATGCGCAAGATGATCAACTTCGACTTCTGACGGGCCACTCCATGTTTCAGGTTATCTTCACCGCCATAACCAGCATTCAGTTCGTCATGTCGGCGTTCGCGGCGCTGGCCGTATTCGCCACCGTTTATTCGTTGACCCAGCCGCTTTTCGAACGCGACCGGCTCACTGCCCGCATCAAGGCGGTCGCCCTCGAGCGCGAGGAGATACGCGCCCGCGAGCGTGCCCGCATAGCTACCGAAGCCAAGCGCGCCAAGTTGCGGGCCGAGCCCAAGGCCTACATGCGCAGCATCGTGGACCGCTTCAACCTTCAGAAAGCACTTGCTGACGATAAGACTGTCGGCCGGCTGCGCATGGCGGGTTATCGCGGCCAAGCCCCGCTGGTCGTTTTCCTTTTCGCCCGCCTGACCATCCCGCTGGTTTTCTTCGGCCTGACGCTTTTCTACGTCGTCGCCATCGCGGATATCGGCCAGACGATCATGATCAAGCTGATCATCGCGCTAGCCTGCGCCGCCATCGGCTTTTACTTGCCCAACCTCTATATTTCCAATGTCGTCGGCAAACGGCAGATCTCCATTCGCCGCGCCTGGCCCGATGCCCTCGATCTTCTGCTGATCTGCGTCGAGTCTGGCATGTCGGCCGAAGCCTCCTTCCGCAAGGTCTCCGAGGAGATCGGCGCCCAGTCGGTGCAACTCGCCGAGGAATTGACGCTGACCACTGCCGAGCTCTCCTATCTGCAGGAGCGCCGGATGGCCTATGAAAACCTCGGCGCCCGCACCGGCCTCGAAACGGTGAAGTCGGTAATGACCAGCCTTATCCAGGCCGAGCGCTACGGCACCCCGCTTGGCCAGTCGCTGCGCGTGCTGGCCCAGGAAAATCGCGATCAGCGCATGACAGCCGCCGAGAAGAAGGCGGCGGCTCTGCCGCCAAAGCTGACCGTGCCGATGATTCTGTTTTTCCTGCCGGTGCTCATGGCCGTCATTCTCGGCCCGGCCGCCATCAAGGTCATCAACATGCAGCACGGCGGATAGCCCCCGCCGGCTTATTTCCCGGCGTCACAGCTCCCGCCGCGGACGGCGGCGTCAGCCCTGTCCGGTCTTGCCCGACTTCAGCTTCTGCCAGGAATTCTGCTGGCTCAACATTTGCTTGAGGTAGGCGATATTGGCCGCCGCCTGATCGGGCGGAAGTTCGGCACTGGCGATTTTCTGGGCTTCGTCGAAACGGCCTTCGAGACCGACGACCAGCGCCAGGTTCTGGCGGACGCGGCTGTCGGCGCCGGGCATCGCCACGGCCTGCCGGAGCAGCTTCTCGGCCAGCGGCAACTCGCCGGTCATGACGTAGGACATGCCGTAGTTGGAAGCGATCGAGGGCTCGTTGGGCGCCAGCGCCTGTGCCTGGACATAGAGTTTGCGGGCATCGTCGCTGCGGTTCATCTGGTCGAGGATGGCGCCCTCGGCAGAGAACAGGTGCCAGTCGGGGGCGGCCGGATCCTGGGCCTGCTGCAGCGTGGCGAGCGCCAGGTCGAAATTGCCGGCGGCGGCGAACGCCTTGCCGAGCGCGGCGAGCACGCTGCGGTCGCCGGGGAAATTCATCGCCGCGCCTTGCAGGATGCTGACCGCCTGGTCGGCCTGTCCGCTGCTCTGGAGCGCGGCGGCGTAGCTGAGCGCCACCTCGCGGTCCTTGTGGTTGGTCTCGTAGCGCTGCCCCCAGTAGGCGGCCGCCTTGGCAAAGTCGTCGGCCGTCACCGGATGGGCGATCGCTCCCGTCATCGTCGGGTCGGTCGCGCTTTGTGGCTTGGCGCAGCCGGCGAGCGTGAGGGCGAGCATGACAGGCAGCATCAGGCCGGTCGCGCGCAGGCGAGAGCGCAACCCGGGAGCGGCAGGACGGGGAGGGCACATCATGGCGGCGGACAAGGGCCTCGGCAGCGGAAGGCGGCCCTTTTGAAATATTCCGTTAACCCTAACGCTTGGTTAAAACGATAGCGCCGTACTTCCGCTCGAGCGCTCAACCGCCGGAGAATTGCCTTGCCCGATTGTCTCTTGCCCAACTCCACCGCGCCGGCGGTGCCGATCAGTGCCGTTGCCGCGGCCGACCTTTCCGCGCGTATGGGTTCGCTGTCCGCCGCAGCCGCTTCCTGGCTCGCCGCCACCGGCTTCGCCGCTGCGGCAGGCGAGGTGGCGCTCGTCCCCGACGCCGCCGGCAATCTTGCCTCGGTCATCCTCGGACTCGGCGCCGACATCGCCGGCGCCTCGCTGCTTGCCGGCAAGTTGCCCGGGGCGATTCCCGCCGGCACCTATCGCCTCGATTCGGGTTTCGCCAGTCCGGCGCTGGCGAGCCTCGCCTTCGCGCTGGGCGCCTATCGCTTCACCCGCTATCGCGCTTCCGCCACCGGGATGCGCCGCCTCGTGCTGCCCGCGACCGGTGGCGAGGACATTGCCCGTATCGCCGACGGCGTCTTCCTGGCGCGCGATCTCATCAACACCGGCGCCAACGATCTCGGCCCGGCGGAACTCGCCGCAGCCGCCGAATCGCTCGCTCGCCGCCACGGCGCCGCGTTCCGCCAGATTGTCGGCGAGGCGTTGATCGCCGACAACTTTCCGCTCATTCACGCGGTCGGCGTGGCGGCCGCGCCCGAGCGCGCCCCGCGCCTCATCGACATGACCTGGGGCGAGGCCGACGCGCCGAAGATCACCCTCGTCGGCAAGGGCGTCTGCTTCGATACCGGCGGCCTCGACATCAAGCCGTCGTCCGCAATGCTGCTGATGAAAAAGGACATGGGCGGCGCCGCCAACGCCCTTGGCCTCGCCCATATGATCATGGACGCCGGGCTGCCGGTGCGCCTGCGCGTCCTCATTCCCGCCGTCGAGAACGCCATCGCCTCCGCCGCCTTCCGTCCGGGCGACGTGTTCGCGAGCCGCCGGGGCCTCACCGTCGAGATCGGCAACACCGACGCCGAGGGGCGCCTCGTGCTCGCCGATGCGCTGGCGCTGGCGGCGGAAGAATCGCCCGCCCTGATCGCCGATTTCGCCACGCTCACCGGCGCCGCCCGCACCGCTCTAGGTCCCGAGATCATCCCGGTCTACACGCGCGACGACGAACTCGCCGGCGACGTCGTCCGCCACGGCGATCGCGTCGCCGATCCGCTCTGGCGCATGCCGCTCTGGCAGCCATACATGAGCCTCATCGATTCGAAGATCGCCGACATCAACAACGCCGGCGCCAGCCCCTTTGCCGGCTCGATCACCGCCGCGCTTTTCCTCTCCCGCTTCGTGCCGGACGCGATTCCCTGGCTCCACGCCGACATCTACGCCTGGAACCCGTCGACCAGGCCGGGCAAGCCGGAAGGCGGCGAGGCCCAGGCGATCCGCGCGCTCTACGCGTTGTTGTGCGAGCGCTATCCGGCTTGAACTCCGCGCGGCGTCTGCCATAAATAGTTCGGTTCCGAAACGATCTGGCGCGGCGAGCCTGGGCGAAACGCGATGCCGAACGTACTTCGTCCCAGTCAGGCGTTGCGCCTCTGGCAGGACGTTGTCTTCGACCTGGTGCGCGACGGCGAGCGCGACCTGACGCTCCGCCAGATGGCGGTTCTGCTCACCGTCTATCTGGAGCCGCCGCCGCATACCGTCCGCGGCCTCGCCGAGAAGCTCGCCGTCACCAAGCCGGTAATCACCCGCGCCCTCGACACGATGGGCCGCATGAAGCTGGTCACCCGCCGGCGCGATGCCGCCGATCGCCGCAGCGTGCTCGTCCACCGCACGCTGGAAGGCTCGCTCGCCGTCGAGCGCCTCGGCGACATCATCGTCGCCCGCCACCGCACCCTGCCGCCGTGATGCTGGAACAAACGCCAATGACTGAAACCCTCGACCCGCGCCTGCACGCCTACCGCCCCGACCTTGCCGACGCGCGCCTCAAGGGCAAGGTCGCCGCCGCCCGCTTCGTCGCGGGACAACCACACCGCGTTACCGCCCCGTCGGCGCCCGTCAAGCGCACGCCCGGCGCCGACGCTGCCCTCGATAGCGAGGCGCTGCGCGGCGAAATCTTCACCGTCTTCGACACGGCCGCCGAGGGGTGGTCGTGGGGCCAGCTCGCCACTGACGGCTACGTCGGCTTCATTCCGACCGATGCGCTGGGATCGCCGGTCCCCGAGCCGACGCACCGCATCGCGGCGCTGCACACGTTCGTCTATCCCGGCCCCGACATGAAGCTCCCGGTGACTGCCGCGTTGTCGCTCGGCGCCGCCGTAGCGATCGATCGCGAAGCCGAAACCCGCGGCACGCGCTATGTCCGCCTCGCCGGCGGGGAAGGGTGGATCGGCGCCGCCCATGCCACCCCGGTCGCAGCAGCCCCCGCCGCTGATTTCGTCGCCGTCGCGAAGCGCTTCGTCGAGGCGCCGTATCTCTGGGGCGGCCGCACCAGCCTCGGCCTCGATTGCTCCGCGCTCGTCCAGCTTTCGCTGATGACCGCAGGCAAGCCCGCCCCGCGCGACACCGACCTGCAGGAAAAGATGGTGGGCAAGCCCGTCGAGAATGGCTTCGTGTCGACACGCCGCGGTGACCTGATTTTCTGGAAAGGCCACGTCGCCATTGTGCTCGACAGCGAGACCGTTGTTCATGCCAGCGGCCACCACCTGACGGTCGTCGTCGAACCGCTGGCGACGGCGCTTGCCCGCATCGGCCCGCCGACTTCGGTCAAACGCCTGTGAGAGTCAGTAAAGCGCCGTCCGGTCGATTGCGTTCCTGAGCGGCTCACCACGCTCGAACGCGGCGATCTGCGCAAGCATCGCGAGCGCCAGCGGAGCCGGATCGCTCCACGCTGCCGCGTGCGGCGTGATGATCACGTTGTCGCGGCCCCACAGCGGACTGTCCGGGTCGAGCGGTTCATGCTCGAACACGTCAAGGCTCGCGCCGGCGAGCACACCGCCGTCGAGCGCTGCCACGATATCCTTTTCCAGCTGCGAGCCGCCACGCCCGCCGTTGACGAGCACTGGCCCGTGCAGCGCCCCGTCCTGCGCCAGCTTCTCGAACAGCGGCATGGCGAGAAGGCCGCGCGTCGCCGGCGTCAACGGCAGCAGCGAAACGAGGATATCGGTGCGTGCCAGGAATGCGTCGAGCTGCTCGACTCCGTGAAATACCTGCAGGCCGGGAACGTCCGCCGCCGTCCGCCGCCAGCCCGCGACCTGGTAGCCAAGCCGCATCAGCACCTCGGCGGCGTCGCTGCCAAGCACACCCAGCCCCATGATGCCGACGCGCACATCGCGCGCTGCCGGTTGGCGCAATTCGTGCCAGGTCCGCGCCCTCTGCTGCGCATCGTAGGCCCGCTGCCGTCGGTGGTGCATTAGCACCTGCAGCGTCACCCACTCGGTCATGCGTTTGGTCAGGTCCGGGTTGACCACACGCACGATCGGCACGTCCGGCAGGTCGTCGCGGAAAATGAGATGATCGACCCCCGCGCCGAGCGAAAAGATCGCCCGGAGATTGGGCAGCGCGCGAAACAGGTCCGCCGGCGGACTCCACACCAGCGCGTACGTAATCTCCGCCGGATCGCGAACTTCCGGCGTCACGAACACCGGCCGCGCCGGCTCGGCCTGCCGGATGCCTTCCGCCCACGCCGCCATGTCCCAGCCCGTAGCGGCAATCAGGATCGCACCCTCGGCCATGCCGCTAATCCGCCACCACGCCTTCCGGCGCGGCCGCGATCTGGAAGGCCGCCGCCATCAGCGCCTTGGTATAGTCGCTCTCCGGCGCGTCGAACACGCGCGCCGCCGTGCCGCTCTCCACCACCTTGCCGTTCCGCATCACAACGATGTCGTTGGCGAGCGCGCGCACGACCTTGAGGTCGTGGCTGATGAACAGGTACGCGAGGTTCCGCCGCCGCTGCAGGTCGCGCAACAGGTCGACCACCTGCGCCTGCACGCTCATGTCGAGCGCCGAGGTCGGCTCGTCGAGCATCACGAACTTCGGCTCCAGCACCATCGCGCGCGCCACCGAAATGCGCTGCCGTTGCCCGCCGGAGAATTCGTGCGGGTAGCGATGGCTGGTGGAGGGGTCAAGCCCCACCTCGACCAGCGCCCGCGCCACCCGCGCTTCGCGCTCCGCCGCTGAAATATCAGGCGCATGCACCTTGAGCCCTTCGCCGACGATGTCGCCAACCGACATGCGCGGGGAAAGCGATCCGTAGGGGTCTTGGAAAACGATCTGCATCTCCCGCCGCAGCGGCCGCATCCCCTTGAAATCGCGGCCGTTTATCGGTTTGCCCAGAAAGACGATGCGCCCCTCCGACGAGATCAGCCGCATGAGCGCCAGCCCGAGCGTCGTCTTGCCGGAGCCCGATTCGCCGACCACGCCGAGCGTCTGCCCCTCGCGCACGGCAATATCGACGCCGTCGACCGCCTTGATGTAGCCCACCGTCTTGCGGAAGAAGCCGCGCCGGATCGGGAACCACACCTTGAGCTGGTCCGCCTGCATCACCACCGGCGCCGCCGCGTCGGAGTGCGGCGGATCGCCCTTCGGCTCCGCCGCCAGGAGGTGCTTGGTGTAAGCATGTTGAGGCGCGGAAAAAATCCGCTCCGTCGGCCCCTGCTCGACGATCTTGCCATCGGTCATCACGCACACGCGTTTGGCGATCTTGCGCACGATGCCGAGGTCGTGGGTGATGAACAGCAGCGCCATGCCGGTCTGTTTCTGCAGGTCGGCAAGCAGCTTCAGGATCTGCGCCTGCACCGTCACGTCGAGCGCTGTCGTCGGCTCGTCGGCGATGAAGAGGTCCGGCTCGTTGGCGAGCGCCATGGCGATCATCACGCGCTGCCGCTGGCCGCCGGAAAGCTGGTGCGGATAGGCGTTGAGCCGGCTCGCCGCCTCGCGGATGCCGACCTGCTCCAGCAATTCCAGCACGCGCTTCTTGACGGCGCGCTCATGCATGCCGCGATGGATTTTCAGGATTTCGCCGACCTGCCGTTCGATCGTGTGCAGCGGGTTGAGCGAGGTCATCGGCTCCTGGAAGACGATGGAAATGTCGTTGCCGCGCACGGCCCGCAGTTCTCGGTCGCTGGCCTTGAGCAGCTCCTTGCCCTTGAACAGGATCTCGCCGGCCGGGTGGAAGGCCGACGGCGGCAGCAGCTTCATCACCGACAGCGCCGTCACCGATTTGCCGGACCCGGACTCGCCGACCAGCGCCACCGTCTCGCCCTTGTCAATGTCGAAGCTGGCGCCGGTCACCGCCGTGGTCACCTGGCCGCCCTGGCGAAAGGCGATGCCGAGGTTGCGGACCGAGAGGAGAGGGGAATCCGCCAAGCGCTAGAGCCCCGTTCCCGATCGTTCGCATTTCCCGCCGGTCTGGTGCATGGCGGCATCGAAATAGTCGAAGCAGCGGGCGAAATCGCCGAGCTTCGAGTTCCAAAGTGTCACCACCGCCTGCCGGCCGTCGGGCCACGACATCGTCGACATGCCGAGGTATTTCCACCCGCCGCGTGCCAGCTCGGCCGAGGTCGCGGCCGGGTCGAGTCCCCAGACGCCGGCGCGCGGATCGCCGCCGGAAGTTTCACGTTGCTCGGCGGCAACCGCCGCTGTCGCCAGCATTGTGAGGCATAACGCCACCCCGATCAGCTTCATGCGAACGTCTTCCTTGGGTCGAATGCGTCGCGCACCGCCTCGCCGACGAAGATCAGCAGCGACAGCATGATCGAGATGGAGAAGAAGCCGGTCAGCCCCAGCCACGGCGCGTGGATATTGTCCTTGCCCTGCGCCAGCAGTTCGCCCAGCGACGGCGAGCCGACCGGCAGGCCGAAGCCGAGGAAGTCGAGCGAGGTCAGGGTCGTGATCGAGCCGTTGAGGATGAACGGCAGGAAGGTCAGCGTCGCCACCATGGCGTTTGGCAGCAGGTGGCGGAACATGATCGTCCGGTTCGAGACGCCGAGCGCCCGCGCCGCGTTGATGTATTCAAAATTCCGCCCGCGCAGGAATTCGGCGCGCACCACGCCGACCAGCGACACCCACGAGAACAGCAGCAGGATGCCGAGCAGGACCCAGAAGCTCGGCGCGATCACCGACGAGATAATGAGCAACAGGTAAAGCGCCGGGATAGACGTCCATATCTCGATGAAGCGCTGGAAACCGAGGTCGATCCAGCCGCCGAAGTAGCCCTGCACCGCGCCCGCCGCCACCCCGATTGCCGAGGAAATGATAGCGAGCGTCAGCCCGAACAGCACGGAGATGCGGAAGCCGTAAATCAGCCGCGCTACCACGTCGCGGCCTTGGTCGTCGGTGCCCAGCCAGTTCCAGTTGCCGATCGTGCAGTTCGGGTCGTCGGTTTTCAGCGGGTAGGCCGAGCAGCGCTGCTCCAGCGACATCATCCACCACGGCTTCGCCGGCGCCGGCGTGGCGATTTCGTTGTTCACCGTCCGGTACGAGTAGCGGATCGCCGGCCAGATTTCCCAGCCGTTGCTCTGGATCTCGTTCTGGATATACGGATCGCGATAGTCGGTGGTGGCGAGGAAACCGCCGAACTTCGCTTCCGGATAGTCGACCAGCGCCGGGAAGAGAATCTCTCCCTTGTAGGAGACGATGACCGGCCGGTCGTTGGAGATGAGTTCCGCGAACAGCGACAGCACGAAGAGCACCAGGAAGATGAACAGCGACCACGTTCCGCGCCGGTTCTTGCGGAAGTTGGCGAGGCGCCGCTGGTTGATCGGCGAAAGCCCAAAGCGCTGGCGGCGCGGCGGCGGCGCCGTCTGCCCCGCCGCCGGCGCGATCGTTTCCAGTCTCTCGCGGTGCAGCTTGTCGTCGAGCTTGGCGTCCATCGATCTCAGACCTCGCGCGTCTCGAAATCGATTCTGGGATCGATCCACGTGTAGGTCAGGTCGGAGATGAGGTTCACCACCAGCCCCATCAGCGAGAAGATGTAGAGCGTCGCGAAGACCACCGGATAGTCGCGGTTCAGCACCGACTCGAAACCGAGGAGGCCAAGCCCATCGAGCGAGAAGATCGTCTCGATGAGCAGGGCGCCGGCGAAGAACGCCCCGATGAAGGCGCCCGGAAAGCCGGCGATCACGATCAGCATGGCGTTGCGGAAAACGTGGCCGTAGAGCACTTGCCGCTCGTTCAGGCCCTTGGCCCTAGCCGTCACCACGTACTGCTTGCGGATTTCGTCGAGGAACGAGTTCTTGGTGAGCAGCGTCGTCGTCGCGAAGGCGGAGAGCGCCATGGCGGTCAGCGGCAGCGCCAGGTGCCAGAAATAATCGGCGAGCGCCGCCGGGTTGGTCACCCACTGCCAGAACGGCATCTTGACGTATCGATCCGACCACAGACCGCGCAGCGGAAAGAGGTCCCAGAACGATCCACCCGCGAACAGGATGATGAGCAGGATGGCGAACAGGAACCCCGGGATGGCGTAGCCGACGATGATGACCGCCGATGTCCAGGTATCGAAGCGGGTCCCGTCCTTGACCGCCTTGCGGATGCCGAGCGGAATCGAGATGGCATAGGAGAGGAGCGTCATCCACAGGCCAAGCGAGATCGACACCGGCATCTTCTCGCCGATCAGCTTCAGCACGCTGATGTCGCGGAAGTAGCTGTCGCCGAAATCGAAGCGCGCATAGTTCCACAGCATCAGGCCGAAGCGTTCGAGCGGCGGCTTGTCGAAGCCGAACTGCTTTTCCAGCTTCTTGATGAACTCCGGGTCGAGCCCTTGCGCGCCGCGGTATTTCGAGTTGATCGCCTCGTCGGAGGCCACGTTGGTCTTGCCCTGCACGCCGCTGAAGTCGCCGCCCCCGCCGGTGATGCGCGACGTCGCGCTGACGTCGGCTCCTTCCAGTTGCGCGATGACGCGCTCGACCGGCCCGCCCGGCGCGAACTGCACCACCAGGAAGCTGATCGCCATGATCCCGATGACCGTCGGGATGATGAGCAGGATGCGGCGGAGGATGTAAGCGGCCATCGGTTAGCCCGTATACCCGATCGCCGCGGCGCGGTCGCGGTCGAACCACCACGTCGTCTCCGGCGAGAAAGCGTAGTCCGGCTTGATTGGCGCGTGGCCGAAGATGTTCCAGTAGGCGGTGCGGTGGTTGGCGAGATACCACGCCGGCGTCCAGTAGTGTCGCGCCCGCACCACCCGGTCGATGACGCGCGTGATGGCGATGAGATCGTCGCGCGTGGTGACGGCAGGCAACTTCGCCAGCACTGCGTCAATCGCTGGTTCCTTGATGCCGGCGTAGTTGCGACTGCCGTCCTGGTCGGCGGCGTGTGACGAGTAGAACTGCTGCAGCCCGTCGATCGGCGTCGCCGGCAGGTTGAATGCCGCCATGATGATGTCGAAGTCGAAGCCGTTCTGCCGTGCCTGGTATTGCGCCGGGTCCGTCTCGCGCACGGTGGCGCTGATGCCGAGCGCCTTGAGGTTGGCGACATAGGGCGTCAGCACGCGCTCGAACGCCTGCGCGTCGATCAGGAATTCGACCTCGAACGGCGCCGCCTCGTCGTCGACGAGGTCGGTGCCGATCTGCTTCCAGCCGGCGGCGGTAAGCAGGTCGAAAGCCTGCTTGAGCAGCTTGCGGTCGCGCCCGGTGCCGTCGCTCTTCGGCGGCACGAACGGCGTGGCGAAGACTTCCGGCGGTAGCGTCGCGCGGAACGGTTCGAGCAGCGCCAGTTCCGTCGGCCCCGGCGCAGCACTCGCGGCAAAATCGGAATTGCCGAACAGCGAGGCAAGTCGTGCGTACGAGCCAAAGAAGAGATTGGGGTTCGACCACTCGAAATCGAAGCACAGCCCAAGCGCCAGCCGCGTGCGCGGGTCGGCGAGCTTCTTCCGCCGCGCGTTCATGTAGAAGCCCTGGATCGTCGGGTAGCGCTCGCTGGCGAACTCGGTCGTCTTCTTCACCTTGCCGCTGGTCAGCGCCGGGAAGTCGTAGCCCTGCGCCCAGGTGATCGAGGTGAACTCCTCGCGGAAGGTGATGTCGCCTTTCTTGAAGGCCTCGAACGCCGCCTGCCGCTCGCTGAAGAAGTCGATGCGGATGATGTCGAAGTTGTTGAAGCCGACGTTGACCGGCAGGTCCTTGCCCCAGTAGTCGGCGACGCGCTCGTATTCGATGAAGCGCCCGGGGCCGAGGTTGCCGGCCTTGTACGGTCCGGAGCCCAGTGGCGCATCGAGCGACGAAGAGTCGAACGGCTGCGCCGTGTAGTACGCTTTGGAGAAGATCGGACAGTCGCCCGCTACGGAGAGGATCGTCTGCCGCGTTTTGTCGGCCGACAAATTCACCGAGAGAGTGTGCGCGTCGGTGGCGACCGCGCTTGCCATCGCCGTAAGCGGCTCGGCAATTTCCGGATGGCCCTTCTCCTTCAGCAGCATCAGCGAGAACGCGGCATCGTTTGCCGTTAGCGCCGTGCCGTCGTGGAAGCGCGCCTCGGGCCGCAGGTGAAAGGTGTAGGTCGAAAGATCGTCCGACACGTCGACCGTCCCGGCCACCAGCCCGTACACGGCGTCCGGCTCGTCGGCGGCCCGCGTCATCAGCGTATCGAACAGGAATTCGATGCGCGGCGGCGCTGCGCCCTTCAGCACGTAGCCGTTCAGCGTATTGAAGGTCTCGGTCGATTCGTTGCGGCCGGTATTGGGCGGCTGGAAATTCATCCGCCCGCCCTTCGACGCCCCGGCGTTGGCGTAGTCGAATTGCTTGAAGTCCGGCGGATATTTGAGATCGCCGAAGATCGACAGGCCGTGCAGCCCGCTCTTGCCCGCCGCCCGCGCGAATGGCGCCAGCGTCGATTGCAGCGCCACCGCTCCGGCAAGCTGGAGCGCGCCGCGCCGCGTCAGCCCGGGCAGGCGGCCAGTGGTCATCCGCCGCTGTTGCCCGTCTTCGCCGCCTTGTCCGCGTCCCACCACCACACCGTCGGGAAACCTTCCGTGAATTTCGGATAGGGGTCCGGGTGGCCGAAGCGGTTCCAGTAGGCAATGCGGTCGGGCAGGATCGTGTAGGTCGGGATGACATACTGGTTGGCGAGCAGCACGCGGTCGAGCCCATGCACCGCCGCCACCTGGTCGTCGCGGCCGCTGTTGTAGATGACCCGGTCGATCAGCTTGTCGACCGCCGCGTCCTTGATGCCGGCGTAGTTCCGCGAGTTTTCGTGGTCGGCCGCCTGCGATCCCCAGAAATCGAGCTGCTCGTTGCCCGGCGAGTTGGATTCGGCCCAGCCCGTGTAGATCATGTCGAAGTCGCGCGTGCGCACGCGCGCCTCGAACTGGCTGGAGTCGACAGTGCGGATGTTGAGGGTGATGCCGATCTTGGCGAGCGATTGCTGGTAGGGCGTCGCGACGCGCTCGATCACCGGTCCATTGAGCAGCAGTTCGACGGTGACCGGCTTGCCGTCCTTGCCCACCATCTTGTTGCCTTGCAGCGTGTAGCCCGCCTCCTTCATCAGCTCGATCGCCTTGCCGAGGTTGGCGCGCACCTTCTGCGAGTCGCCGTTGTCCGGGTTGGTGTAGGGCGTCGTGAAGACATCCGGCGGCACCGCGTCCCTGACTGAATTGAGGATGTCGAGTTCCGCTCCTTGCGGCAGTCCCGACGACGCCAGCGGCAACCCGAAGAAGAACGAATTGATGCGCTGGTAGGAGCCGTAGAAGATCGTCCGGTTGAGGCCCTCGAAGTCGAAGGCATAGTTGAACGCCTTGCGCACGCGCGCGTCCTGGAAGAGCGGCCGGCGAAGGTTCGGCACGAAGCCGACCATCAAGCCGGACACCTGCGCCAGCGTCACGTTTTCCTTGGTTACCTTGCCGGCGGTGAGCGCCGGGAAGTCGTAGGCGGTTGCCCAGCGCTTCGCCTCGTTCTCCGGCCAGAAGTCGAACTGGTCGGCCTTGAACGCCTCGAACTCCACGTCGGTGTCGCGGAAGTACGCGTAGCTCACCCGGTCGAAGTTGTTGGTGCCGACGTAGGTGTTGAGCTTGGCGCCCCAGAAGTCCGGCACGCGCTGGTAGGTGATCGAGCGCCCGGGGATCACGTCGCCGACCTTGTAGGGGCCCGAGCCCAGCGGCGGCTCCAGCGTGCTCTCGCCGATGTCGCGCTGCTTGCCGCTGGCGTCCTTGCCCTCCCACCAGTGCTGCGGCAGCACGGTGAGTTCGCCGACAATGCGCGGCAGCTCGCGATTGCCGGCCACGTCGAAGGTGAAGGTCACCTCGTCGGGTGCGGTCTTCTGCGCCTTGACGACATGCCGGTAGTAGTTGCGCTGGCTGTCGTTGAGCGCGACCGTCTTGTCGAACGACCAGACTACGTCGTCAGCTGTCAGCGGCGCGCCGTCGTGCCACTTCGCCGCCGGGTTGATGCGATAGGTGACATAGGAGAAGTCGGCCGGGTAGCGCACCGCGTCGGCGATCTGTCCGTACGAACCGCCGATGTCCTCTTCGTCCATCGCCGGGGTGAAGAGCTGCTCGGTGATCAGTCCGAGACCGTCGGCCGCGACGCCCTTCGGCAGGATCGGGTTCAGCGTATCGAACGTCGGGTTGGTTCCGGCGAGCCGCACGCTGCCGCCCTTAGGCGCGTCCGGATTGATGTAGTTGAAATGCGGAAAGTTCGCCGGGTAGCGCGGCTGCTCGAGAATGCTGGTGCCCGTCTGCCAGTCGCCCGGCGGCGGCAGCGGCTTCGCGTCGTCGGATGTGGCCGGCAACGCAAGCGCCAGCAACGCACCGAGAGCCAGGGAAACCGTCACACACCGCATGCGCTCAATCCTCCGTCAAACCGCCGGAATGCAACCCTTATTGTCCCGCCGGGCACAATAAGGGCGGGCGCCGGATCCGGCACCTTCCTTAAGCCATCCTGCCGGGAAATCGGCGACGTGACGAAAATTTTAGATGGGCCGGCTGGGCTCGCCCGCGGGCGCTACGGCTTGGCCGGGGCGTCGGGCGCGGGCGCTGCCGGGGCAGGTGCCGCCGGAGCGGCAGCGGCCGGAGCGTTAGCCGTCGGCGCCGCGGGAGCCGCTGCAGCTGGAGCCGACGCAGGAGCAGCGGCGGCGGCGCTCGGAGCCGGCATCGGCAGCGGACTGTCCGACAGCGAGTTGACGTAGGCGATGACGTTCGCCCGGTCGGTCGGCTTCGGCAGACCGGCGAAGGTCATCGCCGTGCCGGGGATGAAGGCGCGCGGCGAGGTCAGGAAATGGTCGAGGTTCTCGAACGTCCAGGTCAGGCCCGCCGCCTTCTTGTCTTCCATCGCCTTGGAATATTTGAAGCCTGCCATGTGGGCCGCCGGTCCGCCGACCACGCCGTAAAGGTTCGGGCCGATCTTCGCCGGCTGGCCCTTTTCGAGCGTATGGCAGGCGAGGCACTTGTTGGCCGTCTCCTTGCCGGCGGCGAGGTCTGCCTTCTGCAGGCGATCGGCGATCGGCGTCACGTCCGCCGGCGCCGCGGCTCCGCCCGCTGCCGGGGTGTCGGTAACCGCGACTTCCATGCCGGGCTTGGCGGGTTCGGGGGCCGAGAACACGGCTTCGGAGACGATCGACAGCGCCATCACGCCGAGAGCCGTACCGAGGACTGCGCCCGCGATTTTGTTGAATTCGAAGGAGTCCATCGGCGCTTTTCCGCTCCCCAGCCTGGAATCGCGCGAAAGTACAGGCTTTGCGCGCCGGGTGGCAACCCGTATAAGCGCCGGGCATTGGGACGAATTGCCACCCTGCCAGGGCTTTGGTGGTCCTCGCCCCGCAAGCGCGACCGCGAAGGCGAGACCCGAAGGGATGCCCGGCAACTCCCGCCCCAACGCCATCGTCCTCATTCCCGCCCGCATGGCTTCCACCCGCTTGCCGGGCAAGCCATTGGCCGACCTCCACGGCGCCCCCATGATCGTCCACGTCTGGCGCCGCGCCGTCGAGGCAGATGTCGGCCGCGTCGTCGTCGCCACCGATGACGTCGCCATCGCCGCCGCCATCGAACTCGCCGGCGGCGAGGCGGTGATGACCGCCGATCATCACCTGAACGGCACCCAGCGCATCCATGAGGCGCTGGTGAAGCTCCGTTCCGACGCCGACATCGTCGTCAACCTGCAGGGCGACATTCCGACCGTATCGCCGGCGGCCGTGCGCGCCGCGCTGACGCCGCTGGCGGCCGACAAGGCCGTCGCCATTGGCACCATCTGCGCCATCATCGAGCGGCACGAGGAGCGTACCGATCCGAACGTGGTCAAGGTCGTCGGCAGCCCGGCGACGCTGCTGGAGGAACACGCCGGCATCCTCCGCGTCCTCTACTTTACCCGCGCCACCGCGCCGTGGGGGGAGGGACCGCACTACCACCACATCGGCCTTTATGCGTATCGCCGCGCTGCGCTGGACCGTTACGTCGCCCTGCCGCCGTCGCCCCTCGAACTCCGCGAGAAGCTGGAGCAGCTCCGCGCCCTGGAAAACGGCATGCGCATCGACGCGGCTATTGTCGACGAGGTGCCGCTGGGCGTCGACACGCCGGCCGACCTCGCCCGCGCCCGCATGGCTCTTGCCCGCTAAAAGCCCTGTTTCGGGCCGATCCGGAACCAAATCTCCGGCTCGGCGTTGTCCACGCATCTTCACGCGGCAACGGAGTAATTCCCATGGACAAGGATCGGGTCGAGGGTTCGGCCAAGCAGATGAAGGGCGCCGTGAAATCAGCGGTCGGCAAGGCCGTCGGCGACGCGAAGCTGAAGAACAGCGGCGACGCCGACAAGGCAGCCGGCAAGATCCAGAATGCCGTTGGCGGCATCAAGGATACGTTGCGCGGTAAATAGTTTATGGCGTCGGGCGAGAATCCGCCTTCGTTAAGTCCGGCGTTCCCCGCCTCCGTCAGGGTGGGGATCGTCGGCATTTTCCTGATCATGGCTGTGGGCGCACTTTATTACGCCCGCAGCTTTTTCCTGCCGCTCGTGCTGGCGTCCCTCCTGACGCTCGCGCTGGCGCCGCTTGTGCGCATGCTCGCCAACCGCGGCATCCCCGCCGCCGTTTCCGCCGGCCTGCTCGTGCTGCTGATGGCCCTCACCCTCGCCGTCGCCTCCTACACGCTGAGCGATCCGCTGACGCGGCTGCTGTCGCAGGCGCCGGCCACCATCACCGCGATCGGCCAGCGCTTCGCATTTCTCCGCCAGCCCTTCGCCATGCTGAACGACGCCAGCCATCAGTTTGAGCGGTTGACTGGCGGCGAACCCGCGACGCCCCAGTCCGTCGTCATCGCCCAGCCCGGCTTGCTGACCTGGGTTGCCGGCACCGCCGCCGGCATCGGCACGACGCTCGGCGCCGCGCTCATCCTGTCGCTCTTCCTGCTCGCCAATCGCGATACGCTGCGCATCAAGCTGGTCCGCGTCGTGCCCCACCTCAGCGACAAGAAGCGCTCGCTGCGCGTGCTGCGCGACATCGAGAATGAAGTCTCGCGCTACCTGCTGACCATCACCGCCATAAACCTCGGCCTCGGCTTCTGCGTCGGCGCGGCGATGGCTTTCCTTGGCATGCCCAACGCGGTTCTGTGGGGCATTGGCGCCGCGCTGCTGAACTACATCCCGTTCCTCGGCGCCCTCGCCGGCCAGTGCCTGGCGCTTGCCGTCGCCGCCGTCACCTTCCCGACGCTGACGCTGGCGATCCTGCCGCCGCTCGCCTACCTCGCCATTCAGTTGATCGAGGCGAATTTCGTCACACCCACCGTTCTTGGCCGCCGGCTTGAGCTGAACCCGGTCGCCATCCTCATCTTCCTCGCGCTCACCACCTGGATGTGGGGCATTGTCGGCACCATCCTGGGCGTGCCCATCCTCGTAGTCGTCAAGGTCTTCGCCGACAACTTTCCGGCGCTCGCTTCCTTCGGCGAGTTCCTGTCGACCGAGGCCGCCACCGAGGAGGATGAGGCGACGGCCGCCGCCGCCACGGCGGCGCCTCTGCCCCCGCCCGACCTGCAACTGGCCACCGTCGTAGCCGCAAAGGAGACCCCGCCATGAACGTCTCGAATCTGCTCCACTGGGCAATCATATTTCTGGTCGTCGCGCTGATCGCCGCGGTGCTCGGCTTCGGCGGCATCGCCGGTACGGCCGTCGGCGGCGCCAAGCTGCTTTTCTGGGTTGCCATCATCCTTGCCATCGTCGCCTTCCTCGGCAACACGATGCGCAGGGCCTGACGCGTAGCATCGTTCTCGAGGGCGCCGCTCGGGCGCCCTCTACCTTTGTCACCCGCCTCGGTTCCCTGCTAAACCCCGCGCCTGTCCGCGAGGGAACCGCCGCGATGCCCGCACCCAGAGGTAAATCCGCCCAGACGACCCGGCAGCAGAGCCGCCGGCCGTCGCCGCTGCGCGTCGTCTTCCAGGGTGAGCCCGGCGCCAATTCCGAAATCGCCTGTCACGCCGTCTATCCCGACGCCGACGCTGTACCCTGCCCGACCTTCGAGGATTGCTTCGCCGCCGTCACCAACGGCAGCGCCGACCTCGCCATGATCCCGATCGAGAATTCGCTCGCCGGCCGGGTCGCCGACATCCACCACCTGCTGCCGACCTCCCGCCTGCATATCGTCGCGGAATACTTCCTGCCGATTCATTTCCAGCTGATGGCCGTCCACGGCGCCACGCTGAAGACGATCAGGACGGTCCACAGCCACATCCACGCGCTCGGCCAGTGCCGCAAGATTATCCGCAAGCACGGCTGGAAGGCGGTCGTCGCGGGCGACACCGCCGGCGCCGCGCGCGAGATCGCCGAGGCCGGCGACATCACCATGGCCGCCCTCGCGCCGGAGCTTGCAGCCGGCATCTACGGCCTCGACATCCTCGTCCGCAACGTCGCCGACGCGGACAGCAACACCACGCGCTTCATTGTCCTGTCGAAGCACGACGAGCGCGCCGCCGCCGGCGAGGGTCCGGTGGTCACCACCTTCGTCTTCCGCGTCAGGAACGTGCCGGCGGCGCTCTACAAGGCCATGGGCGGCTTCGCCACCAACGGCGTCAACATGTCCAAGCTGGAAAGCTATCAGCTCGATGGCCGCTTCACCGCCACGCAATTCTACGCCGACGTCGACGGCCACCCCGACGACAAGGGCCTGGCGAACGCGCTGGAGGAACTGGAGTTCTTCTCGACCGAGGTGCGGATACTGGGCGTCTATCCGGCCAGCGAGTTCCGCAAGGGATTGAGGTAGAGTTGGCTCCTGATCACGCACCTTAGACGAGCGAGTCCGCGAAGGCGCGTGAGCGCGCCATGAAGAAGTGGCTGCGCGCCGTGGAAGATCGAGCTCATCGAGAAGACGACTCCGAATGGCTCCATCCGTCGGCGCAGGTTCCGTTCTGGGCCGGTCATTTGGAAACCCGCTTTCGCGGGTGAAGCGGATGGGAGGGTCGGGGTCGCATGCCCCCGTGGTCATCGCGATTTCCAGGAGGCCCTCGCGGTGACGACTGTGAATCCGCCAATCCCGTGCATCTGATAAGAAAAAATTGACTACAATTCGTGCATTCTACCGACTCGCCGGCCGGAACAACGGCCCAACCGAGGGGTTAGCCCTCCATGGAAACAAAAGCCAACAACGGCACGGTACTCGTCGTCGAGGATGAGGCGTTGCTTAACTGGGACGTCAGCGCGGTCCTGCGCGAAGATGGCTTCGAGGCCCTCCAGGCGTATTCCGCCGAGGAAGCCTTGAAGATTCTCTCCGGCCGCAATTCTGTTCGCGTGCTCTTCACCGACATCAATCTTCCCGGCAAGGACGGCATCGAACTGGCCGCCGAGGTCTCCGCACGCTGGCCGCAGATCGAAGTGCTGATGACCTCCGGCAGGCACCTTGGTCTTGAGACTCATCCGCTCGTCGGCGTGTACGGTCGCTTCGTGCCAAAGCCCTATCCGCCGAAGGCCGTCGCCCGCCGCATCCACGAGATCATCGACAGCCGCGCCGCCTGATCCGCACCCCCTCCTGAGATCGCCGAGACGATTTCGACCTCCCTCAATGGGGGGTTAGGCTGAGATGAGGTGTCCGGTGGCGGCGGCACATTGCTTCCTCCGCTCATCCCGCGAAAGCGGACCCAGGTAGCAAGGGGTCGCAGCTGCATAACTCCGCCGCCGTCATGGCCGGGCCTGACCCGGCCATCCACGCCTCCTCTCCACCCTCACTCACAAAATAATCTATTCCCGCTCTGCGAACCCATGAGACGATGCTGGCATCCTCGCTCGTCGAAGGGGCGCCAGCCGGTGGCGACCAGTAGGTGGTGCGGGGATGTGGCGTCCGCGGCTGCCCGGAGCGTTTCCGGGCTCCGGCTGGAGTGATCCGGCCGGTGGGATCTCGCAGTCCCGTGCCCAGGCCGGCGCCCGCGACTAGACCGCCGGCACTATGACCGGCTGTGGCTTGGGCCCACCTTAAGGGCGGCGAGCGCCAATGCTCGCCGTGCCGGAGTGTGAAAGCGGGTACGGAAACGGCCACGGCGGGTGCTCGGCTGAGCGCCCACAATCGGACTACCCGGACTGGCACTCACCGAGCGCCCGCCGCCCCTTCGGCTTTGCTGGAGGGAAAACGACAAGAGACCGTGGAGCGCCGCAAGGCGCGACAGGGAAAGAGGAATGGAAGGAGACGAAGACTCGGGCCGGATGCGGTCGCGAGAATGAGAGCGGCTATTTATTTTTTCCGCTCATCCCCGCTCAAGCGGGGACCCAGGTGTTGCGAAGGGGCGCTACCGCTCCACCGACGCCCGCACCAGCCGGTGCGCGATGGCAATGGGCGAGGGCGCCTTGAAGCCCTCCGCGTGCGTGCCGGTCAGCATCGCCTCGGCCTCCGCCCGCGAGAACCAGCGGCAGTCTTCCAGCTCCGTCGCGTCGCGCTGGATATCGGTGGTCAGCGCCTCGGCGTGGCAGCCGATCATCAACGTCGCCGGAAACGGCCACGGCTGGCTGGCGTGATAGCGCACCCGGCCGATTACGATGCCGGATTCCTCCAGCGTCTCGCGCCGCACCGCCGCTTCGATCGTCTCGCCGGGCTCCAGGAATCCGGCGAGCGCCGAGTACATGCCGTCCGGAAATTGCGGCTGCCGCCCGAGCAGCACGCGCTCGTCGTATCCCGCGCCGTGGATGGCGAGCATGATGACCACCGGATCGGTGCGCGGAAAATGCTGTGTGCTGCAGGTAGCGCAGTCGCGCCGGTAGCCGCCGTTGGCGATTTCCGTCGCCGCGCCGCAGTTGGCGCAGAAGCCATGCCGGCTGTGCCAGAAAAGCAAACTGCGCGCCTGCGCCAGCGCGCCGAGGTGCTCGGGCGAAACGCCGCCGGTCGAAGCCAGCGTGCGCAGGTCGATGAGCGGGGTCGCCGCCTCGTCGATCGTGGTGGCGTCGGGGATCGCGCCGGCGAGGCGCGGCGCCTCGTCGGCCCAGCCGAGCAGTACGGCCTTGTCGGCCGAAACGCCCAGCGCCGTGGCATCCACCGGCGCAAACAGCGGCTGTCCCTCGCCGGCGAGCAGCACCTTGTCGCCGCGCAAAAGGTAAAGCCGCGCGGCCGCATCGCGGAGCGCGACCGCGACCGAGTCGGCGCTCCGGTGTTCGCTCCGCCGGTCGATGCGGTTGCCGGAAAAGCCGACGAGTCCGCTTGCTTCGGTCGCCGGGGCGTCGTCGAAGAATCCCGCCATCAGCAACCGACCGCCGTCCGGATGGCGGCGATCAGCTGCCCGGCCCGGTCCGTTTCGTAGGCAGTCGCCGCGCCCGATCCCCACACCGGCCCGGGCCACGCAGTATCGCTGGTGAACCGCGCCACGACATGCACATGCAATTGCCGCACCTGATTGCCGAGCGCACCGACGTTCAGCTTTTCGCAGCCGGTGACGGCGCGCAGCGCCTCCGAGGTCGTGGCGATTTCCTCGAACAGCGCCGCCCGGTCGGCTTTGCCGAGGTCGATGATCTCGGTCGCGCCCGCCCGACGCGGCACCAGCAGCAGCCACGGAAACCGGCTGTCGTTGACCAGCCGCAGGTCCGACAGGCCGAGCCCGCCGACCGGCAGGCTGTCGGCGGCAAGTTTCGGATCGAGCGCGAAGCGGGCGGTCTGGTTCATGGTGCAGCTTCGGACCGGGAGAATCGGGGGAAATCGTGGCGGGCGGCGCCCATATTAGCGCAAGTTTCGCCGGCCGCGCCCTTGCCCTTGGCGACGCTGACCATGATATGGTGCCCCGGGAGGTTGGCGGTGGACGTACCGCTCGCCAACCGGGTCAGGTCCGGAAGGAAGCAGCCCTAACGAGTTTCGGCACGGGTCGCGTGCCAGCCTCCCACCTTCGCCCCACTATTTGCGGTTTCGGAGCACCCGCCGGATATGGCCAAGCGCGGCACCGATCAGGACGAGACGATGCCGGCGAAGGCGGGCCCCTATCGCGTGCTTGCCCGCAAGTATCGCCCGCAGAGCTTTGCTGACCTGATCGGCCAGGAGCCGATGGTGAAGACGCTCACCAACGCCTTCCGCACCGGCCGCATCGCGCAGGCGTACATGCTGACCGGCGTGCGCGGCGTCGGCAAGACGACTACCGCCCGCATCCTCGCCCGCGCTCTGAATTATTCCGTGCCGGGCAAGATCGACGCGCCTACCATCGACATGACCGAGGTCGGCGAGCACGACCAGGCGATCATGGAAGGCCGCCACGTCGATGTGCTCGAGATGGATGCCGCCTCGCACACCGGCATCGACGACATCCGCGAGATCATCGAGGCCGTGCGCTACAAGCCGGCCATCGCCCGCTACAAGGTCTACATCATCGACGAAGTGCACATGCTGTCGAAGGCCGCTTTCAACGGGCTGCTCAAGACGCTGGAAGAGCCGCCCGAGCATGTGAAGTTCATCTTCGCCACCACCGAGGTGCGCAAGGTCCCGGTCACGGTCCTGTCGCGCTGCCAGCGCTTCGATCTCCGCCGCATCGAGGCCGGGCGCCTGGTCGGCCTGATGAAGGATATTGCCGGCAAGGAAAACATTGCAGTCGATGACGCGGCGCTCGCCATGATCGCCCGCGCCGCCGAAGGTTCCGCCCGCGACGCGCTGTCGCTGATGGATCAGGCCATCGCCCATGCTTCAGGCTCGGTCTCGGCCGAGGCCATACGCCAGATGCTGGGGCTGGCCGACCGCGCGCTGGTGATCGACCTGTTCGAGGAAATCATGCGCGGCGATGTCGCCGCCGCACTGACCCGGCTGAAGGATTTGCACGACGTTGGCGCCGATCCCGGGGTCGTGCTGGAGGACCTCGCCGCCTTTACCCATCTGGTTACCCGCCTGAAGCTCGCCCCGGCCGCCGAGGACGACGCGGCGCTGACCGAGGAAGAAAAGACGCGCGGCAAGGCGTTCGTTGACAAACTGTCCGTGCGCGTGCTCGCCCGTGCCTGGCAGATGTTGCTGAAGGGCATCGACGAGGCCAAGGAAGCCTCGCGTCCGCTGGCCGCCGCCGACATGGTGATCGTCCGCATCGCCCACGCCGCCGACCTGCCTACGCTCGACGAGGCGCTGAAGTCGCTGAACGAAGGCGGCGCGACGCCCGTCCGCCCGCGCGAGTCCGCGCCGCCACCGAACGGCGACCAGCGTCCGCGCATGGCGATGGGCGCCGGCGGCGCCCGTCCCGCTACGATGGCGCAGCCCACCCCGGTTTCGGCGCCCCAAACGGTTCAGGCGCCACAGGCAGCCAGGCTGGACGCGCCGCGCCTGGAATCTTTCGGCGATCTCATCGCCTTGGCCGGTGCGAAGCGCGAACTGAAGCTGAAGCACGCCCTGGAAACCACCGTCCGTCCGGTGCGCTTCGAGCCCGGCCAGATCGAGATCGCGCTAACCGAACATGCCGAGCCGGGCCTCGCCGGCGATTTGTCGAAGAAGCTCGAGCAGTGGACCGGCGCCCGCTGGATGATCGCGGTCTCGCGCGAAGGCAACGCACCGACCGTCGCGGAAGCCCGCCAGAGCGCCCGCGATCGTTTGGTCGATGACGCGCGCGCCGACCCGCTGGTCGCCACGGTTCTGCAGCGTTTCCCCGGCGCCGAGATCGTCGATGTCCGCGTGCCGGTGGGCGAGGGCGCCGCCGCCGAGATGGAGACGGACGCACCGGCGCCCGCTGATTTCATGGATGAGGACGAGTAGCCGATGGCAATGGGCGATCTCATGGGCATGATGAAGCAGGCCAAGCAGCTTCAGGAGAAAATGGGCGAGCTGCAGGCCGAGGTCGCCGCGCTGGAAGTCGAAGGCCGCGCCGGCGGTGGCCTTGTCAAGGTCACCATGACCGGCAAGGGCGAGATGAAGCGCGTCGCCATCGATCCGTCCCTGCTCAAGCCGGAAGAAGCCGAGATCCTTGAGGATCTCATAGTCGCCGCCGTCAACGAGGCGCGCGCCCACGCCGAGACCGCACTCGCCGAGCGCATGCGCGAACTGACCGGCGGCCTCCAGCTCCCGCCCGGCATGAAGCTGCCGTTCTAGGACAGGCATGCCCCGTTCCGTTGCCGGCCCCGAGATCGAGCGCCTGATCCAGCTACTCGCCAAGCTGCCTGGCTTGGGCCCGCGCTCGGCTCGCCGCGCCGCGCTGCATCTCGTCAAGAAGAAGGACGACCTGCTCGTCCCGCTGGCGAAGGCGATGGATGTCGCGGTCGAGACGGTGGTGGTTTGTTCGACCTGCGGCAACATCGACACCATCGATCCCTGCACCATCTGCGCCGATCCGCGCCGTGACCAGCACATGCTCGTCGTCGTCGAGGATGTCGCCGACCTGTGGGCCCTGGAGCGCGCCGGTGCGCTCAACGCCCGCTACCATGTGCTGGGCGGCGCGCTATCGCCGCTGGATGGCGTCGGCCCCGACGATCTCGCCATCGACCGGCTGGTCGCCCGCGTTTCCGAGGGCGGCATCGGCGAGGTCATTCTCGCCGTCAACGCCACCGTCGAGGGCCAGACCACCGCCCACTACATCATGGACCGCCTCGGCGGGCAGAACGTGCGCGTGTCACGTCTCGCCCACGGAGTGCCGGTAGGCGGCGAGCTTGACTATCTCGACGAGGGCACGCTCTCCGCCGCCATGCGTCAGCGTACACCCTTCTGAGGAGGCCGCCCGTGGACCGGAAAATTCTGAGCGAGGTCTACCGCTACTGGTTTGGCGAGATGAAATCGCCGTCGGACGTTCCGACGAAGGAAATTGTGGACCGCTGGTTCCAGCGTTCCGACGCCACCGACGCCGAAATTCGCGAGCGCTTCGGCAGCCATCTCAAAGAAGCCCGCGACGCCGCATGGGATCTCGCAGGCATGACCCGCGAGGAGCAGGTCGGCCTCGTGCTGATGCTCGACCAGTTCCCGCGCAACATCTTCCGCGTCTCGGGCGATGCCTTCGCGTATGACGCCAACGCGCGCGAAATCGCCCGCGCGCTGCTCAATCTGGGGATCGATCGCTTCTTCCCGGTCGAGCGCCAGTTTCTGTCGCTGCCGTTCATGCACAGCGAGAGTGTCGCCGACCAGGATTTCTCCGTCGCCTTTGCCGCCAACGAGGCCGTGCTCGCCACGGAAGCCGACAAGGAACGCACCCGCGACATCCTCGACTTTGCCACCCGGCACCGCGACCTCATCCGCCGGTTCGGTCGTTTCCCGCACCGCAACGCGATGCTGAGCCGCGAGTCGACCCCCGAAGAGACCGAGTTCCTGAAGAGCGGCCGGGGCTACTGAGCGCCCTCAACCTGCTTCACGAGCGTCTCGACCACCGGCTCGATGCGTTGCGCGCGACCCCCTGGTAGCCGTCGGCGTTGAGATGTTCCAGCGGATCGAACCACAGTTTGTATTGCGGCAGTTTCTGCCCGTTGACGGCCACGCCGTCGAAGAACTGCGGATAGTAGGCGGCACTATGCGCCCGGGCGGCGGTATTGCTGTCGCCGAGGGCCGCACTGTGAATGGTGCGGGCGTGGGCCGTGGCGGCGAAAAGAGAAAGTACGCTGGCAGCGAGCAGCCGGTTCGCGGCGGCGGTGATCGGTAGCATCGGCAAGTCCCCCGATGCCGCAGGATCAATCTACACCGCGCTATCGTCGAAACGCTATCCGCGCGGGTCCGGGGCGTCCTCGAACGCGGAGAAGGGCAGTTCGGGCGGCGCGTTGCCATTGCGCGGCGCGGATTTTGTCGCCGGCGCCGGCTTCGGTTTCATCGCCTCGCTGTCGCCGGTGAATTCGACCTGCTCGATTCGGCCGCCGCGGGCCGTCACGCGGCGCGTCGAGACGAGAATGTCGTCGATGTCTTTGTTGGCCTGGCCGAAGTGCATCTGAAGCTTCTTCACGCGTTCGTCCAGGCGACCGACATCCTCCATCATCTTGCTGACTTCTTCCTGGATGACGTGCGCCTGCTCGCGCATGCGCTGGTCGCGCAGAAGTGACGTCACCACCTGGATGGACAGCATCAGCAGCGACGGCGATACGATCACGATGCGCGAACGATGCGCCCGCTGCACCACGTCCTCGAAGCGTTCGTGAATGTCGGCGAAGATCGATTCCGACGGCACGAACATGAAGGCCGTGTCCTGTGTTTCGCCGGGAACAAAATAGCGGTCGGCGATGTCCTGGATATGCTTTGTGGTGTCGCGGCGGAATTGTGTTTCCGCCATCTTGGTCGCTTCCGGCGTGGCCGCGTTGCGAATGGCGTTCCATGCTTCCAGCGGAAACTTGGCGTCAATGACGAGGCTCGGGCCGGCCGGGAAGAGGATGAGGCAGTCGGGTCGCGTACCGTTGCCGAGGGTCGCCTGGAAAGCATAGGCATTGATCGGCAGTCCGTCCTTCACGATGGCTTCCATGCGGCCCTGTCCGAAGGCGCCGCGGGTCTGCTTGTTGGCAAGCACATGCTGTAGTTCGACCACCTGGCCCGACAGCGTCGTGATGGTCTGCTGCGCCTTGTCGATCACGGCCAGCCGTTCGCCGAGCTTGGCAAGGCTCTCGTGCGTGTTCTTGCTGGTCTCGGTCATCGATTGGCCGATACGGTGGCCGAAGCCGTCGAGCCGCTCGGAAAGCCCGCGCACGTGGCCGGTGATTTCGCCCTGCGCCCGCATCAGGGCGGCCATGTGCGCCGCCATCTCGTCCTTGCCCTCGGCGTCGCCGGCAAGGCCCTCGGAAATGTCGGCGATGCGCACGGTTGCGCGCCACCATCCGAACGCGACGGCGGCCAGCACCAGCAGGGCAAGGCAGAGAAGCACGATCAGGAAAGACTGGCTCATCCGTCGATTCTAACCCGATTCTGCCTGAGAGTACAAAACCGGAACGTCAAGCCTCTCCTTCACCCGGCTTCGGGTGCTTGGGCCGGCGCCTGTAGGCGCCGGGCTTTTCCACCACTCGCGGCCGAAATTTGCCGGTGGCGAGGTCGCGCGCGATCGGGTTCCGGCGGATATTCCGCGCCGCGGGCCGCTTGGGGGTTTTGCTCATCTTCGCAACCCTGCCGCGCCGATTCCCGTCATTGACCGGGCTGGATTGGTCCCATATCTGAGGCGCGTGTCAAAACTCGATATCATCACGCTTCCCGATCGCAAGCTGCGCATGAAAAGCGCCCCCGTCGAGCGGGTCGACGACCAGTTGCGTGCCTTCATGGATTCGATGGTCGAAACCATGTACGCCGCACCCGGCATTGGGCTTGCCGCCATCCAGGTCAATGTCCCGCGCCGCATCGTCACCATCGATGTCGCCCAGCGCGAGGACGAGACCGCCAGTCCCGATCCGCTGTTCCTCATCAACCCGGAGATTCTGTGGTCTTCTGACGAGCGGGCGCTGGCCGAGGAAGGCTGCCTGTCGATTCCGGAGTATTTTGCCGAGGTCGAGCGCCCGGCGTCGGTGCGTGTTGCCTACCTCGATCGTGACGGCAAGCGCCGCGAGATGCAGGCGGAAGGCGTGCTCGCCGTCTGCCTGCAGCACGAGATCGACCACCTCGATGGCAAGCTTTTCATCGACCATCTGTCGAAGTTGAAGCGAGACATGGTTATCAGGAAGTTTGCCAAACAGGCGCGCGTAGGGCCGAAACCGCCGGTTCTCTAATAACGGGCCGCAATTGCGCTGCTTTTTTGCCCCAAAACCGTAATGTCGTCGGAACAAACCGCGAGGGCGGGCGTTCACCGACGCGTCCACGGGAGAAAATCGATCATGCGCAAGCTTATTATCGCACTCACTGCGGTCTCGGCGCTTGGCCTTGCCGGCTGCACGACCAACGAGAAGATTGCCAGCGGCGTCGGTGTCGGCGCGGCGGTAGGTGGCTTGGCAACCAATTCGCTGGGCGGCGCAATCATCGGCGGCGTTGTCGGTGGCGTAGCTACCGCCATTATCGTCAAGAACGAAGGCAATGGCTGGTGCACCTATCGGGCCCGCGACGGGCACCTCTACCGGGCACACTGCCGCCACTAAAGAATGACGCGTCGGGGCGCCAAAGGCGCCCTGGCCAATGACTGGCACTTGTCGCGAAGGCGGCGGCTCGCTATGCCGCCGCCATGCGCGTTGTTTTTTTCGGCACTCCTGCCTTCGCCGTTCCGACACTGACCGAGATCGTCGGGCAGGGTCACGAGGTCGTGGCGGTATATTCGCAACCGCCGCGACCCGCCGGCCGTGGCATGGGCGAGCGCCGCTCGCCGGTGCACGAGGTGGCCGCCCGCTTCGCCATTCCGGTAAACACACCCGCGCGATTGAAGCCGCCGGAGGAAGTCGAACGCTTCGCCGCCCTGCAGCTCGACGTCGCGGTCGTTGTCGCCTACGGCCAGATTCTGCCCCAGGCGTTCCTCGATGTCCCGCTGCTCGGCTGTCTCAACCTGCACGCCTCGCTGCTGCCGCGCTGGCGCGGCGCGGCTCCGGTCGCGCGCGCCATCATGGCGGGCGATGCGGAGACCGGCGTCATGGTGATGCGCATGGAGGCCGGCCTCGACACCGGCCCCGTCGCCATGAGCGAGCGCGTGCCGATCGGTCCGAACAGCACCGCGGGAGAGCTTTCCGAAAAATTGGCAACCCTCGGCGCCGGTCTCATGGTCCGCTCGCTTGCCGCCCTTTCGCGCGGCGTGCTGGGCTTCACCCCGCAGGCAACTGACGGCGTTACCTACGCGGCCAAGCTCGACAAGGCGGAAACGCGCATCGACTGGCGGAAGCCTGCGCACGATGTCCACGACCACATTCGAGGTCTGTCGCCGGATCCAGGCGCGTGGTGCGAGGCCGATCTCGGTCGTGGCCTCGAACGCATCCGGGTTTTGCGCTCGACGCGCGCCGAAGGGCAGGGAGGTTCCGGTACGGTGCTCGACGGCAATCTGGCGGTTGCCTGCGGCGAGGGCGCGGTGCGCCTGCTCAACCTGCAGCGCGCCGGCGGGCAGCCGGTGACGGCCGCCGAATTCCTCCGCGGTCTTCGCGCTCCCCTCGCCACGCTCGCCTGATGCCGCGCTTCAAGCTCACCATCGAGTATGACGGCGGTCCCTTTGTCGGCTGGCAACGTCAGGAAAACGGCCGCTCCGTCCAGCAGGCCATCGAGGAGGCCGTCGCCGCCTTTTCCGGCGAGACGATCGTACTGAAAGGCGCCGGCCGCACGGACTCCGGCGTGCACGCGCTGGGGCAGGTCGCCCACTTCGATCTGACCCGCGAACGCACGCCCGATGTCGTCCGCGACGCCACCAACGCCAACCTGCGTCCGCAACCCATCACCATCCTGGCGGCCGAAGAGGTTGGCGCGGACTTCGACGCGCGTTTCTCCGCCCGCCGCCGCCACTATCTTTATCGCATACTCGAGCGCCGCGCTCCTCCGGCCCTCGATCGCGGTCGTGTCTGGTGGGTCGCGCAGCCGCTGGACGTCGACGTGATGCACGCCGCCGCCCAGGCGCTTGTCGGCCAGCACGATTTCACCACCTTCCGCTCCTCGCAGTGTCAGGCGAAGTCTCCGGTGAAAACGCTCGATCGTCTCGACGTATCGCGCGAAGGTGACGAAGTCGTCGTGCGCGCCATTGCCCGCTCGTTCCTGCACAATCAAGTGCGTTCGATGGTCGGCACCTTGAAGAAAGTCGGCGACGGAAGCTGGCCGGTCGCAGCGGCGGGCGACGCGCTCGCCGCGAGGGACCGCGCTCGCTCCGGTCCGGTAGCGCCCCCCGATGGCCTCTACCTCGTGGCCGTCGACTACTAGCGAGGGTGGAACGCGGAGGTTCCGCCTAGATCATCAGCGTGTAGCCGCTCGCCCGGCTGATCACCATGACGACGGCGAAGCTCACCAGCCAGTCGAGCGCCACCAGCGCGACCGCCACGTCGGCGCTGGCGTTGAGAGTGTGGCGCGCGATGAGGTAGCCGAAGCGCAGCGCGAAGGCGAGCGCCGCGAGCGACGGGATGAACAGAAGCTCGTCGCCGACGCCGAGCACTTGCACCAGGGCGATCGCCGCGAACGGCAGCGTCATCAGCACCGTCGCCCAGTTGCGCACCGTGATATAGGCGGGATAGGCGCGGCGGATGCCGATGAACCCCGAGAGGAGCGCCAGCAGGATCGGCAACGCCACCCAGTCGACGCAGAGGCTCACCGCCTTCGTCGTCCAGAATCCCGCGTCGCTGAATTGGCCGGCCCCGATGTCATCGGCGTAAGTGGTGCGATCGGCAAGTGCGGCAACCGCGTAGCATGGCGCCACCAGCACGATCGCCTGGAACGAGCGCCAGAAACCGTCGACGCCGGTGTCGAAAAAGGTCATCGCGTCCGGCTTGTTGAGGAAAAGGCGCCACGCTCCGGTCAGCGCGCGCTCGATTTCCGGCCGGCCGATCAACGCGCCTGTCCGAAGAAGCGGTCGAGGAAGGCGCGATAAATGGCCGTCAGTTGCGCTAGGTCGGCGAGCGGCACGCGTTCGTCGACCTGATGCATGGTGTCGCCGACCAGCCCGAACTCCACCATGGGGCAGACATCCTTGAAGAACCGCGCATCGGACGTGCCGCCGCCGGTCGAGGTCGCCGCGGCGACGCCGGTTTCCGAAGCGATCGCCTGCTGCAGCATGTCGACCAGCGGACCGGGCTTGGTCAGGAACCATTCGCTGGGGTTAGGTTCGAAAACGATCTCGCAGTCGCTCTCGGCGACTTCGGAGATAGCGTGTCGCAGCAGAGCATTCAGCCTGATGGGCGACCAGAGGTCGTTGAAACGGATATTGAAGCGCGCCCGCGCTTCGCCCGGAATAACGTTGAAGGCTGTGCTGTCCGCCTCGATGCCGGTGATTTCGAGATTGGAAGGCTGGAACGACCGGCTGCCGTCGTCGATTTCCATGGTCGTCAGCAGCCGCAGGATGGGAACGAGCGGCGGAATGGGATTATTCGCGAGGTGCGGGTAGGCGACATGACCCTGCTTGCCGGTGACGATGATCGTCCCCGACAGCGATCCGCGCCGGCCGATCTTGATGGTGTCGCCGAGCTTGGTCTGCGACGTCGGCTCGCCGATCAGCGCCGCGTCGAATTTCTGCCCGGCCTCGCGCGCCCATGCGATGAGCTTTACGGTTCCGTTGATGGCCCGCCCCTCCTCGTCCCCGGTGATGAGGAGCGAAAGCGTGCCGCGGGGCGCGCCACCGGCGAGGAACCCCGGCGTCGCCGCCACGAACGCCGCGATGCCGCCCTTCATGTCGACCGCGCCACGCCCAAACATCGCCCCGTCGGCGACGGCGCCGGCAAACGGCGGATGCCGCCAGCGCGTCTCGTCGCCGGGCGGCACGACATCGGTATGGCCGGCGAAGACAAGGTGCGGCGCACCGGAACCGATCGTCGCGAAAAGGTTATGCACGTCGGGCGTGCCGGGCGCGCTGAATGTCAGCCGCTCGATCCTGAACCCCGCCTCGCCCAACACGCCGGCGAGATAGTCCTGAGCGCCGTCGTCGGCCGGGGTAACAGAGCGGCAGGCGATCAGCGCACGCAGGTGGGCGGCGGCATCCGGCGGTTGGTCCAGCATCGGCGCTTCAGGTGGCAGGGGGGGGGGAAAGGGTGCGTCGCGGTTTAACCGCCCGTACGCGGGGCCGTCAATCCGTCGGCCGTGGTGGGAGAGGATCGGGGCCGTACCGGTTCTGCCCGATCGTTCCGCGCAGGATGCCCAGTTCGATCAGGAACCAGAACGCCGCCACGAGGTCGATCACCCGCAGGATCCAGCCGAGCAAATTCGGATTGATGGGATCGCCGGTCGCTCCGGCCAGGCTGACGAAATTGATCGCGAGCCCGAGAAGTATTAGGATCAGACCAAGAACCGCAGGCTTGTCGCGATCCTGAAAACGCTTGGCGAAAATCGCAAAGGCCGGATAGGCCAGGATGAACTGCATGGCGAGCATCAGCAGGCGGCCCATGAAGGTCGCCATGCCGAACGCGCTATTGAGAACGAGCCACACCACCATGCCAACGAAGAGCAGGCCGCCAAGGCCGAGCCAGAAAGCCTCGCGGCCTATCCGCCCGTCCGTCCGCAAATAGAGACCGTTGAAAGTCATGGCGCGCCTCCGGCCCGGAGCCCACCTGATTCGGCGAGGATAGCCGAGGTGGGTGTTGCAACAAAACGCGCCGGCGTCGGCGTCAGTCGCGCAGCAACTCGTTTACGCTGGTCTTGGCGCGGGTCTTGGCGTCGACCTTCTTGACGATTACCGCGCAATAGAGCGACGGCCCCGGCTGGCCATTGGCGAACGGCCTGCCCGGCATCGTGCCCGATACCACCACCGAATAGGGCGGCACGCGACCCATATGTACCTCGCCGGTTTCCCGGTCGACGATCTTGGTCGATTGGCCGATGAACACACCCATCGAGATGACCGAGCCTTCGCCGACCACGACACCCTCGACCACTTCCGAGCGCGCCCCGATGAAACAGTTGTCCTCGATGATGGTCGGGTTCGCCTGCAGCGGCTCCAGTACGCCGCCGATGCCGACGCCGCCCGAGAGATGCACGTTCTTGCCGATCTGCGCGCAACTGCCGACCGTTACCCAGGTGTCGACCATGGTGCCGGCATCGACATAGGCGCCAAGGTTGACGAAGGACGGCATCAGGATGGCGCCCGGGGCGATGAATGCCGAACGGCGCACGATCGCGCCAGGCACGGCACGGAACCCCGCCCGATTGAAATCGACGGCGCTCCAGCCAGCGAACTTCGACGGCACTTTGTCCCACCAGCTGGCGTTGCCCGGGCCGCCGTCGATCAACGCCATCGGGTTGAGCCGGAAAGAGAGCAGCACCGCCTTCTTCAGCCACTGGTGCACGGTCCACTCGGCGCCGCTCTTTTCGGCGACGCGCATTTCGCCGCGATCGAGCATCGTCAACGCCTGGTCGACAGCGTCTCGGACGGCGCCGGCGGTGCCGGCGTCGATAGCCTCGCGGCCCTCCCATGCGGCCTCGATAGTCGCCTGTAGGCCGGAATGATCGGTCATCCTGAGTTCCTCATTCCATTGGGCACCGAGCGAATATCGAACTTTCGCCCGGCGCGCTACCGGGCGCCGATTTCGGCCAGCACATCCTCGAGAAAACCGGCGAGGTCCTCGGTGACGAAATCGACGTGCTCCGCGTCGCGGCCGTCCTGCTCCCACGCCTCGCCGATGATCTCGACCGCCTCCGGCGGAACGATCAGCACGGTCGTCATGCCGAGCGCCGCCGGTGCCGCCAGGTTGCGCGACAGATCCTCGAACATCGCCGCCCGCTTCGGCGCGATGCCGGTGGCTATCACGAACCGGTCGTAGGTTATCGCGTTCGGCTTGGGCAGGAGTTCGGAGCTGACGATGTCGAAGATCGCATCGAAGTGCCGGGTGACGCCCAGCCGCTCGGCTACCTTCTCGGCGTGGCTGCGCGATCCGTTGGTGAGGATGAAACGCCGCCCCGGCAGCCGCGCGATCGCCGCCGCGAGCCGCGGATCGGGCTGCACCGTCGAATGATCGATGTTGTGCACGTATTCGAGGAAGTCATCGGGCTGTATGCCGTGCTCTTCCATCAGCCCGCGCAGCGTCGTGCCGTAGCGCTGGTAATAGTCCTTCTGCACGCGTTGCGCTGCCTCCGGCGTCAGCTTGAGGAGGCGCCCGACGTATTCGTGGATGCGCCGGTCGACCTGCTGGAAGAGGTTGGCGCTGCGCGGATAGAGCGTGTTGTCGAGGTCGAAGACCCAGGCGTCGACATCCCTGAACCTGCCGAGGTCGCCGCCGGTCGCCCCCGGCAAAGCATCGGTCATGGCTTGATCAGCGTGCCGGCGCCGTGGTCGGTGAATAGTTCGAGCAGCACCGCGTGCGCCACCTTGCCGTTGAGGATGACGACGCCCTCGACACCTTGCCGGATCGCGTCGATGCAGGTTTCGACCTTGGGGATCATGCCGCCGCTGATCGTGCCGTCCTTGATGAGCGCCCGTGCCTGCTTGACGGTCAGCTCCTTGATCAGCCTGCCCGCTTTGTCGAGAACGCCGGGGACGTCCGTCAGGAACAGCAGGCGCGCTGCGCCCAGCCGGCCGGCGATGGCGCCGGCGAAGGTGTCCGCGTTGACGTTGTAGGTATTGCCGTCCTTGCCCGGCGCCACCGGCGCGATCACCGGGATGAGGCCGGCGCCCAGCACCATGTCGATCACCGCGCGGCTGACATGCTTGGGTTCGCCGACGAAGCCGAGATCGACGACGCGCTCGATATTGGAATCCGGATCTTTTTCCGTCCGCCTCAGTTTCTCGGCGAAAACCATGTTGCCGTCCTTGCCTGACAGGCCGACCGCCTTGCCGCCCTCGGCGTTGATCGCCATGACGATCTCTTTGTTGATCGATCCGGCGAGCACCATCTCGACGACCTCGACGGTGCGCTTGTCGGTCACCCGGAGACCGCCGCGAAACTCCGATTTGATGCCGAGCTGGTCGAGCATCTCGCCGATCTGCGGACCACCGCCGTGGACGACCACCGGCCGCGCCCCGGCGGTTTCCAAAAGGGTGATGTCGCGGGCAAACGCCCTGGCGAGTTCGGGATCGCCCATAGCATGCCCGCCGTATTTCACCACCACGATCTTCTGGTCGTAGGCAAGCATGTAGGGCAGGGCAGCCGAGATCAGCCGCGCGGTCAGCACGGCGTCCGTGGAGTCCTGATCGGCTGCGCTGTCCATGCCAGATTCCCTGATGACGGCGGCTCTATAGCGGGTTTGGCCGAAGGCCACAAACAACTCGTCGGGGCGGCGTTACCCGACGAGCGCGGCGATCTCCGCCCGGAGCACATCGATGCCGGTGCCCCGATCCGACGACGTGGCGAGGATGGCCGGGTGCGCCGCCGCCCGCTTGGCGATCGCCGCTGCGGTCGCCTCGACGATCTTCGCCATCTCGTCGCCGCTGAGTTTGTCGGTCTTGGTCAGCACGACCTGATAGGACACCGCCGCCTTGTCGATCAGCTTCACCGCTTCGACGTCGTTCTCCTTCACCCCGTGGCGCCCGTCGACCAGCAGGTAGACGCGGCGGAGGTTCGCGCGGCCGCGCAGATAGTCGAAGACCAGCTTCGTCCACGCCGCCACTTCGCTCTTCGGGGCGCGGGCATAGCCGTAACCCGGCATGTCGACGATGGTTAGCCCCGCGTCTGCTCCGAAGAAGTTGAGCTCGCGCGTTCGCCCGGGCGTATTGGAGGTGCGCGCCAGCGCCTTCTGGCCGGTCAGAGCGTTGATCAGCGACGACTTGCCGACGTTGGAGCGCCCGGCGAACGCTACCTCGATCCCTTCGGGCGCCGGCAGGCTGGCGGCGCTCGAGGCGCCCTGGCGGTGCCCCCACGGCTTGGCGAAGAAGAGCCGCCCGCGTTCGATCGCGGCGGCGCGTTCGACCGCGTCTTCGGCTTCGGGCGGCATGGCGAGGGCTACTGCCCTTTCGCCTTGTCCGCCTTCGCCTTGTTCTTTTTCTTGTTCGGGTTGCGCGCCGGTGCGCCGCTGTCGTTCGCCGCCCGCGGCACCGCGATCGCCGTCGCTGCAACTGGTTTCGCCGGCCTGAGCCCCAGCGACGACAGGATATTGCCCCACAGGTCCACGTCGGCGCCCTGCCGGCGCATGATGAAATACTGCTGGCTCACCGACAGCGTGTTGTTCCACGCCCAGTAGATGACGAGCCCGGCCGGGAACGACGCCAGCATGAAGGTGAAGATCAGCGGCATCCAGGTGAAGATCGCCGCCTGCGTCGGGTCGGGCGGCGTCGGATTCAGCCGCATCTGCACGAACATCGTGATGCCCATAATGATCGGCCATAGGCCGAGCAGCAGGAAGTGCCCGACCACCGGCACCTGGCCGGGATCGAAAGGCAGCAATCCGAAAAGGTTGAAAAGCGTCGTCGGGTCGGGCGAGGAAAGATCGTGGATCCATCCGAAGAACGGCGCGTGCCGCATCTCGATGGTTACGTAGAGCACCTTGTAGAGGGAGAAGAACACCGGAATCTGGATCGCCACCGGCCAGCAGCCGGCGAGCGGGTTGATCTTCTCCTTCTTGTAAAGCTCCATCAGCGCCTGTTGCTGCTTGACCTTGTCGTCCTTGTACTGCTCGCGCAGCGCCGTCATTTGCGGCTGCACCTTCTTCATCGCGCTCATCGACTTGTAGGATTGGTTGGCGAGCGGGAAGAACAGCGCCTTGACGCATACCGTCACGGCCAGGATGGCGAGGCCGAAGTTGCCGGTCAGGTGGAAGAAGAAGTCGATGACCGCGAACATCGGCTTGGTGACGATCCACAGCCATTCACCCCAGTCGATGAGCAGGTCGAAGCGCGGAATGCCGTCGGCGGGGGCATCGCGATAGCCGTCGACCACCGCCACCTGCTTGGCGCCGGCGAACAGACGGTTGCTGGTCGCGGCCGTCTGTCCGGCGTCGACCGTGACCGGCTGCCCGGTGAAGTCAGCCTGGTAGCCGCCCGGCGCCTCGATCCGCTCGAGCTTGGCGGTGAAGTCCTTGCCCGCCTCGGGAATGAGCGCCGCCGCCCAGTATTTGTCGTTGATGCCGACCCAGCCGGAGTTCGCCTTGTCGAAGTTGACCACCTTGTCGCCATCCAGCGACTTGTAGCTTTCCTGGACGAGATGCTGGTTGCCGACCGAGCCGATCAGGCCGAGATGAAGGATGTAGCTGCCGTTCGCCGGCGCGCCGAAACGCGTCACCCGCGCATAGGGCGTCATCGTCGCTGCCGCGCTGCCGCTGTTGGTCACCTTGTCGGTTACCGTGAACATGTACTTGTCGTCGACCGCGATGGTCCGCGCAAACACGAGGCCGGCGCCGTTGTCATAGGTGAGCGTCACCGGCGTTGCCGTCGTGAGCGTGGCTTCTGGCGGCGCTTTCCATACCGTGTCGGGTCCGGGCGCCGCGGAACCGCCGGCAGCCGCAATCCAGCCGAATTCGGCGTAGTAGGGACCCTTGGCCTCTATGCCGTGCTGCGCCTCGGCGGGGATGACCGGGCTGCGCGCCGGTGAAAAGAGCACGATCGTCGGGCTGGAGTTGTCCGCCGTCTCGTGGAAATCGTTCAAGTGGAGGTCGTCGATGCGGGCGCCGGCAAGATTGATGGAGCCGGTGAGGGCGCCGGTGGCGATCGGAACACGCGGCGTTTCGGCGAGGGCGGCGTCGCGGGTAAGCGTCGGCGCCGCCGCAGCGCCGACCGGCGCCGTGCCACCAGCCGGCGTTGCCGGGCTTGTCGTGCCGGCGGCCGTGGCGTTCTCGGCCGCCTGCTGCTGAGCCGCTTCTTGTTGCCGCTGCAGCTTCTGCGTTTGCGGCCCGACGATGAAAATCTGCCATCCAAGGAGCACCAGGATGGAGAGCACGATGGCGACGAGGAAATTGCGATTTTCAAACATCAGGGGAATCCGCTGTAGCGGCTTTCGGCTGGTCGCTCTGGCGCGACAGAATTTCGAACCCGGTGGTTAGATCGGTGACCAGGCGCTCGAATTGAAGGGTCAAAGCGGCACGCCGGGCGACAAGCACATAGTCGGTGGCAGGCTGCGCGCCGGTTTCGGCCCGCCGGACGGCTTCCCTGAGGCGTCGGCGGATGCGATTGCGTACGACCGCGTTTCCGATCTTCTTGGTTACCGTGAACCCGAAACGCGGTTGCCGTCGTTCGCCCCGGCCGTCGAGTTCGCCCTCGGCCTTCAGGGCCTGCAGGACGAACCCCTGCCGGCTTACCCGCCGTCCGCCGGCGACGGCTTTGAAGGCGGCGCGGCGTTTCAGGGTCTCCATGGCGGGGGTTGCCGGTCCCGCCGGCGAAAGGCTCAAGCCGTCAGCTTCTTGCGTCCGCGCGCGCGACGGCCGTTGATGACCTTGCGTCCGCCGGTTGTTTCCATGCGCGCGCGAAAGCCGTGGCGCCGCTTGCGCACGAGCTTGCTCGGTTGATACGTCCGTTTCATCTCGTCTTCTCCGCGCGGCTTGAATGCGTCGGGCTTATAAGGAGGGACCCGAATCGAGTCAACGCGCGGCAGGTCCCCGGCGGTGGCGTTTCGGCGGTATTGTTGAGTAATTGAGGGCAGAAGACGGACGAATGGCGGAAGAACTCTCTCCCGATATATGCGTGATCGGCGGCGGCCCAGGCGGCATTGCCGCCGCCCTGGCAGTTGCGGCGGACGGCGTTTCCGTCGTCCTCATCGAAAAAGGCCGCCTCGGAGGGGCCAACCTCACCTCGGGGACTGTGCCGTCGAAGGCGTTACTGGCCGCGGCCGAACTCCATGAGGCGCTGCGTGCCGGCCCGTCGCTCGGCGTGACCGGAGCCCCCCTCCAGGTGAACTTTGGCAAGCTTCGCGACCACATTCTCGCGGCCACTGAAGCCATCGCCCGCAATGTCTCGCCCGAGCGGCTGACCGCCGCCGGCGTTCGCGTCGTCGCCGGCGAGGCGCGCTTTGCCAATCCGGACATGGTCGTCGTCGGCGAAACCCTGATCCGCGCTCGTCGCTTCATCGTCGCCGTCGGCTCGCAGCCCGAGGTCCCGTCCTATCCCGGCTTCGAAACCATCGAGACGATGACCTTCGCCGAGGCGTTCGAGCTGGCGCGCAAGCCCGCGCACCTGCTCGTCCTGGGCGCTGGCCGTCACACCCTTGAGCTGGCGCAGGCCTATTTACGCCTCGGCATCGACACGACCGTCATCGACGAGGGTGCGGCGTTGCCGGATGACGATCCGGAGCTTGCCGCCATTGTCCTCGACCGATTGCGCGCCGAGGGCGTCCGCGTCCGCACCGGCGTCAAGATCCAAGCCATCGCCCGCCGTCGCGGCGGCATCCGCGTCACGATTGCCGATCCGGAGAATGACGCGACGGTCGACGCCGGCGTCCCTGTCGATGGCTCGCACCTGCTGGTCGCGACGGGTCGCATGCCTGCGGTCGAGGGGTTGGGCCTTGCCGCTGCCGGCATCGAGGGCAACGCCTCCGGCATCGTCGTCGATGGCAATCTCCGCACCACCAACCGCCGTGTCTACGCCGTCGGCGATGCGGTCGCGGGTCCGGCGTTAGCCACCCGTGCCGAGATTCAGGCGCGCGCCGTCGTGCGCACGATCCTCTACCGGCTTCCCGCGCGCGACACCGCGTCCGCCGTGCCGATCGTTGCCTTCACCGATCCGGCGCTGGCTTCGGTTGGTCTCGGTGAGGCCGAGGCCCGCCGCCGCCACCCCGATGCCCGGATTCTGCGCTTCCCCTTCATCGAGAACGACCGGGCTCATATCGAGCGTCAGCCAGCCGGAATGATCAAGGTCATGGCCACCGGCGGCGGCCGAATTCTCGGCGCCGCGATCGTTGGTCGCGACGCCGGCGAGTTGATCGCGCTCTGGTCGTTGGCAGTTGCCGGTGGCCTGTCGCTCGCCGCGATGCGGGCTTTCGTCCCGCCCTATCCCACGCGCTCCGCCATTTCAGCGCGGGTGGCTTCGCCAGACGAAAGTTCACTCCTCGGCGCGTCCGGTTTGACGCCTCTCTGGCGCAAGCGCATCATCGACCTCCTCTGGAAACTCGGCTGAGCGCGATGAACGATCGACCCGTCGGCGTCCCCTCCGGCAATGAAATGTCCGGCGCGGCATCCGGCATTCGCGCCGTGCCATCAGTTTTTGAGCCCGCCCCGGCACTGTCGCCTGTGCTGGAACCGCCGCCTGTGCATCCGGCCTCCCGTCGTGGTCTCGGCCTCTCGGGCCGCCTCTTTCTGCTGACGGTCCTTTTTGTCACCGTCAGCGAGGTGCTTATCTACGTTCCCTCGATCGCCAATTTCCGCATCAACTGGCTGGCGGACCACCTGACCATGGCCGACGCCGCCAGTCTGGTCCTCTCCGAGACGAGCGATATTTCGGTGACCCGCGAGACACAGGACGACCTCCTGAAGGCGGTTGGCGCCATCGCGATCGTCGTGCGCACCGGCGCCATCAGCCGCCTGATCGCCACCGTCGACATGCCGCCCGCCGTCGACGATGTCGTCGATCTCCGCGTTATGAACCCGACCGCCGACATCGCCAGTGCGTTCGCCACCCTGCTCGATCCGCAGATGCGCGCGCTCCGCGTCATCGGCAGCTCGCGCTCCGGCGCCGTCATCGAGCTGGTAATCAGCGATCGCGACCTGCGCGCCGCCATGCTGGACTACTCGGTGCGCATCATCTGGCTGTCGCTGCTCATCTCGATGATCACGGCCGGGTTGCTCTATTTCTCCATCAACCGCCTCTTCGTGCGTCCCATGCGCCGCCTGACCGACAACATGGTCGCCTTCTCGGGGGCGCCTGAGGACGCCGGCAAGGTAATCGTGCCGACCGCGCGCGGCGACGAGATCGGCGTGGCCGAGGAGCACCTCGCCGCCATGCAGGGCGCGTTGCAGGGAACCCTGCGCGAGCAGCGCCATCTCGCCGACCTCGGCCTCGCGGTCTCCAAGATCAACCACGACCTCCGCAACATGCTCGCCGCGGCGCAATTGTTTTCCGATCGCCTCGCCGGTCTCCCCGACGAGAACGTCCAGCGCTTCGCGCCAAAACTCATCGCCACCCTCGATCGCGCCATCGCTTACTGCCAGACCGTGCTTGCTTACGGCCGCGCCCGCGAGGCGGCGCCCGCCCGCCGCCTTCTGGACCTCCACCGCCTCGTCGACGACGTCGCCGAGGTCTTCGGTCTGGCCGAGCACGCCACCATCCGCTTTGAGAACAAGGTGACGAAGGGTTTCGAGATCGACGCCGATCCCGATCAGCTGTTCCGCGTCCTCGTCAATCTCTGCCGCAACGCCGTTCAGGCGCTGGACAGCGATCTTGGGCCGGCAGTCGTCCGCCGCCTGACGGTCGCCGCCAGCCGCGACGACGGCACGGTCGCCATCCGAGTCGCCGACACCGGACCCGGCGTGCCGCCCGCCGGGCGCGCCAACCTGTTCCGCGCCTTCCAGGGCGGCAGCCGTCCCGGCGGCACCGGCCTTGGCCTCGCCATCGCGGCCGAGCTGGTCCGCGCCCACGGCGGCACCCTTGCGCTCCTCGATACGCCGGGCGCTGGCGCCACTTTTGAGATCGTCATTCCCGATCGCCCAGCCGCCGGTGGCCCCGGCGGCTGAGCTGCACCTCCCGCGCAGGCGAAGCTTGCAATGCCCGGGTCCATTCAGTAGCTATTCCGCGCCGCTCCCACGAGGAGACGGTCAAGGCGCCCGTAGCTCAGCTGGATAGAGCATCAGACTACGAATCTGAGGGTCGGGAGTTCGAATCTCTCCGGGCGCGCCAATAAAATCAATAACTTAGGCTAATGATCGAATTTCATAGGCTCGCTATAGGCTCGTGCGTTGGCGACGGACTTCTGGCGGGAGGACGCCCCGACCGATGTAAGGGTGATTTTTTGCCGGCTGAAAAACCGCGTCGGCGGTTATGGCCGGCGCGCGAGAAGGGCACGGGGGAAGAATTCGCAGTACTGCTCCTCGTTGAACCAGGCGCACTTGATGTCGAAGAGCCGGAGGCCCGGAATACGGCGCGTGAGAGCGAGCGCGTAGATGGTGAGCTGAGCGATCGGCTTGTTGGTCCCGGCGTCTGGCTTGTAGTCGAGGATGTGCACGGCGCCGTTGCGCACCTGCAGGAAGTCGATGTGACCGGTGATTGAGCGCGGGCCGCCGGTCTTGGGTGCGAGCTCGATACCGTGCTGGCGCTCAAGCGCCGCGATGTCAGCCTCGGTGAGCCAGATCGGGATCTCGATCGCGATTGTCACGCTATCGTTGGCGAGCATAAAGCGCTGCAAGGTCTCGTGCCGCAGCTTATTGTTGCCAACGGCCGGGATGATGAGCGCGGCCGTCTGCGTCGCCGCATTTTCTTTGCGGTTCACGATGATGCGCGAGATGTCGGCGAACGCGGGATGTGCCTGCGAGGCGCGGGCTTTCGGATCGTCATCCCGGCGGAACAGGTCGTGCGGGCACGATGTGGGGATACCTTCCAGAAATCAGCAACGGGCGCGAATCGCGTGTCGCCGGTCCGCTTGTCGTCGAGCTCTCCGGCGCGGACCAATTCGAGCTTGGGCCGGTGGTACGCATATCCATAGACCTGCCGGTGATAGAGCTTGATCGAGCGGATGGTCTGCTCGGGTGGAAATCGCGTGCGACCGTCGGCGCGCAGTCGCCGGTAGCTGCAGTGCTGCTTGTAGTCGAGCAGCCAGGTCGTGATCGTCGAGGGTGAGACGCTGCGGTTGGTTTTCTTCTTGAGCCGCGCCGCCGTCTCTTCGAGCGTGTAGCCGATGTCGTAATCGGTGAGGGCCGCGAGGATCATGCGCAGCGGAAACGTTTTGTTGCGGAGCGCCGCGGGGCCTGGCGTGAACACGCGCTTGCACGAGGAGCAGCGCCAGAGCTGGACGATCTCGAGCTTCTTCTTGCGCGTGCCGCGTCGCGTGAGCGAATGGCTGCCGCAATGCGGGCAGGCCTCGGGCTGCTTTGCCGTGAGCGGAGCGCGGGCGATCCGGGGAATTGGTGACATACGCGAGGGGAAGGCGTCACCCTACCACGCATCACGGATTTCGAAAAAAGATCGCTCGCATATTGGACGCGGAGCCCACGGGTTTCGGACGGGGAACGCATCACGGATATCGGATGAGGAGAGGTGCGTAGACTCTGCAATTGAGCGCCAGTTGACGGGCTGGTCGGGGCAGCCGTCGAGGGCGAGGAAGACGTGTGTGGCGTTGTGTTGTGAGCGCCGCGAGACTAAGTCGCGCCACGTCGGACGGCTTGGTAGACTCGTGGGGAGGTGGGCGTTCGGGCGTTTTCGCTCGGCGGCTCGCCTGCGGATTTATGAACAGGAAAAACAGGGGTGCGCGAAGGCGGAGTATGCCGGTGTGCCGGGGCTGCGAGCACGGCGGGGGCGAGCACAATTGGGTCTCGTCGGCGTGTTCGAATTGTGGAGGTCGGAGTCCGCATTGCCCGTTTTGTTTTGCGAGATATGAACAGGGGAGGAAGCGGGGGCAGTGCTGGCGCGCGGGCTGTGCGTGCGGGAAATATGTCCCGCTGACTCTTCAGTCGGGAGCGGGGCGACCGGTCAATAAGTATGTCGCGAGGATGCTGTGCCGGAAGCGGGCCTAAACGCGGGGTTAGTTACGATGATGATTTTGGTGATGGCTGCAGCGGTCTACGCGATCGCGACGGGCGCGCTGTATTGGATCGCGACCAAGCTTCGCGGGACGGTAGTCGCGTGGCCTTATGCGTTCGTCGCCGGAGCGGCGGCGGCTTTCGCCATGGAGTTCGCGGCGGAGATTCTGCTCATGCAGACCTTCGGAGTCATTCCGGGCAACCAGCCATGGCCGGTCGTCACCTGGGGCCTGATCGCCGTCGCAACGATCGCCATTGCCGGTACTGCTATGCCATCGGGCATCCCGATCACCATCCCGTGCGTGATCAACGCGCTGCTCGCGTTGCAATACGGCCTTCGCCTCGACAAGCCGGCTAGCACCTACGCAGGAGTCCTGACGGCCGTGGTCGGGTTGTCCTGCCTGTTCGTGGTGCCAAAGCTATTCGCCATCGAGAAGCTCGGCTATCCGGAAGAAACGGGGGGAGGGAGGTCTGGAAAGTCGCCATGACTGTCACTCAAAACGACGTCTCCACCTTCGCGGACTACTGCGTGTATGTTCGCTCGGTGTTCATGCATGGCAGGATACTATTTGAAGAGAGCAGCGAAAAAGAACGAGATGCGTTACACGGGGTCGCTCCGATATTTTTTGGTGACCTGAACACGATTCTGATCGAATACGTCATTTTGCAAATATGCAAAATTACCGATCCCGCGAAGGACAATCGCGGAAAGGAAAACCACACCACAGAGTTTTTTGCGAAGAATTCGGATTTCTCCTCGGAGCCCGCGAAGGCGCAGAGGCTCGAACAACTCCACGCGGCCATGCAAGTGTTCCGGAACAAAGTGAAGCCCGCGCGAGATAAATTGATATCGCACCTGGATCGAAATGCGATTCTAGCTGGAAGCATCCTCGGCGTTGCGTCGGAGACGGAGTGGAGTAAATTTTGGCAAGATATTCAGGACTTTGTCTCGATGCTTCATGAGAAATATCTTGGGACGGCCCTGTACATAAACGGCGTAGGCAATATTTCGGATGCCCACCTTCTTCTGAAGGCTGTCAGGCAGAGCGCCTACTTTAATATTTTGGTTGATGATCCCGAAGTGAGCAAAAAGTGCATCGACTTGGCTCTCGCCGACAGCCCTTAACGGCCGCGCCAAAACACGGCTCGCACTCAACGAGCTATTGGGCGGTGGATGATGCGACTGTTGCTGCGGAGTAGTCGGGCGCGGGTGGAGGTTGCGGCGCGGCCGGTGATCGCGAGGCGTCTTAAGCTTGCACGCCGCGGCTAGTTTTTTGGTCAAGGTCTTCGAGGTGCAGCGCCCAATATTTGTCGGCAAGCCTTCTAGCCGTCTCCCTCGCCCTGTCCAGCGCCCAAAGAGCACGCTCCTCTGCTGGGGAGAGGTATTTTCGTTCTCGAATCTTGAAAATTCGCTGATCAATCGCGGAGAGGCTTTTTTCCGCGGCGCGCCAGTTCTCAAGGGGCGTTCCAACCCGCATGACGTTCGCCACCTCGGCCATCTCGGCCGAAGGTTACCACATGCGAGAAAGACGAGTAAATTGAATAGATTGCCGCGGACGATGGCCGCCGGTTGCGTTCGAAACGCGATACAAACGCGTCACGGATTTTGGAAAAAGAGCACCCGCAAATCGGTCCCTCACTCCACGCGTGTTGGAACTGACGCGGCTCACGGATTTTGGATGTCGCGGACGGGTAGCAGGGCGTTACTGGGCGGTGGATGAGGCGGCGGATGGGATTGTCGTGCTGGCGGTGTCGTCGTGGTGGGCGGGGTGCCTGCGACACCGAAGACCTACGGCACCTCGGTATGTGGGGGTATTTTTCAAACAAGCCCGGGCGAAGGTCGTCTCACCTACGCTCGGGTCAGGCCGCGCGGGGAGGACTGCCCGATCGGAGCATGCTCTCGCGCGGCCGCGGCTGTCGTGCAAACGGGGAGGGTTGGAATGAGGGGCATGGTGAAATTCTTTAACGGGCAAAAAGGATACGGCTTCATCACTCCCGATGACGGCACCAAAGACGTCTTCGTACATGTTAGCGCGCTTGAGAAAGCGGGTATCGCGGGCGGGGTGCAGGAAGGGCAGATCCTCGACTTCGATATCGAGACCGACAAGCGCAGCGGCAAGGTGGCGGCCGCCAATTTGAGGGTGGTCCGCTAACGACCGTCGCGCAGCGGAGTGATTGCGTGGTCTTCGCGGGGAAGTCGGGGACGAGTGGGGGAGTTGGGGCTTCGATGAGGATGGTACGGGTGGGCAAATCTAGCGGGTGTTCTTTCGATGAGACCGTTTTGATTTTGCAAACCGCGGTCCTTGGACAGGGCGCCATTCGTGCTTGTATCCGTCGACATCCATTTCGAGAATGTCGACGGCCGACTTCTCGAAGGCTTCGAGTATCGAATATCGGTCAAGCCCATTGATGCGCGAACCTAAGTAAATGCTCTTGACCACGTCGCTTGAGTTAACCGAGACTTGGCCGAGCGGTCCTAGGATGCGCCACTCCCGTTCGTACGCCCAATTGAATTTTTTCTGAGACAAGATCTTTCGCGCTGCCGCGTCAGTGCTCGTTGCGTCTTGGCCGCTTATGCGGGGGGGAACGTCATCGTAGCCCATACGTATCAAGTCCACGGTGTCTGGCAGCGCGCTGAGCAACCGACCTGCATAGAATTCGATGCAAATCCCTGAATAGTTGCCGGCGTAGTGCGTCCACATCAATTCATTCTCTTTCGTGTCGCTCAGGCTGACGATTCCGACGTTCACTTTGCCCTGATAGATCTCACGTGCAATCCGTTCATAGTCGTCCCTCCGACGAAGAAGCCTGCTTGGGCTGTAGAAGCCTTCCATCGGGTCGTTCATCGTTTCGAAGGCGGCGCAGAAGAGGTATGGGGTACGAAGAGCTTCGATCTCCCGCGTTACTACCGGCCTCGGACGGCCGTCGTCACCGATCTTGGGTGCCAGTGACCGATATCGATAGAGGTAGAGAGGAAGGTTAGGGGGAAGGAGCTGAGCCACGAACTGCTCCGTGAGTGTATGCCCTGCGGGCCGGCTCCGCGCAGGTTATCGATCGACTGAGCAGCAAGATACCTCCCCGTTGTCTACGCCCACAACTGCCGAAACTCTGCGAAGCTGTGATGGTGGCGGACGAGTGGGGAGCTCGGTCGAAGACGGGGTGCGGGTCAGTTCAGGAACTGCCAGGGTTTCATGATGTCGGCAAGCCACGCGACAAACGGTGTGACCTTATAGCTCGCGTCCGGTGCCATCAGAGGCAGAGTCGGAGCTACGCCAAAGTCGGGAAGAACGGCACTGCTTCCTTCCTGGTGCCGAAACGCTTCGCGATGAACAGCTCTTGCAATTCATTGTTTGCGTACGCAAAGCGGCGAGCGCGACTGACAACGAAGTCGTTGCTCCGCGTGACCAGCTCTCTCACGTTCGTGTCGACGAGCTTGTTGATCAGGCTCCTATCGAAGGACGCGACGAAGAGATGTTTTGGGCTTATCGGGATAGCGAGCATTCCGGTCGGCTCTTGGAATTTGAATATCTCCAGCGGGCGATCCGAAGTGAGAAGCCGGTTAGGACCGTTTGATACGTCGAGTACTGCCCAGATAGCACTATTGATCCGTTTTCCGAGGATCTCATTGTCGATCGCTTTCGAGATGAGTCGGACCTGAGCCTTCACCTCGGTGAGCGGGTCTCTTGCTGCGATGTAATCATCAAAGGTCGCAGGGTCGGACTCGTTGCGGATTTTTTCGTATTCCGCCTGGCTGGAGACGCCGGTCTGTCTCCAGAGTTTAAGAGCATGAGCGCGGAACTCGGACATTGAATCTGGATGGCGCATTTTCGTTCCAATGAGAAACCGCGACCACGCGCTCCGCTGCTTCCCATCCAGCGACTTCAGTGCGCCCGCGAGCATCTTCTGAAGCACGAGGGCAGCATCGTTATCGGCGGACTTGAAGAACTCATCCTCAAGAAATTCCGCGAGCTCCGGTGGAAGCTCCGGAAATGAATTGAGGTGGCGCTCAAACCCGGTCGCTTGTGGACCTACTGGCTTTGGGATCAGCTTCCCTTGCTTCTGCGAATATTCGATGAGCTTCCCAGAGGGGCCTACCCACTGCTTGAGATAAAAGACCGGGACGAAGTGGTGGTCGCGTGACGGGTTCATGATTGAGGGAATTAGCACACGAGCCCCGTTCAGTGGCTCCTCCGTGCATAGGCCCGATGGAGGGCGAAGCGAAAGCCCGCGCGGTTTGCGCGGGGTTTGTGGCTGTCGCTGCTACTAGGCTATCGGGGTCGATGCAGCGCTAGTTCGTATTAGCTGCGGCTGTAGATGAGGCGACGGCGGGGACTGTCGTGCTGGCACTATAGTCGGGGACGAGTGGGGGAGCTTCGACGACCGGGAGCGAGCTTGTCGCGTCGGAAGTCGAGTTGCTCGTGCTGGTCGCGTCGGTCGCGGTTGGCGTCGTTGAGGCGGTGGGGGTAACGGGCGGAGTGGAGGACGAATTTCCGTTGTTTGGATTTCCAGAATTCGTGAGGTCAGGCGACGGATTTTGTGCGGATGCGCCACTCGAATTGGAGACGGAAGAGCTCACGGATCCTGTGTTGCCAGAGGCCGCGGCGGCGCTGAGGAGAGCCGCGAGTTGGGTCTTGGTGATGCAGACGGGGTTGGGGACGAAAGAGGGTCTGGCGGTCGGGGCCGCGAAAAACCGGATAGGATGCGGGTTGGCGCCAATTCCGCGCCCCTGAGGGAGGAAGAAATCATGGCGATCTACATCACGCGGGGCAACTATTCCGACCACGCGTTCCAAGGCATGCTCAAAAAGTCTGAAGACCGGCACGACGCCGTCGAAAAGTTGATCAAAGCTGCCGGCGGCAAGATGTTGGCGCTGTGGTCTTCGCGGGGCCAGTCATGCCGGATAATGTGCAACGCGACGGTTGGGGGTCGCTTTAAGCCATCGTTAAAAGGGGATTTCCAATGAACCGGTTTTATCTCGCGGCAATCCTGAGCCTCGGGCTCGCGCCGGCCGCTCTCGCCGCCGACGGCGTCATCTCGGTCGAACGCGGCGCTCAGGTCGCCGTCATCGGCGGGTGCAACGACTGTCACACTGTCGGCTACAATGAATCCGGCGGCAAGGTCGATCCGGCGGCCGCCTTGAAGGGCAGCCCCGTCGGGTTCATGGGCCCGTGGGGAACCACCTATCCGCTGAACCTCCGGCTGACGGCAATCCAGAAGGCGACCAACGAAGACGAGTTCGTCGCGTTCTTGCAGAAGCTGCAAACCCGTCCGCCGATGCCCTGGTACAATGTCCACGCCTTGGACGAGAGCGACATGCGCTCGCTCTATCGCTACATCAGGTCGCTCGGCCCCCCGGGGGCCCAGGCTCCTGACGCGCTCCCTCCCGGCGAAATACCGAAGACCCCCTACATAGTCTTCGCCCCGCCGGTGATGCCGAAATAAAGGCGGCGGATCGAGCGTGAGGCGCGCGGCGTCCCGGAGCGGCAGCGGCAGGAGCAACCGTCATGCGGCGACTCATTCTCGTCGGAATGGCATTGCTGTGTGCCTCCCTGGCGGGCTCTCCCGCCGGGGCCGCGGCGAAGTAAACAAGCGGTATCCTCTCCGCCGCGGAACTGGCCGCTCTGCCCGAGCCGACAGTCGTCCAGTACGAAAGCAACGGCCTGTCGCTAAAGGCCTGGATCTACAAGCCGGAAGGGCCGGGCCCGTTCCCGGCCATCCTCTCCAATCACGGCAGCGAGCAGGCGCCGTTTCGCGACAAGGCGATCGCCGCGTTCTGGGTGAGCCAGGGCTTCGTCTTCTTCAAGCCGGTGCGGAGCGGCCACGGCGGCAATCCCGGTCCCTACATCGGCGACGAAGCGACGGCCGCAGCCGGAAGAAGGGTGATGGCGGGTAGGCGGGGGCTAGGGGGGAGCTGGAGCGGAGAAAATTGTTTTGAGCTTCGTACTTCGCTCTCCGATCGATTCAGATCACGCAACGACGGCGATGGCGTCGATCTCTACCAAAAGTCCGGGCAGCGCGAGCGCCGCAACGCCGATGAGAGTACTCGCCGGCGGCCTTTTAAGGTTGATGAATCGATCGCGCACGGACCGGAACACGGGCAAGAGCCCGGTATGGTAGTTCACAATGTACGTTGTCAGTTGCGCGATTGAAGAAAAGTCCGCGCCAGCTGCTTTGAGCGTCCCCGCAATGTTCTCGAAAGTCTGGACGAGTTGGGTTTCAACGTCGGCTCCAACGACGCCGGCGGGACCGACGGACACGTGACCGGACAAGAAGAGCAGATTCCCTTTGACGAGCATGGCCTGAGACATGCCCGGAGGGATCGTCTGCCCAATCGGATTGACGGGAGTCAGCATAAATTGAATCTTCTCCGAGGTTGAGTGATGGCTGGCCGGGAGTACCGATTCGCCCACTAACTTTCGGTTGGCCGAAACGATAACACGCTCAAACAAGCCAGAGGTCCAGGCGCCAACTCATTGGGCGGTGGAGGAGGAGGTGGCCAGAGCAGCTGTGGTTGCGGGGTGGTCGGGGGCGAGCGGGGGAGCGGGTTCGATGAGGAGGGTGCGGGTGGGAGGGTCGAAATTGCGGGATAGTCGGAGATCTCACCAATAGGGCCGGCCTGAGGGCCGCCCTCGCCGATAGGTGCTGACGCTATTCCCGCCGGGCCGATCAGAGACCGGCGCTTTTGCGGGCGATTGCCGGGATATCGGCCCGACTGATCCGAAGCTCCGCGAGTTCACGATCGGAGCACCCGTCGAGTTCCTGGTAGGTTTGCCTGTACTTTTGCCGGTACTCTCGCCAGCTGCGATACGTCTTCACGATGGGGTTGGTCATGGTCGGCGCCTTTGATGCTCTCGTGGAACGAGCAACGCGAATCTAAGAGGCAATGTTTGACCGGAGCAGAGACAACCTAGCGGGGCTGCGATGCACGAATGTGCTGCGTCGCGGCATAATTTCGCCGTTTATGACGCACTGCATCAAATTATGTGACGAGCTGGCTTTTTGACGAGCTGGCTTATTGGCTGGTGGGTGAGGCGGTCGACGACGCTCTGGCTAAGCGGAGGGCCACTGAAAACGATACCGCCCCAATCGAGAAGACTGAGGCGGCTTTGAACGCGAAACCGCGTCTTTCGTGTGCCGCCGCCTGAGGAGATCGATTTTGAGCGAAAGCCCAAGCGAGCGCGGCCTGTGTGAATAACGGCCTGCCAACCAAAAGGTTCAAATTGATTCGAAAGAAAACTGAAGGGGCTATCAGCCGCGGATGGCGAGGTTGAAGCGTATTGCCCAATAGGGCGGGGGTTGCCGCGACCGTCGCACGGACGGTAGTGGTCGCGGGGGCGTCGGGACGAGTGGGGAGTTGCGGGGTGGTTGAGTGCGGCTACCGGCGGCGCGTGAGCGCGATGCCCGACGTGGTCGGGGCGGGCGTCATCCCTTTTTCCTAGCCTTCTGCTCCAA
>DATCBY010000020.1:0-17884 GCA_036511595.1 Bauldia sp.
GCGTACTCGATCTGCCGGGAGTGGCGGCAAGTCCAACTCAAGGCCGAATACGAAATATCGATGCTCGACGAGCATGACGACAACGGCACGGCGCTCATCAGCGATGTTGCTTTGGCTTCTCAGCGCGAGCTGGAATGCGACCTCGATGAAGCGGCGATGACAACCACCGATGACCCGCTCGCGGTCCTTGGCATCGCGCTCAGCCTTCTGCGTGCGGGCTGGGGCGCGGAGAGCAACCGGGTCGAACATTTGATCCGGGTCGCCCGCCACGGCCTCGTCACCATCAACAGCGGCGAAGCGGAGGGAGGTAGCGTGAACACCATCTTCAAAGCCCCCATGACTGGCACGCCGCTGCCCGGTGTCTCCAAGAAGATCCGCAAGCTCCTCCTGGCTCGTCAGGAAGTCGCGGAGATGATCGAGCGGCTGATCGCCATCCTCGACGAGATCGATAGCGAGGCCGAACTAGAGCCAAGCGGCGACGAGGAGGAACCCACGCTTGGCTGGACGGCGAGCAGCCCGCGCATCTTAGGCTCGACGATGGACGGGGAGGCGGAGCCGTCGCTCGGCTGGACCGACATCGTCAACCAGGCCAGCCACAACCGGCAATGCGACGGCACGACCTTCAGCCTCGATGGCGAGAAGGACGATGCCGACGACGAGGACAGCGACCCCGGCGAGGAATCTGACGAGGGCGAACTGGAGCCCGACGCCGAGCCGAACGGCGACGAGATGGACGGCAATCTCGCCGGCACGACCAGCGAGGTAGAGGCGGCCATGCCGCCGTCGCGTCATTACATCACCCGCCTGCGTAAGCGCCGCGGGCAACCGAGCTACCATCGGACCGAGCACGGCTTCCACAACGTGGGTTCGCCCGTACCGTTGCCGAACGAGTCGATAACCATCGTCTATCCCGATGGCACGCGGCAGGACTTCGATCGACTCGGCTACCCGGTGGTGCGGAACAACTCAGGTGGGACCTAAATCGCCCACGCGAGCGATTCTCGCCTGGCGAAAGTGGCCCGGGAAAGTTCCGTTGCTGCCGCTCTAAGCGTCCAAGTTGGGGGAAATAGTCCGGTTACATCCCCCACGCAGCATCGCCAGCGGCGAGCGCTGTGTTCGGCTTTGCTCGGGCTCCTCGGCCCCATGGCGGCAAAGCGCATGCACGCCATCTTCCGGCGGCGTCACGTGAAACGACGCGCGCTAACCGCCGGGCGTTTTCAATTCGGGATGGTCTGGCGGTTGGCGCTGGCTGCCGGCCCACTGGGTCCGAAACACTCTGGTTACACGCCGGTGATGGGTTTTCGTAGCGGCTCGTTCCAAGGGCGAATCCGGCCGCCAATTCGCACCGCCCGCATGGTGTGGGCGCTGATCAACAGATGAGGAATGTGATGTACAGCAAATATTTGATTGCCGCTGGTCTCGTCGTAGCGATGGCAGCACCTGCTTTCGCCGCCACCAAGTACATGGTCTCTCAGGACAAGACGACCCACAAGTGTTACGTCGTCACCAAGATCGGCAAGAACGGCATGCAGATCGGGACCGCCACCTACGCGACCAAGACGCTGGCTCAAGCCGCGCTGAAGGCGGCTCCGGAGTGCGCCGCCGCCGCCAAGTAACTCTCCTCGGTCTTACGACTCGCCCCGGCACACTACCGGGGCGTTTTCGTTTGCGCCGCGACAGTCGCCGCCGCTTGCGCGGATTTTATTCCTAGCATAGCCTTCCGAAATGAGTCGTGCCCGCCGCCCCCGTTGCGGCTTCACCGAACAGAAAGAGTTTCTCGACCAGCTCGGCCGCGCTCGCCACTGCGTCAGCCTGTGCGGTGGAGCGGCCAGCTTTGGTACCTCTCGCCACGCAAAGTGCGACGCGCTCAATAAGCGATCGACGACCTTGCCGAGGAATTGACGGGGCGGCGCGAATATTCTGGACCACCGGCCACGGGTCGGCGCCGCCGGACTGGTCGCACGATGCAGGGGGTTAGGTGGCAGCGCGCTCGGACCGCCCATGTCCGCCGAACCTAAAGCGTAATCCAGAGGCCGCCCTACTACCCTACAATCCCCCCAGCCCCGTATCCCGATTGTTGTGCAGGTATTGGTGACGGGACGAGCGGCGCGACACCCCGTGGGCCGGGAACCTCCAGCGCGTGACTCTTGGACCGCTTCTGCGTGCATGGGCGGTTGGAACGCGGGGTCGCCGCCATATAGTCGCCCCCCGGGCGAGCGGCCCCGCGTACCCGCCGCATTTCGAAGACCAGCGCCTAAACTGGGCGCCCATGGCCCGCCAATGGCTGCTCGATCCGCCACCGTGATGCTCTGGCGCACCTGCGGCTGTTTTCATTTCTAGCGGTCGCGGTAGCCGGACGGCCTATCGGAACGTGACCGTAGCGATGGCGCGGTTGATCTTGGCGGCGGCCCACGCCTTCACCGGACCGCGCGGAGCGGCGAGCCCGTCGAGGTCGACACCCTCGTGGGAGTGGCGGAGCGTAGTTGATCGTCCGCGGTGGGAGAGCGTGACCGGGCCTTCCAGCAGGACAACGCCGAAGCGCCCGTCGATCGGTCCGCCCCAGAAATTGGTGCCGCGGATGCCGATAGTCGCGAACGGCGTCGTCACGCTTGCATCGCGAGTGGCGGCAGCAGCCGCGAGTTTCCCGGATACAAAGCGGAAGGCGCCGGTGACCGCGGCGTGAAGGTTCTCTGTCTCGCCCGGCTTGAAGACGAACGCATCCAGCGTGAGCGTCGCGTTGTCGCCGAGCGTCAGCACCGTTTCGTCGGTTAGAGTGATTTCGAGCCGCGCCGCCGGACCGGTGGCAATCAACTCGTTTGCAAAGACCACGGCGCCGGAGGCCAGATTCTTGGACGCGCCGTCAACCCTCCCCTGACACGCGCCCTGGATGCGGGTCATTTCCCCAATGGTTGGCACCGCATCGGCGGTGCCAACAGCGGCCAATGTGAAGCAGCACAGCCACGCCCTGCGCCAGCACGTCTTCGTCCACGAGCCGCGCGACCGGCCCGAAATACCGGTTCGCGACGATGACCCCGGTGACCGCATCGGCGTCCTCCCGCCCCGCGCTTGGTGGATCCTCTGTCGCAGCGGGAGGGAACACAATATCCGGGGAAGCAGCCGGCGGAGCAAGCCGCCCGGACGTATGCGAACCACGCTGGCCAGAAACCCCAGCGCGCTTCTATCTTAGGCTGATGTGCGGCCGTGACGACAACCTCATTGCCCGCGCGGCATACTGTGGTTGCTCGGCAGATCGCCTTCAGAATAACCGCCGTCCCGGATAGTGCCAGTTTAGAACTGGGCCAATTCCACATCATATTTCTTGACGGTGGGGAGACTGCGCGGCATTAGGCGAAACCCGATCCTTTCGCCAATGGACAGCCAGAAATGCTCGCTCGCACTCTCACCATCACGCTCGTATCGAGCGGCCTCTTCGCTTTGGCAGCTTCCATCGGCATGGCTGCGCAGGCAGACGATGTTCTAACCATCGAAATGACGTTGGAGAACGACGCGTTCACACCCACCGAAATCAAAGCCCCGGCCGGCAAGCCCTTTGTGTTGAAGGTTACAAATAAAGACGCGGTTCCTGCCGAAATCGAGTCGAAGCCGCTAAAGATTGAGAAGGTAGCCGTCGGAAACTCGGAGATCGTCGCACATGTCGCTCCGCAAAAGCCGGGCCGATACCTCCTGGTCAACGAGTACAAGGAAGACACCGTCAAGGCTTACGTGGTCGTCGAATAAACGAAACAGATTTGCGTTCTTTGTTGAGGAAATATCTCCGTGATCGGCGCGCTCATCATCGTCTTCCGAGAAGTCATCGAAGCCGGCCTCGTTGTCGGGATCGTACTGGCAGTTACGCGCGATGTTGCGGGCAGTCGGCTTTGGACACTGGGCGGAGTCGCCGGCGGCATTGCCGGGAGTTGCCTCGTTGCCGCCTTTACCGGAACTTTGGCCTCACTCTTCGCTGGTTCGGGCCAGGAGATATTTAACGCCTCTATTCTGGCGATCGCCGTCGCGATGCTGGCCTGGCACAACATCTGGATGGCGCGCCACGGAAGGCAGATGGCGACTGAACTGAAAGCGGCCGGTGAGGCCGTCTCCGCGGGCAGTCGGTCTCTTATGGCCCTCGCGGTCGTCGTTGGTATCGCCGTGCTACGCGAAGGTTCGGAGGTCGTTCTGTTTCTGTACGGCGTCGCGATTGCGGGCCACGAGCCTTTCGTGTCGCTTCTACTGGGCGGAGTCGGGGGCCTCCTGCTCGGTGCTGCGCTGTCTGCTCTTACTTATTTTGGACTAGTGCGGATTCCACCGCGTTACATTTTCGTCGTCACGAGCACCCTGATTGCATTTCTCGCCGCCGGCATGGCAGCTCAATCCGCCTCGTTCCTCGAACGGGCAGGGCTGCTCGAGGTTATGGGCGGCACCGCTTGGGATTCGTCCAGCGTCCTCGCGGAGGACAGCATTGCGGGGCGCATTCTCCACGCCCTAATCGGATACAGCGATCAGCCGACCTTCATGCAAATCCTAGTCTATCTTACGACGCTTCTTGTGATCTTCGCGCTGACCAAGTTCTTGGCGCCTCGGCCGCGATTGACGCTTCGTCGCGTTTGACCCGTTCGGTGAGGGTGCGCCGGGTCGTCAACACACGCTCACGGCCCCGAGCGGCGCAGGCGGCGCATGCAGGCGAGAGATGATCCTCGAAGGCGCGACAGTGATCCGGATTACCGATACCATCGCGATTCGCGAGCAAGAGCTTGGCGAAACGTTCATCCGCGCCTCCGGCCCGGGCGGGCAAAACGTCAACGCTGTATCGACCGCCGTCCAGTTGCGCTTTGACGCGCGCCAATCGCCGTCGTTGCCCGACGCCGTTTACCGCCGCCTCGTCAGGCTCGCCGGCAGTCGTGTCACGTACGGTGGAGTCATCGTTATTACGGCGCGGCGATTCCGGACGCAGGACGCCAATCGCAGAGACGCTCTGAATCGACTTGTCGAACTCATTCGCGAGGCCGCTACTCCGCCCAAAAAGCGCAAGTCGACAAAGCCACCACGGGCGAGCGTTCGTCGCCGATTGGAGATCAAAGGCCGACGATCCGCGCTGAAAAAGGCTCGCGGCACCGCTCCGATCGACGATTGACAAAGGCGCGCCGCTCGATCGGGCGACAATGCGCCAGCGAGCGCCGCGCAGCGCCTGACGCGGGTGCGCCGCGTTTTCGTCTGCTCGCACCTACATCGCCTGCCGTCGCATTGTTAGCGGGTGTTGGATGAGTCTCGCACACGGCCCGAGAAAAATGTTTCGGCGGTTGGGCGGGGCGAGAAGCCAGAAAATGGCGATCCGTGTGACCTTTTGTGACCTTTGTGGCTTTCACGGTTGCATAATGACGTGCGGAATGCTGATCTAAGCCTTTGATAATACAGTGGTGTCCCCGGCGTGACTCGAACACGCGACCCCCGGTTTAGGAAACCGGTGCTCTATCCGGCTGAGCTACGGGGACAGCCGCGGCGCCGGCACGATAGCGCCTTGGCCTGCAAAAGCGAAGGGGACGGCGCTATTGCGATAGCAGGCGCGGCGCGCAACCTTCTGCTCACCCTGGTGTTGCCGGCGATGCTTTTCGGGCGCTGCACCGTCGGTTGCCGTTGCGGCGGATTGCCCGTTGACGGGTACCGAATCGGCGACGATTGCCGATGTCGCCGACGACGGCACGCTTCGTCTCGACGATGGCGCGACACTCCGCCTTGCCGGGATCGACTTGCCGCGGCGGCCATTGGCGCTGACTGCCGCCCAGCCGTGGCCGCCTGCCGATGCCGCCCGCGATGGCCTGCGACGGCTGACGACGGGAGCGCCCATTCGTATCGCCCCGACCAACGAATCGCCCGACCGATACGGCCGCCGGCACGTTTTTGCCTTTTTGGCCGATGGTCGATCGGTACAGGGTGAAATGGTCGCGGCCGGACTGGCGCCGGCGCGGCGGCTGCCCGGGGAAAGTGAATGTTTTCAATCGCTTTTGGCCGGCGAGAAGCCTGCCCGCGACGGGCGCCTCGGTCTCTGGGGCGGTCAGCAAGCCGCAATTGCCGAAGCCGATGATCCTTCGCTTCTTCAGCGAACCGGCTTATACGCTGTGGTCGAGGGGCGGCTGGTTTCGGTTGGGCATGGCGCGCCGATGACGTTCCTTGATTTCGGACGCGACTACCGACGTGATTTCACGGTAATGCTCTCTCCGCAGGTGGCCAAAGGACTGGCCGCGGCGGGCGTTGCGGTCGATGAACTGACCGGAAAGCGTGTGCGCGTGCCGGGGCGTCATCGAGGACAGCAACGGCCCGGCAATCCGGTTGAATGATGCGGCGGAAATGGAAGTCATCGGCGACGACAAGAGCAATGCCGGCGCAAACTCCAACTGATCCGACGGGCAGCTTGCCGCGTCGCCGCGCCGGCGGCGTGGCCGCAATTCTGCTGGCTGCATTGCTTGGCGCCTGCAGCGCGATCAGCGGCGCCGGCGGACCGACCGCGGCGGTCTTCAGCCAGGACGGAAAAGCCAGCCAGAGCCCGGCCGACAGCGAGGAGCATTCCCGCATCGTCGCGGCTTACGGCGGCGTCTTCCACGATCCCAAGGTCGAGCAGATGCTGGTGCCGGTGGTTAGCCGCATCGTCGCCACCTCCGACCGTCCCGACATCGCCTATCGGATCACTATTCTCAATTCGCCGGCTATCAACGCGTTCGCGCTTCCGGGCGGTTATCTCTACGTCACCCGCGGCCTGCTCGCGCTTGCCAACGATTCGTCGGAAGTAGCCGCCGTGCTTGCCCACGAAATGGGCCACGTCAGCGCCAACCATGCCGCCGCGCGCCAGCAAAAAGAGCGCGAGGTGATGTCGGTGTCGAGCGGTGCGCCGGATGCCAACGATCCGGGCGGACAGCTGGCGGTCGCTGCCGGTCAGCGGACGCTGGCAAGCTTCTCGCGCCAGCAGGAGCTGGAGGCGGACGCCATCGGCATCCGAACCATTGGCAAGGCAGGATACGACCCCTACGCCGCAGCGCGTTTCCTTGCGGCGATGGCGCACTACTCCGATTTCCGTTCCTCCAACGTGATGCGCGACAAGCAGCCCGACTTCCTCGCCACCCATCCCTCGACGCCGGAGCGCGTCGCCTTTGCCAGACAGGCGGCGGCGCAGTTCGGCGCACCCGGGGTCGGCGACGTCGCCCGCGATGCCTATCTCGACGGCATCGACGGCATGGTTTTCGGCGACGACCCGAGCCAGGGCTTCGTGCGCGACCGCATGTTCATCCATCCCGGCCTCGGCATCGGCTTCACCGTGCCCGACGGCTTCGTCATCGACAATACCAGCGACGCAGTGCTGGCAACCGGGGTCGATGGTACCGCGCTCCGTTTCGACGCGGTCGGACTCGCTCAGGGAACCGATCTCGCCGACTACCTGAAGTCGGGCTGGATCAACGGCCTCGACCAGGGCAGCATTCGCAGCTTCTCGGTCAACGGCCTGCAGGCGGCATCCGCCGAGGCGGCGGCCAAAGGCTGGTTCTTCCAGATTGCGGTGATCCAGGCAGGCGGGGCGGCTACCTATCGCTTCATCTTCGCCAACGAGATGAAGTCGCCGGCGTTCACCCAGGAAGCGCAGGCAACCGTCGCCAGCTTCCGCGCCATGAACCAGCAGGAGCTGGCCGGCCTGAAAGCGCTGCATATCCACGTCATCACGGCGGCGGCCGGCGACACCGATGCGATCGTCGCGCGCCGCATGCACGGCGTCGATCGAGCCCTTGATCTCTTTCGTGCCCTCAACGATCTCCAACCCGGCGTCCGGATCGACGCCGGTACGAGGCTGAAGATCGTCGACGATCGCTAGGGTCGCGGCTCAGACGAAGCTTTTGGCATCCGGATGATCGCGCAGCAGCGCCTCGCGCAGCTTCTCCAGCGCGCGGTTCTCGATCTGGCGGACGCGCTCCTTGGAGATGCCGAGGCTTTCGCCGAGCGCTTCCAGTGTGGCGCCGTCGTCGTTGAGGCGCCGTTCCTTGACGATGCGCAGTTCCCGCTCGCTCAGCACCGTCAGCGCCGAGCGCAGCCACGACGTGCGCCGCTCGGTGTCGATCTGCTCGCCGACGGCTTCGTCGGGGAGGGGGACACCGTCGACGAGGAAATCCTGGCGGTTGGCGGAGCCCTCGCTCTCCGACTCGTGGATCGGTGCGTTCAGGGACGTGTCCGGCGCGGACAGGCGCGAGTCCATGTTCTCGACGTCGGCGACGGAGACGCCGAGCGCCTTGGCAATTTCGCCGAAGATCATCTGGCGCGGGCGCTGGTCGGCGCTCTGGGCTAGGCGGGCGCGCAGGCGGCGCAGGTTGAAAAAGAGCGACTTCTGCGACGAGGAGGTGCCGCTGCGCACGATCGACCAGTTGCGCAGGATGTAGTCCTGGATCGAGGCGCGAATCCACCACGTCGCATAGGTCGAGAAGCGCACGTCGCGATCGGGCTCGAAGCGGGCGGCAGCCTCCAGCAGGCCGACATGGCCTTCCTGGATGAGGTCGCTCATGTTCAGGCCGAAGTTGCGGAAACGCGCCGCGATGGCGATGACGAGGCGCATGTGCGCGGAGGTCAGGCGGTCAAGCGCCGCCTGGTCCCTTTTCTCACGCCAGAGGATCGCGAGTTCGTGCTCCTCGTCCCGCTCGAGGTACGGCGCGCGCATGGCTGCCCGCACGAAGTCCCGACTGGATGCTGATGTACTGGCCATCGGCTTCTTACCTCCTTGCGGCTTCAAGGGCCGCCCGAGGATTCGCCCACCGCAAGACACTAACGCCGCAGAGACGTGTGCGGTGCACACAATCTGGTGATTATGGTCGCTGCTTGGTTAGCGGCAGGCAAAAATGAAAGCGCCGGACCCAATGGCCCGGCGCTCGCAACAAAAAAGGTGAGGGAAAGCGCCGGTCAGGCAGCCTTGGCGTCGGCCTTGGCCTCTTTTGCCTCGGCCGGCGGAGCGCCGCGACGCGGGCTTTTGGCCAGATTCTGCTCGATCTGGCGCACCGCTTCGGTGTCGGAAATCTTGTTCACCGACGAGATTTCGCGGGACATGCGGTCAAGCGCTGCCTCGTAGAGCTGGCGTTCGGAGTAGGACTGCTCGGGCTGCGTGTCGGAGCGGAAAAGGTCGCGGACGACCTCGGCGATCGAGATCAGGTCGCCGGAATTGATCTTGGCCTCGTATTCCTGCGCCCGGCGGCTCCACATGGTGCGCTTGACGCGGGCGCGGCCGCGCACGGTCTCCAGGGCACGCTTGACCGTCGCTGCGTCGGCGAGCTTGCGCATCCCGACCGAGGTTGCCTTCATGGTCGGCACGCGCAGCGTCATCTTGTCCTTGACGAACGAGATCACGAAAAGGTCGAGCTTGAGGCCGGCGACCTCCTGAGTCTCGATCCCGACGATCTTGCCGACGCCGTGGGCCGGATAGACGATGAATTCGCCGGTCTTGAAACCGGACCGGGTGGCTGTCTTCTTGGTTGAAGGCATGGTTGTTATGCAACTCCGTTTGGCGCGCTCCCCCCACGAATGGCGCTCCGTGAGGTTTTCCCAGCGGCGGTTCACACCACCGGCTGACGGTCCTGGCGGCCTCGCGTGGCGGAGATCCGGCTATTTCCCGTGACTCCAGCGTGTCCCTAGCGTTGGTCCGGCGAGCCAAAGCTCGACGGGCGCCGGGAAACGCCTAAATCCTAGTCAGGCTCAGGAAATCGCGAGGGGCCGCGAGCTGAAGCTCGTTTTGTTCCGACAGTGTCGCAAACATAGCACAAAATAGGAAAATTTCAACGGGTTAACGGCTCGACGGTAAATGACCTGCGGAAATGTTGCAGTGCTTTGTTGACGGCGCGCCAAGGTTTCGGCGGCGGCGGAACGACCTGCGACAGCTTGTTCCAGCCCTGCAATCGGTGGCGCTTCAGTCGCCCTCGCCGGGATTGGGCGAGAAGTACTTGTCGAACTTGTCAGGTACCCCCTCGAATTCCTTGGCGTCTGCCGGCGGCTCGCGCTTGGCCGTGATGTTAGGCCATTGCTTCGCGTACTCGGTGTTGACCTTGAGCCACTTCTCGAGGCCCGGCTCGGTGTCCGGCTTGATCGCATCGACCGGGCATTCCGGCTCGCACACGCCGCAATCGATGCATTCGTCGGGATGGATGACGAGCATGTTCTCGCCCTCGTAAAAGCAATCCACCGGACACACCTCGACGCAGTCCATGTACTTACACTTGATGCAGTTGTCGTTGACGATGTAGGTCACGGCGAGCGGTCCCTGACGCGGCTGAATTCTGCCGTTCGGTAGCCGGTTCGGTCGGGTCGCGCAAGGTTGGCAGGGTCTACGACAGCCGCCAAAAAGCGACGCAAATACTCCTAATCCTGCCGTTCAGGGAAATCGTCGCCGCCGCCTCGCTTGAGGGCGGTGAGCGCGCGGCGATCGCGCTTGCCCGGGGGCGGCCGCCGGCGTAGGCCGCGCGCCCGGTGACCGCTTCCGGCGGCGCCGGCGGCGACAGGTCCTCGTAGAGAAGCCGCGCTTCGGTGGCCGGCCCGCGACGGGTGCCGGTGGCGAGAACGCGCAGCACGCGGACGCCCGCTTCCATGCCGATGGTAAGCGCGTCGCCAACCTTCACCGGATGGCTGGCGCTGTCGATCTTGTCGCGGTTGATGCGCACTGCGCCGGAGACGGCGACCTTCTGTGCCTGCGTCCGGCTCCTGGCGAGGCGCGCGAACCACAGCCACTTGTCGATCCGCTGGCGCGGCGCGTCGCCCGAGGCGGGACCGGCCGGACGCGGGTTCAGCCGCCGCGCTCCTTGGCCTCAAGCTGAGCCTTCAGGGCGGCGAGGGCGGCGAACGGCGAATTCGGATCGGCGACTTTTCGCCGCTCGGCCTTGGGCGGCTCGGTCGAAAAATTCATGGGCTCGCCGCGCGGTTCACGCCGCGGGCGATCATTCGCGTCACGACCGCCATCGCGGTGGCCGCCATTCTTGCCGTCGCGTTGGGGACGCGGTCCGCGATCGCGGCGCGGGCCGTCGCCCTCGGCGCTGGCGCCATTGCCGCGCTTGCGGTGGTCGCCGCCACCATTGGGTCGCGGCTGCCGATCGCCTCGTTGCTCGACGGGACGCGCGTCGGCGGCCGCGTCGGCCGGCGGGGCGGCTGCTTCTGCCGGTGCGACCGCGCCATCGCTGCTGCCGGCGGCGCGCGCCGGAGTCTGTACGGGTGCGCGCTGGTGGCGGCGCGGCCGCGGCGCATGTTCGCGGTCGCGCCGGCCGGCGGGGCGCCAGATCTCAATGAACACCGGTTCAGCGGGTGCTTGGGGTTCCACCGGTGCGACGGGGACAGTCAAGACCGGCTCCGCGTCTGCGGCAATCGGGATGTCTGCCGGCGGCAGTACTTCAGCGGCGATCGTCTCGACATCCGGCAAGTCTGCGGTTGCCGCACGACCTTCAGTGGGCACCGCTTCGCCCGGTGCCGGCGCAGCCGTCGCCGATGTCGCGGGCGTGGGAGCGGGCTTGCGCTCAAGGCGATAGCCCAGCGAGCGCAGCACGCCGGCGAAATCCTCGCCGGAGCAACCGAGCAGCGAGGTCATGGCTACCGTCGCGGTGAAGCCGTAGCCGTGGATGGCGCCCGCCGGCGGCTCCGCCTGCTCGGCCGTTGGCCGCCAGGCGATGAGCGGACGGATGAGGTCGGCGAGCCGCTCGAGGATATCGACGCGGACGGCGCGGTTGCCCGCGATCTTGTAGCCGACGATGCGATAAAGCGGCCGCGCCACGGCCGGATCGACGGCGACGCTGGTGCGGCCGGAAGCGGCGAGACGGGAGAGATCGGCGAGACCGGCAACATCGAGGCCGCCGTTCTTGAGCGCCCACAGCGTGGCGAGCAGGGCGCTCGGCGCCGGCTTCAGCAACGCCGGAACATAGATGTGATACGCGCCGAAGCGGACGCCCAGCATGCGCAAGCCGGCGCGCGCGTCCTGATCGAGGGCCTTCACCTCTTCGGCGATATCGCTGCGCTCGATGATTCCGAAATTCTCCGACAGGCGGAAGGCGATGCCGCGCGCCGGTGCGGCAAGCATCTCGGCGGCGCGCAGGTCCAAGAGCGGCTTGAGCAGCGTCTCGGCGTGATTGACGAGCCAGAGATCGATGCGCGCTTGCACCTGTTCGCGCGCCGGCGCAGGCAGCGCTTCGTCGGCGAGGAGCAGCAAGCGCGGCTTCAGCGCATCGTCGCCTTCGGTGAGCCTGGCGATAGCGGCGCCCTGCCAGCGCAGCGTGCCGTCGGCGGCGAGGACGAAGTCGCCGTTGGACGCTCCGGCTACTTTTTCGGCGCGCCCGGCGATCTCGCCGGCAAGCGCCTTCTGCGCGGCGGCGCGGAGCGCCTTGGCCTCAGGGCCGTCGGCACTTGGGTCCGGCGCGAAGCGGAAGCCGTCCAGGCTCCCGACATGTTGCCCCTCCACCAACACGTCCCCGGTCGTGGTGATCTCGGCTTCCAGCATCGCGTTCTCTTTCAGCCGCCGCATGAGCACGCTGGTCCGCCGGTCGACAAAACGGGCGGTCAGGCGCTCGTGCAGCGCATCCGACAGACGATCCTCTATAGCGCGCGTGCGCTCCTGCCAATGGACGGGATCACGAAGCCATTGCGGACGGTTGGCGGCAAATGTCCATGTGCGGATGTGGGCGATGCGGTTGGCGAGGGTGTCGATGTCGCCGTCGACGTGGTCGGCAAAGGCCACTTGGCTGGCAAACCAGTCGTCCGAAACCGCGCCGTCGCGGGCCACAAACATGAACAGCGTCGCCGCAAGTTCGGCATGGTTAGCCGGCGCAATCTTGCGGTAATCGGGGATCTGGCAGATGTCCCAGAGCAGAGCGACGCGCTCACGGCCGACCGCCATGCCGGCTACGGCATCGTCGCGCGCCACGCGGTCGAGCGTATCAACGTCGACGGACGGCGGCGCCCTGGTCAGGCCGGGCCGATCGGGGGTGTGGTCGAGGCTTGCCTTCAGGTCGGCGAGCGAGGCGAAGTCGAGATCGCGGTTTCGCCACTGCACCACCTTCACGGGATCGAACGTGTGTCTCTCCAGCGCCTCGACCAGCCCGTCCTCAAGCGGCTCCGCGCGCCCGGTGACGCCGAAGGTGCCATCGCGCATGTGGCGACCGGCGCGTCCGGCGATCTGGCCAAGCTCGGCAGCCGACAGACGGCGATACTGGTAGCCGTCGAATTTTCGCTCCGACGCGAAGGCAACATGATCGACGTCGAGGTTGAGACCCATGCCGATCGCGTCGGTGGCGACAAGAAAGTCGACCTCGCCCGACTGGAACAGCTCGACCTGGGCGTTGCGCGTGCGCGGGCTGAGCGATCCGAGCACCACGGCGGCGCCGCCGCGCTGGCGGCGGATCAGCTCGGCGATGGCGTAGACCTCGTCGGCCGAGAACGCGACGACCGCCGAGCGCTGCGGCAGCCGCGTGATCTTCTTGGCGCCGGAGTAGGTGAGCAGTGACATGCGCGGACGGGTGACGACGTTGACGCCCGGTATCAGCTTCTCGACCATGCCGCGCATGGTCATGGCGCCCAGCAGCAGCGTCTCCTCGCGACCGCGCAGGTTGAGCATGCGGTCGGTGAAGACGTGGCCGCGCTCGAGATCGCCGGCTAGCTGAATCTCGTCAATGGCGAGGAACGCGGCGTCGGTCTTTTCCGGCATCGCCTCGACGGTACAGACGCGGAAGCGCGGGTTCGGCGGGACGATCTTCTCCTCGCCGGTGATCAGCGCGACGTTGTCGGAGCCAACGCGCGTAGCGACGCGGTTGTAAACCTCGCGCGCCAGCAGGCGCAGCGGCAGGCCGATGACGCCCGAGGCGTGGCCGAGCATGCGTTCGATGGCGAGATGGGTCTTGCCGGTGTTGGTCGGCCCGAGCACGGCGACCACGTTGCGGCCGTTCGCCGGCGCGCCCTCGGACTTTCCTGAAGCGGTCATGCTGCTCGCGACTAACGCTCGTCCCGTCGCCCGTCCACACCCTAGGGCGCGGGCGGGGATAAATCTGCCGCCTCAGTTCTACTCTATCACAGAGCGCCGCGGTCCGGGTGAAATTCCGCCGCATTCGGCGCTGCCGCAGCGCGGGAACCTATCCGGAACGAAGCGGGCCCGAATCGCTGACCGGCGTTTGGACGCGATCTGTTCTCGATGACGGGATGGCGGCGGACAAGCGTGATGGGTCGCCGCCGCGGGGCCGGCGGCGAAATGATCCGTGGTTTCAAGGGTTTGTCCTGCAACGAAGCGGAGACGGGGACGCTACGGGCAAATGCTCAAACGCGCCGTGGACAGCCTGTGGATAACCTGTGGACGGCTGCGCGGGCGTTTCCGACGACCATTCGGGGAATCCCCCAAGCGCTAATCGAGGCGGGCCTGCTGCTGCCCCGGGGTGGCGGTGAACGTGCGCGCGCCAATGGTGAGATCGCCGACCTTGGTGCCGATCAGGATGCGGTAGGGGACCATGTAGTTGGTGCCCTTGATCGGGGCGAGGGAGATTTCGAGGCGTTTGTTGTCCGCCATGAAGGCGACCGAGTCGTCGCTGGCGCGATGGCCGGCGACCGGGAGGTAACGGGCCGCACAAACGATCAGGTCGCCGGCATAGGCGTTGGCGCCGTCGTCGATCGCCTTGGTTTCCTTGTAGGAAAGCCGGATGTCGAAGCGCTTCCAGCCGTCGAACACCTTGACCGTACGGTTGCAGACGGTGTTCGGGTCGGGGGCGCCGGGGTGATCGAGGGCAATAACAAAAGCGCCGACGGGATCGACGATGTTCTGCTTGCTGGTCGCCGTCAGGGGCACCCGGTCCGGCGCCTCGGGCAGGCTCGGCATCGCCTGGAGGCCCACGATGGAGCCGCCGCGCATGGTCATGCTGACGCTCGTCTCGAATCCGCTCTCGCTGGTGCTGAGGTTATAGGAGGCAGGCACAACATTGCCGCCGATGACGCGGCCGGCGCCCGCAAGCGTGGCGCGAGCGTCGGAAACGATCCGGCTGATACCGTAGGTCGAGCCGCTGATGGCGGCGGCGTACCCGTGGTCGGTGAAGCGGCTGCGGGCGTCGGCACGCCCGATGGTCAGGCCGTTGATGGCGATGATGTAGGTTGCGTCGAGGTTTACGCCATCGGTGGCGTGAGCATCGGCGTCGGTCCACACCCCAACAAGCAACAAGACGGCGCCGGCAAGAAGGCGGCCACCCCCGGAGATAGCTGCGAGACGTCCCATCGCGAGCATCGGCCCAACTGTCATGTCTGGCCGGCCAGTGCCGGCGCAATCGACCTTACGGATACGCGAATGTTGGTTAACAATGTTCATACCTAAGCTATTCGACCGCGCCGGTCATCCGCCGGTGTGTAGCCGGTCATAACCGGCCACAGGCGATCCTTGCCTTGACGCAGAATTATGCGCTCACTATAGCAATGCGGCGCTTGCGGCGAGACCTCGGTCTTCACCGCGATGGCCTTTTTTCCGGCGGAAAATCAGGGATTATTGAGATGTCACGGCGTTGTGAACTTTCAGGCAAGGCGGTGCAGTCGGGAAATACCGTCAGCCATGCCAACAACAAGACCCGCCGCCGTTTCCTGCCCAACCTCAGCCAGGTGACGCTGATCAGCGACGCCCTGAAGCAGAATGTGCACTTGCGGATCACCTCGCATGCGCTGCGCTCGGTCGAAGCGCGCGGAGGGCTCGACGCTTTCTTGCTGAAGGCACGCGACGGCGAGTTGTCGCATCGGGCCCTGAAGCTGAAGCGCCAGATCGCCAAGCGGCTGGAGGCAGTCGCTTCCTGAGGCTTTGCTTCCTGCCTTGAATCGATGGCGCCCGCGGGCGCCATTTTTTATTTCAGGGCGTCGCCAGCGCGAACTGGAGCAACAGCGTACGCTGGAAGATGCTGTTGTTGTCGTCCGAGATAAGCGTCAGCAATGTCTTGCCGTCGGCGGTCGTGCGCACCGCCAGACCTTCCATGTTGTCGATCTGGTAGTGGCTGTCCGCCACCAGCAGCACGGGGCCATCGAGCAGCGCACCGGGCCTGATCGCCGCGCCGGCGATGCGGCGAATGCGGATGGCGACGCCGGCCGCGAAACTGAACTTCCGCTCGAGCACGAGGAGGTCGCCGTCCGGCAGAAACGCCGCGTCGCTGACGTCGAAATCGTCCGAGCGGCGGAGCGAGAATGTGCCGGTCTGCGGTCCGCCGACGATGAAGCCGCGGTGATTCCCGTCGGCGTCGAGCGAGCGCTCGGCGATGGGCACGACACTGCCGGCGAGCGGACTCTCCGGCGGCGGCAGTGTCATGCCTTCCAGCCCCTGATTGCGGCGTAGGTCCTTGACGAACGGTGGCAGCTTGATGCGCGTCGGCGCGGCGGCCGAAAAATCCGGTCCCGAATACACGCGCACCGCCCGGGTCTGCTCGAACGACACGAGTGCCGTGTCGCCGCCGGCGTCGGGCCGGATGCGCAGGCCCTCGGCGTCGGCTTCGTCTTTCTTCTGCGGCAGCCGGCCGCCGTCGATGCGCATGGCGCCGAGCTTTGTGTCGGTGACGCCGGTGAGATGGCCGGCGGCGTCTTCGACGAGGCGGGCGGATAACCACAGGCCGGTGTCGGCGATGGAGTAGATCCTGCCGTCGGCGCCAAAGTCGAGGCCTGACCACGAGCCGAATTCAGGATCGCGGGAATTCAGTTCGATGCCGCCCAGGTATTCGAGGGCGCCGAAGCGGGTCTGGCGGCTGCCGGGTAGAAACACCGGAATCGGTATGGCGCGCACTTCGACCGGCGCGAGGCCGGGCGTCGCGCCCACGGCGTTGCCGGCAAACAGGATGGCGAGAAAGAGACCGGGAAGCGCGCGCCTGGCCGTGGCTGCCGTCATTGCAAGGTTGCGCGTCGCGGGCGGCGCGTCGGCACGGGCGGATGCTCGTCGAACAGTTCCGCCAGCTTGTCAGTCATGGCGCCCGCCAACTCCTCGGCATCGACGATGGTGACGGCGCGGCGATAGTAGCGCGTCACGTCATGGCCGATGCCGATGGCGATCAGCTCGACCGGCGAGCGTGTCTCGATTTCTTCGATGACGTGGCGGAGATGCCGCTCGAGGTAGTTGCCGGCGTTGACGGACAGCGTCGAATCGTCGACTGGCGCGCCGTCGGAAATCATCATCAAGATCTTGCGCTGCTCGGGCCGCGCCACCAGCCGGGCGTGCGCCCAGGCCAATGCCTCGCCGTCGATGTTTTCCTTGAGCAGTCCCTCGCGCATCATCAGGCCGAGGTTACGCCGCGCCCGGCGCCAGGGCGCGTCGGCGGCCTTGTAGATGATGTGGCGGAGGTCGTTGAGGCGGCCGGGATTGCCGGGCTTGCCCGCCTGCAGCCAGGCCTCGCGCGACTGGCCGCCCTTCCAGGCGCGCGTGGTAAAGCCAAGGATCTCGACCTTGACGCCGCAGCGCTCGAGCGTGCGCGCGAGGATGTCGGCGCAGGTGGCGGCCACCGTGATCGGTCGGCCGCGCATGGAGCCGGAATTGTCGAGCAGCAGCGTCACGATGGTGTCGCGAAAATCAGTGTCGCGCTCGGCCTTGAACGAGAGCGGATGCATCGGATCGGTGACCACCCGCGACAGGCGGGCTGCATCGATGACTCCTTCCTCCAGATCGAAATCCCACGCACGGCTCTGCTGCGCCATCAGGCGGCGCTGCAAGCGGTTGGCGAGGCGGCCGACGGCGCTCTGCAGATGGGCGAGCTGCTTGTCGAGGTAGGCGCGCAAACGATCGAGTTCGGCGATGTCGCAGAGTTCCTCGGCCTTCACGGTCTCGTCGAACTTCTGCGTGAAGGCGTGGTAGTCGATCATCGGCGGCAGGTTCGACCACGGCGCCTCGGCGCGGCGGGCTTCGCCCGCCTCGCGC
>DATCBY010000021.1:0-4747 GCA_036511595.1 Bauldia sp.
GATGCTTGCGCGCGATCTCGACCTTCTCGTTCTCGGTATAGCCGGCGATCCGGATGATCTCCATGCGGTCCATCAGCGGCCCGGGAATGTTCAACGTATTCGCCGTGGTGATGAACATCACGTTCGAGAGGTCGTACTCGACCTCCAGATAGTGGTCCGCAAAAGTCGAATTCTGCTCGGGGTCGAGCACCTCAAGCAGCGCCGATGACGGATCGCCGCGGAAGTCGGCGCCCATCTTGTCGATCTCGTCCAGCAGGAACAAAGGATTCGAGGTCTTCGCCTTGCGCATCGACTGGATGACCTTCCCGGGCATCGAGCCGATATAGGTGCGGCGGTGACCGCGGATTTCGGCTTCGTCACGCACGCCGCCGAGCGACACGCGGACGAATTCGCGTCCCGTCGCCCGCGCGATCGACTTGCCGAGCGAGGTCTTGCCGACGCCGGGAGGTCCGACCAGGCACAGGATCGGTCCGGTCAGCTTGTTGGCGCGCGACTGCACCGCGAGATATTCGACGATGCGGTCCTTGACCTTCTCGAGACCGTAGTGATCGTTGTCGAGCACCGTTTGGGCGGCGACCAGATCCTTCTTGACCTTGGACTTCTTGTTCCACGGTATCGACAGCAGCCAGTCGAGATAGTTGCGCACCACCGTCGCCTCCGCGGACATCGGCGACATCTGGCGCAGCTTCTTCAGCTCGTGCTGCGCCTTCTCGCGTGCTTCCTTGGAAAGCTTGGTCTTGGCAATCTTCTCTTCCAGATCGGCCAGCTCGTCGCGGCCTTCGTCGTCGCCGAGTTCCTTCTGGATCGCCTTCATCTGCTCGTTGAGATAATATTCTCGCTGGGTCTTCTCCATCTGGCGCTTGACGCGCGAGCGGATCCGCTTCTCGACCTGCAGCACCGAGATTTCGCTCTCCATCAACCCCAGCACCTTCTCGAGGCGCGCGGTGACCGACAGCGTCTCCAGGATCGCCTGGCGATCGGCGATCTTGACGGCGAGATGCGAGGCGACGGTATCGCCGAGCTTGGCGAAATCGGTGATGGCCTGAACCACGCCGACCACTTCGGCCGATATCTTCTTGTTCAGCTTCACATAACTCTCGAAATCCGACACCACCGAGCGCGACAGCGCTTCGGCCTCGACCGACGTGGCGTCGGTGTTGGCCAGCGCGACCGCGGTCGCTTCGTAATATTCGGTGCGATCGGTATATTTTTGCACCTTGGCGCGCTCGAGCCCCTCCACCAGCACCTTGACGGTGCCGTCGGGCAATTTGAGCAGCTGCAATACGCTGGCAAGGGTGCCGGTCTCATAAATTGAATCCGCGCTCGGATCATCGTCCGAGGCGTTCTTCTGCGTCGCCAGCATGATCAGGGCGTCGGTCTTCATGACCTCTTCGAGCGCGCGGATCGACTTCTCGCGACCGACGAACAGCGGCACGATGATGCTCGGGAAGACGACGATGTCGCGCAGCGGCAGCACCGGATAAGAATGGCTTTCGCCGTAAACGATAGATGGCCGGGGTTTCGGGGTCGTCATGGCCTATTCCTTTTGTTGTGCCCCCCTGCACGCAGTCCGCCCTTTTGCGCAACCGCCACAAGGTGCCGAGATGTTCCGGGGTGATATGGCCGGTCGCGGCCGACTCCCCCGGATTGTTGAAGCGGCGAATCTGCAGGTGAAGTTTTCGTCGCCGACAGCATTAGGTGGCTATCGGCCATGGGGGTGTCAAGTCGGTGGAAAATGCCCGCCAATCGGGGCTCAATGCGACGCAAACCCTACGCAAACACGGCCGCCGGAACACCCGGCAGCCGTCGCAATGGAATGCTCTTTCCGCGCCGAGCCGGCCGCGATCAGGCGCTGGCGCTGCTTTCGACCGCGCGGTCGGAACGGTCGGCGTAGATGTAGAGCGGGCGAGCGGTTCCCTCGACCACTTCGCGCGAGATCACCACCTCTTCGACGCCTTCCAGGCCCGGCAAATCGAACATGGTTTCGAGCAGGATGCTTTCGAGAATCGATCGCAGGCCCCGCGCGCCGGTCTTGCGCTCGATCGCCCTGCGGGCGACCGCGCCAAGCGCCTCGTCGGCGAAGGTCAGTTCGATGTTCTCCATCTCGAACAGCCGCTGATATTGCTTCACCAGCGCGTTCTTCGGATCGGTCAGGATCTTCTTCAGCGAAGCCTCGTCGAGATCCTCCAGCGTGGCAACCACCGGCAGGCGTCCGACGAACTCCGGAATCAGGCCGTACTTCAGCAGATCCTCAGGCTCGACATGGCGGAAGATTTCGCCGGTGCGGCGATCTTCCGGCGCCAGCACCTGGGCAGCAAAGCCGATCGAGGTCGAGCGTCCACGCGCGGAAATGATCTTTTCCAGGCCGGAGAACGCGCCACCGCAGATGAACAGAATGTTGGTGGTGTCGACCTGCAGGAACTCCTGCTGCGGATGCTTGCGGCCGCCCTGCGGAGGAACCGAGGCAACGGTGCCTTCCATGATCTTCAGCAGCGCCTGCTGCACGCCCTCGCCGGAGACGTCCCGGGTGATCGACGGATTGTCGGATTTGCGGCTGATCTTGTCGATCTCGTCGATATAGACGATGCCGCGCTGCGCGCGCTCGACGTTGTAGTCGGCCGACTGCAGCAGCTTCAGGATGATGTTTTCGACGTCCTCGCCGACATAGCCGGCTTCGGTCAGCGTGGTCGCATCCGCCATCGTGAACGGCACGTCGAGAATCCGCGCCAGCGTCTGCGCCAGCAGCGTCTTGCCCGAGCCGGTCGGACCGATCAGCAGAATGTTCGACTTCGCAAGCTCGACGTCGTTGTGCTTGGTCTGGTGATTGAGCCGCTTGTAGTGATTGTGGACGGCGACCGAGAGCACCTTCTTGGCATGGCTCTGGCCGATGACGTAGTCATCGAGAACCTTGCAGATTTCCTTCGGGGTCGGAATCCCGTCGCGCGATTTCACCAGCGAGGATTTGTTCTCCTCGCGGATGATATCCATGCACAGCTCGACGCATTCGTCGCAGATGAATACCGTGGGACCCGCGATCAATTTGCGGACTTCGTGCTGGCTCTTGCCACAGAACGAGCAATACAGCGTGTTCTTGGAGTCGCTCGTGCCGACCTTACTCATTGTAATCTCCGTCCGCCGTTCGATTCCGTCCGCTCGATCGCCCCATCCGGCACTGACCGGCCCTGGATCGTAGATAGAGCAAAATCCGTACCAGAAAAGACCCTTCGCTTCAGATGCCGCGCGAATCGCGGCTAGTCGAATCCGCGCGATCATAACCGATCCGGCCTAGCCAACCATGGTGACACCCGACTATCAAGAATTCCCTAATCGGCCGCCGGCCCGATCTCCGTGACAATACCGTGATTTGCGGTGCGCATGCGAGCCCGTATGCCGAAATCAGCCGAGCGTTGCGCGATTACCACGCTGCCAGACTGGCACGAAAGCGGAACTTTCAGGCCATCCAGCGGCGCAAAAGCGCCGCCGGCGGCTGGAATTACCCCTAACGGGTGGTTGAAATCGGCAGCGTAGCGGGAACCGCGGCGTCAGGGGGTCTTCACCGCCGCCGGTTCTTCCTGGCGCTTGTCGATCACCTTGTCGACAATCCCGAAGTCACGAGCCATATCCGCGGTGAGGAATTTGTCGCGTTCCAGCGCGTCCTCGATCGCCTTGAAGGTCTGGCCGGTGTGTTTGACGTAAATCTCGTTGAGCCGCTTCTTGAGGTTAAGGATTTCCTGCGCGTGCAGCATGATGTCGGTAGCCTGGCCCTGGAAGCCGCCGGAGGGCTGGTGCACCATGATGCGCGAATTCGGCAGCGAGAAGCGCATGTCCTTGTGGCCGGCGGCCAGCAGCAGCGAACCCATCGACGCCGCCTGCCCGGTGCAAAGCGTCGACACCGGCGGACGGATGAATTGCATGGTGTCGTAGATCGCAAGGCCTGACGTCACCACTCCGCCGGGCGAGTTGATGTACATCGAGATTTCCTTCTTCGGATTCTCGGCTTCGAGAAACAACAGCTGCGCGACCACCAGGGTCGACATGCCGTCCTCGACCGGCCCGGTCAGGAAGATGATGCGCTCTTTCAGCAGCCGCGAAAAAATGTCGTAGGCGCGCTCGCCGCGGTTGGTCTGCTCGACCACCATCGGCACGAGGTTCATGTAGGTTTCGACGGGATCGCGCATTAATCACCCAAAAGGTTATCGGACAGGTTGGCGGAGGCGAGCATCCATGCAGGCAAGGCTGAAAGTCAAAGGATTTGCCGGCGCGGACGAACGTCCCGTGATGCAGGACTTAAAGACAGGGCTCACAGATATGGGGCAATTCCCGGCTGACAAGACCGGGGCAATATCGTGCGCAGTTGTCCCAGTTGAAGCTGATTCGTGACGCAGCGCATAGCGAGGGTTTGCCTCGCTACGGGCATAGCGAGGGTTTGCCTCGCTACGCCCGTTTCGCGGCACATCCTTAACGAAGCCGATCCTGACCTGGCCGATGCGCTCAGGCCGGGGTCTTCTCCAGATCGTCGTCATTGTAGAGCTCCTCGCGGGTCACCTTTTTCTCGGTCACGTTGGCGAGTTCAAGAATGAAATCGACCACCTTGTCTTCATAAATCGGCGCACGAAGCTGGGCGAGCGCATTGGCATTGTTGCGATAATAGTCCCAGACCTCCTTCTCGCGTCCGGGCATCTGGCGCGCGCGCTCGATCACGGCGCGGCTGACCTCGTCGTCGGTCACCGTGATCTTGTTCCGCTCG
>DATCBY010000022.1:0-58536 GCA_036511595.1 Bauldia sp.
AGCCAGGCCCGCCGCCATACCTCGTTCGCCAGCGTCTGGGTCTATCCGGTCGTCGACGACACCATCAACATCGAGATCGACGACAAGGACATCCGCGTCGACACCTACCGCGCCTCGGGCAAGGGCGGTCAGCACGTCAACACGACGGATTCCGCCATTCGCTTGACCCACATCCCCACTGGTATCGCCGTCGCCTGCCAGAGCGAGCGCTCGCAGCACAAGAACCGGGCAACCGCGTGGAAAATGCTGCGCGCCCGCCTCTATGAGCGTGAGATCGAGAAGCGCGAGGCGGCCGCCGCGGCGGAATCTGCCTCCAAGACCGACATTGGTTGGGGCCACCAGATTCGCAGCTACGTCCTGCAGCCGTATCAGTTGGTGAAGGACCTGCGCACGGGGGTCGAAAGCACCGACCCGCAGCGCGTGCTGAACGGCGATCTGCTTCCCTTCATGGAGGCATCTCTCGCGCAGCGCATCGGTCCGGAAATCACGAAGGCGAACTAGCCGGCCCGCTGACGCTCGTTGCCGTTGGCATGCTCCGGGCGCTTGGCGACAGCGCGCAACTCGGTTGCCTTCGCGCGCGCCTGCGCCTCGTCGTAGCGGCGCTGGGCGGCTTCGACCTGCCCGGCATTCTGCTGCGCCCATTGCCCAAGCGCTCCGACCGGCTTTAGCAGGTCGACGCCAAGCGCGGTCAGCTCGTATTCGACCCTTGGCGGCACCGTCGGAAAAACCATCCGGCTGACGAACCCGTCGCGTTCCAGTCCGCGCAGCGTGGCGGTCAGCATCTTTTGCGAGATGCTGCCGAGCGCGCGGCGCACTTCGCTGAAGCGGCGCGGACCGGCGCCTAGCTGACGTACGACCAGCACTGTCCACTTGTCGCCGACGCGCGACAGGACGGCGCTCACCCGGCGGCAGTCCTCCGTGAGCTGCAGGGAACCCTGTTTCAAAAAAGTGCCTCCTTGTCAGGCGCCGCTTGGCAGTCACCTACTGTCCGCTAGTTACCAAACTATACCGCCCATAAAAGGAAGGCTACTCACATGCTCAAGATCGGGATTATCGTTGGCAGCACGCGGCCCAACCGCAAGGCCGACAAGGTCGCCAAATGGTTCCTCGATCTGGCCAAGGCGCGCCCCGGCAGCGACGTTTCCTACGAGATTGTCGACCTCGTCGACTACAATCTGCCGGTTCTCGACGAGCCGATGCCGCCGTCGATGGGCAACTACGCCCATGAGCATACCAAGAAGTGGAGCGCCAAAATCGCGTCGCTGGATGGTTATGTGTTCGTCACGCCCGAGTACAATCACAGCACGTCGGGCGCGCTCAAGAACGCCATCGATTTCATCTATCACGAGTGGACCAACAAGGCGGCCGGCTTCGTCAGCTACGGCACTACCGGCGGCGTCCGCGCCGTCGAGCATCTGCGCGGCATCATGGCCGAGCTGCAGATCGCCGACGTCCGCGCGCACGTTTCGCTGTCGCTTTACACCGACTTCGAGAATTTCAGCGCGTTCAAGCCGGGCCCCGCCCATCCGGCCCAGGTCAACCTGATGCTCGATCAGGTCGTCGCGTGGGGCCGCGCTTTCCAGACGCTGCGCGCGGAGCAGAAGAGCAAGGCTGTCTAGAGCAGCGAAGCGATATTGTGACCGGCGTTGATGAAGGTCATCGGATCTATCGGAGCGCCATCGACCCGAACCTCGTAGTGGAGGTGCGGGCCGGTGGAGCGTCCGGTGCTTCCGGTGTGGCCGATGATGGCATCCTTGGCCACCACCTGCCCAACGGTGACGTCGATCTCGCTCAGGTGGCCATAGCGCGTGGTGATGCCGTTGCCGTGGTCGATTTCCACCATGTTGCCGTAGCCGCCGGTGTAGCCCGCGATGATGACCGTGCCACCCGCAGTCGCGCGAGCGGGCGAGCCGGCCGCCGCGCGAAAGTCAACGCCGGTATGAAGCGCAGGACGGCCCAGAAACGGATCGAGCCGCGCGCCAAATCCGCTGGTGATCATGGCGTCGGCGAACGGGCGGGAAAGCGGCAATTGCGTCGCCATGCGACGTATCACGCCGAAACGGTCGACTTCGCCCGCGATCAGATCGACGCTGGAGCGGAAAGTTCCCGGGTCGGCGTTGTCGTCGATGTCCACCAGCGGGCCGCCGATGTCGGCGCTGGCGGGTGTGTGGCTCGGGGGTACGCGCTGACCGAGCTGGGTGAGGATGCGCGCAATCTTGTCGGCGCGCTCTGAGACGTTGAAGGCGACCGAGTCCACGTAGGCCGTCTGATCGCGCGCCAGCTTGTCGAGGGATGCGTCGACCGACGCAAGGCCGGCCGAAGGTGAGGACGGCGAGGGGGCGGCGGCCCCGGGAAGTCGCAGCGGCAGGTTGAAGGAAAGCGGCGATACCACGCTCGCCTGGACCGGAGCGACCGCGCCGGTGGTCTGCGGATCGGTGTCTTCCGAATCGCTTGCCGGTGTGTTCGCGGCGTCGGGCGCCGCTTCCTGCGAATCGGCGGCGGCCGCGGCGGGCAGCCCGACCGGCACGCCCGCACTGCGCACCGCCTGGCTGAGGGCGGCAATGCTGTCCTGACGCGCATCGAGCGCCGACTGGCGGCTGGCGATTCGGTTCATCTCGGACTCGACCGCCTGCTGATTGAGGAGCTGCCGGCTGGTCACCCTGTCGAGGTCGGAACGGAGTGTGGCGATGCGGTCTTCGTAGGCTCGCTGCATGCGCGCCTGACGGGAAATCGACGCGCCGAGGAGGTCGTCGTGGAAAACCAGATAGCCCGTCGCGCACAGATACAGGAAGCCGAAGACGAGTGCCGCCCCACCGAGCGCCGCGATCAGCCACGGCCGGATGGTAAAGGTCCGCACATGATCGCCATAGGCGATGATGATGCGCTGTGGCCGCTTGGCCCTGGCGAAGAAGTGGACCGAGTCCAGTACAGCAGACATACGCACTTCACCGATTGTTGCCCGTCGTAGGGCGCGGGGAATCGATGGGCGATTAGACGATGTTAAGGTTAATAAACTCTGATTGGGCTAATCCCGTCATGGCTGGATCGTGCGGGAAAGGCGGCCTAAAGCGGCCTATGAGGCGTGGCGGCCGCTTTGGCCGTGGGCAAGCTCAAGCAGCTCTTTTCCGCGATTTCTGCTGGTACATCATCCGGTCCGCCTCGGCGACCAGGTCACTGACGTTACGGACGACTCCGAGTCCCAACTCCGCGTATCCCGCGCTGTAGGCGATGCCCCCGGGAACGGCCCCGGCATCGTTGCTGGCGGCAATGTTTTTGGCGAGCCGAATGAGCAGTTCGCTGGCCGATTGCCTGGCGCCGACCGCCAGCACCACAAACTCGTCCCCGCCGATACGGGCGAGCACATCGTTCTTTCGAAACGTGGCCACGAGCAGATCGGCGAACGTCTTGATGATCAGCGACCCCGCTTCGTGGCCGAGGCTGTCGTTCGCGCGCTTGAGACCATCGATGTCGAAGTAGAAGGCCGTCAAGCTGGACCGGCTTCGCTGCGCGTTACGAATGACGTAGTCGCCGATCGCCTCGAACCCGCGCCGGTTGAGTATGTTCGTGAGCGGATCTGTAAGCGACTGCTGACGCAGCTGCCGCTCTAGATGATTGGTGCGATGCGCAAGCCATCCCATGACCCCGACGCTGAGCAGCGACAATAAGGGTGCGGCGATGGCCCGCGTCTGGTTGGTCGGCAGAATGCCGGCCGCGTCAAGCCAGGCGATCAACGCGAAAACGCCAAAGGGCGTAGCGAGCATCATCGGCAAAGCTACGCGCGCCATCTGGCTGCCAATGCCGCGGCTTACAAAAATTGCCAGCCAAACGCCGTCGGAAGCGCGGCGACCTGCCACAATGACGCTGAGCAGAACGAAACAAAACAGCGTCTGCGAAGACATCGACATCGTCGCATCGAAATGGGTGAATTCGAGTACGCTAAAGACAATCCCACCTAGCAGAAACAATGCAAACGCGATCAGTCCGACCGAGCATGCATCGGCCAGTGCTCGACAAGCCGGATCAGCCCGGCGGCTCAGAGAAATAGCGACGCCGAGGAGGACGAAACAGACCGCGGTTTGCGGTGCCGGCCGCAGGATCCACGTTGCAGGATCATACAAAACCAGCGGTGTGTAGGTCAGCAGCGTGGCGACTCCGATGAGCGCCACGGCGACGGCTGAAATGATGCCGACGAGAAAGGCCCGCCGCGAATTTCGCGGGGCGGAAAACGCCAGACTCGATACGGACAGAAGTATGCCGATGGCGGTCAGCGGTCGCATCCGCGACCAGCCGTCTGGCGCGAGCCCCGCCAGCGCGGGCGCGGCCCAGAGTATGAGAATTCCGGATCCGACCGCAGCGACGACAACGAGCGCAACGTTGTCAAAACGTTCAAGCCCGGCGACGACGCGCAGATCTGGTTCTTGCGATGGGCCGTTCATCTTGCGCTCAATCTCGGCCACACCGGTCAATTGTTCGCTAAAATGAATCGCCATAGTCATCGATTTTAGTGTGCACTTTTGCACGCCACGCGCAGCTATTTGCGTCGTCCGGGCAATCCGAGGGCGCGGGCGGCGGCGAGAACTTCGTCGACGTGGCCGGGAACCCGGACCTTGCGCCATACCTGGGCAATCCGCCCATCCGAGCCTACAAGAAAGGTCGATCGTTCGACGCCCATGTACTTGCGGCCGTACATGCTTTTCTCGACCCAGACGCCGTAGGCTGAGATGGCCTCGTGCAGGGGATCGGCGGCAAGGATGATACCGAGGCCGTGCTTTTCCTTGAACTTGCAGTGGGAAGCTTCGCTGTCGGGCGAGATGCCGATGACGGTGGTTCCGGCTTTCGCCAACGATTCGCGTGCGCCCGTGAAGTCGACTGCCTCGCGCGTGCAACCGCTGGTGTCGTCCTTCGGATAGAAATAGACGACCACATTGCGGCCGGCGAAATCGGATAGCTTCACCCGGTGGCCTTCATCGCCGACCAGATCGAAGTCGGGAGCCCGTTCTCCTTGAACGCCGCCGGTCATGTGCCTTCCTTTTGTCGCACTTGATGTCGTTCAGATGACAGGGCGCCGCGACGCGCGATCTTGGGAAGCTGCCGAGGTACAAGGCTCGCCTTGTCCGCCGGTCCTGATTAAGAAGAGGGCGGGCCACAGTTGCAACTGCTGAGTCATCCCGAATACCCCGCGGGAGGGGGTACCTGATCTGAACGTGCGCCTGGACCAGTACCCTTCCGAGCAGGCCAGCCGGCCCCTGCGCCAACGCCCGGGGCGTTCGACCCTTCTGCGGCGCGCGCTGTGGATCGTGGTTCTTGTTTTTCTGATCGCCATTGTCGGCACGATCCTCGCGGTGGTCAGCGGCCCGACCGAGTTGAGCATCGTGCGCGAGCGCATGGCGGGATTGATCCGCGACAATCTCGGTCCGGGCTACGCGGTCGCTATTGGCCGGGCGGTCGTCGATCTCGACCCGGTACTGGGGCTGGTTGTCCGCGTCGACAATCTCGATGTACGCGACGCCAATCAAACCGTCGTGGCGCATTTGCCGTCAACGCGCTTCGCGATCGATCCCTATGCGCTGCTTGCCTTGCGGGTCAAGGTGAAGCAGGTCGAACTCAGCGACCCCGAAGTATCGTTTGCGCGCGGTGACAACGGCGCCATATTTCTGGGGACGGGCGCGACGCCGCCACCGCCGAAGAAAGCCGCGTCGGCGCCGACGCCAATTTCTCCTGCCGAGGTCGACGCCGCTGACGGCGGTTTCCCAGACCTGCTCGCCGCGCTCTACGTCCTCGATCGAGGCATCGAACCGCAGATTGAGAAAGCGCTGAGCGCCGGTTTCGAGCGTTTTGCCATCATCAACGGCACGATTTCGGTTACCGGTGCCAGCCAGGCGACGCCGCGCCGGTTCCCCGGCACCGACCTCAACGTCGCGCTCGACCGGACGACATCCGCGCTGACGGTGACCCTTGGTACGGCCGGCTACGGCGGCCGCTGGACGGCGACCATCGACCGCGAAACCGAGCCCGGCACGGGTGGTCACGAGATGTCGGCGGTATTTTCCCAATTGACCATTGCGGATCTGCTGCCGAGCCTCGGCGACGACGATTCCCTGTTGACCGCCGACATTCCCCTTTTTGGCCGCGCCAACCTGCGCTTTGCCAAGGATGGTTCCATCCAGGAAGCGAGTGGGCGACTCGATTTCGGGGCCGGAGTTCTGCATTTCGGCGAGGAGCATGACAGTGTCCTGCTGGATGAGGCGACGGTCCAGGCCCATTGGGACATCGCCAATCGCGCCCTCATTCTCGATCCTTCCACCTTCTACTTCGGCGATACCCGTGGCGTGATCACCGGCAGGATCGCTCCGGTGGGGGATGCGGCCGACCGCCGCTACGCCTTCGATCTGGCGTCCCCGGGAGCAATTCTGGCGCCGTCCGACTCCGGCCTGCCGCCGATGATCGCCCAGCGCATCGAGGTTTCGGGCGTCGCCGACCTCAAGGCAAAGCTGCTCAATTTCGATAACGCCATTATCGTCTCGGGCGACGCCACGATCGCGGCGGCCGGCACCATGGGGTTCGCCGGCGTGACACCTTCGCTCGCGGTGGGGGCGACGTTCTCGCCAATGTCTGTTGCAGCGCTGAAGCAGATGTGGATTCCGCTGATCGCGACGGGTGCCCGCAAGTGGGTGATGAAGAATGTGACTGCCGGGCGGCTCGTGTCGGGACGTTTCGAGGCTTCGATCCCCCCCGGTGTGCTGTGGACCGGCAAGCGGCCCCGCCTGCCGGATGATGCCCTGCGCCTCGACATGCGCGTCGAGGGAGTCGGCTTCAACACGTTCGGCAAGATGCCCCAGATCAGCAATGCCTCCGGCAACATCGTGGCGACCGGTTCCACCGTCGGCATCGACCTCGACAAGGGCGAGGTGGAAGTGCCGTCGGGAACCGTCTCCGTCGATAACGGCGCCTTCGCGGTGCCCAACACCGCCAAGCGCCCGGCGGACGGGTTGATCGAGGTTCAGCTCTCCGGCAGCGCCGCGGCTCTCGGCGAGATCGCCGACGCCGACCCCATGCGGGCGCTCTCCCGCCGCAATCTGTCGCCAGGTGACCTCAGCGGCAAAGGTACGGCGCGCGTCTCGGTCCATTTGCCGTTGCGCGACGGCATCACTGACGCCGACGTCGATTGGAAGATTGTCGCCAACACCACCGACGTGTCGAGTAAGGCGCCCGTCGAAGGACGCACGGTCAGCGCCGCAAACGTCGCCATCACCGCGACCCCCGACGACGTCGCCATCTACGGCAAGGCCAAGATCGACGGTGTCGGCGCCGATGTATCGATGTCGTTCCCGATCGGCCCCGGCGCCGCGGCGGCAGGCCCCGGCGATCGCCGCGTGAGGCTGCTTCTGGACGATGATGCCCGTAAGCGCCTCGGTGTCGGCCTCGATCAGATGCTGTCGGGCACGGTGAGCGCGATCGTGTCGGATGCGCCCGGCGGCGGCCAGCATTACGACCTCGATCTGCGCCGTGCCCGCGTGATGCTTCCCGGGATCGGGTGGACCAAGGGCATCGGCGTGCCGGCCACGCTGACCTTCGACATGAAGTCCGCGAGCGATGGCTATGCCGTCCAGAATCTTTCCCTCAGCGGCGACGGCTTTGGTTTTTCCGGCTCGGCTCAGCTCGACGGCGCGTACAATCTGCAGTCGGCCGATATCGCGCACCTCTCCCTTCATCCCGGCGACGACGTTTCGCTGAAACTGACCCGCGGCAAGGCCGGATACGCCATCGCGGCGCGAGGCGCGTCGTTCGATCTGCGCGGCCTCATAAGTCACGTCCGCGACCGCAACGACCAGGCGGGCGGATTTCCCGACCTCGCCGTTGATGCGCACCTCGATCGGCTGATCGGCTTCAATCAGGAGGAGATCGACGGCGCCTCTCTGACCCTTGTGTCGGTGGGCGGCGAAACCCAGAAAGTCGTGTTTGCCGGCAAGCTCGGCGGCCAGGATATCTCGCTCGACTTCAACGTGATGCCGGATGGCACCGCTCTCCAGGGCGCGGCCGGCGACGCAGGGCGATTGCTGCGCTTCGTCGATTTCTACACGCATATCAGCGGCGGTGTCGTATCGCTCGCCGGCAAGGCCGACCATGGCGATCCGCTGCTTGGCACCCTGCAGATCGATAATTTCGATATCGTCGATGAGCCGGCGATGCAAAAGATGATCACCCGGCCCGTCGATCAACCCGCCAGCAGCGAGGCCAACAATCCCGATCGGGTACACTTCAACCGGATGTTGGCGCGCTACAGGCGCACCGACCGACTGCTGGTCATCGAAGACGCGCTGCTCGCCGGTAACACGGTTGGCGCAACCTTCTCCGGTCGCTACGACGTGCCGGCCGCGAACATTGATATCGCCGGTACGTACCTGCCCGCCTACGCCCTCAACAGGCTGTTCAGCCGTATCCCGGTTCTCGGCCTGGTGCTGGGCGGGGATTCCAACGAAGGGCTGATCGGCGTTACCTTCAAGGTTCAGGGGCCCATCTCCCAGCCCGAGATTTTCTTCAATCCGCTGTCGGCGGTGGCGCCCGGCATCTTCCGCAAGATATTCGAATTCGAGCGGCCGTCGCAGTAACGAAGGACGAGGCCTCGCGGACGGTTTCGCGGTTTCCGTGGCGGCAGCTAGTGTGCCTTCACCAGCACATGTTTCTTGCGGCCAAGAGACAGCTTCACCACACCGTCGGCATTGAGATCAGCGGCCGTGATGGTCAGGCCGGGATCGGTCACGCGCGCGTCGTTGACGCTGATGGCGCTGTTGGCGACGGCGCGGCGCACTTCGCCGTTGGACGCGGCGAGCCCGGCGCGCACGAACAGCGCCGTCAGGCTGAGGCCGGCGGCAAACTCGCTGCGCGGAACATCGAAACTAGGCAGCGCGTCGCCGATGCCGCCTTCCTCGAAGGTGCGCCGGGCCGCCTCGCTGGCTTCTTCGGCCGCCGCCCGGCCGTGCAGGAGGGCGGTCGCCTTGGTTGCGAGAACCTTCTTGGCGTCGTTCAGCTCGGCGCCCTGAAGCGCCGCGAGGCGCGCGATTTCGTCGAGCGGCAGTTCCGTGAAGAGTTTCAGGAAACGCCCGACATCGGCATCCTCGGTGTTGCGCCAGAACTGCCAGTACTCGTACGCCGACAGGCGATCGGCGTTCAGCCACACGGCGCCCGAGGCTGTCTTGCCCATCTTGGCGCCGGAAGAGGTGGTGATGAGCGGCGAGGTGAGGGCGTAGAGCTGCGGCAGGCCCATCCGCCGGCCGAGATCGATGCCGTTGACGATATTGCCCCACTGGTCCGAGCCGCCAAGCTGCAGGATGCAGTTTTCCCGGCTGGCCAGTTCGACGAAGTCGTAGGCCTGCAGGACCATGTAGTTGAATTCGAGGAAGGTCAGCTCGTGCTCGCGATCCAGGCGCAGCTTGACCGAGTCCATGGTCAGCATGCGGTTGACCGAGAAGTGTCGTCCGACATCGCGCAGGAAATCGATGTAGTTGAGCGGCGCCAGCCACTCGGCGTTGTCGATCATCACCGCGCCGGTGGGCGGCGGGCCGAAAGTCAGGAAATGGGAGAAGGTCTCCTTTAGGCTTTGTTTGTTCGCCTCGATATCGTCGTAGCTGAGGAGTTTGCGCACCTCGTCCTTGCCCGACGGATCGCCGACCCGCGTCGTGCCGCCGCCCATCAGCGGGATCGGCCGGTGGCCGGTTTTCTGCAGCCAGCGCAGCATGGTAATCGACACCAGGTTGCCGACGTGGAAACTCGAAGCGGTGCAGTCGAATCCGATGTAGGCCGTGATCGGACCTTCGGCGGCCTTGGCGTCGAGGCCCTCGGGGTCGGATATCTGATGGATGAAGCCGCGCTCCGAGAGGGTGCGCAGGAGGTCGGATTTGAAGGCGGTCATGGTCGGGTTATCCCTGAGACAATCGCGGCTGTCCAGCAGGACAGGAAGACCCCGCCAATGGCGTTGATGACCGTGCTCGGCCTGATGAGCGGTACCTCCATGGACGGGGTCGATGCCGCGGTCGTTGTCACCGACGGCGACGCAATCGTCGGCTACGGGCCGCGCCTCTTCCGTCCCTATACACCCGCCGAGCGGGAGGTATTGCGGACGGCGGTGCGCGAGGCGCGGCCGCTGACGGATCGGAGCGAGCGGCCGGGAGCGGTGGCCGCGGCCGAACGCATCGTCAATGAAGTCCACGGCGAAACCGTCGAGCGGCTGCTGCGCGAAAATCACTATTCGGCCGGCCGCGGCATGCCGACTGGATCGTCGTCGCGCCAGACCATCGATCTGATTGGCTTCCACGGCCAGACGGTGCTCCACGCGCCCGACCGGCGGCTGACGGTGCAGGTCGGTGATGGCCATGCCCTTGCCGCGCGCGTCGGCATACCGGTGGTCTTCGATTTCCGGGCGGCCGACGTAGCCGCTGGCGGGGAGGGGGCGCCGCTCGTGCCGATCTATCACCGCGCCCTGGCGCAAAAAGCCGGACTGGCGGGCACGGTAGTAGTCGTCAATATCGGTGGCGTCGCTAACATCACGCGCATTGCCGCGGACGGCTCGCTCATCGCCGGCGATACCGGTCCCGGCAACGCGCTCATCGACGATCTGGTTCGCGACCGCACTGGCGCGCCAATGGACGAAGGCGGTGCGCTGGGCGCCAGGGGCCGGGCCGATCAGGCCGCCCTGTCGCGGCTGCTCGACAATCCGTGGTTCGCGAAGCCGCTGCCCAAATCGCTCGACCGCGACGCCTTCTCCTCGCTTCCGGTCGCGCCGCTGTCGACGCCGGACGCCGTCGCCACGCTCACCGCCTTCACCGCCCGCACGATCGCCGACGCCATTGCCATGGCCGGCGGGGCCGAGCGGGTGGTGGTCGTCGGCGGCGGGGCGAACAATCCCACCCTGATACGCCGCCTCGCCGCCGACACAGGGGTGAGGCCGACCAGCGCGGCGGCGCTTGGCTGGTCGCCCGACTTCATCGAGGCGGAGGCATTCGCATTTCTGGCCGCCCGCAGCGTCCGCGGCCTGCCCCTGACCTTTCCCAGCACTACAGGCGTAGACATGCCCGTAGCCGGCGGCGTACTGGCCGAACCGAGCCCGTAGCGCAAAAGCTACAGTGCCGTTGCATTTATTGAACGTCCCGGAGCTTTATGCGCGCCGCATATCTGCGTAAATCACTGCCGCGCTTCGTTTATCAGGTTTCTCATGCTGCTCAGTGACATTGCCAGGGCTTTGGGCACGCAAGTCGCCGGTGACGCCTCCCTGAACGTCGCTAGACTGGTGCATCCCGCCGATGCAACGGGCCATGATGACCTCGCCATGGCGCTTGCCGGCGACGCCATCCCGGCGCTTGCGGACACGCGCGCGCACGCTGCCGTAATCAAGCCCGGCACGGCCGTGCGGCCCGGTATATCGGCCATATCCTTCGGCGGCCAGGAGCGTATGGCGCTCGCCATACTCACCCGGCTGTTCGACCACCCTCCGGCGCACGAACCCGGCGTCCATCCCACCGCAAGCGTCGCGCCAGACGCCCGCGTGGCTGAAGGCGCTAGCATCGGCCCACTCGTGTCGGTCGGCGCGCGCAGTACCATAGCTGCGGGCTCGGTCATCTCGGCCGGCGCATCGATCGGAACCGACGTCACCATCGGGCGCGATTGCCTCGTCCATCCCGGCGCTCGCATTGGCGACCGCGTCCGCCTCGGCGATCGTGTCGTCATTCAGGCCAACGCGGTGGTCGGAGCCGACGGGTTCTCGTTCATTCCCGTCCGCAATCCCGATGGCACGAAAAATCCGCTCGACCTCCCCGCCCGTGTCCATTCGCTGGGCGGCGTTGTCGTAGGCGACGACGTTGAGATCGGCGCCGGCACGACGATCGACCGCGGCACGCTGCGGGACACCCGTATTGGTCGCGGCACAAAGATCGACAATCAGGTTCAGATCGCCCACAACGTCGTCATCGGTGAAGCCTGCATCGTCTGCGGCATGGTCGGCATCGCCGGCAGCGCCACGATCGGCGATCGGGTGATCCTTGCGGCTGGCAGCGGCGTCGGCGATCACGTTACCGTCGGTGCCGATGTAACCGTCTCGGCTCTCGCCGGGGTCATCTCCGATGTCGCGCCGGGAACGCTGGTCGACGGCGTCCCAGCCTTGCCGCGGCAGCAGGCTGCGGAGCGATTCCTGAACATCGGCCGTCTGAAGACGCTTTACCCCCGGGTCGAAGAACTCAAAAGGCGTATCGACACGCTGGAAAAAGGCAGCAAGGGTGGGTAGCAAAAAGGACCCAGGGGCGAAACGAAGCGGGAGGTGCACGGCATGGTCGATGTGACTGCAGATGTGATCGCCATCATTACGAAGAAGATTCCGGGGGAGCAGAAGGAAATAAAGCTCACGGACAACCTTCAGGCACTTGGACTGGAGTCGATCGACGCTCTCGAGATGATCTTCGATCTCGAAGAGAAGTTCGGCATTCAGATTCCCTACAACGCCAACAGCGCTGCGACCGACTTCTCGACGGTCGGCGATGTGGTGAAGGCAATCCAGAAGCTGGTCGACGACAACCCAAAGCCGGCGGACGCCGCTCCGTGAACTGGCCGCATCGCGTCGTCGTCACCGGCGTTGGCATCGTTTCGCCGGTTGGCCTCGATGCGGCGACCTATTGGGCAAGCCTCAAGGAAGGCAAAAGCGGCATTGGCCAGCCTGCGACCGTTCCAGTTGAACTGCTGCAAAAGGAAGTCGTCGCCGAGATCAAGGACTTCGATCCACACAAGTATTTCGATGACCGGGGGATTGCTCCGCTCGATCGCGTTTCGCAATTCGCCATCGTTGCCGCCAAGGAAGCGGTGGCGGCATCGGGTTTGAGTTTTGACGACGGGCTTGCCGATCGCACGGCGGTGATCGTCGGCACCGGTGTCGGCGGCGCCGGCACGATCGACGAAAGCTACAGGCGGCTCTACCGCGAGAACGCCACCCGCATCTATCCGCTGACCATTCCCAAGCTGATGCCCAATGCACCGGCGAGCCAGGTCTCGATGCACATTGGCCTGCGCGGACCCTCCTTCGGGGTCGTCAGCGCGTGCTCGTCGGCGACGCATGCCATAGGGCTGGCTTTCCACATGGTGCGCGCCGGCATCGCCGAAGCCGCCGTCACCGGCGGCGCCGAGGCGTGCATCAACCTCGGCACGCTGAAGGCCTGGGAGGCGCTCCGCGTGATGGCAAACGATACCTGTCGGCCATTCTCGAAGGACCGTCGTGGGCTCGTCCTCGGTGAGGGGGCGGGTATGGTTGTCTTCGAAACCCTGGAAAATGCTCGCAAGCGCGGCGCTCCCGTCATCGCCGAGGTCGTCGGTTTCGGGATGACCGCCGATGCCAAGGACCTGACCAACCCCGACGCGGGGGGCATGGGCCGCGCGATCACGGCCTGCCTCGCCGACGGCGGCTTGACGCCGGTTGATGTCGACTACATCAACGCCCACGGCACGGGCACGCTGGCCAACGACCTGACTGAAACCAAGGCACTGAAGACCGCCCTCGGCGACCGCGCCGCGAAAATCCCGGCTTCTTCGACGAAGTCCATGGTTGGCCACGCGCTAGGCGCTGCCGGCGGGCTGGAGTTCGTCGCGACGCTGCTCGCCATCCGCGATAACGTTGCGCCGCCAACCATCGGCTATCTTGGCGCAGACCCGGCCTGCGACCTCGACTACGTGCCGAACGCGGCGCGCGAAATGAGGATCGATGCCGCCATGTCGAACTCCTTTGCCTTCGGCGGCCTCAACGCGGTGCTGGCCGCGCGGCGTCTCTAGAGGCGCTCGCCCGCTGCGTGTTTTCGGGCGGTGGCCCGATCGGTCCTTGATCGTCGGGCGGCCGTTGACCATTGTGAACGGTCGGCAACGCGGCACGCAGGTCTCATGTTCGACTTCATGAACATCGCCATCTTGATCGGCGCGGCGCTGGTCGTCGCTGCGGCGTTCACCAGCCTGCTGTCATTTCGCTTCGGCGCGCCGCTGCTGCTCGTCTTCCTCCTCGTTGGACTGCTCGCCGGAGAGGACGGGCTCGGCATCCGGTTCGACAACCTCCGCGCCGCATACTTCGTCGGCTCCGTCGCGCTAGTCATCATCCTGTTCGATTCCGGGTACGCGACCCGGCTCGCAATGCTGCGCCTGGCCGCTCTCCCGTCGCTGGTGCTGGCCACCGCCGGCGTGGTGCTGACAGCCGTCCTTGTCGCGGCGGCGGCCGAGGTGATCTTCGGCCTGTCGTGGCGCGACGGCCTCCTGCTCGGCATTATTGTGGCGCCCACCGACGCTGCCGCGGTTTTCTTTCTGCTGCGTGTCGGCGGCATCACCCTCCGTGACCGCGTCCGCTCGACGCTGGAGGTAGAGTCCGGCTCCAACGACCCCATGGCGATCTTCCTGACGCTGGCGCTGGTGGGCGGCATCGGCGCTTCCGCCGGCGCCGGCGGATTGGACGTCGGCATCCTCGGAGATTTGATCCTGCAGGTCGTGGTCGGCGGCATCGTCGGGTTCATCGGCGGGTTCGTCATCGTCCAGATCGTCAATCGCACCGGGTTCGAACCGGCGCTTTATCCGATTGTAGTGACGGCCTTGGCGCTCGCCACCTATGCCGTTGCCGGCATGGCTTGGGGCAGCGGGTTTCTCGCGGTTTATGTCGCGGGCCTCGTCTCAGGCAACATTCGCATGCGCCACGCCGTGGCCCTTCGCCGTTTTCAGGAGGGAACGACCTGGCTCGCCCAGATAGCCATGTTCCTGACGCTAGGCCTGCTCGCGACCCCGTCGGAGTTTCCGGCAGTGGCACTCCAGGCCGGCGCTCTGGCGGTTTTCCTGATGCTGGTAGCGCGGCCTCTGGCCGTCTGGATATGCCTGGTGGCATTCCGCTTCTCGCGGCGCGAGATGGCGTTTATCTCATGGGTTGGCCTGCGTGGTGCCGTCTCCATCATGCTGGCCATCTTGCCGGTCATCGTCGGCATGCCGAATGGCAGACTGATGTTCAACACCGCGTTCGTGGTCGTGTTGGCTTCGCTGCTCGTGCAGGGCTGGACCATCGGACCAATGGCCCGCTTCCTTGGCCTGATCGTGCCGGCGCGCGCCGGCCCGGTCGATCGCATCGAACTGGAACTCCCGGGCGGTGGCGAGCACGAGATCGTCGCCTACGTTGTCCACCCGGAAAGTGCAGTGGCCAAGGGACAGCGCATACCGCGCTGGGCGCGGCCATCACTGGTTATCCGGGATGGCAGTACGCTTCGCCCGCACCGCTTCGGCAAGCCGCAGGCGGGCGATCATGTCTACGTCATCACTACGCCGGAGTATGTCGGATTGCTCGATCGACTGTTCGCGGCGCGGGCACCCGGCGCCGACGACCCGCATCTGTACGGCGAGTTCGCCCTGCAGGCCGACATCCGCTTGTCGGACATTTCACGGAGTTACCCGCTGGAACTGGCGCCAGGCGACCAGCAGTTGACGGTCGGCGAGTTCCTGCGCCGCGAACTTACGGGCGATATTGAGCCGGGCGACCGGGTAGCGGTCGGCGCGGTCGACATTATCGTTCGGCGGGTAAACGAGGTGCACGAGATCCTGGAGGTAGGTCTCGCGATGGAGCAGACGCGGGCGGCGATCCCACGGATCCCGTTGTTCCAGACCCCGCGGGAACTGGGGGCGCTTTTCCGAGGTTGGCGAGCCCGGCGGTCCGCGCCGCGATCACGCTCAACTCGCGAAGCACCCTCTTCTAGAGAGGCGTCGAAAATGCCGGACGCGGATTCACCGTCCGACGCCGGCCCTTCAGCCTAGGCCGCATCATCCATCGCCAGGCGGCGGTCGAGGTAGGCGGCGCAATCTTCCATCAACTCGTCGATGTGGTTCTCGAAGAAGTGGTTGGCGCCCTTGATGATCTCTTGATCAATCTTGATGCCCTTCTGCGTCTTCAGCTTGTCGACCAGCGTCTGCACATCCTTCGGCGAAGCGACCTTGTCGTTTTCGCCGTGGATGATGAGTCCGGAGGCCGGGCAGGGAGCGAGAAAGGTGAAATCGTAAAGGTTCGGCTGCGGGGCGATCGAAATGAAGCCTTCGATCTCTGGTCGGCGCATGAGAAGCTGCATGCCGATCCACGCGCCAAACGAGAAGCCGGCAACCCAGCAGCTCTTGGCATCGGGATGGACCGATTGGACCCAGTCCAGCGCGGCTGCCGCATCGGAGAGCTCGCCCGAGCCGTGATCGAATTCGCCCTGGCTGCGGCCGACCCCGCGGAAATTGAAGCGCAGTACCGCAAAGCCGCGCTTCGAGAACATATAGAACAGCTGGTAAACGATCTGATTGTTCATCGTCCCGCCGAACTGCGGATGCGGATGCAGCACGATCGCGATCGGCCCGTTCTTGCGTTTCGCCGGCTGGAAGCGGCCTTCGAGCCGTCCGGCAGGGCCGGTGAAGATGATCTCGGGCATGGGGCCTCTACCGGGTTGTCGGGATCGCGCGCCGTCTGCGTCGGCGAAGTCATCGCCGTCCGTGCGCCGTTTATCCCGTTGTTTGATCGGCTTCATATCACAATGCTGGGGAGCAAATTCAAGCATTCCGAGCGTCCATCTCCGGCCTTTCGCGCACGGCGCCGGCATCCGACCGGGTGAGAAACGGCGCGCGGGCGGGCGGCCGGTTCGCCATCGCCGCCCGCTACGCCTATATTCTGGCGCTACCACAATCTCGAGTATTGCGCCGATGACGCGGGTCTACCTGGACTACAACGCCACCGCTCCCCTGCGGCCGGAAGCCCGCGCCATCATGCATGCCGCACTCGGTTCCGTGGGCAATGCGTCCTCGGTGCATGCCGAGGGCAGGCGCGCGCGCGGGCTGATCGAGGCGGCGCGGACGGAGGTTGCCAGGCTTGTCGGCGCCGACCCGCGCCGGGTGACCTTCACCAGCGGCGGCACCGAGGCGAACAATACGGTCCTGACGCCGGTGTGGGCGCTCAATGGCAAGCCGCATCCGATCGATATCCTGCTCATAGCAGCAACCGAGCATGTCTCTGTGCTCGAAGGCGGCGGGTTCACTCCCGACCAGATCAGGCAGGTTCCCGTCGATGCCGAAGGCATTCTCGACCTGACGATCCTCAAGCAAATGTTGGCGGGGCTGGCCGGGACGCAAGCGCGGTTGATGGTTTCGGTGATGCTCGCCAACAACGAAACCGGCGCGATCCAGCCGATCACCGAAATAGCGCGGCTCGCGCACGCGGCGGGAGCCCTCGTTCACACCGACGCCGTGCAGGCGGCCGGCCGCATCCCGATCGACATCGGCGCGCTGGGCGTCGACGTGCTGACGCTCTCGGCCCACAAGATCGGCGGGCCGCAAGGGGCCGGCGCGATCGTGCGGGCGGGCGATGCCTGGACCTTCGCGCCCCTTACGGTCGGCGGGGGGCAGGAAAAGCGGCTCCGTGCAGGCACGGAGAACGTTGCTGCCATCGCCGGCTTTGGCGCGGCGGCGAACGCCGCCATCGCCGATCTTGGCAGGAGCGCCGAGTGGGCCCGCTGGCGCGACGGCATCGCGGCCATCGTTGCCGGCGATCGCAAGGTCGGCGGCAAGACCGCGATATTCAGCGACGGGACTGACCGACTGCCCCAGACGCTTTGTTTCGCGGTACCGGGTCTTTCAGCAGAAACGCTGCTGATTGCGCTCGATCTGGCGGGGGTGTCGGTTTCCTCGGGCTCGGCGTGTTCATCCGGCAAAGTCTCGGCCAGCCATGTGCTCGCCGCAATGGGCGTGCCGGCGAGCCTTGCCCGCTGCGCAATTCGGGTAAGCCTGGGGTGGGATTCCAGGGAATCCGACTTAGATTCATTCGCAACTGCATGGCGGGGCGTGCTAGATCACGTCGCGCCGGAAGAGATTCAGGCGGCCTAGACCCTAGGTTTTGCCGTCTGGTAAGGCCTCGCCCGCGGTCCTTGAAACCGCTGTGGATGGAGTGAGATATGCCTGCCGTTCGCGAGACGGTCGATCAGGTTCGCCAGATCGACGTCGACCAATACAAGTATGGGTTTGTCACCGATATCGCATCCGACCGCGCCCCCAAGGGCCTGTCCGAGGACACTGTGCGCTTCATCTCGGCGAAAAAGGGCGAGCCGGACTGGATGCTCGAATGGCGGCTTGGCGCTTATCGCCGCTGGTTGACCATGACCGAGCCGACCTGGGCGCGGGTGAAATATCCCAAGATAGATTTCCAGAGCATCTACTATTATTCAGCGCCGAAGAGCACCAAGGGTCCGAAGAGCCTCGACGAAGTCGATCCCCAGCTTCTGGCCACCTACGAGAAGCTCGGCATTCCGTTGCGCGAGCGCGAGGTGCTGGCGGGCGTTGAGGGCGCGCGGGTGGCGGTTGACGCGGTGTTCGATTCCGTCTCGGTCGTGACGACGTTCCGCGAGGAGCTGAAGAAGGCCGGCGTGCTTTTCTGTTCGATGTCCGAGGCGATTCGCGAATATCCGGAGATCGTGAAGAAGTACCTCGGCTCCGTCGTGCCGGTGACCGACAACTTCTATGCGACGCTCAATTCGGCGGTGTTCTCCGACGGCTCGTTCGTATTCGTGCCGAAGGGCGTCCGCTGTCCGATGGAACTCTCCACCTATTTCCGCATCAACGAGAAGAACACCGGCCAGTTCGAGCGCACGCTGATCGTGGCGGAGGAGGGGGCCTACGTCTCCTACCTCGAGGGCTGTACCGCGCCCATGCGCGACGAGAACCAGCTCCACGCTGCCGTCGTTGAGCTGGTGGCGCTCGATGATGCCGAGATCAAATACTCGACCGTGCAGAACTGGTATCCGGGCGACGCCAGCGGCAAGGGGGGCATCTACAACTTCGTCACCAAGCGCGGCGACTGCCGCGGCGATCGCTCCAAAATTTCATGGACGCAGGTCGAGACCGGCTCGGCGATCACCTGGAAATATCCGAGCTGCATCCTGCGCGGCGATGACTCGGTGGGCGAGTTCTATTCGATCGCGGTGTCGAATGGCCACCAGCAGGTCGACTCGGGCACCAAGATGACCCACCTCGGCAAGCGCACGAAGAGCCGCATCATCTCGAAGGGCATCGCCGCCGGCTTCTCCAACAACACCTACCGGGGCCTGGTGACGAGCCATCGCAAGGCGACGGGCGCGCGCAACTATACCAACTGCGACTCGCTGCTCATCGGCGACAAGTGCGGCGCGCACACGATTCCCTACATCGAGGCGAAGAATTCCAGCGTCGTCTTCGAACACGAGGCAACGACCTCGAAGATCAGCGACGACCAGTTGTTCTACGCCAAGAGTCGCGGCCTCGACGACGAGGCGGCGGTGGCGCTGATCGTCAACGGCTTCGTCAAGGACGTGATCCAGCAACTGCCGATGGAATTTGCCGTGGAGGCTCAGAAGCTGATCTCGATCAGCCTGGAAGGCAGCGTCGGCTAGCTGTCGTCGATCGCACTCTGAAGAGACCAGAAATGACTGTACTACTCGAAATCAGGAACCTGCACGTCGCCGTCGAGGATCGCGAGATCCTCAAGGGCGTCGATCTCACGGTCAACGCGGGCGAGACGCACGCGATCATGGGGCCGAACGGCTCAGGCAAGTCGACGCTCGCTTACGTGCTCGCCGGCAAGCCGGGCTACGAGGTGACCGAAGGTTCGGTGACCTACAAGGGCGAGAACCTTCTCGAGATGCCGACCGACGAGCGCGCGGCCGCCGGCGTGTTCCTCGCCTTCCAGTATCCGATCGAGATTCCGGGCGTTGCGACGATGACGTTCCTGAAGGCCGCGCTGAACGCACAGCGCAAGCATCAGGGTCTCGCCGAACTGTCGACGCCGGACTTCGTTCGCCGCGTCCGCGAAGTCTCGGAGAAATTCAACGTGACGCAGGAGATGTTGCGGCGCCCCTTGAATGTCGGCTTCTCTGGCGGCGAGAAAAAGCGCAACGAAATCATGCAGATGGCGTTACTGGAGCCGTCGCTGTGCGTCATGGATGAAACCGATTCCGGCCTCGACATCGACGCGCTCCGCGTCGTCGCCGACGGGGTTACGGCAATGAAATCGCCTGATCGCGGCATCATCGTCATCACCCATTACCAGCGACTCCTGAATCACATCGTGCCCGATGTTGTGCATGTCCTCTCCGCCGGCAGGATCGTGAAGACCGGTGGCAAGGAACTGGCGCTGCAACTGGAAGAGACAGGCTATGCCGGCTTCACGGGCGCCGCCGCCTGAGCCGATGAGCGCCGAGCCCCGCACCATTCGCACTGAGGCCGAGCAGGCGATCGCCCGGCACTTCGAGGATGTCATTGGCAGCCTGCCGGGCGGCGAGCGCGTGCGCGATCTGCGCGAGGCGGCCTTCGACAAGGTCCGCCGCGCTGGCCTGCCGCATCGGCGCATCGAGGAATGGAAATACACCGACCTTCGGGCGTTGATGAAACAGGCCGCCCCGCCCGCGCGGCGGCCGCTCGACACGGCGCCGGCCCACGCGTTGAAGGACACGCACAGCCCGCTGGAAGCCCTCGACCGGTATCGACTGATCCTCGTTGACGGCCATTTTTTCGAGGCTGTGTCCGACCGCGCGGCGCTGCAGCGCGTCGGGGTCGAAGTTCTGTCGACCGCAGCCCTGCTCGATGGCGACAAGGATTCGGCGGCGGACCTGCTCGCGACGCCGGAAGCAGCCGCGGGCGATATCGCCGTCGCGCTGAACGCGGCGTTTGCGACCGATGGGGTAGTGGTAACCGTCAGCGCCGGCGCGTCGCTCGATAAGCCATTGGAGATATTACATCTTTCGACCGCGACGGTTCCGCACGCCGTTGCGGTCCGCAATGCTATCCGCATCGGCGCGGGAGCCGCGGTGAAGATCGTCGAGACCTACCAGGGTCCGGCCGATATCGCCCATCAGGTGAACGCCGTCACCGCGATCACCGCCGAGCGCGGCGCGGTTGTGGGCTACGCTCGCCTGCAGGCCGAGGGAGATCAGACGCTGCATCTCGGTACGACGATGGTGACGCTGGGTGAAGGCGCGCGCTTCGATCATCTGACGGTGACGGCTGGTGCCGCGGTCTCCCGGTCTCAGATGTTCCTGACCACCGGCGGCGAGCGGACCTGGCTTGGGATTCACGGCGCCGGCATGATCGGCGGCCGCCAGCACGCCGACACGACGCTTCTCATTGACCACGCGCTGCCCGGCGCCAACACGCGCGTGCTGATCAAAAACGTCATCGACGACGAGGCGAAGGGCGTGTTCCAGGGCAAGATCATCGTCGAGCCCGACGCGCAAAAGACGGACGCCAAGATGATGTCGAAGGCGCTGCTCCTGTCGGATACAGCGGAGTTCGCCGCCAAGCCCGAGCTGGAGATTTTCGCCGACGACGTTCAGTGCGGCCATGGCGCCACTTCCGGCCGCATCGACGCAGAGCAGCTTTTCTATCTGATGGCTCGCGGCGTGCCGCAGGCGGAAGCCGAGCGGTTGCTGATCGAGGCGTTTCTCGCCGACGCGATCGATGCGCTGGGCGACGAAGCGATCGGCACGGCATTGAAGCGGACTGTTTCTGCGTGGCTCAACAGGCGTGGCACACGCGCATGAACGCGCCTCTCACAACCGGCTACGACGTTGAAGGGATCCGCCGCGACTTTCCCATCCTGTCGCGAGAAGTCTACGGTAAGCCATTGGTGTATCTGGACAATGGCGCCTCAGCGCAAAAGCCCCGGGCGGTGATCGCGGCGGTAGCGCGCGCCTACACCGACGAATACGCGAACGTCCATCGCGGGCTGCATTTCCTCTCGAATGCGGCGACCGAGGCTTACGAGAACGCCCGTGAGACGGTGCGCCGTTTCGTCAACGCCGCCCATACCGACGAAATCGTCTTCACTCGGAACGCCACCGAGTCGATAAATCTTGTCGCGGACTCGTTCGGGCGCGGCGGGATCGGCGAGGGCGACGAGATCGTCGTGTCGATCATGGAGCACCACTCCAACATCGTGCCGTGGAATTTCCATCGCGAGCGCAAAGGTGCCGTTATCAAGTGGGCGCCGATAGCCGACGACGGCACGTTCCTCGTCGGTGAATTCGAGAAGCTGCTGACGTCGCGAACCAAGATCGTCGCCATCACGCACATGTCCAACGTGCTGGGCACCGTGACGCCGGTGAAGGAGATCTGCCGTATCGCGCATGCGCGCGGGATTCCGGTGCTGATCGACGGCGCCCAGGGCGCCGTGCATCTGCCGGTTGACGTGCAGGATATCGACTGCGATTTCTACGCCTTCACCGGGCACAAGGTTTACGGGCCGACCGGCATCGGGGTGCTTTACGGTAAGCGGGCGCGGCTCGCGACCATGCCACCCTACATGGGGGGCGGCGAGATGATCGCGGATGTCACCGAGGAGCGCGTTACCTACGCCGAGCCGCCGCACCGTTTCGAGGCGGGAACGCCCCCGATCGTGCAGGCAATCGGCCTCGGCGCGGCGCTGTCGTATGTGGAAAGCATCGGCCGGGACAGGATTGCGGCGCACGAAGCGCGGCTGGCCGAATATACCCACGAGCGACTCTCGCAGATTAACAGCTTGACCATCTACGGCAATGCCAAGGGCAAGGGCGCCATTGTTGCGTTCAACATGGCGGGCGCTCACCCGCACGACATCTCGACCATCATCGACCGCTCGGGCGTGGCGGTGAGGGCAGGTACGCATTGCGCCCAGCCGTTATTGGCGCGCTACGGCGTTACCGCGACCTGTCGGGCCTCGTTCGCGCTCTATAATACGCTTGAGGAAGTCGACCGGCTTGCCGAGGCCTTGCAGAAGGCCCACGACTTTTTTACCTGAGACGAAGACATGAGTGATACAGCCGCCTCGCCGACCGCACCGGCATCACCCGACACGGAGCCGCCCACCGGCTCCGCGACGACGCTGCATGCCACCGGATCGGCCATCCCGCCGGAGGAGCTGGACCGGCTGACGCGCGACATCGTTGCCGCGCTGAAGACGGTGTACGACCCGGAAATCCCCGCCGACATTTATGAGCTTGGCCTGATTTACCGCGTCGACATCGACGACAACCGCAACATCGACCTCGACATGACGCTCACGGCGCCGGGGTGCCCGGTGGCGGGAGAGATGCCCGGTTGGGTCGAGAACGCCGTCAGCCTGGTTCCGGGCGTCGCCAACGTCACCGTCAACATGGTCTTCGACCCGCCGTGGGAGCAGAGCCGCATGTCGGATGAGGCGCGGGTGGCGCTCGACTGGTACTAGGCGACCGTCCGCTCGCTCGCCGCCGAGTTCCCGGCCCGGATCAGGTCGGTGGCCTTTTCGCCGATCATGATCGAAGGCGCGTTGGTGTTGCCGCTGACCACGGCCGGCATGATCGATGCGTCCGCCACCCGCAGACCGTCGATGCCATGCACGTGCAGTTCAGGGTCGACGACGCTCATCGAGTCGATGCCCATTTTGCAGGTGCCGGCGTGATGGTGATAGGTCTCCGACACCTCGCGCACATACTGGGTGAGTGACGCGCGATCTGTCTTGCGCGGGTAGATTTGCGCTTTTCGCCAATCGCCGAAGGGTGTCGCATTCGCGACCTCGAGCGACATTTCCAGCGAGTGGACCAGGCAGCGAACGTCGGCCTCTTCGCGGAGATACCCGGGATCGACGTAAAGCGGAGCGTCGGGATCCTCGCTGGTCAGGCGCACCTCGCCCGTCGACGCCGGGCGAATGACGCCCGGTGCGATGGCGTAGGCATTCGGCGGGATATCGAGATATGGCAACGGAGGCGCGCTGCACATGAGGAGAGGTTGATGATCCGGACCGATGCGGCGGTTGTCGCTCTTGGCGAAGAAATGCGCCTCAAGGACATTGTAGGCTGACACCGGCAGCGGCTTCTTGCCCTCGTGGATGATGAAGGTCAGCAGGTGATCCTGCAGGTTCCGGCCCACTCCCGGCAGATCGACCTCGGCCTTGATGCCGAATTTTCCGAGATCGCCGGCGTTGCCGATGCCCGACAGCATCAGCAGCTTGGGCGAGCCGAATGCGCCGGCCGACAGGATCACTTCGCTGCTCGCCTCGGCCCGCTCGATCCGGCCGCCTTCGCTGTACTCCACGCCGACGCAGCTGCCGCTCTTGAGGATGAGCTTGCGAGTAGTGGCGCGGGTAACGACGGTGAGATTGGGACGGTTCATCGCCGGACGCAGGAACGTGACGGCGGCGCTGCAACGCGGCCATCGCGGACGGTAATATCGCAGAGGCCGATGCCGAGCGTGCTTGCCCCGGCAAGATCGTCATTGCGTGCAAGGCCAATGGACTCGCCGGCCGCGATGAACGCCTCGGTCAGCGCTGTCGGTCTGGTGATGCGCGAGACCGTCAGCGGTCCACCGGCGCCGTGATAGGCACCGGCACCGCCGTAGTAGTCCTCGGACTTCTTGAAGAAGGGGAGGACGATTTCGTAGTCCCAGCCAACGTTCCCGAGATAGGCCCAGTGGTCATAGTCGCTGCGATTGCCGCGGATGTAGATCGTGCCGTCGATCGAGCTCGATCCGCCGAGAACCTTGCCGCGCGGAATGTAGAGCGTCCGGTTCGCCGCTGCGGCCTGGGGCACGGTCGGTAGCCACCAGTCGTTCTCGGTCATCCAGAGCTGCCAGCTTTGCGCCGGATCGTGGATGTCCGGATTGCTGTCGGCGCCACCGGCCTCGAGCAGCAGCACGGTCGCGGATGGGTCCTCGGAGAGGCGGGCCGCCAGCACGCACCCGGCCGACCCAGCGCCCACGATGATGAAGTCGAATTGCGCCATTCCGGTCCTTCCAGGAGGGGCTGCCAGCAAGCCCGGCTTGGTAACATTCGGCGGAAGCCGCGGGCAATCTTGGCCTTTCGGGCCCGGCGCCCTTGTCTACGGGCACGAATAGCCCCATTTTGCGGCTGGAACGAACCGTCGGCCTTGAACCGGCGAGAGGATTGACCATGATGACTACCGCTCCTGCGAAGGCCCGCCCAAAATTCTCCGTGCTTTCCGTTACGGAACGCGCGGCGGAGCGGGTGCGCGAACTGGTCGAAGGGAACGAGAAGTCGCTGGTCGGCGTGCGCGTCGGCGTGAAGAACGCCGGGTGTGCCGGCATGGCGTATACTCTCGACCCGGTGGAATCGCCGGACCCCGCCGACGACGTCGTCAGCCAGCATGGCGTCAGCGTCTATGTCGATCCGAAGGCGGTACTGTTCCTGCTCGGCGCCACCATGGACTTCGAGGCGACCAAGCTGCGCACCGGATTCACCTTCAAGAATCCGAATGAGGTCTCGGCCTGCGGCTGCGGCGAATCGGTGCTGCTGAAGCCGGCCGCCGAGCGCGCCCGCGAAGAGGCGCACTAGCCTCCCGCCAGGGAGATCGATCATGTACCTGGCTTACTATTTCCTCTCCGCGTTCTGGATTGCATGGCTGATCTACTGGATAGCGGCGTCGGCTAGCGTGAAGGCGGTCGCTCGCACCGAGAGCTGGCAATCGCGCCTCGCCTATAGCCTCCCGCTCTGGGTAGCGGCGGTTCCGCTTCTCGATCGCCACCTCGGCCCGGTCGCCAACACGCGCTTTCTGCCGTGGAGTCACGGGCTGGTGTGGTTTGGGGTTATCGTCGCCGCTGCCGGCCTCGCCTTCGCTGTCTGGGCGCGCATTGTACTCGGCGGGAACTGGAGCGGGCAGGTGACGGTGAAGCAGGAACACGAACTGATCCGCAGCGAGCCCTACGCGCTCGCCCGTCACTCGATCTACACCGGCCTCTCGCTGGCGCTTCTGGGCACCGCGATTGCCATCGGCGAGTGGCGGGCGCTCGCGGCGCTCGTCATCGCGGTCGCGAGTTTCTGGTACAAGATGGGTCTTGAGGAGCGCATGATGCGCGAGACCTTTGCCGCCGAGTACGACGATTACCGGCGCCGGGTGAAGGCACTCATCCCGTTCGTGATCTGAGATAAGGTCGCCCATGGCCGACGAGGATCAACTTGCCGAGCTGTTCGCGCCGCTCCGCGGCGTCACCATCCGGCGCATGTTTGGCGGCATGGGCATCTTCTAGGACGGCATGATGTTCTCGCTGGTCGCGCGAGACGTGCTCTACATGCGCGCCGACGACGATTTCGCGAAGCGTTTCGAGGAAGAGGGCAGTCGCCAATGGTCGCCGGTCATGCGGGGCCGCGAGATGGTGAGGCCCTACTGGCAAGTGCCGGAACGTCTGTTCGATGAGCCAGAGGAATTCGCCGAATGGGCGCGAAGGGCGTTCGCATTGACCAAGCGGCTGCGGGCGGAAAAAGACAAACCAGCGGGCAAAAAGAAGCCGTCCACGAAAGCGAAGAAAGCGAAAATGAAAACGGCGCCGAAGCGCCGCTGAATTCTGCGCTCGTCGCGAGGGTTATTCCGTCTCGGTCGGCACCTTCACTGGCCGGCGCAGGAACTCCGGTACGTGATCGCCGAGGCCAACCACCGGCGGGCCGTCATCGCGGTCATTGTCGCGGCGGTGGTCGCGTGGTCGGCTGAAGTCACGGCGCGGCGTATCCTGGCGCGGTGCATCGTTGGGGCGCTGTCCTTCGCGCGGCCGCTGCTCATGCCTCTGTCCGCCGTGGCGATGCTGGTGGTGCGGTGCTTCGTCGTGGCGGGGCGTTGCGGGCGCCGACGCAATGACTGCTGTAGGCACGGCGGGCGGTTCGGGCATAGCCGCTTCCGCCCGCGGAGCCTCGCGGTGCGGCCGCCGTCCACGGCCTCCACGGCGGCCTTCACCGCCGGAGGACCTGCCTTCTTCAGCATCTGAATGGCCGCGGCCCTTATTGAAGGAGGCGGCGAGTTCGGGTCCCGCCTCGACCTGCATTGGCGGGATCGGGTGGCCGATAAGGCGCTCGATGCCGGCGATATATTTACGATCGAGCGACGTCGCGATCGTGATGGCAGTGCCCGTCAGTCCAGCGCGGCCGGTGCGTCCGATCCGGTGGATGTAGTCTTCCGAATGCGTCGGCACATCGAAATTGAAGACGTGGCTGACCGCCGGAATGTCGAGACCGCGCGCGGCGACGTCGCTGGCCACCAGTAGCTTGAGCTTGTCTTTGCGGAAATCGTCAAGAGTTTGGGTGCGCGAGCGCTGGTCCATGTCGCCGTGCAAGGCGCCGGCGTTGAAGCCGTGCTTGGACAGCGAACGTTCCAGCGTGGCGACGTCACGCTTGCGATTGCAGAAGATGATGGCGTTCTTGAAGTCGGTCGCCCCGCGAATGACGGCGCGTAGCACCGCGCGCTTGTCGGCGGGCTCGCGGCCCGCGTCGACGACGTACTGACTGATGGTGGTGGCCGCGGTCGCCGGCTTCGACGCCTCCACGCGGATCGGATCCTGAAGGAACGCGTCGGCGAGGCGTTTGATCTCCGGCGGCATCGTGGCCGAGAAGAACAGGGTCTGTCGCGTCGGCGGCAACAGCTTGCAGATGCGCTCGATGTCCGGGATGAAGCCCATGTCGAGCATGCGGTCGGCCTCGTCGATGACCAGAATCTCGACGCCGTTCATCAAAATCTTGCCGCGCTCAAAGAGGTCGAGCAGCCGGCCGGGAGTGGCGATGAGAATGTCGACGCCGCGATCGAGCTTCTTGATCTGGTCATCGAAGGAGACGCCGCCGATGATGAGCGCGACGGTGAGCTTGTGGTTGCGGCCGTAGCGCGCAAAGTTCTCCTCGACCTGCGCCGCGAGTTCGCGCGTCGGCTCGAGGATCAGGGTGCGCGGCATGCGCGCCCGCGCCCGACCCTTCTCCAGCAGCGTCAGCATGGGCAGGACGAACGACGCCGTCTTGCCCGTGCCGGTCTGCGCGATGCCGACTACGTCGCGGCGCGTCAGCACATGCGGGATAGCTTGCGCCTGGATCGGTGTTGGCGTCGTGTAGCCGCTCGCCTCGACGGCGGCGAGCACTTTCGGGCTTAGTCCGAGATCTTGAAAGCTCATGCGAGGTTTTGGCAACCGATCGCCGGGCGCTGCAAGTCCATGCGCGCGGCCAAGGCGGGGCACGCAAGCGTGCTGCGCCGATGAATTAACGAGGCGAACATAGGCGCTCAGGGTGGCATGTCAATGACAGCCACGCGTTGCGGTGAATGGCTATTCCGACAGGGATAAATGCCTGCCGGCTCGCCGTGAGCCTTAGTTAGACGCCGGAACAAACGTATGATGGGTCGGCGAAGTGACCTTCAGGACGTAGGTCTTGTCGGCACTTCCGTTGGGGTCGAGCGTCTGGATGGTGACCGTTAGGCCGTCACCGTCCGACTCGGACGTGAAGTCGACGATGTCGACGGTGAGGGCGGCGAGTTCCTGGATTTCCACAGTATCCTGCACCACGCTGCCACCGTTGTCGTCGTAGGCGATCCACTGGACGAAAAGGCGAGCTGTCACCAGGTCGCCGCCGCTGCGCGTTACGAGAATGCGGTAGACGCCGCTTTTGCCGTCACGGTCCCACGATCCGCCGATCCGCACATCCTCGACGTTGCCCGGCAGCGCCTTCAGCCCGTCGAGGAGCGAGTCGGCGAGGGCGGGGCGGGCCACGGCAAGACCTGCGACCAGCGCAAGCACCGCCATCGCCACGATCGGTTTCGCCAGCATCCGCATTTCTCCAGCCCGGCAGAAGAGATTGGTCCGCGCGCCGTCAGATGTCCAGATCGTGCGCGAACTCGGCCCGTTCCTGAATGAAGCGGAAGCGGGCGTCGGGCTTGTTGCCCATCAGGCGGTCGACGGCGTCCGGCGTCTCCTTGCCTTCGGCGATCTCGACGCGCAGCAGCGTGCGCTTCGCCGGATCCATCGTCGTTTCCTTGAGCTGCGCCGGCATCATTTCGCCGAGGCCCTTGAAACGGCCGACCTCGACCTTGCTGTTGCCCTTGAACTCGCTTTTCAGCAACCGCTCGCGGTCGGCATCGTCGCGGGCGTAGAGAGTCTTCGAGCCCTGGGTCATGCGGTAGAGTGGCGGCACCGCCAGGAAGAGATGACCGCCGCGGATGAGTTCGGGCAGCTCCTGGTAGAAGAACGTGATGAGGAGGGAGGCGATGTGCGCGCCGTCCACATCGGCGTCGGTCATGATGATGACCCGGTCGTAACGGAGGTCGTCGGCACAATAGGCGGCGCGCGGTGAGACGCCCAGCGCCTGCAGCAGATCGGCGAGCTGTTGGTTTTGGGTCAGCTTCTCGCGACCGGCGCTGGCGACGTTCAGGATCTTCCCGCGCAACGGCAGGATCGCCTGCGTCGCGCGGTTGCGCGCCTGTTTGGCCGAACCGCCTGCCGAGTCTCCCTCGACGATGAATATCTCCGTGTCGAGCTTGGTGTTCGACGAACAGTCGGCGAGCTTGCCGGGCAGGCGAAGCTTCCGCGATGCATTCTGGCGCCCGATTTCCTTTTCCTGCCGGCGACGGAGACGCTCGTCGGCGCGCTCGACCACCCATTCAAGCAGCCCGGTGGCGTCGCCGGGGGAGGCGGCGAGCCAATGGTCGAAGGGATCGCGTACGGCGTTCTCCACCACCCGCGTCGCTTCGGTGGTCGACAGGCGGTCCTTGGTCTGGCCGACGAATTCCGGCTCGCGGATGAAGACGGAAAGCATGGCGGCGGCCGAGGTCATCACGTCTTCTGCCGTGATGATGCTGCCCTGCTTGTTGCCGGAAAGCTCGGCATAGGCCTTCAGGCCGCGGGTGAGGGCGTTGCGCAGGCCGGTCTCGTGAGTCCCGCCTTCGCCGGTCGGAATAGTGTTGGCGTAGGAGCGTAGGAACCCATCGCCAGGATACCAGGCAACGGCCCATTCCACGGCGCCATGGCCCGATGCCTTCTCGGTGCGGCCGGCGAAGATCGGCGCAATGGTCTTTTCGGCGCCGAGCTCGGCGGCGAGATATTCGGAAAGCCCGCCAGGGAAGTGGAAACTGGCCTTCTCCGGGACGTCGGTGCCCTTGACCAGTTCGGGAGCGGCGGACCAGCGAATTTCGACGCCGCCGAAGAGATAGGCCTTGGCACGCGCCATCTTGAAGAGGCGCTCCGGTTGGAACGCCAAACCTCCCTTGAAAATCTGCGCGTCCGGCTTGAAGCGAATGCGCGTGCCACGCCGGTTGTGGACCTCGCCGAGGTCCTTGAGTTTCCCGGTGGGGACGCCGCGCGCGAAAGTCTGCCTGTAGAGCCGCCGCCGGAGCGCGACTTCGACTTCCAGCACCTCGGATAGCGCGTTGACCACCGACACGCCGACGCCATGCAATCCGCCCGACGTGTCGTAAACCTTGGAATCGAATTTGCCGCCCGAGTGCAGCATCGTCATGATCACTTCGAGCGCCGACTTCGGCTTGAATTTGGGATGCGGATCGACCGGGATGCCGCGGCCGTTGTCGGTGACGGTGAGAAATCCGCCCGGCTCCATCTCGACCTCGATCCAGGTGGCGTGGCCGGCAACGGCCTCGTCCATCGAATTGTCGATGACCTCGGCGAAGAGATGATGCAGGCCCTTCTCGTCGGTGCCGCCGATGTACATGCCGGGGCGGCGGCGGACGGGCTCGAGTCCTTCCAGTACCTCGATGTCGGCGGCGGAATAGCTGTCGTCGCCGACGGCGCGCTTCATCGGCGCGGTCTTCTCGCGTTTGGCGGCCTCGGCGACGACTTTCAGTTTGCCTATGTTCTTCTCGACCGCTTCGAACAGATCGTGTGTCGCGCGGCCGGTCTTTTTGGGATGCTGTCTCGCTGCAGCCCGGGATTTAAGGGTCTTTTTGGGCATCATGCCTCAGCCAGATCGAATCGCAGCCAGTTTGGCATAGCCGCTCGCGTTTCAGGTAGCGGCTGACGCGCCCTTTGCCTAGCGCGAGTGATCGCCGTGTCTCTTGCCGGACGACATCGCAGCGCCAAATATGGATTGCGGCTGCGCCAGCGATTGCCATCACCTCACCGTCGAGAGAGACCCATGCCGGCCACCCAGACCAAGCCTATCCAATTGTTTTATTGGCCCACGCCGAACGGTCATAAGATTTCCATCGCTCTGGAAGAGTTCGGCATTCCCTACACGACAACCTTCGTAAACATCGGTAAGGGCGAGCAGTTCGCGCCCGACTTTCTGAAGATTGCGCCGAACAATCGCATGCCGGCGATCGTCGATCCGGAGGGCCCGGACGGAAAGCCGATCTCGATTTTCGAGTCCGCGGCCATCCTGATCTACCTGGCGGACAAGTTTGGCCGCTTCTACGGACGCAACGCACGCGAGCGCGTCGCCGTCAACGAAGGCTGATGTGGCAGATGGGCGGCGTCGGCCCGATGTTTGGCCAACAGGGCCATTTCAGGAACTCCGCCCCGGAGAAGATTCCCTACGCGCTAACGCGATATGGCAACGAAGTGCATCGCCTCTACCGCGTCATGAACACCCGTCTCGAGGGCAGGGACTACGTGGCCGACGACTACTCGATCGCCGATATGTCGCTTCTCGGTTGGGTGCGCAGCTGGAAGAACCGTGACATCGACATCGCCGAATTCCCGAACGTCGGCACCTGGATCGATCGGCTCGAAGCCCGACCGCCGGTGCAGCGCGGGCTAGCTTTGAAAGCGCCTCCCGCGCCGGAGATTTCGAAAGAGGAACAGGCCAGGGTCCTGTACGGCCAGCGATAGTCGGACTGGGTCATGCCCGCTGCGGGCATGACCCAGCTTTTGCTTGGTCAGACGCTCCGCTGGGCGCCCTGCCAGACGGTCCACAGGAAGATCAACATGGAAATGAGCGTGAGAAGCGCCCCAGGGATGACGACCGGGTCCAGCGGCGGGTAAGGCGCGACGGATCCTATGATTCCGAGCACCAGGCAGATGGCGCCAACCAGCGCGACCCAGTAGTGGACGGCGGCCAGCGTGGTTCCCGCCAGCGAAGGGGTGCTGCGGTACCAGAGGCCGAAAAGGAACATTGTCACCCATCCGACGAGGTTGATGTGGGCGTGAGCCGGGGCGTAGTTGAACGCCGAAGGCCCGGTCGTGCCGATCCAGATGCCGAAGGCCATGCCGATGACCGCAAATACGATACCGGTCAGCATGAAGCGATAGGGAAGAGTGATCACGACAACCTCCTTGGCGGCCGCTTTGTAAGAGAGATGCGGTGGCGGGCCGGTTCGCCGACAGAATCGAGGAGCCATTCTAGCTAAAGCTCCGGGCAGATTGTTGCGTCGCCGCCACAGTGTTGCGAGAAGTTAACCTCTCAACGGTATCAAGGGGCTGCTGCCGCCTTTCAGCCATAAACTGAGCCTGAAAGTTTCTGCGATCAGGCGACCTGCCGAAGGGGGGCAAGCAGCCTGGTACTGACGGGGTTGATTGGAGCGCCTTGGCGGCGAACGATGGCCCACGTCGATGCCAGTGCACTCTGTGTGCCCGCTGCCGTTTGCCGGGCTGAGCCTTGAGCAGGGCCTGACGAGGAAAGCATGGAAGCGCGCGTTATCGATAAGCGGAAGTTGCCCAGCCGGCATGTGACCGAGGGCCCGGAGCACGCGCCGCACCGCTCCTATTACTATGCCATGGGTCTATCCGCCGAGCAGATTCACCAGCCCTTCGTGGGCGTGGCGAGCTGCTGGAACGAGGCGGCGCCCTGCAACATCTCGCTGATGCGCCAGGCGCAGGCGGTGAAGAAAGGCGTCTCCGCCGCCAACGGCACGCCGCGCGAATTCTGCACGATCACCGTCACCGACGGAATTGCCATGGGCCACGAAGGCATGAAGTCTTCACTGCCGTCGCGCGAAGTCATCGCGGACTCGGTCGAGCTCACCATTCGGGGCCACGGCTACGACGCGTTGGTCGGGTTGGCCGGCTGCGATAAGTCGCTGCCCGGCATGATGATGGCGATGGTTCGCCTCAACGTGCCTTCGGTATTTATCTACGGCGGCTCGATCCTTCCCGGTACTTTCAAGGGCAAGGACGTGACCGTCGTCGATGTCTTCGAAGCGGTTGGCCTGCACTCCGTTGGCAAGATGAGCGACGAGGACCTGCTCGCGCTAGAGCAGGTCGCTTGCCCCTCGGCCGGCGCCTGCGGCGGCCAGTTCACGGCCAACACCATGGCGATGGTGTCCGAGGCCATCGGCCTGGCGCTGCCGTATTCGGCCGGCGCCCCGGCGCCTTACGAGCTGCGCGACCGCTTTTGCTTCGCCGCTGGCGAGCAGGTGATGGAACTGATCGCGCGCAACATTCGTCCGCGCGACATCGTCACCCGCAAGGCGCTGGAGAACGCTGCCACCGTGGTTGCGGCTTCTGGCGGCTCGACCAATGCCGGCCTGCATCTGCCGGCGATTGCCCACGAATGCGGCATTGAATTCGACCTTTTCGACGTCGCCGAGATTTTCAAGCGCACGCCGTACATCGTCGACATGAAGCCGGGCGGAAAATACGTCGCCAAGGACCTGTTTGAGGCGGGCGGCGTGCCGCTGGTGATGAAGACGCTGCTCGACGCCGGCTATCTGCACGGCGACTGCCTGACCGTCACCGGCCGCACGATCGCCGAGAACCTCAAGAACGTGCAGTGGAATCCGGATCAGAATGTCGTCTATCCGGCGACGAAGCCGATCAAGCCGACGGGAGGCGTCGTCGGGCTGCGGGGCAATCTCGCGCCGGAAGGGGCCATCGTGAAGGTCGCCGGCATGAAGAACCTGACGTTCTCGGGTCCGGCACACTGTTTCGATTCGGAACACGAATGTTTCGAGGCGGTCACCAACCGCACGTATAAGGACGGTGAGGTTCTGGTCATCCGGTACGTCGGGCCGAAAGGCGGCCCCGGGATGCCGGAGATGCTTTCGACCACGGCGGCGCTTTACGGCCAGGGCGCCGGCGACAAGGTCGCGCTCATCACCGACGGGCGCTTTTCGGGCGGCACGCGCGGCTTCTGTGTCGGCCATGTTGGCCCGGAAGCTGCGGACGGCGGACCGATTGGCCTGCTTCGGGACGGAGACATCATCGACATCGACGCGACAGCCGGAACCATCTCGGTTCGCCTCGACGATGCCACATTGGCGGCGCGTAAGAAGGACTGGAAGCCGCGCCCCAGTACCTACACGAGTGGGGCCATTTGGAAGTACGCCCAAGGCGTGGGGCCGGCCCGGAAGGGCGCGGTGACCCATCCGGGCGGCGCGGCGGAAACGACGACCTATGCGGATATCTAGCGTTTTGAGTTCAGCGATGGTGGTGACGGCGCTTGGCGTCGTCCCGGTGGCGGCATTCGAGATCAAGGATCTCAATGCGCAGACGCCGCCGGCGCAGGCTTTCAGTTATGGCCTCGACCAGTACCGGAGCGGCGACAAGGCGACGGCGGCGGAAGCACTTGATTTTGCCGCCCAGAAGGGCGTCGCCGGGGCCCAGTGGAAGCTCGCCCGCATGTACGCCGACGGCGACGGCGTCAGCCGCGACGACATGAAGGCTTTTCAGCTGTTCAGCGAGCTTGCCGCCAACGGCGGTGATGATGATTCCGCGGCGGCCGAGTCCGCGCCCTACGTTTCCAACGCGTACGTTCGCCTCGGGACCTACTACCGGCAGGGCATTCCCAACAGCAAGCTGAAGCCGGACTTCAGCCGTGCCCGTCAGGCGTTCTCCTACGCTGCTTCATTCTTCGGCAATGCCGACGCCCAGCTCAACCTCGCCCGCATGTTCTACAGCGGCGAAGGCGGCGATCGCGATCTGGTGCAGGCGGCCAAGTGGGCCAATCTCTCGGCCGGCAAAGGCAATCCGGCGGCGAAGGATCTCGCCATCCAGATTTCGCTTGAATTGGCGCAGAACCACCTAGACGGCAAGGATACGAACCAGAGTGTGCGTGAGGCAGCCCGCTGGGCGCGGCAGGCCGCCGACTACGGCAGCATCGATGGCGAGGCGCTTCTGGGCCATATTCTGTTCGAAGGCGACGATAGTTTCCGCCAGCCGGTGGATGGGCTGATGTACCTGCAGATTGCGCTCGCCCGGTCTCGCGGCGGCGTCCAGTGGATTCTCGATATGCACGAGGAAGCACGCTCGATTGCCACCGCGGCAGAGTGGAACGCCGCAAGGCAGCGTGCCGATCAATGGTTTGCCGCCAACCCGGCAGCAATGACGGTTACTGGGAATCCACCGCCCGTCAGCGATGGCGCCATGGCCAGCAACGCGTCAGCGGCGAATGCCGCTCCACGGGCCCCTACCGCGCCAATGACCCCGGCCGCGGTCGTCGGTTCCGGAGAAATTGCGCCGAGCCTTCCGCAGCTGCTGCCGCCGATCAACGTGCCGACCAACTGACATTGCTAGAAGTCCAGTTCGACGACCACCGGTACGTGGTCTGACGGTTTTTCCCAGCCGCGTGTACGTTTGTCGATCGAGGCGGAGGTAAGACGGTCGGCTGCTTGCGGCGAGAGCAGCATGTGGTCGATGCGGATGCCGTTGTTCTTCTGCCATGAACCCGCCTGGTAGTCCCAGAATGTGTAGTGCCCGGGCCCGGCTTCGCAGGCCCGAAAGGCGTCCGTCAGCCCAAGGTTGAGCAGCTTCCGGTAAGCCGCCCGAGTCTCCGGCTGGAAGAGGGCGTCACTGCGCCAGTTGTCGGGAAAGCGTGCATCGTCTGGCTCGGGGATCACGTTGAAATCACCGGCCAGCACGAACGCTTCCTCGTCGGCAAGGCGCCGCCTGGCATTAGCTTCAAGCCGCGCCATCCAAGCCAGCTTGTATCCGAACTTCTCGGTGCCGATCGGGTTGCCGTTCGGCAAGTAGAGGGAAACCACGCGCAGCACCCCGGAGGGCACCGACACCACCGCCTCGATGAAGCGGGAATGCGCGTCGTCATCGTCGCCAGCCAGACCGGTCGAGACGTCCTCCAGCGGCTGCTTCGACAGGATGGCGACACCATTGAAGCCTTTCTGGCCGTGGAGGGCGATGTTGTAGCCAAGGTCCTCGAACGGCTCCCGGGGAAAGGCGCTGTCCTCAGACTTGATCTCCTGAAGGCAAAGCACGTCCGGCTGGGCATCCTTCACCCAGGCGACGGCGCCCTCGATGCGTGCGCGCACGCCGTTGATGTTCCAGGTAGCGATTTTCATGGTGCCTCGCGTCTGTGGCAGCCTAGCCCGCAGTCAAGGTAAGTCCTAGATACTCGGCCGGGTTCGGTTCGTCGGTTCACCAGAAGAGAGGGAACGCATGACTATCAGAAAGTCGTCCGCCGAGTGGCAGGGTACAATCCATGAAGGCCACGGCCATATGCGATTGGGCAGTGGCGCCTATGATGGCGCGTACTCTTACAATTCGCGTTTTGGCGACGGTGGCGGAGCCAATCCAGAGGAGCTGCTCGGCGCGGCCCATGCAGGCTGCTTCTCTATGGCTTTGGCGGTCGGTCTGACCAAGGCGGGGTTCAAGCCGGTCGACATCCGCACCACGGCCTCGGTCCACTTCGATCCGGTCAACGGCGCTCCTACGATCACGCTGATCGAACTGACCACCGGCGCCGACGTGCCGGGCATTGACCAGGCCGCCTTTGCCAAGATCGCCGAGGACGCCAAGGCGAACTGTCCGGTATCGCGCGCGCTTGGGGCCGTGAAGATCACTCTCGATGCGACGCTGAAGGGCTAAAATCCCCGAATTTCCGCCGCTTTTTCCGTTCACGCCATTTTCAAACAGGCCGGCTACCCACCTTGACCGGGGCGGGCAGCCGGCAGACATTCCGGCGCACCCTGAAAGGTGCGAATCCATGCAATCCGACAACAGCCAGTTCGACCGGCCGCAGCCGATCGCTTTCGAAGCATTCGACGACGCCGATGCAGCGGTCACCCGACTGGAGCTAATCTACGACCTGCATACGGCGTTTATCCGAGGGCGCTTCGCCGAATTGCTGAAGACGAACCGGCTGACCGGCCACGTGCGCGCCACCTACCCGGAAATCCGCTTCGAGATTTCCTCCTACGCCAAGGTCGACTCGCGCCTCTCCTACGGTCATGTCGCCGGTCCCGGTGTTTACTCCGCGACGGTCACCCAACCGCGCCTCTTTCACTCGTACCTCGCCGAGCAGATGCGCCTGCTGATACGCAACCACAGCCGCCCCGTCGAAGTCGGCCCATCGCAGCTGCCCATTCCGCTGCACTTCGCTTTTCCCGACGGCGTTCACGTCGAGGGCGAGGTCGCCGACAAGATCGACCGGCCGCTCCGTGACATGTTCGACGTTCCCGATCTCGCGGTAATGGACGACGCGATCGTCAACGGCACCTACGTCGGCCCGCCCGGCGAGCCGCTTCCGCTGGCGCCGTTCACGGCGCCGCGCATCGACTACTCGCTCCATCGCTTGCCGCACTACACGGCAACACGACCCGAACATTTCCAGAACTACGTGATCTTCACCAACTATCAGTTCTACATCGACGGCTTCGTCGAAAAGGCCCGGCGAATGATCGCTGCAGCCGAGGGCGGCTACACCAGTTTCGTCGAGCCCGGCAACGTCGTCACCCTTGCCGGCGCCACCGAGCCGTCGTCGGGCACCTCGCCGGCACGCCTTCCGCAGATGCCGGCGTATCACCTCACGCTCCCCGGTCATGGCGGCCTGACCATGGTCAACATCGGCATCGGTCCATCCAACGCCAAGACCATCACCGATCACATCGCGGTACTGCGGCCGCATGCCTGGCTGATGCTCGGCCACTGCGCGGGGTTGCGCAACACGCAGGCACTTGGCGACTACGTGCTGGCGCACGGCTACGTCCGCGAGGACCACGTCCTCGACGCGGACCTGCCGACATGGATCCCTATTCCGCCTTTGGCGGAGGTGCAGGTCGCGTTGGAGGAGGCGGTCGCCGAGGTGACCGGACTGGAGGGTTTCGAGCTGAAGTCGATCATGCGCACCGGAACCGTGGCGAGCGTCGATGATCGCAACTGGGAACTCCGCGACCAGCGCGAGCCGGTCCAGCGCTTCTCGCAGTCGCGCGCCGTCGCGCTCGACATGGAATCGGCGGCGATCGCCGGCAACGGCTTCCGCTTCCGCGTGCCCTACGGCACTCTGCTCTGCGTCTCGGACAAGCCGCTGCATGGCGAGTTGAAGCTGCCGGGCATGGCATCGGATTTCTACCGTCGCCAGGTCGATCAGCACCTTGAGATCGGTATCTGCGCCATGGAAAAGCTGCGCGCGATGGCGCCAGAGCGCCTGCATTCGCGCAAGTTGCGCTCATTCCAGGAATCAGCATTCCAGTAAAGGAACTGGTTATCGTCTCTCGACGAGGCCCAGCAGGTTGCCGCTCGGATCCCTGAAGAACATGGTCCGCTCTTCGTTGCCCTTCTTGCCGAGGTCTCCTGCGTCGTCGCGGTAGATCATCGGGTTGGGTTGAAGGAACGATACGCCGCGCTTCTTGAGTTCTCGGACTGCCGTATCGAGGCTGTCCACATGGAAATCGAGCGTTGCCTGCGAGGAGGCCACGGAAAGCCGCAGCCGCGCTCCGCCGCCCAGCGCGAAGAACGCAAGGCCCGGCGGGTCCACGCGCGCAATGAACTTCAACCCGAGCACATCGCGATAGAACTCAATCGCCAGATCGAGATTGGTCGCTGTCAGCGAAATCTGAAGCAGCTTGTCGAGCGTGAACGCGCCGGAGACGAGGGGCTTCGGCGGCACATGCGACTTCGGCGTCGTCGCGAAGACGATGCTCGAGGCAAGCGCGGGGGCCGCTGCCTTTGCGGGAGGCGTCGCTTTTGCAAGCGGCGCCGGCTTGACCGCGGGTGCCTTTGAAGGAGCCGAGGCGGCCCGAACCAATGGCTTGGTGGGCGATGCCTTTTTCGCTGTAATCTTGGGCGGCGGCTTCTTTTTTGTCTTGCCCTTTATTCCCGCCATGGTGTTCCTGCCCTCAGATAGAAAAACTCGTTCCACACCCGCACGACGCAGTGGCATTGGGATTGTGAATCTGGAAGGACTGTCCGATCAGGTCGTCGACGAAATCGACTTCCGCACCGCCGATGTAAGGAAGGGAAACCGAGTCGATCAGGACGATTGCGCCATCGCGTTCCACGACCATGTCGTCCGGCGTGCGGGTTGTGTCGAGATCGAAGCCGTACTGGAAACCGGAGCAGCCGCCGCCCGATACGCTGATGCGCAAAGCTGTGCCACCGGGTTCCCTGGAGAGGATCTTGGAGATCTGCCTGGCGGCCCGTTCGGACAGCGTTACGCTGGGTGTTTCAAGTACGGTCATCGGTATAGTCGGCCGAAAATCGTTGTTTTACCTAGGACTTACTACCTCGATAGTTAGGAGGCGGCCTATCGGGAGTCAATGCTGGAAGGGCTCTGATCTGGTCCTTTGCTGCGGATTTGCTCGCTATTCGAATTGTCGGCGGGCCGGATTGCCATCATTCTCAACCGAAGGACAGGTCGGGTCGCGAATCGGTCACGATGCGCGGAGCCGCAATCTCGGATTGTATTGCTGATGGCGCGGGCGTCTTTTGCGGCAGACCCGACTCGCAGTCGCGGTCGCCTCCACAGTGAGCCGGGAAATCCCGACCGCGACGATTTCCAGCGGGATCGCGACCGGATCATCCACTCCACGGCCTTCCGCCGTCTGAAGGACAAGACCCAGGTCTTCCTGTTCGACGAGGGCGACCACTACCGGACGCGGCTTACGCATACGATCGAGGTCGCGCAAATCGCCCGCGCCTTGGCGCGAGCCCTCGATCTGAACGAGGATCTCGCCGAGGCGCTGGCGCTGGCGCACGACCTCGGGCATCCGCCATTTGGGCATGCCGGCGAGCGCGCGCTGGCCGCCGTCATGGCAAACTACGGGGGCTTCGACCACAACGCACAAAGCCTCCGCGTCGTGACGCTTCTGGAGAGGCGCTATCCCCGCTTTGACGGCCTGAACCTTTCCTGGGAGACGCTGGAAGGGCTGGTCAAGCACAATGGCCCGCTGCACGGACCGCTGCCCTTTGCCATTGCCGCATATGCCCGCGAGCAGAATCTGGCGCCGACGACCTTCGCTGGCGCGGAGGCGCAGGCCGCTGCGATTGCCGACGATATTGCCTACAACGCCCATGACGCCGACGACGGCCTGCGTGCCGGGCTGCTGACGCTGGACGGGTTGGCGGAGGTGCCGCTCTTTGGAACGCTTCTCGCCGGTATCCACACAGAGTATCCGGGGCTGGCCGCCGAGCGTGCGCAAGCGGCGCTCGTCCGTCGCACGATCAAGGCGATGATTGAAGATGTCGTGGCCGAGAGCCGGCAACGACTCGCGGCGCTCAATCCTGCAACCGCCGATGACGTGCGTAGCGCCGATAGCGCCACCGTCGCCTTTTCGCCGCAGATGACGGAGAGCGACCGCGCCATCAAGGCAAGACTGAAGCGTGACGTCTATCGCCATCCCGACGTGATGGCGGTGATGAACAGGGCAGAGTCCGTCGTGAAGCATCTCTTCCGGCGTTACTCGGACGACCCCACGGCATTGCCTGACCAATGGCGACCAACCGTAGGCGGAGATACGGCGCGCGTGGCTGCCGACTTCCTGGCTGGCATGACCGACCGCTATGCGCTGATTGAGCATCAGCGCTTTTTCGGGGGGACGGCGGAGCTTCGCTGAGGCCGTCGTGTCGCCGGCTGCGCGGCCACCAGCGATTTGACCCCTATGGCGAACTGGGTTACGCCGCTCGCCTTCGCGGAGGCAATGTTTTTTTGAATCCCATGAATATTTTCAATGACTTCGTGAGCCGTGTGCGGGCGGCGGCCACCCGTGTCCTGGGAGAATCCCGGATCGCCGGCATCGACCTTGGCCGCATCGTTGTCGAGCCGCCGCGTGACCCGAGCCACGGCGACCTCGCCACCAATGCAGCAATGCTGCTCGCCAAGCCGCTCGGCGAGAATCCGCGGGCGCTGGCCGTGCGCATCGCGGCTGCGATTGCCGAAGACCCCGACGTCGAGACCGCCGACGTCGCCGGCCCCGGCTTCATCAATCTGCGTTTGAAAAAGACGACCTGGCAGGAGGCGCTGAAGGCCCTCTTGGCGGCGGGCCCGCAGTTCGGCAGAAGCAATGTCGGCGCCGGCGAGAAGATCAATGTCGAGTTTGTCTCTGCCAACCCGACCGGCCCCATGCATGTTGGTCATGCGCGCGGCGCCGTCTTCGGCGATGCGCTCGCCAGCCTGCTGGCGGCAGCCGGATACGCTGTGTTTCGCGAGTACTACATCAACGACGCCGGCGCGCAGGTCGACGTGCTCGCGCGCTCCGCCTTCCTCCGCTATCGCGAGGCGCTGGGCGAGCAAATGGGGACGATCCCCGAAGGATTGTACCCTGGCGATTATTTGAAGCCCGTCGGCGAGAAACTCGCGACCGATCACGGCGCTGCGCTGCTCGCGCAGACGGAACAGCAGTGGCTGCCGTTGGTACGACAGACGGCGGTCGACGCCATGATGACGATGATCCGGGACGATCTCGCGCTGCTTGGCGTGCGTCACGATCTCTTCTCGTCGGAGCGCGCGCTTGTCTCGGGCGGAGTCGATCGTGTCGCCGAGGCGATAGCCTGGCTGTCAGGGAAGGGGCTGATTTACGAAGGTACGTTGCCACCGCCCAAGGGACAGCTGCCCGAAGATTGGGAGGATCGGGAACAGACGCTCTTCCGTTCGACCGCGTATGGCGACGATGTCGATCGCCCGCTGAAGAAGTCCGACGGCAGCTACACCTACTTTGCCTCGGACATCGCCTACCACTACGACAAATACCTGCGCGGATTTCGCAACATGATCGACGTGCTGGGCGCCGATCATGGTGGCTACGTCAAGCGCGTGGAGGCCGCGGTGAAGGCGATCACAGGCGGGGAGGGGTCGATCGACATCAAGTTGACCCAGCTCGTGCGCCTGTTTCGCGCCGGCGAGCCTATCAAGATGTCAAAGCGCGCCGGCGATTTCGTCACGCTCCGCGAGGTCGTGGAAGAAGTCGGCCGCGACGCGGTCCGCTTCATGATGCTGTACCGGAAGAACGACGCGCCGCTTGATTTCGATTTCGCCAAGGTCACCGAGCAGTCGAAGGACAATCCCGTATTCTATGTCCAGTACGCGCACGCCCGTACAGCGTCGATCTTCAGGCAGGCCGAATCCGAAATGCCGACATTGTCAAAAGATGACGCCGCGCTGGTGAATGCGCCGCTCGCTCGACTCGAAGATGTGGGAGAACTGGCTTTGGTACGCCGGCTGGCGGAATATCCACGTATAGTGGAGGCGGCGGCGGAGGCCCATGAACCGCACCGAATCGCGTTTTATGTGCACGATCTTGCTTCGGAATTTCACGCCCACTGGAATCGTGGCAAGGAGTTGCCGCAATTGCGTTTTATCAACGCGACGAAACCAGATTCGACTTTGGCGCGGCTTGCCCTAGTCCGCGGTATCAAACTGGTTTTAGCGGCGGGATTGGCTATTCTCGGGGTGAGTGCACCCGAGGAAATGCGGTGAAGGGCCACCTCAGCCAGGCATGAGGGAAAGTGGTCGCGATGGCGGAGCAATATGATCCGAGACAGTTGTCGCGTTCACCGTTTGAACGCAGGCCGGAGCCGCGCGCCGCGACGGTGAGGCAGGAAGATCCGCTGGCGGAGCTAGCCAAGATTGTTCAGGGTCGCCCGGGTTCGGCGACCTCACCGGCGGCCAAGATGACCGCGCGTCCCCTCAACGAATCAAACGGCACCAGCGACCTGGAGGCCGAACTATTGAATGATTTGCAGGCCTCCTTCGCCGCGGTGCGTGAGGCGGCGACACCGTCGCCGGTAGTGCGCGACGTTCAACAGCCCCAATCTCCCTTGCCGCCGAACGCTTATTCCACGGAGCCGGAACCGATCGCCGCGGCCGGGATGTCTGATTCCTGGACGGCGCCGCCGGCGCAGTCGGCGTTGCGTGATGATGCGCGCATGGAATTGCGTCCGGAGTTTCGCCCTGAGCCGCTCGATGAGAGCCGCCTCGTTGCCATTCCGTCAGCCCCGGTTCTGCAGCCGTCGATCACGCCCGCAATGGCCGAGCGGCGCGCAGTCGCGGAGGCGGCACCGGCGTTGCCGCCGCCGGATCGCGTACTTCGGCCGGCCCGCGCGCCGCTGCCACCGGCTGCCGAGAACGTACCTGCCACGGGCGGCTTTCAACTGCGTCCCACCACGGTGGCGGTTGCAGCTCAGCCGGCACCCGTGCGCCAACCACACTCACGGTGGGAAAAACCGGAACCAGCACCGCAACAGATCGCTGCGCCCAGCCGTTTTGCTCCGCCGCAGGCGGTATCGCCTGCCGAGGATGCCTTCGACGACGAGGAACTCGATCCCTTCGCAGAAGGCGGCCTGTTCCAGGAGTCGCAGGAAACGGCCGAAAACGACGATCCGTTTCCGCCGCTCGACGGATTCGGAATGGTGCCCGGTTATGGCGAAGACGAAAACCAGGCGCCTTATGGCGACGAGGACGTGGCCCCGGTGGAAGGTCTGCGCCGACCGCGCCGAAGCCTTATTGTTGTCGGGGCGGTCGTGGCCGTGGCCCTCCTCGGTGGAGTGGCAGTCGCCATGTTCCGCTCGGGTGGGGCCAGTTCGGGGCCCCCGCCTACGATTGTCGCCGACGGCGCCCCGACGAAGATCACGCCGGACGACACGCCCTCTGCCGCAGCTTCCGACGCCGACGCGCAGAACAAGCTGGTTTACGATCGCGTCAATGCCGCCGAAGCGAACACCAACACGACGCTGCTGACGCCCGACTCCGGCCCCATCAAGGACGCCGGCTCCGGTGGCTCCGGCGACAACGCAATCTCACGTGTCATCCTGCCGGGAGGACCCGGCTTCGATACGCCCGCGACAGACAATGCCCCGACTGCGGCCCCGGTGACATCGTCCGCTGCGCCCTCGGACGGGGACACCAGCGTTGCCGTCGGCGACGCGCCCGACTCCGGCGAGCAGATCGGTCCGCGCAAGGTGCGCACGGTCGTGGTCAAGCCGGATGGCACAATCCTGTCGAACGAAACGGCAAGTGCGAACGCGCCAGGCCCGTCGACCGTGCCGCAGCCGGCGGCACCGTCGCCCGCTCCCGCCACGCCGCCTGTCACAGACGACACCGCGGCAATCGCGGGCAGCAATGCGCTCGCCATCACGCCGAATTCAGACGGCTCCGCACCGCCGGCCGGCACTGCGCGGGCGCCAGTTGAAGTGGTGACGCCGGCGGCCGCCACTAGCCCGGCTCCCGCACCGGCTCCGGTCGCCGTCACGCCGATTGCGCCAGGTCCAACAAAGCCGGTAAAGCCCAAGCCGGCTCCCGCGCCCACGGTGGTGGCGACCGCGGACAAGAACGGCCCCATCGACCTTACTCCCGGGGTTTCGCCGGCGGAAACGCCGGCGGCCGCCGACGGGGTACTCGTGCAGATATCCTCCCAGCGCAGCGAGGACGCTGCACGCGCCACATACCGCGACTTGCAGACCCGTTACCCGAACATTCTCGGCAAATACGATGTGAACCTGCAGCGCGCCGATGTGCCGGTTCGGGGCACGTTCTATCGTGTGCGCGTCGGACCGTTTTCGGCGGCGGACGCCCAGCGCCTCTGCGACGACCTGAAGTCGGCTGGCGGCGACTGCGTGCTCGCCAAGCGGTGACGCAGCTGCGAGCATGGTTGCGGTGAAGGCGTTCATTTCCGGTTGCGCCGGGCCGCAGCTTTCCGCGGAGGAGAAGGTTTTTTTCGCCGGAGAGCAGCCGTTCGCCTTGATCCTGTTCAAGCGCAACTGCCGCGAACCGGCGGAAATCCGCGATCTGACCGCCGCCTTCCGGGCCGCGACTGGCCGGGCGGATGCCCTGGTTTTCATCGACCAGGAGGGGGGCCGCGTGCAACGCCTCCAGCCGCCATACTGGCCGGCTTATCCAGCGGGCCGCACCCTCGGAGAACTCGCCGAAATGGACATGGAGGCCGGCCGAAGAGCTGCATGGCTGCACGGCCGCCTGATTGCCGCCGATCTCGTCGACCTCGGCATCGACGTCGATTGCATTCCGGTCCTTGACGTCATTGCGCCAGGTGTCACCGAAGCGATCGGCAATCGTTCCTTCGGTCGCGATCCGCAGCTGGTTGCTACCCTTGGCCGGTCCGTGGCCGACGGCGTCATGGCGGGAGACGTCCTGCCGGTCGTGAAGCACATGCCGGGACACGGGCGGGCACTCAGCGACAGCCATAAGAGTTTGCCAGTGATCGACGCCGATCTGGCCACTCTTGCGGCGTCCGATTTCGTTCCTTTCGCGGCATTGTCGGATTTGCCGATCGCGATGACTGCTCATGTGGTTCTCAGCGCCGTCGATCGCGATCATCCGGCAACGGCCTCTGCGACGGTAATCCGCGATATCATCCGTAAGCGAATCGGTTTCGACGGCCTGCTGGTGAGCGATGACGTGTCGATGAATGCACTTTCTGGGGATTACTCGGCGCGCGCCGCATCTATCTATGCCGCCGGATGCGATCTCGTGCTTCACTGCAATGGCCGGACCGAGGAGATGCGCGAAATCGGTGGTGCGGCGCCCGCTCTCGGAGGCAAAACACGAGAGCGGGCGCTACGCGCGCTCGACGCCAGGCAAAAACCTAAGCCATTGGACATCGAGGCGGCACGAGCAGAATTTGCGGCTTTGCTAGCTCGCGTCGATTGGCCGGGACGTCCTTCATGACCACGACCAGCGAGCAGGATCAGGAAAAAATCTGGGAGGCTTACGCGGTCCTCGATCGCAGTGCCGAGGAAGCGACGCTTCTCGTCGACGTCGACGGCTTTGAGGGACCGCTCGACCTGCTCCTCGACTTGGCCCGCACCCAAAAAGTGGACATCACGCGCATTTCGATCCTGGCGCTGGCCGATCAATACCTCGCCTACATCGAGAAAATCCGCAGCCTGCGGCTGGAGCTGGCCGCCGATTACCTGGTCATGGCGGCCTGGCTTGCCTACCTGAAATCCCGCCTCCTGTTGCCCGAAATCCAGGATGGCGAGGAGCCAACCGGCGACGAACTGGCGGAAGCGCTGGCTTTCCGCCTGCGCCGCCTCGAAGCCATGCGCGACGCCGCCGCGACTCTCGCCAATCGCGATCGCCTCGGCCGCGACGTCTTCGCCCGTGGTGCCCCCGAGCCGCTGGTGGTCACCACGCGCAACGAGTATTCGGCGACCCTCTACGATCTGCTTACCGCCTACGCCAACCAGCGCCAGCTCACCGCCATCTCGACGGCGCACCAGGTGCGGGCCCGCGCTGTGTGGTCGCTGCAGGATGCGCGCGATGCGCTTGTGCGGCTTGTCGGCCGGGTCGCAGAGTGGACGCCGCTCGATGTGCTGATGTCCCCTTATCTTTCCTCCCTCGGGATGCGGCGCAGCGTCACGGCAAGTTCTTTCGGCGCGTCGCTGGAGCTGGTGCGCGAAGGCAAGCTGGAGCTGCGCCAGATGGAGCCGTTCGCCCCCGTCTATCTTCGCGATCGCTCCCCGGTCGCCCTTGTTTCTCCGGAGACTGCAAATGGGTAATGCGAGTGCCGCCGTCATGATCGCCGTTGACAACGATGCCGCCGCAGCCGGTCAGTCGCCGGAGGATTGGCGGCAGAACCTGCGCATGGTCGAGGCAGTGCTCTTCGCCTCCGCCGAGCCTCTGGCATCCGAGGAGATCGCGGGTCGCCTGCCGGAAGGAGTCGATATCGCCGGGCTGCTGCACGAATTGCAAGCAACCTATGCCGATCGTGGCGTCCATCTGGTGCAGGTCGCCGGCAAGTGGTCGTTCCGCACCGCGGGCGACCTTTCCTTCCTGCTGGCGCGCGACGCTGTCGAGCAGCGGCGGCTATCGCGAGCGGCGCTCGAGACGCTCGCGATCGTCGCCTACCACCAGCCGGTGACCCGTGCTGACATCGAGGAAATTCGAGGTGTCGCAACCTCAAGCGGAACTCTCGACGTTCTTCTCGAGTGCGGCTGGCTGAGGATGCGCGGAAGGCGGAAGACGCCGGGGCGCCCCATCACCTACGGCACGACGGAGGCCTTCCTGTCGCACTTCGGGCTGGAATCTGTTGACGACCTGCCCGGTGTCGACGAACTCAAGGCGGCCGGTTTGCTGGATGCTCGTATTCCCTCCGGTTTCTCGGTCCCCGAGCCCCTCGCCAGCGAGGAACTCGCCCCTGACGAGGATGCCCTCGACGAGGCTGATCTTCTCGGTGGCGGCAAGTAGGCGAAACCATTTCCCGTCCACGGCCGTATTATTTGCCATCGAGGCCGTTAGCGCCTATTTGAATGCCAGCATTCCTGCGGGACGCGCCATGTGGTGCCGTCCGGGATGAAGTGAATTAGTGGAGAAGAGCCAATGGGTTCGCTCAGTATCTGGCATTGGTTGATCGTGATCGCGGTTGTCGCACTCCTGTTCGGCGGGCGCGGGAAGATTTCCGACCTGATGGGCGATGTCGCCAAGGGCGTGAAAAGCTTCAAGAAGGGGCTCGCCGATGACGACGAGCAGCCGCCGAAGCCGATCGAAAGCAAGGCCACTTCGCCAGAAAAGACCAACGTCGGCTAGCGCCGCGTAGCCTGTCGCCGCGCCAGCGCGTCCGCGCGGCCGGCCGGCGAGAGCATTGACCCGACATGTTTGAAATCGGTTGGTCCGAAATCCTGGTGATTGCCGTTGTGGCGATCGTCGTCATCGGTCCGAAGGACCTTCCGCGCGCCATGCGCGTCGTCGGCCAGTGGGCCGGCAAGGCCAAGCGCATGGGTCGCGAATTCCAGAATCAGTTCAACGAGGCGCTTGCCGAGGCCGAGCTCGACGGCATGCGCAAGGATATCGAGGAGATCGCCAAGAGCGATCCGCTCGCCGGCGTCCGCAATGAGATGACGAAGCTCGATGCCGGCTTAAGGACTGACCTCGCCAAGCCGGCTACGCCTGCCGTTACGGCTGACGCAATCGCGGCACCGGTTGTCGGGGCGGAAGCGACGGCCGCTCCCGTGCCGGTCGCAGCGGTGGAGAACGCGCCCGCCATTGCGCCGGCCGAGGTTAAGGCCGAGACGTGAGCGAACCGGCAGAGGACGAAGTCGAGGCCAGCCGCGCGCCGCTGCTCTCCCACCTGATCGAACTGCGTGGGCGGCTGATCCGCGCGCTGCTGGCGATCCTCGTGGCGTTCGTCGTCTGCTTCGCCGGCGCCAAATACATCTACAACTTCCTGCTCATCCCCTATGTCTGGGCGGCCGCCAACCACGGCGACGTGGCCAAGCTGATCTACACCGCCCCGCAGGAATATTTCATCGTCCAGATGAAGGTGGCGTTGTTCGGCGCCGTGTTCATCGCCTTCCCGGTGATCGCGCAGCAGATCTACAAGTTCGTCGCGCCCGGCCTCTACAAGAACGAGCGCCACGCTTTCTTGCCGTATCTTATCGCCACGCCGCTGCTGTTCGTGCTGGGCGCGGCCGTCGTGTTCTTCATTCTGATGCCGCTGGCGCTGCGCTTCTTCCTGTCGCTGCAGCAGACCGGCAGCAACGGCGGCGCCAGCATCGAGGCGCTGTTCAAGGTGAGCGACTACCTCTCGCTCATCATGGGATTGGTGCTGGCTTTTGGCGTCGTTTTCCAGCTGCCGGTGGTGCTGACGCTTCTCGCCCGCGTCGGCATCGTCAACTCCGGCATGCTGAAAAAAGGCCGCCGCTACGCCATCGTGCTGGCCTTCGTCGCCGCCGCGGTGCTGACCCCGCCTGACGTCATCTCGCAATGCAGCCTGGCGCTTCCGACAGTGCTGCTCTACGAGGCATCGCTCATCTCGGTGCGTCTGGTCGAGAAGCGCAAAGCGGCCGATGAGGCAGCCAAGCAGGCGGCCGGGACCACGACCTAGCCCCTTTTTCGTCGCGCCGGCGAAGGTCGCGGTCCATCTTTTAACGACGGCAATGGATTCCGGCCTTCGCCGGAATGACGAATCCGGCGATTTTCGCTACAAGGCCGCACCAGGCCTGAGCCGAGACCCTTCCCCATGCTCGACATCAAATGGATCCGCGAGAACCCTGAGGCGCTGGACGCTGCGCTGGCGAACCGCCGGGCGGAGCCGCAGTCGGCGCGGCTGATCGGGCTCGACGAGGCGCGCCGCGCCGCGATCGTGAAGCTGGAGGAAGCGCAGGCCCGCCGCAACGCTGCGTCGAAGGAAATCGGCAAGGCCAAGGCAGCAAAGGACGAAGCGACGGCATCGAAGCTGATGGCCGAGGTCGCCACGCTCAAGGAGACGATGGGAGAGTTCGAGGCGCAGTCGAAGGCGGCTGAGAAAGCGCTTGAAGGCGCGCTGGCCATCATCCCGAACGTGCCGCTGCCGGATGTGCCGGTCGGTCACGACGAGCACACCAATGTCGAATATCGACGTTTCGGTGCGCCGCCCAATATTGCCAACCCTAAGGAGCACTATGAGCTGGGCGAGGCGCTCGGCGGCATGGACTTTGAGGCCGCCGCCAAACTCTCGGGTTCGCGTTTCGTTGTGCTGAAGAAAGGGATCGCGCGGCTGGAGCGGGCACTCGGCCAGTTCATGCTCGACCTTCACACCGAGGAGCACGGCTACACCGAGGTGCAGCCGCCGCTGCTGGTTAGGGATGAAGCTCCTTTCGGGACGGCCCAACTGCCGAAATCCGCTGAAGATATGTTTTCGACATCGCGGCGGCTCAGCGACGTTCGAAAGTCGATCATGGCGGCGGTCCAAGCATCAGACCTCGCAGATCAACGGGATTTTCCGAACAGAGAACAACGTATGGGGTGGCTGAGTGCGGTTCTTGAAGAGGTCAAACTCAGCATTCCTGACAGCGAACGCCTCTGGCTGATCCCCACCGCCGAAGTTCCGCTAACCAATCTCGTCCGCGAGTCCATCCTATCCGAAGAAGAACTGCCGCTGCGTTTCACCGCGCTGACACCGTGCTTTCGCTCGGAGGCAGGTGCAGCGGGCAAAGATACGCGCGGCATGTTGCGGCAGCATCAGTTCGACAAGGTCGAGCTGGTTTCGATCACGACGCCGGAGCAATCGCACGACGAGCACGAGCGCATGCTCTCCTGCGCCGAGGAAGTGCTGAAGCGTCTTGATCTGCGCTATCGCGTGATGACGCTGTCCACCGGCGACATGGGCTTTGCCGCGCAGAAGACCTACGACATCGAGGTCTGGTTGCCGGGGCAGGGGACCTTCCGCGAGATTTCGTCCTGCTCGGTGTGCGGCGACTTCCAGGCGCGGCGCATGCAGGCGCGCTACAGGCCGAAGGAAGGCAAGGGCAATCGCCTCGTCCACACGCTGAACGGCTCCGGCGTCGCTGTCGGTCGTGCCCTGATCGCGGTGATGGAAAACTACCAGAACCCGGACGGCTCGATCACCGTGCCTGACGTACTGCGCCGCTACATGGGCGGCGTCGAAAAGATTGGCGCGTAATGCGCATCCTGATCACCAACGACGACGGCATTCACTCGCCGGGGCTGACCGCGCTGGAGCGCATCGCCGCCACGATCTCCGAAGACGTCTGGGTCGTAGCGCCCGAACTCGACCAGAGCGGCTTGTCGCATTCGCTGTCGTTGAGCGATCCGTTACGACTGCGCAAGATCGGTCCGCGCCATTTCGCCTTGCGCGGCACGCCCAGCGACTGCGTCATCATGGGCGTGCGCGAGTTGCTCGGCGAGCGCCCCGACCTGATCCTTTCCGGCGTGAACTCCGGTTCGAACGTGGCCGACGACGTCACCTATTCCGGCACTATCGCCGGCGCGATGGAGGGGACGCTGCTCGGTATCCCGTCGATCGCGCTGAGCCAGGCCTACACCTACGACGCCGGCGAACGGGTCGTGCCGTGGGAGACCACCGAGGCGCACGCACCGGCGATCATCCGCAAGCTGATCGGCTTCGGCTTTCCACCGGGCATTCTCTACAACCTGAATTTCCCCAATCTCCCGCCAGACCGGGTCGGCGAGACTGTGGTTACGGTGCAGGGCAACCTTATCCATGCGCTTCACATCGACGAGCGCCGCGACGGCCGCAATCTGCCGTATTTCTGGGTAACCTATCGGCGCGACAAGTCGATTCCGCTGGCAGCCGGCAGCGACGACGAGGCGGTCGAGCGCGGTCTGATCTCGGTGACGCCGCTCCGTCTCGACATGACCGCGCACGACCTGACTGATCCGCTGCGCCGGCACATCACGGGCAAGGCATAGGTGGCGATGAGCTCGCGCGATCCCGACAACGATGAGAAGCGGGTTCGCATCGCCGATCTGATCCTGCGCCTCCGCCGTGTCGGCATCACCGACCAGCGCGTCGTCTCTGCCATCGAGTCCGTGCCGCGCGAGATTTTCGTGCCACCCGAGAGCCGGGCCGAGGCTTATACCGAGCGGGCGCTGCCGGTTGACTGCGGCCAGACCATCAGCGCCCCGGTCATCGTCGGGATGATGACCGCCGCGCTGGACATTGGCGATCGCGACCGCGTGCTGGAAATCGGCACCGGCACCGGCTACCAGACGGCGATCCTGGCGAAACTGGCGCGCCGTGTTTACACGATGGATCGCTTCCGCACGCTGGTCGTGGCGGCGGAGTCGCGCTTCAAGACGCTGCGCCTGTCGAACGTCACCACCATGATCGGCGACGGCACCAACGGCTGGCCGGAGCAGGCGCCGTTCGATCGGATCGTGGTGACGGCAGCGAGCGATGCAGTGCCGGAGGCGCTGAAGAAACAGGTCCGCGTCGGCGGGGTGATCGTAATGCCGGTCGGCCCGATCGAAGGCGTCCAGAAGCTGATGCGCCTGCAGCGCACCGAGGCCGGCTTTGACGAAAAAGCGCTGGCGGACGTGCGCTTCGTGCCGCTCATTCCGGGCAAGGCCGCCCACCTCTAAATCGCTCTGCCGCTTAAACGTTTGTCAACGTTACCAGTGTTAACTCGCGTCAGTTTCCCGTGTGTGTTGTGGCGCGAGTTGAGCAATGCGTAGCCCCGTATCGGCGTCCCGTTCCCGTTTCGTCTATCAAGCGAGCCTGGTCGTCCTGCTCGCCGGTGCCAGTGCCTCCTGCAGCAACTCGCTGCGGCTTCAGGAGCCCTTCTTCACCAGCTCCACCGACAATCAGCGACAGATTCTTAGCCAGAACAACTACGCCGGCGCCGGAAACGGCGACGCCAGCGCCTATCAGTCCATGCCCGCGCCGGTCGCCAACAACACCGTCACCCGCTCCGATCTGCCGCCGCCGGTCAATAACTACGCTTCGGCCGATCCGGTGCCCGCGTATGCTCCCGACACCGAAAGCGCGCAGTCAGGTGCCAGCCTCGGCTGGACCGCCGTCGGTGGCCGCGTGGTCACGGTTGGCTCCAACGACAATCTCGATACGCTGACCGCGAAGTACGGCGTGCCGCAGGAACAGATCCTTACCGCAAATCAGCTGAACGGCGCCGCGCAGGTGCGTCCGGGCAAGATCCTGGTAATCCCGCGCCGTGTCGCGATGGCGCCGGGCGCCGCGCCGGCGCCGCTGGTGGCCTACAATCCCCCCGCCCCCAAGCCGATATCGGCGCCCGCCGTCAAGCCGACGATCCTCGCCTCGGGCGGGTCCACCTATATCGTTCAGCCGGGCGAGACGCTGTTTGGCGTCGCCCGCAAGAACGGCACCACCGTCGCCGCGCTTGCCACGCTCAATGGTTTGTCGCCGACCTCCGCTCTGGAGACTGGCGAAAAGCTCCGCGTTTCCGGCGCCCCCGCTAAGGTCGCCGCTGTTGCCACGCCGGCGCCGGTGAAGGTGGCCACGCAACTCGGCACGCCGCCGCATCCGCTCGGCACGCTGACGATGAAGGCCGGCGAGAATGGGCAGTCTGACCAGGCGGCGCCCGCCGCTGCGCCGAAGATCCGGCTTGCTTCCCCGGCCGATACCGCCGAGACCGGCAACCAGATTGCCGATAACGCGCCGCAGGCTCCGGCAATGCCCTCAATCCCGGTCGCGCCGCACGCCTCTGATGTGGCCAGCGCGACCAACGCCTCCGCCAACGCGATTGACGATGCCGCTGACGCCGCCTCGACCGACGGCAAGCAGTTCCGCTGGCCGGTGCGCGGTCGCATCATCTCCGGCTTCGGCACCAAGCCGAACGGCGAGAAGAACGACGGCATCAATCTCGCGGTTCCGGAAGGCACCTCGGTCAAATCGATCGAAGCGGGCACGGTCATCTACGCCGGCAACGAACTCGAGGGCTACGGCAACCTCGTGCTCATCCGCCACGCCGGCGGCTGGGTCTCCGCCTATGCCCACAACGAGGATCTCCAGGTCAAGCGCGGCGACACCGTCCGCCGCGGCCAGATCGTCGCCCACGCCGGCATGACGGGTTCCGTCACCTCGCCGCAGGTTCACTTCGAACTGCGCATGGGCGCCAAGCCGGTAAATCCGCTCGACTATCTCGCCGGCGCGTAAACATCCCGCCGACGGGCCGAACGTGATCAGATGTCCTGACCTCCGGAAGGGAAGCTGATCATACAGGCCTGGCGGGGCGGCTACAGTCCGTCGAGGACGACCCCAAGCCGTCCCGCCAGATCCTGCACAAACTGCCATGCGACCCGGCCGGAACGCGCCCCGCGGGTGGTCGCCCACTCCAGCGCTTCAGCGGTCAGCTTTTTCGCGTCCACCTGCAGCCGGAAATGCGCGACGTAGCCCCGCACCATCTCCAGATATTCGTCCTGGCTGCACTTGTGGAAGCCGAGCCACAGGCCGAAACGATCGGAGAGTGATACCTTCTCCTCCACCGCTTCATGCGGGTTGATCGCGGTCGACGCTTCGTTTTCCGCCATGTCGCGCGGCAGCAGATGGCGCCGGTTGGAGGTGGCGTAGAGCACCACGTTCGCCGGCCGGCCCTCGATGCCGCCCTCAAGCGCCGCCTTCAGCGACTTGTACGAGGTATCGTCCCCGTCGAAGGAAAGATCGTCGCAAAAGAGGATGAAGCGCCAGTGCGCCTCGCGGACGAGCGCCATCAGGTCGGGCAGGCTCTCGATATCCTCGCGGTGAATCTCGACGAGCTTCACCTTGTGCTCGTTGTTGACGGCGGCGTGCACCGCCTTGACCAGCGAACTCTTGCCCATGCCACGCGCGCCCCAGAGGAGCACGTTGTTGGCGGGTAAGCCGCGCGCAAACCGCTCGGTGTTGTCGAACAGGATATCGCGCACCCGGTCGATGCCCTTGAGCAGGGAAAGGTCGACACGGTTGACATGTGCAATCGGCTGCACCGCTGCCGTAGCCGGGTGCCAGACGAAGGCGTCCACGCTTCCGAAATCGGCCTTGGTGTGAGCCGGCGGTACCGCGCGCTCAATCAACCGGACGAGCTTGTCCAGGCGCTCCGCGATTGCGGTGAGGTCCTTTTCAGACACAAGGGATTCCGTGGATCGAAAGCTGTTTGGGTTGCGGGGATGGGGTAGCACGGAGGCTTCTCGCCAGCCAAGCCGCCGGCGTGCAAAACGCCTGATGTAGAGCCGGTCGGGGCTGCCTATATCGGTTGCAATGGGGGCTTGCCCCGCTATAGTCCCGCCACTTTTGGGGTCGGCGGTCTGTTAACCGCTTGAAGGAGTCGTCTGGATGTTCGTTACCGAGGCTTTTGCGCAGTCCGGCGCCGCCGAAAGCGGACCGAACATGCTTATCCAGTTTGCTCCGATTCTGCTGATCTTCGTCATCATGTACTTCCTGGTGCTTCGTCCGCAGCAGACGAAGTCAAAACTACTTCGCGAAATGCTCGCCAACCTGCGCCGCGGCGATACGGTCGTCACCGGCGGCGGCTTCATCGGCAAGGTCGCCAAGGTGGATGAGAACGAGGTGCAGGTGGAGTTGGCCGAGGGGATCAGGGTCAAGGTCGTGCGCGCCACCATCGCCGAGGTGCGCACGAAGGGCGAGCCGGTCAAGGACGGCGCCGAGAGCTAAGGCGCGGTCGCGTATTCAGGGTTTTGGTGGACCTATCACGATGCTTTATTTCCCGCGCTGGCAGGTCGTCCTGATCCTTCTTGTCGTCTTTGCCGGCTTCTTGGCGGTGATCCCGAATTTCCTGTCCAAGGATATGCTCGCCCGTTGGCCGAGCTTCCTGCCCAAGAACCAGATGGTGCTTGGCCTCGATCTGCAGGGCGGCGCCTATCTGCTCTACGAGGTCGATCGCAACGAGTATGTGCAGAAGCGGCTGCGTGACCTCACCAGCGACGTTCGCAAGACCCTGCTCGACAATCCGCGCATAGGCTACACCGGTCTTGGCGTCCAGGGAGAGACGGTGCAGCTCCGCCTGCGCGACCTGAGCCAGATCGCCGACGCCCGCGCGCGCCTCGAAAAGTTGCGCAACCCGCTCAACGCCAGCCTGCTTTCCGCGGGCTCGGTCTATGAGTTCGATCTGACCGTCGGCGACGATGGCCTCGTTCGCTACGCATACAACTCGGCCGGCCTGACCCAACGCATGCGCCAGATCGTGACGCAGTCGATCCATGTCATCGACCGGCGCATCAACGACCTCGGCACCACCGAGCCGTCGATCCAGCAGCAGGGCGACAATCGCATCCTGGTCGAGGCGCCGGGCCTCGGCGACCCGCAGAGGCTGAAGGATCTGGTCGGCCAGACCGCGCAGCTTGAGTTCCACATGGTCCAGGATGAGATCACGGCCGACCAGGCCAAGGCCTCGCCGCCCAAGCCCGGAACCACCCGCATCCCCGACCAGACCAATCCCAACATCATCTATGAAGTCGACGAGTCGGCCCTGATGACGGGCGAGGATCTTGCCGATGCGCAGACCGGCTTCGACCAGCAAACCAGCGAGCCGGTAGTCAACTTCCGCCTCACCACCGGCGGCGGCAGGAAGTTCGGCGAGGTCACGGCCAAGAACGTCGGCCGGCCGTTCGCCATCGTCCTCGACAACGTCGTGATCTCGGCGCCGGTCATCCGCCAGGCGATCCTCGGCGGCTCCGGCCAGATCAGCGGCAGCTTCACGGTCGAGAGCGCCAACAATCTCGCGATCCTTCTGCGTGCCGGATCGCTGCCGGCGAAGCTGACCATCGTCGAGGAGCGCACCGTGGGCGCCAGCCTCGGCGCCGACTCCATCCACGCCGGCATCATGGCGTCGATCGTAGCCACCGCCGGCATCGCCATCTTCATGATCGTCTGCTACGGGCTGCTTGGTTTCTTCGCCGATCTCGCACTGGTCGCCAACAACTTCCTAATGATCGGCATCCTGACCACGCTGGGCGCCACGCTGACGCTGCCCGGCATCGCCGGCATCGTGTTGACGATGGGCATGGCGGTGGACGCCAACGTCCTGATCTACGAGCGCATGCGCGAGGAAGCCCATGCCGGCCGCTCGACCATCGCGGCGCTCGATACCGGCTTCCGCCGCGCCTTCGCCACCATTATCGACTCGCACCTGACCGCATTGATTGCGGCAATCGCGCTTTTCGAGCTGGGCAGCGGTCCCATCCGCGGCTTCGCGGTGACGCTCGCGATCGGCATTATCTCGACATTGTTCACGGCCTATCTGGTGACCCGTTTGATTGTCTCCGGGTGGGTGCGCTGGGCCCGACCGAAAGTGGTGCCGCTGTGAGCTACTTCAAGATTCCGCTCCGCATCGTTCCCGACAACACCACTCTGCCCTTCATGGACTGGGCGCGTATCCGGACGCCGATCTCGCTCGTCCTGATCGTCATCTCCTTCGTCCTGTTCTTCACCGTCGGGGTCAACGAGGGCATCGACTTCAAAGGTGGCTCGTCGATTGAGGTGCACAGCGTCAACGGCCCCGCCGACATGGGTAAGCTGCGCTCGATCGTCGATGGCCTCGGGCTCGGCGACGTCCAGATCCAGAACATCGGCAATGAGAACGACGTGCTGATCCGCGTTGCCACGCAGCCCGGCGGCGAGGACGCCCAACAGGCGGTGGTCACCAAGGTTCGCGCGGCACTTGGCGGCGGCGATTATGAATTCCGCAGCGTCGAGGTGGTCGGTCCGCGGGTTTCCGGCGAACTGGCGCGCACCGGCACGCTGGCGGTAATCTTCACGATGGCCGGGATCATGATTTACATCTGGTTCCGGTTCGAGTGGCAGTTCGGCGTCGCGGCCGTTGCCACGCTCGTCCACGATGCCATCCTGACGGTCGGCTTCTTCGCCGCGACCCAGATCGACTTCAACCTGACCAGCCTTGCCGCGATCCTGACCATCATCGGCTATTCGCTTAACGACACGGTCGTCATCTTCGATCGCATTCGCGAGATTCTGCGGCGCTACAAGCAGATGCCGGTCCGCGACATCATCGATCTCGCCACCAACCAGACGCTGGCGCGCACGATCATGACTTCGCTGACGCTGGAGCTGGCGCTGGTCTCGCTCTATTTCTTTGGCGGGCCGGTCGTGCGTTCGTTCACCGCCGCGATGATCTGGGGCATCTTCGTCGCCACCGCATCGTCGATCTTCATCGGCGGCCCGATCCTGGTTTACTTCAACATTCGTCCACGGCCGGAGAAGGCGAAGCCCGAAAAGTCCGCCGCCGACACGGCCGACACCACGGCCGCGGGAGCCTGACGGGGCCGCCATGGCTCCCGTCGTCCGCGCCGCTCACTATCCCGGCCGCGCAGCGATCGAGGCTTATGGCAACGGCGGCTTCCGCTTTGCCGGGATGTCTCACCGCGGGTCGCTCCTGTGCTTGCCCAGCGGGATTCACGGCTGGGATGCACCGGCACCCGACGCGCTCGACGAGGCAAATCTGGAGCCGGTATTCATCGAGGCCGCCGAGATAGAAATCCTTCTGGTTGGCACGGGCAGGGAGCTGGTTCCGCTGAAGCCGGCCATGCGGGCGCACTGTCGCGCTTTGGGAATAGTTGCCGAACCCATGGCAACGGGCGCCGCAGTGCGCACGTTCAACGTGCTGCTCGCTGAGGCACGGGCTGTTGCAGCCGCATTGATCGCCGTTGACTGATGCGCCAACCAGGTCACGCCGCGCTGCCGACCGAACCGTTCGAACGGGCGGCCGAGACCGTGCGCGCCGCCGACCGCGACCGCTACGTCGCTGACCTGTTCGCGCCAGAGCCGTTTCGGCGTCACCTTTTCGCGCTCCATGCCTTCAACGCCGAGGTTGCTCGCGTCCGCGAGGCGGTCAGCGACCCGCGATTGGGCGAAATCCGCCTGCAGTGGTGGCGCGACGCCGTTACCAGCGGCGCGGCCGCGGGCCATCCTGTCGCAACGGCGCTTAACCAGACAATCGCGGAGTTCTCGCTCCCTGTGGATGCGCTCGTTCGCTTGATCGACGCCCGCGTCTTCGACCTCTACGACGATCCGATGCCGACCCTCAACGACCTCGAGGGGTATGCCGGCGAAACATCATCCTCGTTGATCCAGCTTGCGGCGATCGTCCTTGCCGGCGGCCGCGATCCCGGAACTGCTGAAGCGGCCGGCCATGCGGGAGTCGCCTATGCGCTCACCGGCATCATGCGGGCGCTGCCGATCCATGCGCGCCGCGGGCAGCTCTATCTGCCGCAAGCGATGCTTGTGTCTCGCGGCGTAGACACGAGCGTCGTGTTCTCGGGCGAGAAAACTCCGGAACTTCTGGCGGTACTCGCCGATCTGCGCGTCATCGCGCTCGAGCATGAGGCCGAAGCGAAACGCGGCATTGTCCACCTTGGCGCCCCGATGAACGCCGCGTTCCTGCCGCTCACGCTTGTGCAACCCTATCTCGAAAGCATGGATCGCGCCGGCTACGATC
>DATCBY010000023.1:0-26296 GCA_036511595.1 Bauldia sp.
CTCATTGAGCGCTGCGTCAACCGGCTCAAGCAGTTCCGCCGCATCGCGACGCGTTACGAGAAAACCGCCAGAGCTTTCCTCTCGATGCTGTGCATCGCGGCCGCAAAGCTCTGGATGAAAACCGTCAACACGGCCTAGTGAGAATGCCGGCGTCGCCTGGCGCCGGCTCGGGTAATACAGGTGGTACCCGACGTACGGCGGACACCAATCTTCAAGTGCGCGCTTAAGACGACCCTTTGCGAGATGCTCCGTCACCAACCCTTCCGGCACGTACGCCAGCCCCAGTCCCGCAAGCGCGCCATTCAGCATCTGGGCCGTCGCATTGAACGTGAGTTGCCCATCCACGCGCGCCCTGATTTCGCGGCCGTGCCTTTTGAACTCCCATGCGTACAGGCTGCCGTGGGTAGGTAGCCGCAGGTTGATGCAGTTGTGGCCGATCAGGTCCTGGGGCTTTTTAGGTTCGCCGCGCTGACGGAAATAAGCCGCAGTTCCGACGACGGCCATGCGCATGTCGGGGCCAACGCGCACAGCGATCATGTCCTTCGCTACCTGCTCGCCACTGCGCACGCCCGCGTCGTAGCGCTCGGCCACGATATCCGTGAGTCCGTAGTCGATAATGATCTCGACCTTGATATCCGGATACTCACCCAGCAGCTTCGCCAGTTTGGGGATGAGGATCGCATCGGCGGCAAATTCGGTTGCGGTTATGCGGACCGTTCCGGCCGGCTTGTCCCGCAGTTCGCCAAGCGATGCGAGCTCGGCCTCGATCTCGTCAAAGCGAGGGCCGACGGTTTGCAGCAGACGTTGACCTGCCTCAGTGGGAGAAACGCTTCGAGTTGTGCGCGCCAGAAGCCGGACTCCAAGACCGGCCTCGAGTTGGCTGACAGTACGGCTCAGGGCCGATTGTGACATCCCCAACTTAGCCGCCGCCTTTGTGAAGCTCCGCTCCTTGGCGACCGCGGCAAAGACCAAGAGGTCCTCGACGTCCTTTCGGTCCATTTATATCACCCCTGCATAAGTACATGCCGATTTTACCGGCTAATCCCGGTCGATTGCACTCGCTAAATGAGGGTCATCGAAAGCGGCGGCGCGAAAGCCGGGAAGTGGCTTGAAAGGAAAGAATCCAATGGAGATCCAGCGCATCGGCTCCAAGCCTTCGGGAAGGGGATCGCCAGAATGGTTCACCGGCACGGTACGCATCGATCCACTTTTTGCAGCGCCCGAACCCGCGCGCGCATCTGCCGGGAGCGTCACCTTTGAGCCGGGTGCCCGCACGGCATGGCACACCCATCCGCTCGGACAGACCCTGATAGTCACCGCCGGCGTCGGCCGCGTTCAGCGCCAAGGCGGACCGATAGAGGAAATCCACCCCGGCGACGTGGTGTGGTTTCCCCCCGATGAAAAGCATTGGCACGGCGCTTCGCCGACCACGGCGATGACGCACATGGCGATCCAGGAAAAACTCGACGGAAAGAACGTCGACTGGCTGGATCACGTCACCAACGAGCAATACGGCGGGTAGTGCGATGACCGTCTCCATGGCCGTCCGCACTTCATCACCGCCAACTGCCGCGCCCGGCATGGCGGCCGTTCTGCCTATCATGACGGTCGTGCTGGTCAGCTTCCTCGTCATCGGCCTGGCGCTGCCCGTGCTGCCGCTGCACGTCCATCAGGGACTAGGCTTCGGAACGTTCGTGGTCGGCCTCGTTGCCGGTAGCCAGTTCGCGGCTTCGCTCCTGTCGCGGGTGTGGGCCGGCTACTATTCGGACAGCAGCGGGGCAAAGCACGGCATTATCGTCGGACTTCTCGCAGCAACTGCGTTGGGCCTGCTCTACTTTCTGTCCCTCGGTTTTATCGGGTCGCCGATCACGTCGGTAACAGTCCTGCTGCTCGGCCGCGGGCTGCTTGGCGTCGCCGAGAGCTTCATCATCACCGGAGCGATCAGTTGGGGTCTGGCGCTCGTCGACTCACGCAGTTCCGGGCGGGTCATAGCGTGGGTCGGGATGGCGTTGTTTACAGCACTGGCGCTTCGAGCGCCGATAGGCACAGCCCTTTACACCGTCGGGGGTTTTCCCGCGGTCGCGCTGGCAACCACGCTGGTTCCGCTCGCGACTTTACTGGTCGTGGCGCCGCTGTCCCCGATTCCTGCCAGGCGCGGCACAAGGCCGGCCTTCCGGAACGTGGCGGGCGTTGTCTGGGCGCCTGGCCTTGGAACTGCTTTCAGCAGCATCGGTTTCGGCGCGATCATCGCTTTCAGCGCGCTGATGTTTGCCGAGCGCGGCTGGAGCCCGGTCTGGCTTCCCTTCAGCGCCTTCGCCGCTTGTTTGATCGCGGCCCGCGGCGCTCTTGGTCAACTGCCCGACAAATTCGGCGGGGCAAAAGTCGCTCTGGTTTGCGTTGTTATCGAAGCGGTCGGTCTCGCAATGATCTGGCTGGCGTCCGGTCCGCTCGCAGCTACGACCGGAGCCGCCATCACCGGTCTCGGTTATTCGTTGATCTACCCCGGTCTTGGTCTGGAAGCCGTACGGCGGGCGCCGCCGGAGAGCCGAGGTCTCGCGTTGGGCATGTACACAGTCTTTCTCGACGTCGCTCTCGGCTTCGGCACCCCGATCCTTGGCTTGATCGCCGGATGGGCAGGCCTGGGTTCGGTGTTCTTCGTCAGCATGCTGAGCGTGCTGTGCACCGCCGTCGTCGCCCTTCGCCTCCTGAAGCTTCCGAGCGTCGGATAGGGACGCGATTGGACGGCCCGTCGTTTGGCTAGCCGTCAATCAACAATGGAGATCGCATCATGTCGAACAAGACTGACACACCGCGCAAAAACCCGTTTGCGGAGATCGCGCCTGCCCTCGCCGACTACACCGACAACGTGTTGTTCGGCGATGTATGGGAGCGACCGGGCCTTTCTCTCCGCGACCGGAGCCTCGTCACAGTCGCGAGCCTCGTGGCGCTCTACCGGATCAACGAGTTGCCTTTTCACCTGAATCGGGCGCTGGAAAACGGCGTTACCCGCGACGAGCTGATCGAGGCGATTACTCACCTCGCCTTCTACGCTGGCTGGCCGACGGCAAGCACGGCTTTGCCGATCGCCAAGCGCGTCTTCGAGGATGCCGGCGTCTGACCGCGCGCGAGCGGACGGGCCAGGTGTCACATCCTCGCCCGCATGTCGATTGTGATACGTGCTGCAATCAGCGTAAAAGCATCGCCCGAGCAGACGCCACAGGCGCGGGCACGAGTTTCGGAAAAGGAAAATCCAAATGACGCAGGGCATCGAGGGCAAGGTGGTGGTGATCACCGGGGCGAGCAGCGGGCTTGGGGAAGCTGCGGCGCGGCACCTTGCTCGTGGCGGGGCGAAGCTGGTGCTTGGCGCGCGACGCATCGACCGGCTTGAGGCGCTCGCCAAGGAACTGAAGCTTGGCGCCGGCGCCGTCGTGCAGACGGATGTGTCCAAGAACGATCAAGTAAAGCGGCTGGTCGAGACGGCGGTCACGGCGCACGGGCGCGTCGACGTCATCATCAACAACGCCGGCATCATGCCGCTGTCGCCGCTCGAGCGGCTCAAGGTCGAGGACTGGGACCGCATGATCGACGTCAACATCAAGGGCGTGCTCTACGGGATCGCCGCCGTCATGCCGCACATGATGAAGCAGAAGAGCGGCCACATCATCAACGTGTCGTCGGTGGCCGGCCACAAGGTGCGCGCCGGCAGTGCCGTCTATGGGGCGACGAAGACGGCCGTGCGCATCATCTCCGAGGGCCTGCGCCAGGAGGTGAAGCCCTATAACATCCGCACGACGATCATCTCGCCCGGCATCGTCGCCACCGAACTCCCCGAGAGCGTCACCGAGGCCGACATCGCGGCCGGCGTGCGCGAGCGCTACGGCATCGCCATTCCCGCGGACGCCTTCGCCGACATGGTGATCTTCGCCATGAGCCAGCCGGAGACGGTCGACATCAACGAGATACTGTTCCGGCCGACGCAGCAGGATTTCTGAGGCGTCGTATCGGGCTGCCGGGTGCGGCGCGGGTGCCCTACCCCGCCTCGCGGTAACGGCGTTGCGTGTCCACCATGTAGTCGCGCACGACCGGGGCGGCGTCGATCCTGCGGGTGAGCTGCATCTGGAAGACCTGCTGCGGGCCGCGCTCGAAGATCATCTCGCAGGTCGCCAGATAAAACTCCCACATGCGGCAGAAGCGCTCGTCGTACATCGCCGCGACCTTGTCGCGGTTGGCGGCGAAGCGGCGCCCCCATTCGTGCAGCGTGCGGGCGTAGTGCAGGCGGAGGATCTCGACGTCGGTCACCCACAGGCCGGCGCGCTCGGTGGCGGCGAAGACCTCCGACAGCGCCGGGCCGTAGGCGCCGGGAAAGATGTACTTGCGGATCCACGGGCTCGCCCCGCCCGGCGGTCGCATGTGGCCGATCGAGTGGAGCAGCGTGATGCCGTCCTCGGTGAGCAGCTGGCGCACCCTGGCGAAGAATTCGCCGTAGTGCGGCACGCCGACATGTTCGAACATGCCGACGGAGACGATGCGGTCGAACGGCCCCGGCTGCTCGCGATAATCGCGCAGCTCGAAGCGGACGCGCGAGGATAGCCCCGCTTCGGCGGCGCGTTTGTTCGACAGGACATGCTGCTCCTCCGACAGCGTCACCCCGGTCACGTCGACGTCGGCGACCTTCGCCAGGTACATCGCCATCGTCCCCCAGCCGCTGCCGATGTCGAGTATGCGCTGGCCGGGTTTCAACTGCAGCTTGGCGGCTATGAGCCTTAGCTTGTTTTCCTGTGCCTGTTCGAGCGTGTCCGTCTCTTTGAGGAAGTACGCGCAGGAATACTGCATCCCGTCGTCCAGGAAGAGGCGGTAGAAGTCGTTCCCGATGTCATAATGATGCGCGACATTCTCCCTAGCGCGGCCGATCGGGTTCATCTGCTGGAAGCGGCGGAAGTTGCGTTTCACACCGCGGAGCACGCGCTGGAGCGGGTAGGTCGACAGCGATCCGCTGTTGCCGGCGAAGAGCGCCAGCCCGTCGGAAAGCGTTGATCCGCCTTCGAAAACCAGCGTGCCGTCCATGTAGGCTTCGCCGACCGCCAGGCTCGGGTTCATCATCATCCGGCGCGGCAGCGACTTGTCGGTCAGCCGTGCGGTAACGGCCGGCCCCGGCGCCCCGGCAAAGACATGGCGGCGGCCGTCCGCGTCGATCAGAGTCAGCGTGCCGACGCGAACGATCGACCTGAGCATCTGGGACAAAAGAAACATCGGGCGCCCTGTTCTCGCCCCCCCTGCGCTGGCAGGTTCTACAATAACGCCGCGGATTTCAATGGGTTTGCCGCAGGCGCTGTTTCTCGGCCTCTCGCTAGAAGCCGTAAGCGATTCCCGCGCGGACGATGTCGGCCGTGAGGCTGGCGGTGCTGGTGATCGGACTGGATTCAGGCACTTGCGGCAAATAAGTTGAGATACCGGCGGTCGAAAGCGAGCCGAAGTCGACGTGCAGAAATTCAGCGCGGAGACGCCACCGCCGGCTCATTGCCCACTCCATGCCCGCGCCGATGACCAGCGCCGTGCGGAATTCTGCGTCGCTCGAGGACTCCCGGTTGCCCGTGCCAACGCCGTTGTTGAAGTTGTCGCTGAAGGAATTGGAGACTGTGAATTCGGTCGCCGCGATGCCGGCCGTCCCATAGAGGAGCAGGTTGGGTGACGGCAGGAAACCGGCGCGGAAGCGCGCGGTCACCAGCCAATCCGTCGACGCCGTCGCCATCACGTTGAATACCGAGGGCACCGTGCCGTTATTATTGTAGAGCCCGAGATTGAGGGTGCCGGCGCTGCCGCCGTTGCTCAGGTCGAGCGGCAGCGCGCTGACGTCAGCCTCGAAACCAAACACCGCGCTGCCCCTTTGCCAGTTGCGACCTGCGAACCCCCCGCCGGTGAAGGCCGACCCCGAAGCGGAGCCACTGGCCGTCGCACCAATGAGCAGGCCGTTGTTCAGATAATGAGGAGAAGGGTCGCAAAGCACACCGTAGGCGCTGCAATCAACGACCGTGGAGAGGCTGGAACTGCCGACGGCCGCCCCGGCAAAGGCGCCGACGTAAGCGCCGCTCCAATCGTAGGCCGCCGGCGACGCGGCTGCGGCAGTGTCCAACGCCGACGCGACCGCGAGCGCGGCAAGCGCGGCAGCAAGCATATATCGCATCTGCCCCTCCAGATGGCCTGCGAATCAGCCGCGCCCGTGGTCATTCTCCAGATTTGCATGGGTGAAGCGCCTTCATTCGCTGGGCTGACATGCCTATCTGTGGATATTGGTTGCTATAGTGTTCTCCCTTCCGGATTCGGGAAAGTTGCGGCCGTTGATGACCGACCCTGCCAAGCGTTTCGACGAGGTGCCGCCGCCCGACGACGACGGGCGAGAGGCCGTGCCCGCGCCAGTGCCGCGGGCGGGAGGTATCGCGGCGCGGGCCGCGGGCGCGCGGTCCCGGGATTATCTGGCTAAGCTGAACCCGGAGCAGCGGGCGGCGGTCGAGGCAACCGAGGGGCCTGTATTGGTGCTGGCCGGAGCCGGGACCGGCAAGACGCGGGTGCTGACCACGCGGATCGCGCATCTGCTCGCCACTGGCAGGGCACAGCCCTGGCAGATCCTCGCGGTGACCTTCACCAACAAGGCGGCGCGCGAGATGAAGATCCGCATCGGCGATCTCATCGGCGGCGTCGTCGAGGGCATGCAATGGCTGGGCACGTTCCATTCGATCGGCGCCAAGCTGCTCCGCCGCCACGCAGAACTTGCCGGCCTCAAGTCGGATTTCACCATTCTCGATACCGACGACCAGATCCGCCTGATGAAGCAGCTGATCGTGGCGGAGAACATCGACGAGAAGCGCTGGCCAGCGCGGCAGCTCGCCGGGATGATCGACTCGTGGAAGAACCGGGGACAATCGCCAGCGGACGTCTCCGAGGCGGACGGGCGGGCCTTCGCCGACGGGCGCGGCAAGAAGCTCTACGCCGCCTATCAGGAGCGGCTGCGGACGCTGAACGCGGCGGACTTCGGCGACCTGCTGCTGGAACCGTTGCGCATCCTGCGGACGCACCCGGACGTGCTCGCCGACTATCACAATCGCTTTCGCTACATTCTGGTCGACGAATACCAGGATACCAACGTGGCGCAGTATCTGTGGCTGCGGCTGCTGGCGCAGGGCAAGAACAACATCTGCTGCGTCGGCGACGACGACCAGTCGATCTATGGATGGCGCGGGGCGGAGGTCGACAATATCCTGCGCTTCGAGAAGGATTTTCCGGGCGCCACCGTCATCCGTCTTGAGCGGAACTACCGCTCGACCTCGCATATCCTCGGCGCCGCCTCGCATCTCATCGCCCACAACGAGGGGCGGCTCGGCAAGACGCTGTTCACCGACGCTACCGATCCCGATGCCGTGCGCGTCTCGGTTGCCTCTTCGTGGGACAGCGAGCAGGAGGCGCGCGCCGTCGGCGAGGAGATCGAGGCGCTGCAGCACAAGGGGCACGCGCTGAACGAAATCGCCATCCTCGTGCGGGCGTCGTTCCAGATGCGCTCATTCGAGGATCGCTTCGTGACGCTGGGGCTGCCGTATCGTGTCATCGGCGGCCCGCGCTTCTACGAGCGGCAGGAGGTGCGCGATGCGCTCGCCTATTTCCGCGCTACCGCGCAGCCGGCCGACGATCTCGCGTTCGAGCGCATCGTCAACGTGCCCCGGCGCGGCATCGGCGAGACTACGGTGAAGGCGATGCACGATCGAGCGCGGGCGCGGAAGATTCCACTGATGGCGGCGGCGGCCGAACTGACCGAGACGGACGAACTGGCGGCGCGCACGCGCGCCGGCGTCCGCGATCTCCTTACATCGTTCGCGCGCTGGCGCGGCCAGATGGCGACGCTGCCGCACACCGAGTTCGCGGAGCTGGTGCTGGAGGAGAGCGGCTATATCGAGATGTGGCAGGCGGACCGCTCGGCCGACGCTCCCGGTCGGCTGGAGAACCTGAAGGAGCTGGTGCGCTCCATGGATGAATTCGACTCGCTGACCGGGTTCCTCGAGCACATCTCGCTGGTGATGGATGCCGACAGCCATGCCGGCAATGATGCCGTCTCGATCATGACGCTTCATTCGGCGAAGGGGCTGGAATTCGACACGGTATTCCTGCCCGGCTGGGAGGAAGGCTTGTTTCCGTCGCAGCGCACGCTCGACGAGAACGGCAAGGCGGGGCTGGAGGAAGAACGACGGCTCGCCTACGTCGGCATCACGCGGGCGCGCAAGCGTGCGCTCATTCGCTTTGCGGCCAACCGCCGCATGCACGGCCTGTGGCAGGCCGGCATCCCGTCGCGCTTCCTCGACGAACTGCCGGAGGCGCACGTCGATGTGCAGGAGGATACGTCGAACTACGGCGGCTACGGCTCCGCGGCCTACGGCGCCTCACGCTTCGATGCGCGCGACCCATTTGCCAATACGTCCTATTCGACGCCGGGCTGGCAGCGGGCCCAGCGCAACAAGGATACGGCGGCCAAAAAGAATGGCTTCGAGCATCCGCTTTCTTCCGGGCCTCGGTTGCTGGAGGGCGAACTGGTGGCGAAAAGCGTCATCGGCGGGACGAGCGAATACGCGATGGGCGAGCGCGTATTCCACCAGAAGTTCGGCTATGGCCGCATCTCGGCCATCGACGGCAACAAGCTGACCATCGAGTTCGAGAAGGCCGGGCAGAAGCGCGTGCTCGACTCGTTCGTCGAGCGGCACTAGCGCGTCATCTTTGTGTTGCCGAAACGGGCGGGATCTAGCACCGCCATGACCGTCAGCCCGTGATCGCCCAAACCGAGCCTGCGGCAGAGCTTTTGCGATACGGCGTTGTCGGTGCGCACGCCGGTGTAAAAGCGGCGCGCGCCGAACCGATCGGCCATCGTCACCATCGCGAGTGCACCAAGGTAGAGCGAGAGACCGCGGCCGCGCATATCTTCGCGCGTGGCGAGCATCCCCCACCACGACGCGTCAGCGAACGGGCTTCCCGGCTGATTGCGTAGCACCGCGCCCGAACATGAAACGGGCTCGCCCGTCGCATCGAGCAACACATAGAAAACGCTGTTCCGTGTCTCGCCGCGGAGAGCGCGTCCCGCCGGCAGCAGGACGCCGCACGACAGCGCCATCTCGGCGAACGATTGCATCTGCGCCTCGGTGGTTGCGCGGCCTACTTCGTGCAGCTTTAAACCGGTCGGCAGGCTATAGTGATCAACGATATCGCGTGAGATGGCGATACCCGCCTCGCCCGCCATGAGGTGATCCCAACGGTCGGTGGTGTATCCGCGTGCCTGAAGAGCCGAGGTGATCGGGTTCTCGCCGCCAGCGTCCACAAAGAAGGAAGCCGTCCCACCCTGGGTGCCGGCCAGGGCGGCGAGGACTTCAACGCCGGCGAGATCGGGCCGGTCAAGGCCGACGAAACGACCCTCGTACGCGTAACGCGGATCGCCCTTCAGCAGCGGCCAGAGCGCATTCGCGATGCGCTGCATTTCCTGCTGCGGCAGAGTGCCAAAGAATTCGGCGGTGTCAGCGGCCATTCTGTCCCCCGTGAGCCAGGAGCATAACAAAAATGGCCGGATGCACTGTAGTGACTAGGCGGCGTCCGAAGCGCGCGGATCTTGGTGTTTCGGGCCGGTTTGCGCTAAGCGGTTAGCCGGCTGATTCACATGGCTCCGCGGCGAAAAAGGCATGACCAAGGTCGCGACCCTCGCTCTGCCCGAGGCGCCTGCCCGGGCTTTGGCGGCGACGCTTGGCGAGGACGCGCTGCTGTGGGAGCGGGCGTTCGATCTCAGCGAAACCGCCCCGGGCCGCTGGCAGGTCGCGGTCTATTTCGAGACGGGGCCGGACAAGGATGAGCGCGCCGCGCTGGCGCGGCTGGCGGGAAAGCGCGGCTTCACTGTCGCGACGCTGCTGCAAACGGACTGGGTGGCGAAGAGCCTCGAAGGTCTGGCGCCGGTGCGCGCCGGGCGCTTCCTCGTTCACGGCAGTCACGATCGGGCGCGTGTCGGGGGCAACGACATCGGCATCGAGATCGAGGCCGGCCTGGCGTTCGGCACCGGCCATCACGGCACGACCACCGGCTGCCTGCTCGCCATCGACCGCATCGCCAAAACGCGGCCGATCGTCAATGCGCTGGATGTCGGCACCGGCTCCGGCGTGCTGGCGATTGCGCTGGCAAAGCGCGCCCGTGCCGAAGTTCTGGCGAGCGACATCGACCCGGTGGCCGAGAGAGTTGCGCGCGCGAACGTGCGGCTGAACGGCGTCTCGCACTTCGTGCGCACGCTGGTTGCGACCGGACTGAACCACCTCACGATCGGAGCGCGGGCGCCCTACGACCTGATTGTCGCCAATATCCTTGCCGGGCCGTTGGTGCATCTCGCGCCGGCCATTGCGCACAACCTTGCGCCGAGCGGCAATGTGATCCTGTCGGGGCTGCTCACCGAACAGCAGCGGCGGGTGGCGGCGATGTACCGCGACGTGGGGCTGATGTTTTCCCGTTCGCTCATCCTTGGCGAATGGGCGACGCTGGTGCTGCAGGGCTAGCTTGCGCTAGGTCCGGTCGCGGAACTTGTTGGTGATGGGATAGCGGCGGTCGCGGCCGAAGTTGCGGCGGGTGATTTTTACGCCGGGGGCGGCCTGACGACGCTTGTATTCCGCGAGATAGAGCATGCGCTCGACCTTGCGGACCGTCGCCTCGTCGTGGCCGCGGGCGACGACTTCAGCGACGCGCATCTCGCCTTCCACCAGGCACTCGAGGATATCGTCGAGGACCTCGTAGGGCGGCAGCGAATCCTGGTCGGTCTGGTCGGGCTTCAGTTCGGCCGAAGGGGCGCGGGTGATGACATTCTTCGGGATCACCGGCCCAGCAGGACCCATCGCGCCACGCGGCTGGTGGGCATTCCGCCAGCGCGCGAGATCGTAGACCTCCGTCTTGTAGAGATCCTTGACCGGATTGAAGCCGCCGTTCATGTCGCCGTAGAGCGTGGCATAGCCGACCGACATCTCCGACTTGTTGCCGGTGGTCAGCACCATCGAGCCAAATTTGTTGGAGATCGCCATGAGGATCGTGCCGCGCGTGCGCGACTGCAGGTTCTCCTCCGTGATATCGGGTGCCTTGCCGGCAAAAACCGGCGTGAGCGCCGTGGTGAAGCCTTCCACCGGCGGCTCGATCGGCACGATGTCGTAGCGGACACCGAGCGTTTCGGCGATCGCGGCCGCGTCGTTGAGGCTTTCGTTCGAGGTGTAGCGGTAGGGCAGCATGACGCAGTGAACGCGGTCCTTGCCGAGCGCATCCACCGCCATCGCCGCCACGACCGCCGAGTCGATGCCGCCGGAAAGGCCGAGCACGACGCCGGGGAAACCGTTCTTGTTGACGTAGTCGCGGAGGCCCGCGACGCAGGCGCGCCAGTTGGCTTCCTCGACGTCGGGTAGCGCTACCTTCGGACCCTCGACGCAGCGCCACGCGCCATCGGTCTTCTTCCATCGGGTGAGCGCTACGCCGGGCTCGAATTGGGTCATCTGGAAGGCAAGCGAACGGTCACCGTTGAGGGCGAAGGAGGCGCCGTCGAAGACCAGCTCGTCCTGCCCGCCGCACTGGTTGACGTAAATGAGCGGCAGGCCGGTCTCGACGACGCGGGCGACCGCCACCTGCATGCGCTGATCGGCCTTGGCGGCGGAGTACGGCGAGCCGTTCGGCACGACGAGCAGTTCGGCGCCGGTTTCGAGGTAGCACTCAGGCACCTGATCGAACCAGATGTCCTCGCAGATCGGCAGGCCGAGGCGGAGGCCGCGGAAGCCGATCGGGCCGGGCAGCGGCCCCTTGTCGAAGACGCGCAACTCATCGAAGACGCCGTAGTTGGGGAGTTCCACCTTGAAGCGGAGGCCCTCGACCTTGCCGCCATCGAGCAGCGCCACGGCGTTGTAGCATTTGGCCTCATGCGGCCACGGAGTGCCGATGACGACGCCCGGACCGCCATCGGCGGTTTCCAGCGCGAATGCCTCGACGGCCGTACGGCAGGCGTCCTGGAATGCCGGCTTCAGCACCAGATCCTCGGGCGGGTAGCCGGCGATGAACAGCTCGGACAGTACGAGGAGATCGGCGCCGGCGGCCGCGGCTTCCTCCCGCGCCGCGCGCGCCTTGGCAAGATTGCCGTCGATGTCACCGACAGTCGAATCGAGCTGGGCGACGGCAATGACGAGCGTGTCGGTCAGGGAAACGGCCATGCGCGCGGGTGTAGCGTGGCCGCCGCGTCGCGGCAATCGCCGCCTAGCCGATGTATTTGTGCAGGAAATCCAGCGTCCGCTTCAGCGCCAGCTTTGCGCTATCCGCCTCGTAGGCCTGGTTGCCTTCGCGGTTGAAGGCGTGGCCGGCGGCGGGATAGCTGAAAACTTGCACCATTTTTGGATCGACGGCGGCCTTGATCTTTTCGACATCGCTCATCGGGATGCCCTGATCCTTCTCGCCGAAATGGAGCATCACCGGGCAGCGCGGCTTCTCGTCGAGGTGCGGGGCGATCATGCCGCCGTAGTAGCCGACGGTGGCGGCAAGCCCGGTCAGGCGCGTGGCGCCGAACCAGGCGAGCGAGCCGCCGAAGCAATAGCCAACGATGGCAACCTTGCCGTCCACCTGAAGCGCGGCGACGGCGGCGGCGACGTCAAGGAGCGTCTTGTCGAGCGGAATTTTCTCCCGGATTCCCCTGCCCCGCTCGACGCCCTTCGCGTCATACTCCAGCTCGATGTTCGGCTCGGCGCGATCGAAGATCGCCGGCGCAACGGCGTGATAGCCTTCCGCGGCGTAGCGGTCGGCGACATGCCTGATGTGCGCGTTAACGCCAAAAATTTCCTGGATGACGACGATGCCGCCGCGCACCTTGCCCGCCGGCTTTGCTTCATAGGCGCCGAGCGTGAACCCGTCGCTCGCCTTCAGCTTGATGATCGTCCCCATTCGCTCGTCCTTATTTGTCGTTCAGGCGTGCGCCGCTACCGCGTTCCGCGCGCTGTTCTCGGTGCGATTGCGCTTGAGCAGTTCGGCGATCAGGAACGCCGCCTCGATCGCCTGATCGGCGTTGAGGCGCGGGTCGCAATAGGTGTGATAGCGGTCGTGGAGGTCCATCTCGGTGATGGCACGGGCGCCGCCGGTGCACTCGGTCACGTCGTTGCCGGTCATCTCGAGATGCACGCCGCCGGGGATGGTGCCTTCCGTGTGGTGGATGGCAAAGAAGCCGCGAATCTCCGCCATAATGCGATCGAACGGCCGCGTCTTATAGTTGTTCGCCGCCTTGATCGTGTTGCCATGCATCGGGTCGCATGACCAGACAACCGCGCGCCCTTCCCGCTTGACGGCGCGGATGAGCTTCGGCAGGTGCTCGGCCACTTTGTCGGCGCCGAAACGGCAAATCAGAGTCAGCCGACCAGGCTCTTCGTCCGGGTTCAAAACGTCGATCAGCTTGATGAGATCGTCGCCGGTGAGCGACGGGCCGCACTTCAGGCCGATCGGATTCTTGATGCCACGGCAATATTCGACGTGGGCGTTGTCGGGCTGGCGGGTGCGATCGCCGATCCAGACCATATGGCCAGAGGTCGCGTACCAGTCGCCGGAGGTCGAGTCGTTGCGGGTCATGGCCTGCTCGAAGCCGAGCAGCAGCGCTTCATGGCTCGTGTAGAAATCGGTCGTGCGCATCTCCGGGTGCAGTTCCGGATCGATCCCGCAGGCGCGCATGAAGTCGAGCGCCTCGGTGATGCGGTTGGCGAGTTCCTCGTAACGGGCGGCCTGCGGGCTGTCCTTGATGAAGCCGAGCATCCAGCGGTGGGCGTTCTCGAGATTGGCGTAGCCGCCGGTGGCGAAGGCGCGGATGAGGTTGAGGGTGGCCGCCGACTGGCGATAAGCCTCGATCTGGCGCGACGGATCGGGGATGCGGGCGGCAGGGGTGAAGGCGATGTCGTTGACGATGTCGCCGCGATAGCTGGGCAACCCGACGCCGTTCTGGATTTCGGTGTCGGAAGAACGCGGCTTCGCAAACTGGCCGGCGATGCGACCGATTTTCACGACAGGCAGCGCGCCGGCAAAGGTCAGCACCACCGCCATCTGCAGGAAGACGCGGAAGAAATCACGGATGTTGTCGGCGGAATGCTCGGCAAAGCTCTCGGCGCAGTCGCCGCCCTGGAGCAGGAACGCCTTGCCTTCGGCGACTCCGGCGAGCGCCTTCTTGAGCTTGCGGGCCTCGCCGGCGAAGACCAGCGGCGGGAAGCCGGCCAATTGGGCTTCGACTGCCGCCAGCTTTGCCGCATTCGGGTAGGCCGGAGACTGCTCAATCGGCTGCTGCCGCCAGCTACTCGGGGTCCATCCGTCCTTCATGGCAGCAGCTCCGGAGCGGCCAGAAAACCCTGACCGCGGCGCGGGTTATAACCCCTGCGGCTCGGAGCCGTCTACTCCGCCGCCTCGCGGCGAATGCGCTCTGCCGGCTGGCCCATGGTGACAATTTCTTCGGCAAGCGTCGGGTGCAGCGCCATGGTCGAGTCGAAGTCGGCCTTGGTGGCGCCAAGCCTGATCGCGATCGCCACAAGCTGGACCAGCTCGCCGGCGTTCGGCCCGACGATATGGCAACCGAGCACCTGGTCGGTGTCGCCCTCGACAATCAGCTTGATCAGCATGCGCTCATCGCGCCCGGCGACCCGGTACGGCAACGGCTTGAACATGGAACGGTAGATATCGAGCGACGGGTATCGCAGGCGCGCCGCCTCCTCGGTTACACCAACCGAACCTACCTCAGGCACACCAAATACCGCGACAGGGACGTTGTCGTAGTTGACCGCCGTCGGCTTGCCGCCGAAGACGGTGTCGACGAATGCCGAGCCCTCGCGAATAGCCACCGGGGTGAACTGCAGCCGGTTAGTCACATCGCCGACGGCGTAGATATTCGGCACACTCGACTGCGAGTATTGGTCAACGGCAACCGCACCCGTGGCATCGAGTTTAACGCCGATAGCTTCGAGCCCCAGCCCCTTCGTATTGGGATCGCGGCCGACGGCCAGCAGGACCTCGTCGACGGCGAACTCAGCACCCGATTTCGTGATCGCCAGCAGGCCATCGCCTGTCTTGCGGACTTCGGCGAGCTGCTCGCCGGTTTGAATCGTGACGCCGCGCCGCTCCAGACCGGAATGCAGCGCCTGACGGGCCTCGGCGTCGAAGCCGCGCAGAATCTCGGCGCCACGATGCATAATGGTCACATTGCTGGCGAATGCGGCGAACACAGAAGCGATCTCGATGGCGACGTAGCCGCCGCCGACGATGAGTATGCGCTTCGGCAAACGCGGCAGATGGAAGAATTCGTTAGAGGTGATCGCCAGTTCGATGCCGGGAATCGGCAGGTTGCGACGCGGCTTGCCGCCGGTGGCGACCAGGATCACGCGGGCGGTTACGTCGCGGTCCGGTGCGAGGAGCGCAACGGTGTAAGCATCCTTCAAGGAGGCCCGGCTGCGGATGATCTCGGCACCCGCCTTCTCAAGGTTGCGGATATAGACGCTGGAGAGCCACGAAACGTCGGCCTCGACATTGACCGTGAGCGTCGGCCAATCGAAATGCAGCCCGTCGATGCGCCAGCCGAAGCCGACGGAATCTTCGAAAGACTCGGCGTAGTGAGCGGCGTGAACGAATAGCTTCTTCGGTACGCAGCCGCGCAGCACGCAGGTCCCGCCGACGCGGTTCTCCTCGGCAATTGCCACCCGCTTCCCCATCTCGGCGGCGCGGCGCGCGGCGCGCACTCCGGCCGAGCCCGCCCCGATGACGAAGAGGTCGTAGTCGTAGTCCTGGCGGGCGGCGGTCACAATCTAATCGCGGCTCAGAACTGGATTCCCTGCGCCTTCAAGGCTTCGCGCGACTTGTCGAGAAGTTCGGCGCCGACCCTGTCCGACCACTGCTGCACGGCGGCGACCATGCCCTGCTGCAATTGCCCGGCGGGGCCGGCGAGCGCCGAAAACTTCAGACCCGCCGCCGTTTTGTAAAAAGCGGCGATGGTTTTCAATTCGTCCTCGCTGAATTGCTTCGACCACACGCGCGCGACATCGCTGTCCAGTTCGGCGCGCCGATCGACAAGCTTCAGCGCGGTCGCCTCGACTACGGAAATTATCTGCGCGTGGAGATCGGGACGCACCCGTATCAGGCGGTCCTCGACGCGGGCGGCGAGCTGGGGGAGGAGCGCGTCGAATCCAAGCGAAATCTTCGCGCTCTTGACCACGTCCAGCCCGGCGGCGAGTTGCGTCGGCGTGATCTCCTGCGTCCAGCCCGGCGACGAGCCGGCCGCCAGCCCGAGCCCGACTACGGCGATGGCGACAATTCTGCTGACGAAAGACATGACCAGGACACTCCGGATTTTGAGACGCGAAACTCAGGACGACAGCCGCTCTATTACTCCGCCATCGGCGATGATTGCACTGCTGGCAAGGCGAATGAAGAGGCCATGCTCGACGACCCCGGTAATCTCCTTGAGGGCGGCGGCCAGTCTATCGGGATCAGGCATCAGCCCGAACGATGCGTCAACAATATGGTTTCCGCTATCGGTGACGAAGGGCCGGCCTCCTGCCTGACGCAAGGTCAAGGTGCCAGAGAGACCGAGGCGGCCAGCGGCTTTGTCGATCGCCCGACGCGTGGCGCCAAGGCCGAAGGCGACGACCTCGATCGGCAGCGGGAAGGCGCCCAATGTCTTCACCAGCTTGCCGCGATCGGCGACGACGATCATGCGCCGGGCGGCGGAGGCGACGATCTTCTCGCGCAGTAATGCCCCACCGCCGCCCTTGATGAGGCGCAGTTCAGGGTCAATCTCGTCGGCACCGTCGATCGCCAGATCGAGCGTCGGCTCGGCGTCCAGCGTGGTCAGCGGCACGCCCTCGGCCGCAGCCAGCTTCGCCGTCTGCTCGGATGTCGGCACGCCGACGACCTTCAGCCCGGCGCGGACGCGGGCACCCAGCGCGCGGACGAAATGCTCGGCGGTGCGGCCGCTGCCCAGACCAAGCTTCATGCCCGGCTCGACCTCGGCCAGCGCCGCCTCGCCGGCGCGCCGACGGACATCGTCACCGACCGGGCTCTTCTCCACCATCAGCGGTCTAGCCCGCCCATGAGCATGTACTTGACCTCGACGAACTCCTCGACGCCGTAGTGCGAACCTTCGCGGCCGAGGCCAGACTCCTTCATGCCGCCAAACGGCGCCAGCTCCGTCGAGATGGCGCCGGAGTTGATGCCGATCATGCCGTACTCGAGCCCCTCGCCCACCCGCCAGACGCGGCCGATGTCGCGGGCGTAGAAATATGCGGCGAGGCCGAACTCCGTGGCGTTGGCCATCTCGATCGCTTCGTCCTCGTCATGGAAGCGGTAGAGGGGCGCGACCGGGCCGAAGGTTTCTTCCTTGGTGATCATCATCGCGGCGCTCACTTCAGTCAGCACCGTCGGTTCGAAGAAACTGCCGCCCAGCTTGTCGCGATGACCGCCGACAGCAATCTTCGCCCCCTTGCCGACGGCATCGGCGATGTGCTCCTCGACCTTCTCAACCGCCGCCATATTGATGAGCGGCCCCTGCATGACGCCGGGCTCAACGCCGTTGCCGACCTTCAGCTTCCTGACGCCCGCGGCCAGCTTGGCGGCGAAAGCGTCGTAGACCTTGTCCTGCACGAGGATGCGGTTGGCGCAGATGCAGGTCTGCCCCATGTTGCGAAACTTCGAGAAGATCGCGCCCTCGACCGCGGCGTCGATGTCGGCGTCGTCGAAGACGATGAAGGGCGCGTTGCCGCCCAGTTCCAGCGCCACCTTCTTCACCGTCGAGGCCGCCTGGCGCATGAGGAGCTTGCCGACCTCGGTCGAGCCGGTGAAGGCAATGCAGTTGACCAGCGGGCTCGACGTCAACTCGGCGCCGATTTCGGAAGATTTGCCGGTGATGAGATTGAAGACGCCGGCGGGAATGCCGGCGCGCTCGGCGAGGACGGCCAGTGCCAAGGCCGTCAGCGGAGTCTCGCCGGCGGGCTTGCATACCACGGTACAGCCGGCGGCGATGGCGGGAGCGCATTTCCGGGTGATCATGGCCGCCGGGAAATTCCATGGCGTGATGGCGCCGACCACGCCGATCGGTTGCTTAACGACGACGATGCGCGCATCGGCGCGATGGCTCTGGCTGGTCTCGCCGTAGATGCGCTTGGCTTCCTCGGCGTTGAACTCGACGAACGACGCGGCGTAGTCGACCTCGCCGGCGGCCTCCGCCAGCGGCTTGCCCTGCTCGGTCGTCATGATGAGGGCAATGTCGTCGCGGTTGGCGATGATCAGGTCGAACCATTTGCGCAGGACGTTGGCGCGCTCCTTGCCGGTTTTCTTCGACCAGGCGGGCAGCGCCGCGTGCGCCTTGGAAATTGCATCGCGAGTCTCGGCGGTGCCGAAACGGGGGACCCGCGCGACGACCTTGCCGGTCGCCGGGTCGGTGACTTCAATCTCCGGCTTGCCGATCCACTTGCCGCCGACGAAGCACTGCTCGCGAAGAAGCGTCGGATCCTTCAGTTGCATACGGCACTCCCTGCGCAGTCCCCGAGATTTGAGGCGGTTTGTTAGCATCTGCCGGGAGCCGACGCCACGCTGGCGACGGGGTCCGGAATGCGGGTATCTAGGGCAGTCCGATTCCCGCGGGAGACGCCCATGCTGACCGACGCCTTGCTGGCCATCTGCCACCATCTCCTCATCTTCGCCCTGCTCGGGCTTCTGATCACGGAAATGATGACCATCCGGCCGACTATGACCAGCCGCGACGTCCTTTATGTCGCACGTCTCGACATCGCCTTCGGCATCGTGGCGGGGCTCATTCTGGTGATCGGATTTTGTCGCGTTTTCTTCGGGATCAAAGGCGCCGGTTTCTATCTGCCCAATCCGGTCTTTTGGGCGAAGATCATCGCGTTCCTGATTGTCGGGGTGCTCTCCATACCGCCGACGCTGCGCATCATCCGCTGGCGCATTGCCGCCGCCGGCGATTCCGCCTTCCGGCCTCCGGCCGAGGAGGTTCGCGCGGTCCGCCGATTCATGCATTACGAGGGCATGGTATTTTTCACCATCCCGGTGTTCGCGGCGCTGATGGCGCGCGGCTACGGCCTCGGATGAGTATTCCGCCAACCATCGTTTTCGACCTCGACGGAACCCTGGTCGACACGGCGGAAGATCTCGTCACGACGCTGAACGCCGTGCTGGCCGCGGAAGGCATGGCGCCCGTCAGCTTGCAGTCGGCGATCGGCATGGTGGGCAGCGGCGCGCGCGTGCTCATCGAGGCCGCCTTCGCCGCGGAAGGCAGGACGCTGACACCAGCGATGCTCGACAGGCTGGTCACTGATTACCTTGCCATCTACGACGCGCACATCGCCGACGCGAGCCGGCCCTATCCTGGCGCGCGCGCGGCGCTCGACCAGTTCGCCGCCGCCGGCTGGGCGATGGCGGTGTGCACCAACAAGTTCGAGGCGCCGGCGCGAAAGCTCCTGCGCATCCTCGACCTCGACAGGTATTTCGCGGCGATCACCGGGCAGGATACCTTTGGCTTTCGCAAGCCCGACCCGCGCCACCTCACCGAAGCCATTCGCCTCGCCGGCGGCGAGACGAAGCGCGCGGTCATGGTGGGCGACTCGCGGACCGACGTCGACACCGCGATTGCCGCGCGAATTGCCGTGGTTGTCGTCGACTACGGCTATAGCCCGCTGCCGGTCGCATCGCTGGGAGCCACCGCGGTGATCGCCAGCCTCGACGCGCTGTACGACGCGGTGAGCCGCCTGCCCGCGTTTGTCGCTATGACGGGCGCAAGACGTTCGGTGGGTCGGGTTCGCGGTCGGAACCGCGACGGATCTCGGCCTCGACTTTGCCCGCGGCCGGTAACCCACGATTGACTTGGGCGGACCGCGTCCCTTAGATCGCGCCGCTCCGGTCCTGCCGGACGGGCGCGTAGCTCAGCGGGAGAGCACTCCCTTCACACCGGAGGGAGCTTACTTTGCAGAGCAACGCTTTATGACTAGACGATAGGTTCAAATGAACCCCTGACGGGTTCGGGTGCGTAGCTCAGCGGGAGAGCGTCCCCTTCACACGGGGAAGGTCACAGGTTCAATCCCTGTCGCGCCCACCATTTTTTCTGCGATTTGGCCCACCTGCTATCGTGTCGCAGCGCCCGTGCAACAACTCGTCGTCGAACCTTGAGGTAGATGATGCTGCTCGATCCCGCTGATCACCGCTAAGCCGTCGCTAACGATCAAAGTGTCAGCCGCGGGCCCCGACAAATTCACCTTAGTGCAGTCCGATTTCCCTCGAGAATTGGCGGCATTCGTCGATTTCGTTGGCGCCGAAGTGTTGACCAAGGCGCTCGGAAAGGTAATCCAGAAACTTGAGTCTCTCTCGCCGAAAACGCGGCTACTTTTCAGTGACCGCTATTTCTTTCATGAGCAATTCATTGACTTTGTAGATCACTCACGGCCTTTTCGCCTCGACGTATCGGTATCTTCCGCGGTTCGAGCGGCCTCCCTAGTCGCAGGCATCAACCGGGTGAAGGTCTCGCTGTCGTCTGCGGGCGCTGACCGCCTCCGAAGCATGGTGATGGACAATCTGAAACCAGACCGGGACATGCGCCAGCTGGAACAAGAAATTCGGTGTGCAACTCATTTCGGACGGAAGGGATACACGGTCACATTCGCTGACCTCGAGGGACTAGGCGCCTTCGACCTGCTCGTTGAGACAGGCACAGATTCGTTCGAAGTCGAATGCAAGGCCATCTCTGAAGACACCGGCTCGCAAATTAAGTCGGAACTGACCGTAAACCTGTGCGAAACCTTTCGCAGGGTGGTGCTTAGTCAGCCTGTCGCCTGGGAGTCCGGGATCTTCATTTTGACGCTAAAGAAGCCTGCAGATGACTGCAGAAATCTTGCACAGCACACGGAAGAGGCGCTGGCAACCGCAGTCACGAAACCCTTTGATAGCACAGACTTTGGATTGATCTTTGCTCCCCGGCCTGGATGGGGGCAGCTGCTCAAATCTACTCGAATTCAAGAATTGGATGAGACGATCGCACTTGACTCCGAGATCGCGCGCCGACCGTTTTGCGCGATCGAGACAGTCGAGAGCGCGCTAGGGCTGTCTATCAGGGGACACAAGCCAAACACGTTAAGTCGACGATTGGTCCAGGTGGTTAAAGAGGGCGCTGATCAATGTACTGGTCTAAGACCGAGTATTGTGTGGCTTCATTTCGTTGGCTTCGCCGAGCCCGACTTTTTGCGACTTGCAGAGTTCTCGCGTGATGGGAGGGGAGCGGGCCTGAACAACATCGTAGCGAGGTCGCTCCATCCGGAAGCCACCTCAACAGATCGATCTCACGTGCACACGGTTCGGTTTAGCGCAAAAGGCGACCTTCTTTCCAATCGACCAATACTGGCTCCAAGTCTCCTGATCGTTCGGGCGATTTCCAGTGATGGGCCGTGCTACGATGTTCCAAACCCCCTTTGTCGATTTCCTCAGCGAATTGATCTCTGAGGAGTAAACTTCGACTTCGGCCAGACACGAGAACCGCGACCTGATCGCTGCGGTTCATGGCGACGGGTTCAGGGCGGGAAAGGAGCAAGGAACCCGACAGGTTTTGCCACCAGATCGTGTCGCGCCGCGCTGATCAACCTTATTTCAGAACAGAACGGTATCCCGCGCGATACGGCCAAGGGGATCCTCACCACGCTCGAAAACGCGAAGGCGGGAATGAACAGAAGATTCAGCCCGACATTCGCCAGAGCGGCGACCGCGTATACCCGCGCCAGATGCCGAATTGATGCGATGTGGGAGTCCAGCGGGCTGTCGACCCTAGTCATCGGGAGGCCGGTGGCGCAGCAGCCCTGGTTGATGTGCCCCCGAAGGGCGATCGCGACTCTGGCACAGATGAACGCGTCACAGCTCTAAGACGCGCTCTGGAGTAATTCGACCGCGCGCAAGATCGGCCAGGGCTATGATGTTCCCGAGCAGCCTGCCTCGACGGTCGACAAAGGGCTCGGGCCGAATCGAACGGACGGCGTTGCTCACGAGGTTCTTCGTCGCCAGGCGGATCAGATAGGACTTGGGGACGGTACCTTTTTTAGCGAGATAAGCTGCGTTCGCCATCTGTGAGTAGCCTAGCGGCACTCCGCGGCCTCTCCCTTGTTTGTGGCCGAGGTGAACACCCCACAGCACGTCGGCGCGAACGAACCGACCAAGCCGAACTACCTGACCGTGGAAATCGGCGTCTTCAAGCCACGCGTAGGCCGGCAGACGCTCGTCGAATGTCAGGCCGCATACCGCGGAATACCGAAAGGCCATGTTGCAACCGATGTTGCCGCCGTAGCCAACCTTGTCATGCAATGCCTCGGCGGGGGCCGGATCCGAGTCCCGCCGTCTCACGATTGCCTCAGCTTCGGAGGGCCCGACGCCGCTCGTTGATGTTCCGTCGGCCAGGACTGTGCCTGTCAGTCCACAGATATTCGGCCGCGACGCAAATAGACCAGTCATCCGCTCGATCCAGAAGCGGGATGGCACAAAGTCATCGTCGAAGAAGACGACGTTGGAGAACCGCGAACCTGCAAGAATCAATCCATCATTTCGTTGCAATGCGGAACCGGCACGGCCGATGCTAACCGTCAGATGCTCGTTGTTCTGGTCCACCCCCGAAATATCGTCGGGCCGCGTCGCTACCACGAAAATGTGGTCTGGCGGTTGGGTCTGCTCAGTGAGCAGTCGGACCAGGCTTCGGAGAATATCGGCACGGCCGCGCGTCGCTATGACAACCGCGGTTCTTTCCGGATGCCTGAGAGAACGAGCCACGGAGGCACGCGCCGTCCGGTCAGGTCGTGCGGAGTAAGCAGAGTTGGTTCGATTTGAGACATACTTTGCTCGGTTTGGTCACACTCAGCGTACGTCAGCAAAACTCCTGCCAGAGCAAAGACGCCATCCGGTGTCGGCTCCGATCCAGGGGCAGGCTTAAGCCCAGGTGCGATTGCGGAGCGCCAACCATTTTTTGATCGTGACTAAGCATTGGTCCCTCTTCTGTCCTCCTGGCGTAACTTCGCCCCCACAAATTTTCGAGCAATTCTCAGATCGAAAGCAGGTGTTGGCAGAGGCTGTAGCTGCTGATCCTCTACCGAATCACGAGCTCACAATGGCGGGAGACCAGAGAGATAGGATCCGAAAACTAGAGCAGGTTCATTGAACGCCGAGTCAGATTTGGGATTCACGTTGTAGCGGAAGTCTGATTCATTTCCCGGTGATTGCAGGGAGGTGAGGATGACTCGCAGCTTGAGTGCGGACCTTCGCGGCCGGGTGATTTCGGCGATATCGGAAGGCCTTTCGCCGCGGGAGGCGGCGCGCCGGTGCCGGATCGGGATTGCAACGGCGGGGCACTGGTATCGGCGCTACCGCGAGACGGGCGAGGCGGTCGCCCGCAAGCAGGGCCAGCCGTCGCGCTCGGGGCGCGCGGGGGCGCGCTCCGAGGTGGGAGCTCACCTCTTCCAGCGAAGCCTCAATCTTCTTTCGTGAAACAGGACTCGCCTGCGAGCCGGGAGAACACAGTTCACCGACGTGGGCCTTCGCCTCCACCAAAAGAATATCGCCTCTGTCAGACCGACCAAGCGCGTCCCACTGCGGTCCGCGAGGCGGCCAAAACATTTCGAGCGCGGTCGTGAACTGCGCGGCACCTACCGCCTTGAGAAAGGCCGCGTCCCGATATTCAGCACAATCATCGTTCGCGAGGGGCGAGCACCAAGTGATACTGGCCGCATTGCCAAGCCTCGGAAGGATCAAGTTGTCGATGGTGCGAGGCGACCTCTGATTGATCGCACGCTGTATCCATTTGAGGCTACCTCGCTCGCCCGCTCCTTGACCTACACGCATCGATTCTTCGCTCCTACACCATTCGCATCGCAGCCCTTCGGCTGCTCCAACATAGGCCATTCTCCGCGCCCCGCGTCCCCTGACGACATAGGGTTTCGGATGTTCCTCGTCTCTTGATCGTGCGGTGCGGCGTTGGATGAGAGCGGAACCGCAGAACATATTGTCCCCGTTATCCATAGACGATGACCATTGACATGACTCGACCCGACCCGTGGTGCCAGCTAACGATTCGGCATGTCCAGCGGCTACCGGAATTCCGACGGCTATAATGGAACTCGCCCCAAGCCGTTCGGCATCTCGGTGTGGATGGCGGGTGTGCTCGCGCTGATGTTCGTCGCTGTTTGGATGGTGACCGGAGAGGTCCGACCCAATCTGCTTTAGGTGTCCTGACCTTCGCCCCACATCCCAACCCGGCGAAGGCTATCGAGCCGCCTCGGTCCCTCCCCCGGACTGGGGCGGTTTCTTTTTTGCGCCGGGGATGCGGTAGGTCCGTTGATCGCGACTACGTTACCGCCGACAGCATCAGCGCGGGACAGCCGACCGAGGACGGGCAGCGCATCGAAGAGCACAGGTACCGCGATAGCGGTTCGCTGGCACGATGACATGTTCCCCCGCCCCTTTCTTGAGGACGAAGAATGACCGCCTACGTGATCTTCGATGTCGAGATCAGCGACCCAGCACCACGGCGGCGCCCACGGGTCTTGCCACGTGCGACTCGACCATCGCCATTTGAAGCCTTGCCAAGGAGAGTCGCCAAGGCATCCATCCTGGTCTGCAGGTCCACCCGCTCAAAGGCAAAAAAGGCTCTCCCAAAATATCGGGGCCGAACGGCGAGACCTGGGCGGGACGCGGCTTGACGCCGAAGTGGATGACGGCCTTAGAGAAGAAGGGCAAGAAGCGCGAGAGTTTTCTCATCCGGCCGTAGCCCTTAACAGAACGGTCCTGTCCGATGGCGAGCGAAAGAAATACCGATTTTCTGTTGTCAATAAATTGCACCACTGCTTGAGGAGCACCCGTTGAAAAACCCGGACCACGACGCCCGGAGGACCGTCATCCGCGAATGGATGGCGCTTCCGAAGGATAAGCGCCGGTCAGAAGCGCAGGCCCTATCGTTTGCAGCCAAGGCGGCAGAGCGCCATGCCCTAAAGGGGCCGGGAGATTCATCGGCGCGCGTGATCGGCTGGCTGCTGCCGCGCGTCGGCAGGAACTGACCGGGCCGGTCACCGCAGCATCGACTTGCAGCGCCGACGCTCATACGAACGCGGACAACGTCTTCCACCAGGCCCGATTGCGCCCACGGACGGTAACGCCAGCTGTGCCAATCATTGCGGCAGCATCGTCGTCATCGTCCATCCGCTCGGTCCCGGATTTCATCCCACACTCGATGACCCAATATTGGGACGGTGCCGCTCCAGCCACAGCCGCTCTATTGCTCTTCGCCCCTGGGCCACGACCTCATACGGATCGGCGCGCCAAAGGGAATCCGGGTATTCCTTGGCCGAGAAGATCTCGAGCACAATCGGCCCGCCGAACTCCGCGGCTTCCACTGCGCCGAAGAACGAACGAAAGTCGATGCAGCCCTCGCCCGGAATGATCCGGTCCGCGAACCCTCTCGGTTCGTTGCGGGGGTAGTCCGATACTTGAACACCGAAGATGCGGTCACCGGCGCTGACAATTCGTTCGGGCAGGAGTGGTTCGTCCCAGACATGCCAGGAGTCGAGGGCCAGCCCGAAGTCCGGATGATCCACTCGCTCGATGAGTTCCATCGCCCGGTACAGAGTGCATATGAAGGTGTCGGTGTTCATCAAGACCGGACCAAGGGGCTCGAACATCAGTCGAACTCCGACAGAGGCGGCGTGGTGAACCAATTCCCGGTAGGCCCGAAGTGCATACGCATAGCTATCGCGCAAGTGCACGCCGGGAGCCGCCCCTGTGATCGTCAGTATTGGAAGGCCCACACCTGGTAGGGCACGCGCGAAGAAATCGATGCTCGCGTGGAAGCTGTCGAGCCGTTCCTCAAGATCGGTGATCATTGGGTTCAGGGTGTCCGGAAAGAGGGCGTGCACCCGCGGCACAACTCCGGAAACAGTGATGCCCGATTCGGTGAGTTCGAGGATTTGATCGCGAGCGCGCTCCTCGATTGGGGAAAGTTTGGATGCTGCGATTTCGACCGATTTGACCTCACAGGCTTGCAACAGGCGGAGGTACTCTTCGAAGGTCAGGTCGCCGGTGGTGAACTGGCTTAGCCGGAAAAGCATTGGCTCCTCCGTCTGGCGGCTGTCCATACGCACTCGGGCTGGAATCAATCAACGAGTCAAAAAACCTTCTCGGCCTGTGCTGCCACACAGCATCCTCAGTGTCCGACCGAGGATTTGATCAGACTTCA
>DATCBY010000024.1:0-28710 GCA_036511595.1 Bauldia sp.
CACGATCGGCGTTTTGCCGCCACCACAGGCTGCAAGCGCCAGCCCGAGCGTTACGGCAAGCGCCGGCACCAACCATAAGCGGGCTGCCTTTTTGCCCATCGGGACATCTCCTTATCGCCGCGGCGGTATTTTCATCCCCGCCTTCGACCCGGTCAATCTAGCTTGAGCTTCTTGCGCCGCTGCGCGAGCGTGCGCAGCCGCAACGCGTTGAGCTTGATGAAGCCCTCGGCGTCGCGGTGATCGTAGGCGACCGCACCCTGCTCGAACGTCACCAGTTCCTGGTCGTAGAGCGAGTATTTGCTCTCGCGCCCGACCACGATGACGTTGCCCTTGTAGAGCTTGAGCCGCACCCGGCCGGTGACGAATTCCTGGGATCGGTCGATCGCCGCCTGCAGCATCTCGCGCTCGGGCGCGAACCAGAAGCCGTAATAGACCAGCTCGGCATATTTCGGCATCAGCTCGTCTTTGAGATGCGCGGCGCCGCGATCGAGCGTGATCGACTCAATGCCGCGATGGGCGGCAAGCAAGATCGTACCGCCCGGCGTCTCGTACATGCCGCGCGACTTCATGCCGACGAAGCGATTCTCCACCAGATCGAGCCGGCCAATGCCGTTGGCATGGCCGAGTTCGTTGAGCCTGACGAGCAAAGCCGCCGGCGACAGCTTCTTGCCGTCGATCGCCACCGCGTCGCCGCGCTCGAAGTCCACGGTGATGTAGGTTGCCTTGTCCGGCGCCTTTTCCGGATCGATGGTGCGCGAATAAACGTAATCCGGCACCTCCTGCGCCGGGTCCTCCAGCACTTTGCCTTCCGAGGACGCGTGCAGCAGGTTGGCGTCGACCGAGAACGGCGCCTCGCCGCGCTTGTCCTTGGCGATCGGAATCTGATGCTGTTCGGCAAACTCGATCAGTTTCGTTCGCGACGTGAGGTCCCACTCGCGCCACGGCGCAATCACCGTGACGTCGGGCTTGAGCGCGTAATAAGTCAGCTCGAAGCGGACCTGGTCGTTGCCCTTGCCGGTGGCTCCGTGCGCGACCGCGTCGGCACCGACCTTCTCGGCGATCTCGATCTGCTTCTTGGCGATCAGCGGCCGCGCGATCGAAGTGCCGAGCAAATATTGCCCCTCGTAGAGCGCGTTGGCGCGGAACATCGGGAACACGTAGTCGCGCACGAATTCCTCGCGCAGATCCTCGACGAAGATATTTTCGGGCTTGATGCCGAGCAGCAACGCCTTCTTGCGCGCCGGCTCGAGCTCCTCGCCCTGGCCGAGATCGGCGGTGAAGGTGACGACCTCCGCTCCGTAGGTGGTCTGCAGCCACTTCAGGATGATCGAGGTGTCGAGACCGCCGGAATAGGCGAGGACGACCTTCTTGACGTGGGGCATGGGGGATTCCCAAGGCTGAGGCGAGGCTGCCGGCTGGCGCGGCTTATAGGACGGGCCAAGCGGGGGCGGCAAGCCGGAGTCAGGCGGCCGGCGATCTCACGACGAGACTTCGGATGGCATTCCCGGCCCGGGTCATGGCGTCTTCGAGCCGGTCGGGCGCCAGCGCCGGCGGGGGATCGAGGTAGAGGATGCGATAGGCGACGGCCATTACCGCCAGCGTGATCCACCAGGCCAGGAATACATCGGAGAGAAAGTGCCCGCCCATGCCGATGCGGTCGAGCGACAGGAGAGCAATGAGGACCAGCAGGATGCGGGTCATCGACGAGCGCCAATGCGCCGGCACTAGGACGAGCGTGGTGAGCAGCCAGATCGCCGAGGAAGCTTCGCCGGAAACGAACGAGCAGTTGGATGTGCAGTAGTCGGTGATCCGCCAAACGCCGACGAACGGCTGGTCGCCGCCGAACAGGTCGACACGCCACGGGCGCGGTCGGCCCCAGTGGTCCTTCAGCACGAGATTGACGATCAGCCCGGGACCGAGGGCAAGCGTGGAGAGAATGAAGAGGACATCGCGCGGCGGGACAAGGCTTGGCCGCCAGGGCAGGGCGAGCTTGACGAGCAGGGTGATCACCACGCCGACGGCGATAAGCCAGGTGAGGCCGTTGCCGATGGCGCGAAAGCCGATGAACGCGCCGAGGCGGGTCATGGGGAAACCGTTGCCGGGTTCGTAGAACAGGCCGGAAAACCAGACATCGAGTCCGGGGAAAATCAGAAAGACGACAGTCGTCACCACGATCAAGGCGACGCACTTAGCGGCCGGATTTGTCAGGAGGCCGGGCGCCGTCGGGGTCAACCAGTTTTGCAGCCTATGACCCCGCGAGATTTTCCCGATCTCGCCGACTTCCGGATTTTCAGCCAATCGAACAAAACTCCGGTCAGTTTGGACGTGTGCAGCAGCCCTTATAGCGCAGGCCCCGACGGGTGGCACCGGGGTGGGCTGCTTCCATCGCTCCCGCCAGTCTGCCCGCGACCAGCCAGTACACGATGCCGCCGACAAAACCCGCGGCTGGAAACAGGACGTGGGCGCGGTCGAGCAGCGCGGCGGAAGCGTGGAAATCCAGCAACTGATTGAGGACAAGGCCGAGCGCGCCACCAACGGCGAGGAAGTAGAAGATGGACCGCAATCCGAAGACTTCGGACAGCAGGATCGCCACGGCGGCGGGTGCGAAGGAAGCGGCACCGACGGTGCCGGTCGCGAAAATGAGCGGGATGGTGAAATCGTAGGTGTCGGGGCCAACGGGACCGAAGGTGCCGATGATTATCAACGCGGAGGCGGCGATCACGGCCACGATGTAGCCAGCCGGAACAAGGATCAGAAGGCGGAGCACGACGGACAGGGCGTCGCCTCGCGTCAGCCGGCGATCATGGCTTCCAGGGCCATGCGCTCGCGAATCTTCATGCGCTCCGATTCGCTCTTGAGCTGGCCGCAGGCGGCGAGGATGTCGCGGCCGCGCGGGGTGCGGATCGGAGAAGCGTAGCCGGCGCTGTTGACGATCTCGGCAAAGCGCTCGATCTGCCCCCAGTCGGAGCATTCGTAGGCGTTGCCCGGCCATGGGTTGAAGGGGATGAGATTGATCTTGGCCGGAATGCCGGAGAGGAGACGCACCAGTTCGCGCGCGTCGGCAAGCGAATCGTTGACGCCCTTCAGCATGACGTACTCGAAGGTGGCGCGGCGCGCGTTGGAGAGGCCGGGGTAGGCGCGGACCGCGGCCAGCAGGTCGGCGATGGGATGCTTCTTGTTGATCGGCACCAGCTCGTCGCGAAGCTCATCGCGCACGGCATGGAGCGAGATCGCCAGCATCACGCCGATCTCGGCGCCGGCGCGCGGGATCATGGGGACGACGCCGGAGGTCGATAGCGTTATCCGCCGCCGCGACAGGCCGAGGCCCTCGCCGTCGGCGGCGATGTGGAGGGCATCCCTGACGTTGTCGAAATTGTAGAGCGGCTCGCCCATGCCCATCATGACGACATTGGAGACGAGACGGCCGGTCGAGGGCACGGCGGCGTCCGCGGACGCGGGCGAGTGATCGGGGTAGTCGCCGAGGCGGTCGCGAGCGAGGAGGATCTGCCCGGCGATCTCCTCCGCGGTCAGGTTGCGGACGAGCTGCTGCGTGCCGGTGTGGCAGAACGAACAGGAGAGGGTGCAGCCCACCTGGCTCGACAGGCAGAGTGTGCCGCGACCTTCTTCGGGGATGTAGACGGTCTCGATCTCGACCGGACGGCCGGCGCCGCGTGGCGGATAGCGCAGCAGCCATTTGCGGGTGCCGTCGCCGGAGATCTGCTCGGTGACAATCTCGGGTCGGGTAATCGTGTAGTGGGCGGCGAGCAGCGCGCGCAGGTCCTTCGAGACGTTGGTCATCTCGGCGAAGTCAGTGGCGCCGCGCAGATAGATCCAGTGCCAGAGCTGGCCGGTGCGCATCCGGATCTGGTGATCGGGGATGCCAATCGCGGCCAAAGCCTCGGCCAGCCCGGTGCGGGTCAGGCCGACAAGCGAGGGCGTGGCCAAAGGCGCGAGGGAGGGCAGGGCGTGGGCGGACGGGTTCGGCACGATGAACGGGGTTATAGCGCACGAAGCGACCGCGGTCAGGGCAGCTGCCTACTATTCCGGCCGGGTGGCTAGGGGCAGGCCTTGGCCATGGCGTCCATGGCGGCCTTGATGCCGGCGAGCGAGTAGGTGTCGATCACCTGCGTCTGCCGCTTTGAGGTGCCGGTCAGGGTCAGCTTCTGCCCATGCTTCATCGCCTCGATCAGCGCGGCTTCCTGATCCGGCTGCGCCCAGGTGGTGTCGGGATAGCTGGCATCGAGGAACATCTTGAACGAGGTGCCATCGACGTCGGCGGCAACGGTGGCGTTAGCGGCAAACGCATAGCCGGCGATCGAGCTGGCCTCGTTATGGATGTTCTTCGCCGGGATCGTGGTGATCTGGAAGAAAGCGGGGTCGCGGCCGCTGGCCGGCTTGGAGTACTTCGAGTCGGTCGGCTGGGAGGCAATGAAGCAAACCTTGCCACCGGCGTCGTTGGCGGTGAACACGTTCCAGTCCTTGAAAGTGCCGACGGGCGTGGCGGACTGCGATTGCGCGCGGGCGGATGTTGCCGGCCCGGCCAGCGCGGCCATGGCAATCAGAAGGATCCTCAGCTTCATCATCGGCGAACGAACGTCCTCATTCCCCACGGGTGCCGGCACTCTAATCACCAATTGTTAAGCTTCGATCAGCGAGGTTACTATTTCGCTAAGCGTCCCGTTGCAACAGCCTGTCCGCCGGCACATCGGCCAACTTCATGCGTTTGCAGGTCTAAATCGGCCGGAATTGTGGTGGCGGCGGGCAATCCGGGCCTAGGCGTCCGCGTCGGAGAGTGCTTTTTTGGCGGCCTGCCGGTGGGCGGGAGTGATGTGCGAGCGGACAAGGGCGATGGCGGCGAGCAGCACGGTGATGTCGTCGGAGTAGCCGATGCCGGCAATGAAATCGGGAATCGCGTCGAAGGGCAGGATGAAATAGGCCAGCGCCCCAAGCAGCACTGCCCTTACGCGGTGGGGCGTTGCCGGGTCGAGCGCACAGAAATAAGCGGCGACCAAGTCATCAGCGAACGGAACGTAACGGGCAGCCTTGCGGAACGTTGCCCAGAATTTTCGGCGGACGCTGTCGGAGCGCTTGCCGTCGTCCGGGCCGGTCTCCTCCGGCCCGAGAATCTCGCCGTAAAGAACGTCGGGCATCGCTCCCTCTATGATGGCTCCTCAACATGGAACGCCCGATGCCTACCTGCAAGCGTGACAGATTGGGCGGTTCAGCGTCCCGCGATGCGGTCCATTGCCTCGGCGAGTCGGATGTCGAGCGCGGTCAGCCCACCGGCGTCGTGTGTCGACAGCGTCACCGTCACGGTCTTGTAGACGTTCGACCATTCCGGGTGATGGTTCCTTTTTTCGGCGACCAGCGCGACGTGGGTCATGAAGGCGAAGGCCTCGGTGAAGTCCGCGAAGATGAACTTGGAAGTGATGGCATCACGGCCGCGGACCTTGCGCCATTGCGCGAGGCGGCGGAGCGCCGCCGTGCGGTCGGCCGGCTTCAGTTTCTCGACCATGGTTCCTCCTGGCGGGCTGTGACGGGCGCGAGGCCGGGCATCGGGGTGGCCGGCATCAGATCGTAGGCTTGCTCGACCACGTAGGGTCCGCCGCCGACCGAATTCCGCGATGAAAAGAGCGCGAAGCGCTCGACGGGAAAAGCATCGGCGAGAAAGCCGCCGCGCAGGGTCAGGTATTCGGCGATATCGCGCGGGTTACCGTTGCGCAGGCGCGCCAGTGTGACGTGGGGCGTGTATTTGCCGCTTTCGGCCGGCAGGCCGATTCGCTGCAGGACGCGCTCGTGCTCAGCCTGCAGTTCCATCAGTGGTCGCGATGCCGCCACCTCGGCGGCGACGGTATGCGGCTTGCGCGTGCCCAGCGTGCCTAGTCCGACGAGGCGAAGCGAGAACGCAGAACGGCGGATGCGCGCCAGCCCTTCCGCGGCTGCCTCGGCGGCGACCATGTCGACATCGCCGATGAAGCGCAGCGTCAGATGGTAGTTGTCGGCCGAAATCCAGCGGGCGCCGGAGAGGCCGCCGCGCAGATAGGAAAGGCGCTCGGCTATGTCGGCGGGAATCTCGATCCCGGTGAACAGGCGAGGCATGGCCGATTCGAATCTCCGTTACGCCCGACACCCGAGAATCTCGGGTTTTCATGACGGCTGTACAAGGGGGCGCGGCCGGCTTTCTTTTGGCCTCCCCGAGACCGCGCCTCCCACACGCCCTTGTTTGGCAAAGGCTTAGGGACCATATTCCGGCCAAGTTCGTGAAATGCACGGGCGGCATTCCGTTTGAGGATCGAGAGGACCAAATTTCATGGCCAACTACGAAAACCAGCCCCGCTACGGCACGACCGTTGCGAGCGGTGCGGAAGCGGTGGATGCCGGCCTCAGGGCCCACATGCTCCGTGTGTACAACTACATGGCCGGCGCGCTCGTCATCACCGGTCTGGTGGCGTGGTTCGCGTTCCAGGCGGCTGGCGGCTACGACATCGCCGTGACCAGCCAGGGCATCACCGGTCTGACGTCATTCGGCGCGACGCTGTTCAATCCAGTGGCGCAGCTCGTGCTGTTCTTCGCCACGCTCGGGATCGTCGGCTTCATCAGCTTTCGCATCAGCCGGCTTGACGTCGGCACGGCGCTGACCCTGTTCCTCGCCTACGCCGCTCTGCTCGGGCTGCTCCTGTCGACCATCTTCCTTGCCTACACCGCGACATCGGTCAGTCGCGTGTTCTTCATCTCGGCCGCGACTTTCGGAACGATGAGCCTGTGGGGCTACACGACCAAGCGCGATCTTACCGGAATGGGATCGTTCCTGTTCATGGGCCTGATCGGCATCGTGATCGCGTCGCTGGTCAGTCTCTTCTGGCACTCGACAGCGCTGCAGTTCGCCATCTCCGTGATCGGCGTGCTCGTGTTTACCGGGCTCACCGCGTACGACACGCAGAAGATCAAGGAGCTCTATTATGTCGGCGACGATGGTTCGGTCGCCGGGCGCAAGGCGGTCATGGGCGCGCTGTCGCTCTATCTCGACTTCATCAATCTGTTCCTGATGTTGCTTCGCCTGTTCGGCAGCAACCGGAACTAGGTTCCGCCGACTACTGAACAAAGGGCGCGGCTGTCGGCTGCGCCCTTTTTCTTTTGCCCTCAGCCGGTGACCAGCCGCACCGGGCGGTCGATGACGCGCAGCACATTGGCGAGATCGTGCCCGCGCTTCAGCACGGCGCCGGTCGCAGCGAGTAGCGAATAGGCACCCTGACGGCGCGCCAACTTCGGTTGCTTGACGATGCGATAGAGCGGCGTTTCCGACGTGCGCCGGAAAATTGAGAACACCGCACTTTCGCTTAGGTGGTCGATGGCGTAGTCGCGCCATTCGCCCTCGGCGACGCGGCGACCGTAAACTTCCAGGATCTTGGCGATTTCCTGGCGGTTGAAAGTTACCTGGGCGGGAATCGCGGCCTGAGAGCGGCGGGCCGCCAAGGCGATCAGGTTCGCCCGGCCGCCGGAGGGCTCTTTGTCACCAGACTCGGCAGTTGCCACTGGCACTCGCTCCTTTGCCTCGGCAGGCAAATGTCATGATTGTCCCGTTCCGGCGCGATGGCAAGACAGCCGTGCGGCGGATTTCCGTAGCCGCCATACCCGCGAGCGCGTCTGTGCAATTTCACGATTTCGCCCTTATTCGGCCCTTGCGGAGCCACCATGGGCCGCGAATCTTTGCTCGTTGCTTCGGGGGTCGGTTCGACGAATTCCACGGTAGTTTCTCAGCCCCCCAGCCCCCCGGGGTTTTTGTCGGGACGATTCGCCTGTTCTGCGTAAGGGCTTCGGCCCTGCCGAGGCAACAATTGGCCGGCGTTCGCGCCGGCCAATTTTATTTCAGGGCCCAGCAAATCAATTGGCTGCGTCGAGCGCGCGCTCAAGCATGCGGCAGCATTCTTCCGCCTGCAGGCGCGCACCATCCTCGCCCCATGCCGCAACGATGTCGCGAAGGTCGCGAATCGCAACGTCAATTGCCGTTACGAGGTCGATGTCGAGGGCATCGGCTTCAAGCGCATGCTCGGCCAGAACGGCTTTCGAGCGGAACTGAACGATATCGGCCATGCGCGAACGTCTCCCTGCCGCCGAATCAGTCTGGTCGGCACGGGTATTTCGCCAGAAAAGGGTTATTGCCGGGTTTACGCCCGGCAGGACCGCGCTAGGGGCCGGCGTCGATAGCGGCGGCGCCGATGATCGGCCCGGGAAGGCCGCCCTTGACCTCGGTTTGCAGCAGCACGGCGCAGCGGTCGACCTTCGCCTGCTCCATCTCGCTGCGGGCGAGGCTCACCGACATGGCAGCGCCGGTCCACATGGCGATCGGGCGAAGCTTGCGAACCACGTTGGTGTAAGTGATCGTCTTGCCGGAGTTCTCGCCGCGCGCGATCGGCACGGTTACCGAGCGGTCGTACATGACCAGCCAGAGCGTGGCGTGCGGCATGCCGGACGAAGCGCCGATGTTGACGGTTATCGCGTCACCGGAGAGCGACAGGCCGATCGGCACACTAAGGCTGCCGGACTGCTTGGCCAACGCGCTGTCGATCTGACCGCGGCTGTTGCCCTCGACGTAAGTGCGGCCGTCGATGACAGCCTGCGGGGTGTACACGTCGCCATCGCCGCGCCCGGCCGAGTAGTCCTGTTGCCGCTGGCTGTTGTCGTGGCTGCCGAGCGTGTCCTTCCAGCCGAGGTAGTCCCAGTAGTCGACGTTGTACGACAGCGCCAGCACGTCGCTGCGCCGGGCGTAGTCGGCAATGAGATGGTCGGCGGGCGGGCATGATGAGCAGCCCTGGCTGGTGAACAGCTCGATCACCGATTTGGGCTGTGCGTCGGCGGGCTGGGCGGCGGCCATGCCGCCGACAACGGCAGCTGCTAAGGCGACAGCGGTCACCATGCGGCGAAAAATTACGCGGGCCATGTCGGCTCCCCAAAAACACGCCGATGCGCGCGAGCGGCGTGCCGCATAGCTATACCCGAGCCGCTCAAGTTCGAGTCACGTTAGGGTGACACCTTCGGCATCGTTAACCGGCGAGGCCGCGCAGGACGTAAGGCAGGATGCCGCCGTGGCGGAAGTACTCCAGCTCGTCCAGGGTATCGATCCGCGAGGTGAGGACAATCCTGGTAACCTTGCCATCGACGCCGGTGATTTCGGCCTCCATGGTTTGCCGCGGCTTGAGGTCACCGGAGAGGCCGCGGATGGTTACCTTTTCCCTTCCGGTGAGGCCGAGCGTCTTCCATGACACGCCCTCCTGGAAGACCAGCGGCAGGACGCCCATGCCGACCAGATTGGAGCGATGGATGCGCTCGAAGCTCTCGGCGACGACGGCGCGCACGCCGAGAAGCGTGGTGCCCTTGGCGGCCCAGTCGCGTGACGAGCCGGTGCCGTATTCCTTGCCGGCGAAGATGACCAGCGGAACGCCGTCGGCCTGGTAGAGCATCGCCGCGTCGTAAATCGACAGCTGCTGCTCGGACGGATGATGGATGGTGACGCCGCCTTCGACGCCGGGGACCATTTGATTGCGGATGCGGATGTTAGCGAAGGTGCCGCGCATCATGACTTCGTGGTTGCCGCGGCGCGAACCGTACGAGTTGAAATCGACCGGGCGGACCTGATGCTCCATAAGGTATTGCCCGGCGGGACCGTCGCGCTTGATCGAGCCGGCGGGCGAGATGTGGTCAGTGGTGATGGAGTCGCCGAACAGCCCCAGGATGCGGGCGTTGACGATGTCCTCGACCGGCTTCGGCGTCATGCTGATGCCGACGAAGTACGGCGGGTTCTGCACATACGTCGAGCCGCTCGACCAGGCGTAGGTCTGGCCGCCGCTGACGGTGATGCCCTGCCAGCGCGTGTCGCCCTTGAAGACGTCGGCGTAGCGCGTCTGGAACATGTCGACGGTGATCGTCGAGCGAATGAGGTCGGCGATCTCCTTCGACGACGGCCAGATGTCCTTCAGCATCACCGGCTGCCCGGCCTTGTCGTTGCCGAGCGGTTCGGTGGTCAGGTTCTGGCGCATCGTTCCGGTGAGGGCATAGGCGACCACCAGCGGCGGCGAGGCGAGGTAGTTGGCGCGCGTATCCGGATTGACGCGGCCCTCGAAGTTGCGGTTGCCCGACAGAACCGAGGCGACGATCAGATCCTTGGCGCCGATGGCTTCCGAAATTTCTTCCGGCAGTGGTCCGGAATTGCCGATGCAGGTGGTGCAACCGTAGCCGACGAGATTGAAGCCGAGCGCGTCAAGGTCGTCCTGCAGGCCGGCGCGATTGAGGTAGTCGGTGACGACCTGCGAGCCCGGCGCCAGCGATGTCTTCACCCACGGCTTGGAGGTCAGTCCCTTCTCGCGGGCGTTGCGGGCGAGCAAACCGGCGGCGATTAGCACGCTGGGATTGGAAGTATTGGTGCAGGAGGTGATCGCGGCGATGACCACATTGCCGTCGGCGAGCTTGTAGTCCTTGCCGGCGACCGTCGCGGTCTTGAAGATGTCGGGGACCGAGCCGCCGCCTTCCTCGTCCATGTCGGACGCCTTATCGGCGACGTCGACGTCGCGCATCTTGGCGAGCGCCGCGTCGAAGGCAGTGTCGGCAAGCGACAGCGCGACGCGGTCCTGCGGGCGCTTCGGACCGGCGAGCGACGGCACCACCGTGGCGAGGTCAAGCTCGAGCGTGTCGGTGAAAACCGGGTCGGGCGTGTCGTCGGTGCGGAACAACCCTTGCGCCTTGCAGTAGGCCTCGACCAGCGCGACGCGGGCGGGATCGCGCCCGGTGGCGGTCAGGTACGCGATGGTGTCCTTATCGACCGGAAAGAAGCCGCAGGTGGCGCCATACTCCGGCGCCATGTTGGCGATGGTCGCCTTGTCTTCCAGCGAGAGGTGCGAAAGCCCGGCGCCGTAGAACTCGACGAATTTGTTGACGACGCCGCGCTTGCGCAGCATCTCGGTGACGGTGAGCACGAGGTCGGTGGCGGTAACGCCCTCGTGCAGCTTGCCGACCAGACGGAAGCCGATGACTTCCGGGATGAGCATCGAGATCGGCTGGCCGAGCATGGCGGCTTCCGCCTCGATGCCGCCGACGCCCCAGCCGAGCACGGCGAGGCCGTTGATCATGGTGGTATGGCTGTCGGTGCCGACCAGGGTGTCCGGATAGGCGACGGTGCGGCGACCGTCCTGGCCCGTCCACACCGTCTGGGCGAGGTATTCGAGATTGACTTGGTGGCAGATGCCGGTGCCCGGCGGGACGACGCGGAAATTCTCGAAAGCGGTCGCGCCCCAGCGTAGGAATTGGTAGCGCTCGCCGTTGCGCTGGTATTCCATCTCGACGTTGGTGCCGAACGACGCGGCGGCGCCGTAGGAGTCGACCATGACGGAATGGTCGATGACGAGATCGACCGGGACGAGCGGGTTGATGCGCGCCGGATCGCCGCCGAGCGCCACCATGGCATCGCGCATGGCGGCGAGGTCGACCACGGCAGGGACGCCGGTGAAGTCCTGCATGAGCACGCGCGCCGGGCGGAAGGCGATCTCGCGATCGCTGCGGCGAGCCGCCAGCCAGCCGGTCATGGCGCGGATGTCGTCGGCGGTGACCGAGCGGTCGTCCTCGTTGCGGAGCAGGTTCTCGAGCAGCACCTTGAGCGAGAAGGGCAGTCGCGCGACACCGGGGAGGCCATTCTTCTCGGCGGCGGGCAGGCTGTAGTAGTCATAGTCGGCGCCGCCCACGGAAAGCGTGCTACGCGATTTGAAGGTATCGGCGGTCACGGGCTCTCTGCTCCTCGGCAGTTTGACGGACGCCGGCAAGGGAGCGGCAGCGGATTTTGCCGGACTTCAGCCTTGCCAGGCGACGGCAGCGGTGCGTGGGCCTTATAGTCCCATTCCAATGTGCAATTCCAGACGAACAAAAGCCGCGCTCACCATGCGATTGCAGCCGTCCTTTGGGACGGTTCCAAGCAAGAAGTGCGCCCTCTCGTCATGCGGGTGACTGCGACCAATCTCACGGCCGTGCGGGGCGGGCGGACAGTGTTCGCCGGCGTGTCGTTTTCGCTTGGCGCCGGCGAGGCGCTGGCGGTGACCGGCCCCAACGGCGTCGGCAAGTCGACGTTGCTGCGGCTGGCAGCCGGACTGCTGGCGCCGGCGGCCGGCAGCATCGCCTTCGAGCCTTTGCCGGCAGATGCTGCGATCCATTACCTCGGCCATCTGGACGGATTGAAGACGACCCTGTCGGTGCGGCAGAACCTCGAATTCTGGCGGTCGTTGTGGATCGGCAAGGCAATCGAGCCGGCACTGGAGAACGTCGGCATCGTCAAGCTTGCCGATCTTCCGGTCGGTGTGCTCTCCGCCGGGCAACGGCGGCGGGTGGCGCTGGCGCGGCTGCTGATCGCCGAGCGTGCGCTCTGGCTGCTCGACGAGCCGGCGACCGCACTTGACGCCGGCGGAGAGGCGATGCTCGGTCGCGTCATCGCGGCGCATCTCGCCGGTGGCGGCATGACTATGGTGGCAACGCATCGCGACCTGCCGCTCGTGCCAACCGCGACGTTGTCCCTCGGTGCGGCATGAGCGCCTTCGCGGCCGTCACAGCCCAGACCGCGCGCCTGTCATGGCGGAGCGGCGGCGCGCTCATCGGCGTCGTGTTTTTCCTGGCGGTTGTCACCGTCATTCCGTTCGGCGTCGGCCCCGACCTCAAGCTGCTGGCGCGCATCGGCCCGGCGATGCTGTGGGTCGGCGCACTGCTGGCGACGCTGCTCAACCTTGACCGCCTGTTCCGCGACGATCGCGACGACGGCTCGCTCGATCTGCTGATCCTTGCCGGGCAGCCGCTCGAACTGACCGTGCTGGCGAAATGTCTTGGCGCCTGGCTGGCGACCGGGTTGCCGCTGGTCGTCGTGGCGCCGTTCCTCGGCATCCTGCTCGGGCTGGAGCCGGCGGCGCTTGCCGCCACGACCGCGACACTGCTCGCGGGCACGCCGGCGCTGACGCTCATCGGCGCCATCGGTGCGGCGCTGACGGCGGCACTTGGTCGCGGCGGCCTGCTGGTGGCGGCGCTGGTACTGCCGTTCACCATTCCGGTGCTGATCTTTGGAGTGAGCGCGGCCGCTTCCGTCATCGTCGGGCCGACGCCGTTCCTGCCGCCGTTCCTCATCCTCGTAGCGCTGACGCTGGTGAGCGCGGTGATCGCGCCGGTCGCCTGCGCCGCCGCTCTCCGCTCGGGAGCGGATTGAATCCTCGGCGTCCTCAAGTTGCCGCCGTGACCCTCCGACCCTAGAACACTCGCCATGGCCCTTGCCGACCTCGCCAATCCGACCCGCTTCATTTCCCTGTCGGGGAAGGTGTTGCCGTGGCTGGCGGCGGCGACGGCGCTGTTATTCGTGGCCGGGGTCTATTTCGCGTTTTTTGCGTCGCCGCCCGACTACCAGCAGGGCGAGACCGTGCGCATCATGTACATCCATGTGCCCGCGGCGTGGCTGTCGATGTTCGGATATGGCGTCATGGCGCTGGCAGCGCTGGGCACGCTGGTGTGGCGACATCCGCTTGCTGACGTGACGGCGAAGGCGGCGGCACCACTCGGCGCGGCCTTCGCCTTCCTGGCGCTGGTCACCGGGTCGCTGTGGGGCAAGCCGATGTGGGGGGCGTGGTGGGTGTGGGATGCGCGCCTGACGTCCGAACTGGTGCTGCTCTTGATGTATCTCGGTATCATCGCCCTGTGGCAGGCGGTGGAAGATCCGGGACGGGCGGCACGCATCGTCGCGATCCTGACGCTGGTCGGCAGCATCAACATTCCGATCATCAAATTCTCGGTCGACTGGTGGAATACGCTGCACCAGGGTGAAAGCATCTTCCGCGCGGGAGGGCCGACGATCGACGGGTCGATGCTGCGGGCCCTGTTCACGATGGTGGCGGCGATGACGCTGCTCTACGTCGTGCTGCTGCTGATGGCGATGAAGAACGAGATCCTGCGCCGTCGCGTGCGCACACTCGAAGCGATTGCCGCGGGAGCCGGCGGGTGAGCGATCACACCGGCTTCATCGTCGCCGCCTACCTGCTCACCGTCGTCGTGCTGGTTGCTCTTATTGTTTGGGTCATCTGGGACGGGCGGGTGCAGCGGCGCCAGCTGGCGAATCTCGAAGCGCGGGGCGCCCGCCGCCGGTCGGAGCAGAAGGGCCACCGGTCGTGAGTCTGCCGCAGGACGCTGCCGGTCGATCGAAGGCGAAGAGCGGCGTCCGGCTGGTCTACCTGCTGCCGCTCGGGTTCTTCGCGTGTCTGGCGCTGATCTTCCTGATGCGGCTGGATTCCGGCGTCGATCCGTCGACGGTTCCTTCGCCGCTCGTCGGCCATTCGGCGCCGGTCTTCGACCTGCCGCCGCTCGACGGCGTCGACGTGCCGGGCCTGAAGCGCGCCGACCTCGACGGGAAGATCACCATCGTCAATGTTTTCGCCTCGTGGTGCGTGCCCTGCCGGCAGGAAGGGCCGGTGCTGGCGGCGATTGCCGGCGACTTCGGCACAGGCGGTCGCGTGCGCCTCGTCGGCATCAACTACAAGGACCAGCCCGGCAATGCCCGCGCGTTCCTTGGCGAGGTGGGTAATCCTTTTACGGCGATCGGCGTCGACCAGATGGGGCGGGCAGCGATCGATTGGGGCGTCTATGGCGTGCCCGAGACGTTCATCGTCGGGCCCGACGGCATCATCATTCACAAATTTATCGGGCCGCTGACGGCGGAGATCGTCGCCGACGATCTCAAGCCGCTGATTGCGAAGGTATTGGCGTCGCCCGGCGCGACAATGCCAGCGCCGCCAAAAAGCTGACCAGCTCGGCGGCGATCAACGCCGGCAGCGTGAGATGGGCCAGGCGAAGACCGACCACATCGGCGAGCGCGCCGAGTGCTGCTGGCGCAATCAGGAGCGCCAATCCGAAGGCCAAAGTCATGCGTGCCGAAGCGGCGTCATTGGCGCCCGCGGCGACGCCGAGACCCAGCGCCATGGTCAGCGGATACTGCGGCGCGATGCAGAGTCCGAGCAGCACGATCCCGACGATGGCTGCCCACTGCTGGCCGACGATCCAATAGAGCACGAAGCCGATCGCGCCGGTGGCGAAGGCGCTGAACAGGATCGTTCGGGGCGAATAGCGCGTCACCAGCGCGCGGAGCGCGATGCGGCCAATCAGAACGCCGACGAAAAAACCGGCAGCGACGGTCGCGGCGTTGGCGGGGGTGAAGCCGGCGACGCGCTCGAGGAAGGTCGGCGACCACAGCAGCACCGAGAATTCAAGCGAGCAGGCGAAGACGATCAGGAACCAGTACGCCCAGAAGGCCGGCGGCAATTTCGCTGTCGTCGGCCCCGCATGGACTTGCGGTTCGGCCAGCGCGACGTTGCGGAACACGATAGTCAGCCCGATGCCGAGCAGGCAGCCGAGGACGACCGCCGGGCGCCAGCCTAGCCCCCAGGCGATGAAGCCTCCCGTCGCCAGCGGGCCGATGATGGCGCAGCCATAGGCAACGATCGCCTGTTCGGCGAAGGCTTGCCGGCGCATCTCGCCGTGCATGTCGGAAAGCGCAGCGGGCACGACGGCAGGCAGGAAGGCGCCGAGCAGACCCATGATGAAGCAGCTTGCAATGCTCGCCCACGGGCCCGGCGACAGGCAAAGGAGCAAGCCGCCGAGGGCTATGCCGCAACCGCCGAGCCACAGGGAATATCGGCGGCCAAGCCGGGCGCTGACCCGGCGCCCGAACAAGCCGGTGAGGATGACGCCCAGCGCGATGGCGCTCGAATGCAGGCTGACGACGCGATAGCTGAGCGAGAACTCTTCCTGCAGGAACGGGATGACGTTTCCCTGCACGTTGAAGAGATAGATCTGCGTCCCGATGAGGAAGTAGCCGTACCAGGTCGCCGGATTGCGGACGAACCGATCCGAGGTATCGGTCACCCGGCGTCCTTGTCTTCCAGCGATGTCCGGCTGATGAGGCGCACCTGCATGAGAGCGAACACGAAGGTGAGCGGCAGGATGGCGAAAACCTTGAAGCTCACCCACTGGTCGGTGGTGGCGTAGTGGCGGACGATCTCGTTGAGGACGGCGAGGCCGAAGAAGAACAATCCCCAACGGACGGTGAGCTTGCGCCAGCCCTCGTCGGTGAGATTGAAGACGGAATCGAAGACATAGCCTATCAGCGAACGACCGAAGGCAAGGCCGCCGAGCAGCACGCCGCCGAACAGGCAGTAGATGATGGTCGGCTTGATCTTGATGAAGGTGTCGTCCTTCAGCCAGAGCGTCAGGCCGCCGAAGACGACGACGATAATTGCCGTGACGAACGGCATCAGCGGCAGGCGCCTGGTCATGGCGAAGGACACGACGAGCGCGACCAGCGTGGCGATGATGAAAGCGGCGGTGGCGAAGAAGATCGGGCCGCCGAGCGTGGCGATGACGGGATAGCTCGCGGCGAGTTTGGCGCCGCGCGCGTTGGCCACGAAGAACAGGATGAGCGGTCCGATTTCCAGCGCCAGCTTGAGGAACGGATTGAGCTTCTTCTCAACCGCGGTTTGTTCGTTGGGGGCGGATTCGAGGCTCATTGCATGTTCCCGCGCGACAGCGCCAGACGAAGTTCCAGGGCGAGCAGCCGGCGCATCACGTTCTCGTCCTTGGCGTAGTGGCAGCTCTCGCCGCCGTCGAAGGTCCAATAATAGGTGGCGTCGATGACGCCGAAGGCGGCGAAGATACGGCCCGAGTTGAGCGTCATCGAATACGATGGCGGCCGGACGCCCGCATCCTCGGTCACCGTAATCTTGCCGGCGAAGCGCATATTCAACTCGGCGCAGGTTTCGGCAAGCACGGCGAGCCGCGCCTGATTGGCGCGGAAACCCGGCGGGGTGCGGCGCTCGGTGGCAAGAGGCGTGGCTGGCGTCATGGCGGCGGCAGACTAAAGCCCGACCAGCGCCTTGGCAAAATCGCAGGCGGTGAAGGGCTCGAGGTCGTCGACGCCTTCGCCAACGCCGATGAAATGCACCGGTAGCCCGTATCGCGCGGCAATGGCGACGAGGATGCCGCCGCGTGCGGTGCCGTCGAGCTTGGTCATCACCAGTCCGGTAACGCCGGCGCGCTTGCCGAAGATGTCGACCTGCTGGAGGGCGTTCTGGCCGGTGGTGGCGTCGAGCGTGAGCAGCACCGAGTGCGGGGCGGTCGGATCGAGCTTGCGGATGACGCGGATGATCTTCTCCAGTTCGGCCATCAGCGCGTCCTTGTTCTGAAGGCGGCCCGCGGTGTCGATGATGAGGACGTCGGCGGCCTGCTCCTTTGCCGCCTTCAGCGCGTCGAAGGCGAGGCCGGCGGCATCGGCACCCTGTTCGCCGGAAATGACGACGGCACCGGTGCGGTTGCCCCAGATCTTGAGCTGTTCGATGGCGGCGGCGCGGAACGTGTCGCCGGCGGCGAGCACGACCGACTTGCCGTCGGCGCGAAGTTTCGCGGCGAGCTTGCCGATGGTGGTGGTCTTGCCGGTGCCGTTGACGCCGACGACGAGCACGACGTGCGGCTGCAGCGCGGGATCGACGGCGAATGGTTTGGCCACCGAGGCAAGCGTCTTCTCGATCTCGGCGGCGAGCACCGCCTTGACTTCTTCGTCGCCGATTTCCCTGTCGTAGCGGTTGGCGCGCAGCACGTCGGCGATGCGGGTCGCGGTCTCCTGGCCGAGGTCGGCGCGGATGAGCGTGTCTTCCAGTTCGGCGAGCGCGGTGGCATCGAGTTTCCGCTTGGTGAAAATCGCGGCGATGCCCTCAGAAAGCGCACCGGAGGAACGGGCAAGGCCGCTCCGTAGGCGTTCAACCCACGATTGGCGCGGGGCCGGTTCCGCCTGGGATTCCGCCGGCGGTTTATCGCCGCCGCCGAAGATGCGGCCGAAAAGGGCCATCAAGCAGCCTCGGCGGGGAGCGGCGTGGCGATCAGGCCGCGGGCGGTGCGGCCAGTGATGCGCGCGTCGACGAACGTGCCCGGCGCGGCGTCAATTTCAGCCAGCGTGAACTGCTCGGTGCGGCCGACACCGCCATTCTCGACCAGCAGGCGGCGAATGGCGCCCTGTTCGCGCGCGAGATGCGCGGCGTAGGCGGTGGCGGCTTTCCCCCGCAAACGGCTGGCGCGTTCCTTGACGACGGCTCCCGGCACCTGCGGCATGCGCGCGGCGGGCGTGCCTGGGCGCGGAGAAAACGGAAAGACGTGCAGCGTGGCGAGGCCGCAGTCGTCGATGATCGCCAGAGAATTATCGAACATCGCGTCGGTCTCGGTCGGGAAGCCGGCGATGATGTCGGCGCTGAAGGCAACGTCGGGACGCAGGCGGCGGACGGTGTCGGTGAAACGGATGGCGTCGGAGCGGTCGTGGCGACGCTTCATGCGCTTCAGGATCAGATTGTCGCCATGCTGCAGCGAGAGATGGAAGTGCGGCATCAGGCGCGGCTCGTCGGCGATGGCCTTGATGAGCGCCGCGTCGACCTCGATCGAGTCGATCGACGAGAGCCGCAGACGCGCCAGCTCCGGCACCGCGCCCAAAATGGCGCGCACGAGCGTGCCCAACGTCGGTCGCTCGGCGAGATCGGCGCCATAGGCGGTGATGTCGACGCCGGTCAGCACCACCTCGGCATAACTGCGTTCGACCAGTTCGTGCACTTGGGCCACGACGCCGTCAATCGTCACCGAACGCGAGCGCCCACGGCCGAAGGGGATGACGCAGAAGGTGCAGCGGTGGTCGCAGCCGTTCTGGATCTCGACGAAGGCGCGGGTGTGGCCGGCGATGCCGACGGGGCGATGCCCGTGGTTGGCGGTCACTGCGGCGATGGCGCCGACCTGAACGCGCGCGCCGACGGCATAACTCGCGGCGACCAGCTTCTCGGCGTTGCCGAGGACGCGATCCACTTCGGGCATGGCGGCAAAGCCCTGCGGATCGATCTGCGCTGCGCACCCCGAAATCACGATGGTTCGCTGCGGCTGGTCGCGCTTCGCCCGCCGGATCGCCTGGCGCGCCTGACGCATCGCCTCGCCGGTGACCGCGCAGGTGTTGACCAGCAGCGCATCGGCCAGGCCGGCCTCCGCGGCGCTCCGGCGCATGTGTTCCGATTCCAGCGCGTTCAACCGGCAGCCGAACGTGACGACTTCCACCGCCATCAGGCGACGCCCCGCGCCGAGGCCTCCCAGCGGAGCGTGTCGGGGTCGAGCGCGCCGGAAAATTCGGTCTCGACGGGGCCGGTCATCCAGACGTGGCCGTCGTCGCGCCATTCCACCACAAGGTCGCCGCCGGGCAGCGTCACGGTCACTGTGTTGCCGGTCAGCTTCTTGCGCATGGCGGCGACGGCGGCGGCGCAGGCGGCGGTGCCGCAGGCGGCGGTCAGGCCAACGCCGCGCTCCCACGTCCGGATCGTGATGGCGTCCGGCGCGGTGACTTGGGCGAGGGAAATGTTGGCGCGGTCGGGGAAGATCGGATGGTTTTCGAGCAGCGGGCCGAAGCGCTCGAGATCATAGGCATTGACGTCATCGACCCAGAAGATCGCATGCGGGTTGCCGACATTGACCGCCGACGGCGAATGGAGGATCGGCGCGTCAATCGGGCCGATCTGCAACTCGATTGCGCGGGTGTCGCCGAATTCCTCGGCGAGCGGGATCTGGTCCCAGGCGAACTTCGGCCGGCCCATGTCGACGGTGATCATTTCGGCCGTGCCGGTGTCATAGGCGCGCAGCAGCCCGGCGTTTGTCTCGATGGTGGCGGTCTTGCGGCCGCTCTCGCCCATCAGCAGCCAGCCGACGCAGCGGGTGGCGTTGCCGCAGGCATCGACCTCGCCGCCATCGCGGTTGTGGATGCGCATGAAGGCGTCGGCGCCGCCCTTCGCCGGCTCGACGGTGATCATCTGGTCGAAGCCGATGGCATCCGCATTACCGAGCGCGCGGATGGCGATCGGCGTCAGGCGGACCGGCGCCTGACGGCCATCGAATACGATGAACTCGTTGCCGAGGCCGTTCATCTTGCGGAACGGGATAGCGCCGTTCTTCATGGAATTTCGCCCGTGCGGGGATGGGGCGGCTGGCGCCCGAATTCTGGCGTGTATATGGCGGATCGGGAACGAAAATACCAGAAGCCGCCAGAGGGCTTCACGGCCGCGGGAGCCTGACTCACGCCCGGTTCAACATCAATTGAGGCGGGCATTGATGACGGAGTGATTATATACGGGCCATCAACTTTGGGAGGACCCGTCCCCATGAAATCCGCCACTGCCACCTCACGCCGTTCCGTGCTGCTGTCTACCGGCGCTTTTGCCGCCGCCGCCATCGGCGCCACGATGTTCGCGCGGTGGGCGCGAGCGTCGTCCATCGTCGGCAAACCCGGTACGGTGACGATCGAAAAATTCGACGATGCCGGCAAGAGCCTCGGGGCCGCTTCGGTCGCCAAAGTGGTCAAGAGCGATGCCGAGTGGCAAGCCCAGTTGAAGAACGACCTCGTCTTCAACGTGACGCGGCAGGAGGGTACGGAAACCCCGTTCACCGGGCCGAACTGGGACAACCATTCCGCCGGCCTCTATCGCTGCATCTGCTGCGACAACGCCCTCTACACCAACGACACGAAATTCGACTCGGGCACCGGCTGGCCAAGCTTCTGGCAGCCGATCTCGGAACGGAACTTGGTCCACGTCGTCGCCCAGCAGGGTGGCTACAAGGTGTCCTGCGCCGAGTGCGACGCCCATCTTGGCCACGTCTTCGACGACGGGCCGAAGCCGACGGGGTTGCGATACTGCATGGACGGTGTCGCCATGCGCTTCATTCCGCGTGCCGCCGCCTAGCCGGCAAACCGACAAACCAGGGGTGATCCAAATGAAAATTTTCTCACGCTTGCTTGCCGGAGCTGCACCGGTGGCGCTCATCGGCGCCTTCGCGATTTTCGGCGGCGTACAGCACGGCGCCGCGGAAGGCGCGGTGAAGATTCCGACGCCTGCGGTCGACGAGCCGGCTGCCTCCGGACTCGAAACCGCCGTGTTCGCGGGCGGCTGCTTCTGGGGCGTCCAGGGCGTGTTCGAGCACGTCAAGGGCGTCGAGAGCGCCGTCGACGGTTATGCCGGCGGCAAGCTCGCCAACCCGAGCTACGAGCAGGTTGGCATGGAGAACACCGGCCACGCCGAATCGGTGAAGATCACCTTCGATCCCAAGCAGGTTTCCTACGGCAAGCTGCTGCAGATTTTCTTTTCGGTCGTGCAGGATCCGACGCAGCTCAACTTCCAGGGTCCGGACCGCGGGACGAGCTATCGTTCGGCAGTGTTCACGACGAGCGGGGAGCAGAAGAAGGTCGCCGACGCCTACGTGGCGCAGCTCGATGCCGCCAAGGTGTTTCCGGGCAAGATCGTCACCGAGGTGACCCCCTACACCAACTTCTACAAAGCCGAGGACTACCACCAGGACAACGGCATCACCCTCAAGGTGAACGCCGGCTACGTGCAGTTCTACGACGTACCGAAGATCGAGAACCTCAAGGCGATGTTCCCGGAGGTCTGGTCGGCCAAACCGAAGGTGGTTTTCGCAGCGAACGCCGAGTCCTGACCCAACAAGATAGCGAACAGGCGGGGCCGGAGTTTCCGGCCCCGTTTTCGTTTGGTGCCAAGCCGCCTTGATTGACTCGCCCCTACCCGCCACGTAAACCCACGGCGACTCTGAAAAGAGCCTGAGTTTCGATAAGCCCACCGGGGCCAGACCCCGGAGGTCAGCGTCCGCCAGCGCATTGCGCCCGCGGGCGCGTCACTGCTTGGGAAGATGATTAAATTCGATGTTTGAGTCTTTATCCGAACGCCTTGGCGGCATCCTCGACAAGCTCACCAAACGCGGTGCGCTTTCCGAGAATGACGTCAACGAGGCGATGCGTGAGGTGCGCCGCGCCTTGATCGAGGCGGACGTGGCGCTCGACGTCGTGCGTTCGTTCACCGACAAGGTGCGTTCGCGGGCCGTCGGCGCCGAGGTCGTGCGCTCGGTGACGCCCGGCCAGATGGTCGTCAAGATCGTCAACGACCAGTTGATCGAGATGCTGGGGTCGGAGGCCCAGTCGATCGATCTCAACGCGCCGGCGCCGGTAGCGGTGATGCTGGTTGGCCTGCAGGGCTCCGGCAAGACGACTACCGCCGCGAAGATCGCCCGCCGGCTCGCCGACCGCCAGAAGTTGAAGGTGCTGATGGCGTCGCTGGATACGCGCCGTCCGGCGGCCCAGGAGCAGTTGAAGGTGCTGGGCGTGCAAGCCGGCATCGACACGCTGCCTATCGTTCCCGGGCAGACGCCGGTCGAGATCGCGCGCCGCTCGGAGAGCGCGGCGCGCTTCGGCGGCTACGACGTGGTCATCCTCGACACCGCCGGGCGCACGCACATCGACGAGCCGCTGATGCTTGAGATGGCCGAGATCAAGGCGGCGACGAAGCCGCACGAGATCCTGCTGGTCGCCGACTCGCTCACCGGCCAGGACGCCGTCAATCTGGCGAAATCCTTCGACGATCGCGTCGGCATCACCGGCATCGTCTTGACGCGCGTCGATGGCGACGGTCGTGGCGGCGCGGCGCTGTCGATGCGCGCCGTCACCGGCAAGCCGATCAAGCTGCTCGGCGTCGGCGAGAAGCTCGATGCGCTGGAGGATTTCGACCCGGCGCGCGTCGCCGGCCGCATTCTCGGCATGGGCGATATCGTCGGCCTCGTCGAGAAGGCGACGCAGAACATCGACGCCGCCAAGGCGGCCAAGGCGGCCGAGCGGATGCGCAAGGGCGTGTTCGATCTCGACGATCTCGGCGAACAGCTTCAGCAGATGCAGAACATCGGCGGTATGTCAGGCGTGATGGGCATGCTGCCCGGCATCGGCAAGGCCAAGAAACAGATCGACGCGATGGGCCTCGACGACTCAGTCTTCAAGCGCCAGCGGGCGATCATCACGTCGATGACCAAGGCGGAGCGGAAGAACCCGGACGTACTCAAGGCGAGCCGCAAGAAACGCATCGCCTCGGGCTCGGGCACCAAGGTCGAGGAGGTCAACCGCCTTCTCAAGATGCACCGGCAGATGGCCGACATGATGAAGGACATGGGGCGCGGCAAGGGCATGTTCGCGCGCATGGGTGGCATGCTCGGCATGGCCGGTCCCGGCGCGGGCGCCGGCGCACTGGCGGGCATGGACCCGGCGGCTTTGGAAAAACTCGCCAAGGGCGGCGGCCTTGCCGGTGGCCTGCCCGGTGCGGCGCCATCGCTGCCGCCCGGTTTTCCCAATCTGAAGCTTCCCGGTCTCGGCGGGGGCGGGGGATTTCCCGGCCTGCCTGGCCTGCCGAAAAAGAAATGATCGTCTTCAAAATTTTGAACAGCGAAGGAATGAACCGATGTCCCTGAAAATCCGTCTCACCCGCGCGGGCGCCAAGAAGCGGCCGTTCTATCGCATCGTCATCGCCGACTCGCGCTATCCGCGCGACGGCCGCTTCATCGAAATCGTCGGCACGTGGAATCCGATCCTGCCGAAGAACGATCCGAAGCGCGTCGTACTGGAGACCGAGCGCATCCAGCATTGGATGAGCAAGGGCGCGCAGCCGACCGACCGCGTGTTGCGCTTCCTCGACGCCGCCGGCCTCGCCAAGCGAGCCCCACGCAACAATCCGGAGAAAGCCCTTCCCGGCAAAAAGGCTCAGGAGCGCGCCGGTGTTGCGGCCGCGGCTGCCGAGGCGGCGGCAGCGGCTCCGGCAGAGGCGTCAGCCGCCACGTAGGGCGGACGCGTGGGCCGCAATCCTACCGTCGTGGTGGCGCAGATCGGCGCCGCCCATGGCATCAAGGGCGAGGTGCGGCTGAAATCGTTTACGCAAGACGCGATGGCGGTCGCTGCGTATGGGCCACTGACGGCGGCCGACGGGCGGTCCTTCGAGATCGAGACGATCCGCCCGGCCGCCGGCACGTCGCCGGACATGATGGTGGTGCGTCTCAAGGGCGTGCGCGACCGCAGCGCGGCGGAGAAGCTCACCGGCATCGAGTTGTCGGTCGCTGCGGAACGGTTGCCGCCGCCCGCGGTCGACGAGTTCTATCATTCCGATCTCATCGGCCTGTCGGCGATGACTACGGACGGTCAAGTGCTCGGCGCCGTTGTTGCCGTGCCCAACTATGGCGCCGGAGACCTCATTGAGATCGCGCCGCCGAGCGGCAACACGATCCTCGTCCCCTTCACCCAGTCGGCGGTGCCGGAGATCGATATTGCCGGCGGGCGCGTGATCGTGGTGCCGCCGACGTATGACGACGGCGGCGGGGCGGGCGAGCCATGACGTTCCGCGCCACCGTCCTCACCCTGTTTCCGGAAATGTTTCCGGGGCCGCTCGGTGTCAGCCTCGCCGGCAAGGCGCTCGCCGATGGCGTGTGGTCGCTGGAGACGCGCGACATCCGCGTCTCGGCGACCGATAAGCATCGTTCCGTCGACGACACGCCCGCCGGGGGCGGACCGGGGATGGTTCTGCGTGCCGACGTGCTGGCATCCGCGATCGATGCGGCAGCCGGCGGGGACAGTCGGCCGCGTTTGCTGATGAGTCCGCGCGGACGCCCGCTGGATCAGGAGTACGTGGCGGACATCGCATCCCGGGAGGGCGTACTCGTCGTGGCGGGGCGCTTCGAGGGCGTCGACGAGCGCGTCATCCTGGGCCGTCAACTGATCGAGGTTTCGGTCGGCGACTATGTGCTCTCTGGCGGGGAAATCGCCGCGATGGCGCTGCTGGATGCGGTGGTGCGGCTGCTGCCCGGCGTCATGGGAAACGCGCTTTCCGGCGCTTCCGAGAGCTTCGCGGATGGGTTGCTGGAGTACCCGCACTATACCCGGCCGCAGGTCTGGGAGGGTCAGCCGATCCCGGAAGTGCTGACGTCCGGCGATCATGGCCGTGTCGCCGAATGGCGGCGAGGCGAGGCGAAGCGGCTTACCCAATTGCGGCGACCGGACCTGTTAAAGCCGAAGTAATCACCGCGGAAACCTTTGCCGGCCAAGGCTCTGCCGACATCGCGCCGGGGTCCGCCGCTATCGACAACCCGGGTGAGTTAGGGTATGGAACCGCCAAATTTCGAGCGCGCCCGCTATGCGGTTTGCGCCTCGTGCAGAAAGGCTTTCGTCCATGAATATCATCCAGGAGCTTGAGAAAGAGCAGGCGGCAGCGATCCAGGGCGATCGCGCCGTGCCTGAGTTCGCCCCGGGCGATACGGTCAAGGTCAACGTCAAGGTGACCGAAGGCACGCGCACCCGCGTGCAGGCGTACGAGGGCGTGGTGATCGCGCGCTCGGGCGGCGGCATCAACGAAAACTTCACCGTGCGGAAAATTTCGTACGGCGAGGGCGTCGAGCGCGTATTCCCGCTTTATTCGCCGTCGGTCGACTCGATCGAGGTGGTGCGTCGCGGCAAGGTTCGGCGGGCGAAGCTCTATTATCTCCGCGGCCTGCGCGGCAAGTCGGCGCGCATCTCGGAGAAGCAGGATTCCCGGGCCGACGCGGCGCCGGGGGCGTCTACGGCGGCCAAGAAGTAGTCGACCACCGGTATTTTCGTGTTTTAGGGCGGCCTTGGGCCGCCCTTTCTGTCTCTGGCACAGGCCCAGAAACAAGCGTCGATTGTCTATTGGCCGCAGGGTTGCTATCTAACCCTCTATGAAGACCACGGTTTTCAACTCACAGTGCGGTCGCCGGCTTCGCGGAACCTTTGATTTCGCGGGACTCGCCGATCGCGCGCGCATGCCCTGGCGCTTCCTGGCACGGCACGTCACGGTCGACGGCCTTAGCGCGCTCTGACGTCGGCGCGCAGCGCCGGTTCCGCCCGTGCCGCCCTTCATCTTTTTCCAGACTTAAGTGGCGGTATTGATCTACCGCACGACAGGATATTCGAACATGGCATCCGAAAAACCGAGAACGCTCTACGACAAGATATGGGACGACCACCTGATCGAAATCGATGCCGACGGTACCGGGCTCCTCTACGTCGATCGTCACCTCGTCCATGAGGTGACCAGTCCGCAGGCCTTCGAGGGGCTGCGACTCGCCAAGCGCAAGGTGCATGCGCCCGGCAAGACGCTGGCTGTCGTCGACCACAACGTGCCGACGACCGATCGCTCGCAGGGAATCGGCAATCCGGAATCGAAGCTGCAGGTCGATACACTCGCCGAAAACGCGCGCGATTTCGGCGTCGAGTATTTCAACGAACTGGATCATCGCCAGGGCATCGTACATATCGTCGGTCCCGAGCAGGGCTTCACTCTGCCCGGCATGACGATCGTCTGCGGCGACAGCCACACGTCCACGCATGGAGCGTTCGGCGCGCTGGCGCATGGCATCGGCACCTCGGAAGTCGAGCATGTGCTCGCGACGCAGACGCTGATCCAGAAGAAAGCGAAGAACATGCGCATCACCGTCGACGGCAAGCTGCCGGCCGGTGTGACCGCCAAGGACATCATCCTCGCCATCATCGGCGAGATCGGCACGGCCGGCGGCACCGGCCACGTCATGGAATACGCCGGCGAAGCGATCCGCGCGTTGTCGATGGAAGGCCGCATGACGGTGTGCAACATGAGCATCGAGGGCGGCGCGCGCGCCGGCCTTGTCGCGCCGGACGAAACGACCTTTGCCTACGTCAAGGATCGCCCGCGGACACCAAAGGGTAAGGACTTTGACGCGGCGGTGCGCTATTGGCGCACGCTTACCTCCGACGAGGGCGCCACCTTCGACCGCGAGGTAAAACTCGATGCGTCGAAACTGCCGCCACTGGTGACCTGGGGGACGAGCCCCGAGAACGTGGTCACGGTGAACGGCAAGGTGCCTGACCCGGCGACGATCGCCGACCCCGACAAGCGCCGCGCGGTGGAGCGGGCGCTTGCCTATATGGGGTTGACACCAAACACGCCGATCAAGGACATCACGGTGGAGCACGTCTTCATCGGCTCATGCACCAATGGACGCATCGAGGACCTGCGCGCGGCCTCGAAGATCGTTGGCGGCCACAGGGTCCACGAAGGCGTGGTGGCGATGGTCGTGCCCGGATCGGGCCTCGTGAAGGAACAGGCGGAAGCCGAGGGTCTAGACAAGATATTCAAGGCGGCCGGCTTCGAATGGCGCGAGCCCGGATGCTCGATGTGCCTCGCCATGAACGAGGATCGCCTGAAGCCCGGCGAGCGCTGCGCATCCACATCGAACCGTAACTTCGAAGGGCGCCAGGGCTTCAAGGGACGCACCCACCTCGTCTCGCCGGCAATGGCGGCGGCGGCGGCGATCGCCGGGCGCTTCGTCGACGTGCGGGAGTGGGCGTAAGCCGAAAAGAAAAATCCCGCACCGGCTTGCCGATGCGGGATTCATCCGATGAGCCGGAACTACCAGACCGGATGCGGGGCGGGATGGGGATCCTGATGCGGGTGCGGGTAGAAACTGCGGAAGTCACAGTTGCGGGCGACGATCACCTGCTTCCAGTGCGGACGGCCGAAGCGGTCCCACCACTTCACCTGCTTGAACACGGGATGGCAAACCTGCTGATGGTGGGGGTAGGGCCCGTTCCAGTTGTTGCCCTGGTAGGGAGCGGCGGAGGCTGCGGTGGTGGTGATCGCCAGTCCGCCAGCGGCGATCATTCCGGCGGCGGTGGCGGCAAGGATGGCTTGCTTGAACATGACGCTTGTCCTTCAGAGGGTGGCGCGCCCGGGGGCTCCGGTCGCATGATCACGTTTCTAGGCGGGGGCCGCTGAACCGGACCTGAGGCGATCGTTTATCCGGCGTTCAGCCGCGGCCTCCTTCTCTGTCTTGACCGACAGCATGGAAGCGGGAAGGCTGACCCGCATGAGCCCGATTTCCGCCATCACGCAGGCGCCTTCTCTCGACGACATCGAGGTCATTGCGCGCGAAAGCTTCGCCACGCTGCCCGCTCACTTCCGCGAATTAGTCGGCGATGTGCCGATGCGCGTAACGGAGTTCCCCGACGAGGATGTGCTCCGCGATCTCGGGATCGAATCCGAGTTCGACATTCTGGGGCTCTTCCAGGGGATCGGGATGGCGCACGACGCAGCCGTGTCCCAGACCGGCCAGATGCCCAACATGATATGGCTCTATCGGCGACCGATCATCGACTACTGGGCGGAACACGAGGAGACGCTGGGCGCGATCATCTCGCATGTGCTGGTCCATGAGATCGGCCACCACTTTGGCCTCTCCGACGACGACATGGAAGCGATCGAAGCGGAGGCCGGTTAATCGCCGACCGCGACGGCCAGCGCCATTTCCGTCATTTCCCGCAATGACGCCTTGCGTGCCTCGGCGTCGAGCTGCTCGCGGGTGACGAGGGAGTCCGAAACCGTGCAGATGGTGAGAGCGCGGCGGCCGAAGCGGGCGGCGAGCGTGTAGAGCGTCGCCGTTTCCATCTCGACGCCGAGCACGCCATGGGCGGCAAGCACGTCGTAAACCTTGGTGCCGTCCGGGTGGTAGAATACGTCGCTCGAAACGATGCCGCCGACATGCCAGGAGAGCTTGCCCGCCTCGGCGAGTTCAACGGCGCGGCGCAGCAAGGCGAAGTCGGCCGCGGGCGCAAAGTTGTACATGCCGAAGACGTCGCGGCTCATGGCCGAGTCGGTTGTGGCCGTTTGCGCGATGACGATGTCGCGGAGCTTCGCCTGCGGCGCGATGGCGCCGCAGGTGCCGATGCGGATCAGCGTCTGTGCTTCGTAGACGTTGATCAGTTCGTGGACGTAGATG
>DATCBY010000025.1:0-26253 GCA_036511595.1 Bauldia sp.
ACCTCCGGTTCCATAAAAACACCTAACTCGGTGTCTTCGAAACCGGCAGCTGCTCAGAGTTCGATTTCCGCTACAATAACCGCATTGCTCTTGGGGTAGATGACTTCACCCGTACCCTAGCGGCACTGGGCGGCATCAAGGGAAAGCGGTTGATGTACTCACAAGCATCTGATCGCGGAGAAGGCGCAATTTGAAGCCCAAAAAGCCGCCGTCAAAAAAGCCCGCGAAGACCCAGCACGAGAAATTCGTGGAACTAGCGCGCGCATCTGGCGCGGACGAAAGCGAAGCCGCCTTCGTTGCGAAGGTACGGGCGATCTCTTCGACTACGCCAAGAAAAACGAAACGGCGGACTGACCGCTAGTTTTTCTGCTTGGTTTGCAATCGCACATATTCCCCTTTCAGGGGGAGGAGTTTGCCTGGTTCATCGTTCGAGAGTGAGACATTGATGCAGCATTTTTCTTCTGGTGGTGTTGATATTGCTTACACCGAGATCGGTGAAGGCCAGCCGATCCTGCTGATCCACGGGTTCGGGTCGAATTATGCGGTCAACTGGCAAGCGACGAACTGGATCCACACGCTGACCAATGCCGGCCGGCGCGTGATTGCCATGGACGTGCGCGGGCATGGCGCCAGCGCCAAGCTCTACACCACGGACGCCTACACGCCGGCGCTGATGGCCGAAGACGCGGCCAACCTGCTCGATCATCTCGGCATCCAGAGCGCCGACGTGATGGGCTACTCGATGGGTGGGCGGATCGCGGCGACGCTTGCCATCCTGCATCCGCAAAAGGTGAAGACGCTGGTCATCGGCGGCATGGGCATCAACATGGTCGAGGGCATCGGCGGCGAAGACGAGATCGTCGCGGCGCTGGAAGCCCCGACTGTGGAGGAGGCGACCAGCGAGGCCGGGCGAGGCTACCGCAAGTTCGCCGAGCAGACGCGCAGCGACCGGCGCGCGCTTGCCGCCTGCATTATCGGCCAGCGCCAAAGCGTGCCAGCCGAGCAACTGCGGAAAATCCGCGCGCCGACGCTGATCGCGGTGGGCAGCAAGGACAAGGTCGCGGGGTCGGCCGTGCGGCTGGCCGAACTCATCCCCGGCGCGGAAGCGCTCGAAATTCCGAACCGCGACCACATGCTGGCGACCGGCGACCGCACCTACAAGGCGGGCGTGATCGATTTTCTCGCCCGGCATCCCTAGATAGGGCTTGCCGGAAACGGCCGGGAACATAGCTCCGGCAACGGGAGTTGGTTCGTTAACCCGGTGGCGGCTAGGGGTTTCCCCGGCCGCCGGTGGCGGTTTCTGCGGCGTCCGTGATAGTTTGCCGCCCCATTTCAGGTTCGAGGTCGGTCCAAGTCGATGTCAGCCAAGATTTCCCAGCAAGAGGCACTCCGCCAGGTCGATCCGATCTGGGCGGATGTCGTGTCCGAGGCGGAAAGGATCGTGGCTTCCGAGCCGGCGATCGCCAACTTCGTCTATGCCACCATCCTCAATCACGACCGGCTCGAGGACGCGATAATCCATCGGGTGGCGCAGCGCCTCGACACGGCGGTGGTGACTGCCGAGGCAATTCGCCTGGCCTTCAACGAGGCGCTCGCCGACGATCCTGCCATCGGCGAGGCGATGCGTTGCGACATCGCCGCGGTCTACGATCGCGACCCGGCGTGCGACCGGCGCATCGAGCCGGTGCTCTACTTCAAGGGCTTCCACGCGATCCAGACGCACCGGCTCGCGCATTGGCTGTGGAACCAGGGCCGCTGCGACTTCGCTCTTTACCTTCAGTCGCGCTCCTCCGCCATCTTCCAGACCGACATCAGCCCGGTGGCGCCGATGGGACGTGGCATCTTCCTGGACCATGCCACCGGTCTTGTGGTCGGGCGCACATCGGCAATCGAGGACAATGTCTCGATCCTGCAGGACGTGACGCTCGGCGGCACCGGCAAGGAAAAGGGCGACCGTCATCCAAAGATCCGGCGCGGAGTGCTAATCGGCGCAGGCGCCAAGATTCTGGGCAACATCGAAGTAGGCGAGGGCGCCAAGGTCGCTGCGGGTTCGGTGGTGCTCCATTCGGTGGCTCCCTATACGACCGTGGCCGGCGTGCCGGCGAAGGTCGTTGGCAAGGTCGGCCGCGAGGCGGGCGCGGCCCAGGTGATGGACCAGACCTTCGACGATTGCTAAAGGGAGCGACGGTTGCTGACGACCGTCGCGAACAGGAAAGAGGGGCCACGCGTGGATCGAAAAGAGATCCAGAAACTCGAAGTATTCTTCCGCAAGCGGTTCAACATGCCGCAGATGGAAGTGAAGCAGCGCCCGCAGAAGGACGATTCGGCCGAGCTGTACATCGGCGACGAGTTCATTGGCGTTCTCTATCGCGACGATGAGGACGGCGATCTTTCCTACAATTTCACGATGGCGATCCTCGACATCGACCTGGAGTGAACGGCCGCTGCCGGAAATCAGCGGGCGATGAAGCTGGCAGCCAGCCGCCGCATGCCGGCGTCGAGGAGCGGCCAATCGGCGAGCAGCTGGCGATCGAATCGGAAAAGCAGCGACAGATTCCGGCCGAAATTGATGTCGCGCAGGCAAGTCGCGGGAACGTCCGGCGTGGTGCTGTCGAGGCAGCGCGCCACGAAGGGCTGCGAGGCCGACGGCACGAAATACACGATCTCGCCTTCGTAGCCTGAATCAACGCTGAGGCGACGACCGGCAAGCCCGGCCGGGCCGGCGACCGGCCTGCCGATGAAGAAGCGCGCATAGACACCGTCCAGCCGCGCCGTCGAATCGAGCGGGGAGTCGCGGGCGGCGATCGTCGCGTAGACAATAGGCGCCGCGGGCGCGCCGTCGCCAAAGGCCGCGGCGAGGTTCTCGGAATATCCCTCAAGTTCCGGCCAGTGCAGAATGAGCTCCGCCTGGTCGACCTTGCCGCCGGTGCGCGTACGGCCGAAGCGGACCATGTTGGCCGGTACGGTCAGGCTTTCCCCGCCCACGGTGAGATGCACGGGATAGAGATCGCTGGTCAATTCGGAAAGCAGCGGACGATCGCGGTAGATGTCGAACGCGATCTTGATCAGGCCGCCGAGGACGACGAGGCCCAGCACGCCGGCGACAATGAAAATGAGTGCTCGCCGCCGGCCCGCCGCCTGCCGCAGAGCGTTCTCGGCCAGCCGCCGCTGATCGCCGGCGGTGAGGGCCGGCGGCTTCTTTCTGTCTCTTAACGATACATCGACCATGCGCGTCGTGACCGTAGCCTAGCGAAAGCCCATGTGATTCCAGAGGCTTGGCGAGCGAATCGGGTGCCACTCAAACGGTACGCGGGTTGCAACGCCTGCTCAACGGGGCGGACGGGTGTGTCCGGGCGGGACGATCATGGAGGCGGGCAGGTGCTGCGCGACGGATTTCTGCTGTTCTATTGTGCTTCGGTCGGCTTCGTAGCGTCGGGCGTGGCGGCGAGCTTCTTCAAGATGGTTACCCGCGAACCGGCGCGCTTTGCGATGCTGGGCAAGGGGTGGCTGGCCACCGCAGTGACCTTCCTGTTCTGCGCGGTGACCGGTCCGGCGATTGTCATGGACATGATGATCCGCAACCGCAACACCGACAATGGCGCGCTCGGCATGGTGGCCGCCGGCCTCTGCGTGGCGGTGTTCTGGAGCATCTGCTCGGGCATCCTCGTGCTTGACCTTGTCCTCCAGTTGAAGGAAAGCCTTGCCTGAGGTCGGCGCGGCGGCATTCCAGGTAAGCGCGATGCCAATTCACAGTCTCGATGGCGTGTCGCCCGAGTTGCCCGGCAGCGACCAGTTCTGGATCGCGCCGACCGCGTCTCTGATCGGCAAGGTGCGGCTGGGGCCCGGCGTCGGGGTGTGGTTCGGCGCGGTGCTGCGCGGTGACGGCGAGCCAATTACTATCGGCGCCGACACGAATTTGCAGGAGCACGTTATCGTGCACACCGACCCGGGCTTCGGCGTCACGGTCGGTGAGGGCTGCACCGTCGGGCACCGCGCGCTGCTGCATGGCTGCACGATCGGCAACAACGTGCTGGTCGGCATGGGCGCGATCGTCCTCAATGGCGCACGCGTCGGTGACAATTGCCTGATCGGCGCCGGTGCGCTGGTGCCGGAAGGCCGGGAGATTCCGCCGGGGTCGCTGGTGATCGGCACGCCCGGCAAGGTGGCGCGGCCGCTGACCGACGACGAGATCGAGCGCAATCGCAAATCGGCGCGACACTACGTCGGCAACTGGAAGCGCTTTGCGAAGGGACTGGGCGAACCGCGCTAGCGGCGGCCGACGCCTGACGGAAGCCGTTCTCGCTCAGCTTCGGGCAGAGCAATCGAGCATCGGCATGACCGCCTTGGCAGTCGGTTTATGGGTGTCGGCCGTGCTCGCGGGAATGCTTCACCAAAAAAAGTGAGCCGGCCCCGGGGCGGGGGCCGGCTCTCAAGAACCCGGTCTTGGGACGGGGGGTGGGACGCGACCGGGTCCAGGTCTCTCGTTTCCCCTATTGAACGGTCGGCGACGCGCTGTATTCGCCGCGAAGAGAGTTCAGCGCGTCACGCTGCCGACCGATATGTCACGGGCGTCGTCGATGGCGACCCATTGCCCGCTGTTGAACTCCGATTGCCGCTTCACGTACTGGTAGTCCGTGTCGGTCCACAGGCGGACACGGGGCTGCAAGCTGTCGAGCACGAGGTCCCCGCGATCCGTCGTCACGGTCAGCACCGCATGGCCGTCGCCATTCCTCTGGCGGACCACCGTGATGAGGAGGGCGCCAACCGGCCAACCCTCTTCGATCAGGTCGCGGCGCTTCAGGAGCACCAGGTCCTCGCAATCGCCCCGGGTGGTGGGATAGGCCCAATACTCCGGAACGCCGTAAACTTCCTGGTCGGTGGCCGGCTTGATCGCCAGATTTACCGACGCATTGACCTCGACAAGCTGGTTCCACAAGGCCGGCGTCAGGCGAACCCGCGACGGAGCCTTTGTGCGAACCGAACATTCCTCCGTGTAGCGTTGGCAGAAGTCGTAGTGACCGATCGGCTGGGAGGTCCGGCCGGTAGTCGCCATGAATGCCGCGCTGTCGTCGCCCGACTCCGCTTGGGCCTCAATACCGCCGGCCAGTATTCCAAGTAACGCCAACGCACACGCGAACTTGCTTACTGTGTCCCAACGCATAACAAATTCCCCATCCCGGAGAGCACTATCGCAGGGAAGCTTTTATTTCAGCATAAGGGCGCTGAGACAAAGGTATTCAAAGTAAAGTCAAATTGCGCCGATTGATGAAACGCTGCGTTTACCAAGCCACGCCAGTTAAAATGGCGAGCCTCGGTCTATTGGGCGCTATCGGTGGACTTGATGAAATCGACAAAGGCGCGCAGGGGCGGGGGGAGGTGGCGGCGGCCGGGATAGTAAAGAAACGGCCCCGAGAAATGCTGCCACCATGGTTCAAGCACCGGCTCGAGGGCGCCGCTTTCCAGATGCGGACGCAACCAGTCCTCGAACACCTGAATGATGCCGGTACCGGCGACGGCCGCGTCAACGGCGAGGTCGGTGGCGCCGCCGATCCGAACGATCAGGGGACCGACGGGATCTATCTTCACGATCTCGCCTTTGCGTTCGAACTCCCATGCTGCCATGGCGCCGCTCGGAAACCTCCCACGCAGGCAGGCGTGATCGAGCAGATCGCGCGGGTGTTTCGGACGACCGCGCCGGTCGAGGTATGCGGGCGAGGCCGCCAGCGCGAAACGCTGGTCGCGCTTGCCGATGGGGACCGCGATCATGTCCTGCTCAAGCCGCTCATCGTAGCGAATTCCGGCATCGCAACCCGCGGCCAACACGTCGACGAAATTGTCTTCGGCGATCACCTCAAGGCGAATGTCGGGATACGCGGCCAGGAAGGGCGGCACGATTTCCGGCAGCACGAGGCGGGTCGCGACCACCGGAACGTTCAGCCGCAGCGTGCCGGCAGGTCGGCCGCGGAAACCATTGACCACGTCCACGGCGGCCGCGACGTCATCCAGCGCCGGTCCGAGGCTCGCGAGGAGACGAGCGCCGGCTTCGGTCGGCGCGATGCTGCGGGTGGTGCGATTGAGCAGCCGGACACCCAGCCTTGCCTCAAGCCGCTTCATAGCCTCGCTGAAACCTGAGGCGCTGCCACCGCCGACCCTGGCCGCTTCCCGGAAGCCCCCCGCGCGTGCGACGGCTACGAACGCAATGAGGTCATCGAGATTTGTCGCCATTGTTCGTATTTCAGAACGGCCTGTTTCAATTGCTACCGATTATCGCACAAACAAAGGCGGTTTATCTGCAATCGACGAATCACGGGAGACGGCGACGAGCGACATCTGCAAAGCAGGAACATTCATGCTCGGCGCTCGCGCCGTGAAACGCATCGGCTACGGCGCCATGCAACTCGCGGGACCCGGGGTGTTTGGACCGCCCAAGGACCGCGCCGGCGCGATCGCCGTGTTACGCGAGGCGGTGGCGAGCGGTGTCGATCACATCGACACAAGCGATTTCTATGGGCCCCACGTCACCAACCAACTGATCCGCGAAGCACTCTTTCCGTATCCGAACGGGCTTGTCATCGTGACCAAGATCGGCGGCAAACGCGGCAAGGACGGATCGTGGCTACCGGCATTCTCGCCGAAGCAACTGACGGACGCGGTGCACGACAATCTGCGTAATCTGGGCCTGGATGCTCTTGAGGTGGTCAATCTGCGGCTGATGTTCGATCCCCATCGTCCTGCCGAAGGCTCGATCGAACCGTTTCTCGCCGTGTTGGCCGGGCTGCAGCAGAAGGGGCTAGTGCGCCATATCGGCCTCAGCCACGTCACTTCCGCGCAGGTCGCCGAGGGACGCCGGATTTGCGGGATCGTCTGCGTGCAGAATCTCTACAATCTCGCCCACCGGGACGACGACGCGCTGATCGACGAGCTTGCCACTGCCGGCACCGCGTATGTGCCTTACTTCCCGCTCGGCGGGTTCACGCCCCTGCAGTCAGCGGAACTTTCCGATGTGGCCAGCAAGTTGGAAGCGACGCCGATGCAGGTGGCGTTGGCGTGGCTGCTTCAGCGCGCGCCCAATATCCTGCTCATTCCCGGAACCGCGTCGACCGGGCACCTGCGCGAAAACCTCGCAGCCGGCGCGCTGGAACTGTCGAAAAAAACAGTGCGGGTTCTGGATCGGATCGCCGGCGAGGTTGCGCCCGCCGGAGACTAGGCCAGGTTCTGCTCGAGCGAGCTGGCGGTCTGCAGGGTCGCGAATTCGACGGCGACGCCTTCCTCGAAATGGCGGACGACGCTGGCGCGCAGCTTGCCGATCATGAGCGGTGAGCCGATGGGCGGTTTGACGTCGATCGCAAAGGCCGCGCCGGACAACGACATGTCGACGAAGCGGGCGCGGTATTCGCGGCCATCGGGCAGGGCGATGGTGACGGTGGCAATATTCGGGGTGGCGCGGTCGTGACGGCGATCCTCGGGGAGATCCAGTTCGTGGCGGTTGGCGAGCCAGGTGAGCTTGGCCGCCAGCTTGTCTTTCTTGCGCAGCGTGGCCACGATCGTCATGGCGAAGCCGCCTTCGAACGTGCGGGTTATCTGGCCTTCGACACGGCCGATATGGTCGATGTAAGCGACGACGCGTTCACCCGTACGGCCGATAATTGGCGTGGTGAGGGCGAGACTGCCGGGCGACATGTTCTGGGTCTGGCAGGGAAATTCCCGGCGGTCCTCCAACATGAATCGGCCAAGCAGATTCACGACGACGCGCTGATTGCGGCGGCGATCGTGCTGCCGGATCAGCGAACGCTGGCGAAAGGTCTGGGGGGCAGAGGCCATCGCGGGATTGGGCTCGGTTTGTCAGCTTCAACCCAAATCCTGCGCCATTGCGGTTAATAAGCGGTAACAGAAGTCACCGCCGGTTTACCGGCTGCCGCCTTGGTCTTTGCCGCCGTCGACCACAAAAAGATGCCCGCGGCGCCTCGAATTAGGGAGGGGCAGCGAGACAATGCTGGCAGTTGGTGGGCGCAGCGGCTGGGCGGCGGGCTCGCGGACGCCCGGATTATCGGTTCTGCGCCGGCCAAATTTGGGAGCCGAGTCCGGCCAAATGAGACGGAGGCTGGCGATTGTCTGGCGCTCGATCGGCTCATTGCCCAGCCAGTAGGGCTTCTCCAGCGTGGCGAGGCTGCCAAGAATACGGTCGAATGTGGGACCGCCGTGGAGGAGCGGCAGGAGCAGCAACTCCGCCGCGACCGACTGGTTACGCACTGTCCTCGCCTCTACCGTCACAACGGCGGCGGCGCCGTCCTCGGAGACGGCGGCGGCAAGCGTCTGGATGGCGGACCGGTCCTCGTCCTGCCACAAGTCGAAGAAATTCGTGCCCTTCAGTTCCCGGCAATAGAGCGAGCAGACACGGGTACCGGCGAGGCGCACGACATAATTCTCGCGATCGGCGACCTCGAGGATGAAGGTGTCGGCGAGCACCCGGCGGATGTCGCTCGGCTCGATCGTGCCACGACGGGGCGCGCGGTCGCTGCCGCGGACCCGGTTCCAGTATTCGTAAAGTTCGCGCGACGTCGCGTGTTTCATTACGCCATTCCCTGTCTCACATCGGAGCCGCGCCTGACCGGCGGCCGTCCCGCCGTCGGATTCGCGTCCAGGTTCGGGACAGGCTTTCCGCCTTGTTCTCCCGCCTATCGTCCAAGCTGCAGACGGCGTGCCAGCGGCGGTAAGGTTGACGGCGGCGATCCCTGCACCCGCCCGGGAGTTTCGTGGGGGCGATGACGGCGGGGACCGGCGTGCCTAGATAAAGCGGGGGCGGCCTTTCATTTTTCGGCTAGATTGCACGCCATGAACGCTCCGATGCCCAATCCGCATATTCCGGCGACGCGCCAGCCGATATTCAACCTGCCGCCCGAGGTGAGTGCGCTCATTGCGCTGATGCTCGCCATCCAGGCGGGCCAGACGCTTTTCCTGAGTTCGGACGGCCAGCTCCAGGTGCTGCTCAACTTCGCGTTCATTCCGGTACGAGAGACACAGCCGGATCTTTTCGACGGCATGGTGGCGTTAGGGGCGGGCGGCGCGCGGGTGTGGACCTTTCTCACCTATGCCTTTCTCCACGGAGGCTGGGCGCACGTCGGCCTCAACTGCGTCTGGCTGGCGGCTTTCGGGAGTCCGGTCGCGCGGCGCTTCGGTGCGCGGCGCTTCCTGCTGTACGCGGCAGTCGGTGCAATCGCCGGCGCGGCGATTCACCTGGCCGTGTATCCCCATTCGCAAGTGCCGGTGGTCGGCGCCTCGGCTGCGATTTCGGCGTTGATGGCGGGAGCTGCGCGTTTCGTATTCCAGACCGAGGGGCCGATGTGGTCGCTGAGCGGGTTCGAGGCGTACCGCCGGCCGGCCGCGTCGCTGGCGGCAATCGTCCGCGACCGACGGGTCATGGCATTTCTCGGCGTGTGGTTTGCCGTCAACATAATTTTCGGAGTGGCAGGCGGAGGCATTGCGGACGGGGCGGTCGCTTGGGATGCGCATATCGGCGGCTTCCTTGCCGGCCTGCTGCTCTTCCGCCTGTTCGATCCGGTGCCCGGTCCGGCAATCTGACGGAACCCTCTTGCTGCATTGCGCATTGTCATCGGCCCGGATTGGCCGCATCGTTCCCGTCAGCCGGGCGGCGAACCGAATTGATGGAGGCAACCCATGACGGTTTCGGCAATTCTTGCAGACAAGGGACGGGACGTAGTCACGATCGGCGGCACCGGGGCAATAGGCGACGCCGTGGCACTCCTGGCCAAGCGCAAGATCGGCGCGGTTGTGGTCCTTGAGGCGAACGGGCGCATCGCCGGCATCGTCTCGGAGCGCGATATCGTGCGTGCCATCGCGGCAACCGCGGGAGCGGCGCTGACCGAGCCCCTTGCGTCGATCATGACGCGCGTCGTGGTGACGTGCTCCGAAGGCGAGACCATCGACAGCGTAATGACGCGCATGACGCGCGGGCGCTTCCGCCACCTGCCGGTGGTCACCAACGGCAAGCTCGCGGGCATCATCTCGATCGGCGACGTCGTCAAGGCGCGTATCGAGCAGGTCGAGCGCGAGGCCGAGGAGATGCGGACCTACATCGCGACGGCCTGACGTCACGGTTATTTTTTGGGCATTGCCTTATCGAAGACGAGGGCGAGCGCCGGGCTCGGCGCCCGGCCTGTCGGTATGCTGCGATAGAAGCAGGAGCGGTGGCCCGTGTGGCAGGTGACGCCATCGCCGCCAACGCGCACCTTGACCAGGATCGCGTCCTGATCGCAATCGACGCGGAGGTCGGCAACGCGCAGCGTATTGCCGCTCTCTTCGCCCTTTCGCCAGAGCTGCCTGCGGGAACGGCTCCAGAACCAGGCGTCGCCGGTTTCGATGGTGCGGGCCAGCGCCTCGGCATTCATGTGCGCCACCATCAGCACATCGCCCCTGTCGGCATCGACGGCGACGGCGGTGACCAGTCCGTCGGCGTCGAATTTCGGCGACAGGACAGTGCCGGTCTCGACGCTGTGTTCATCGGGACGGGGAGCAAAGGTTACTGCGGCGGTCATAACGGCGGTGCCCGTGGCTGCGGTGATAGCGGCACCGATACACGACTTCGCGGCTTTCGGCGAACCTCTACTGCGGTCCGCCCTTGCCCACCCAAATGCCGATCAGGACCGCCAGCGAGACGAGAATGAGGAAGCCATTGAAGACGATCAGGAGATAAGGAGGAATTTGCCTCGCGTCCGGACGGGGAGGCGTGGCCGCGACATTCAGGTTTCTCCAGACGCCGGCGGCGAAGCAGAACGCGCTAAAAGAAAACCAGCACGGTCCCGGTCACCAGTGCGAGCCAGTTCGGGACGAGGCCCGCCAGCAATGCCTTGGCGCCGACGCCGCTGGCGAGGGCAACCAGGCCGGTGCGTACCCAGGCGGCGTAAGTGCGCTCGGCAGCGAAGATGGTGCGGTTAGCGGCAAGTTCGGTGCGGCGGTCGGCGCTGTCCTCGATGCGCTCAGTAGAACGCTGAAGCTTGGTCGCGCTGACGGCGAGCTTCTCGCCGCTTTTCTCAAGCGGTTGCGGTTGATCGGCCATCGTCGGCCTCCTTCTCTGTCTTGCGTGCGATCGGCTTGGGGTTGCCCTGGAACGAGAGAAAAAGCAGCGAGCGGTCCGAGCTTTCGAGCATTGCGCCGGCAAGCTCGCCCAGTGACAGCCGGTCGCCGGGACGGCGGCTGACGCCGAGAAGGATCAGATCGTGATTGCCGCGTCGCGCCTCGCGCAGGATGGCGTCCTCGGGTGAAATGTCGGTGCGCCGCGTCACGGTAACGGGCTGGTCCATCGCTTCGGCGACGGCGGTAATCTCCTTGCCGACCTCGGCCGCGTCGCGACCCCGCGCGCCGCCGTAGCGCTGGCGGGCGGTGCCGGCATCCGGCGGAATGACAGTCAGCGCGGTGACGCCCGACTTGGCCGCCCGGGCGAGCGCCAGCGCGAATTCCGCCCCATGCCGGGATACCTCGCTGCCGGTGACCGGCACGAGGATTTTCAGATTCGGATCGGCGGGATCGCGGCGGTGGCGGCCACGCGCGGTAACGATGCCCAGGGAGCCGGGGAACCCCTGGACCAGCCGCGAGACATGGTCGGCAAAACCGCCGTTCGGGGCGGCGGCGGGAAAGACGCCGACGATCAGTAGGTCGTAACCCTTCGGCGCTTCCCTGGCGACGGCATCCTCCCAGGCGACGTCGTGCTGCCGTTCGATAACGTCGACGGGGGCGGGCGCACTGGCCTCGTCGAGCGGGGTCGCCGCCAGCGAGGCGGCTTTGACGATGTCAGCGGCGGTGTCGCCGGTTGGTCCGGCGGCTACTTCCGCCGCGCTGTCAGTCTTGCCACCCGTAGCCGTGAGGATCGTCACCGGCATCTTGCGCGGGCCGGCGAGCAGGCCGGCGATCCGGGCGGCGAACTTGCCGTTCGGGCTGTCGTCGACGACGACGAGAATACGCTCCCACTTCGACAACAATCCTTGCGCATCCAGCTCTTCGCGATCCAGACGTTTGCGTTCCTCGTCCTCCAGCGGAAGGCGGCCCAGCGCCCAACGCAGCGTTGGCGGCATGGCGATGGTGGTGATGAAGGCCATCGCCACGATCATCGTGAAGAGGTTCTGGCTGAGCACGCCGATGGAAAGGCCAATCGAGGCGACGATGATCTCGGTGGCGCCGCGGGCGTTCATTCCGGCAGCCAGCGCCAGCGCCTGCGGAAACCGCAGACCGCCGAACCACGCGCCGGTGAAAGCGCCGGTAGCCTTGCCGACAGTGGCGATGGCGATCAAGACCAGTGTCAGCAACGCCAGCTGCGGATGCGCCAGCACGGTGAGGTTGGCGCTGACGCCGGACAGCCCGAAGAAGACCGGCATGAACAGACCCGCCGTCAGGCCGCGCAACTGGTCGTCGATCTGACGAGTGAGAATCGGGGATTCGCCGATGAGGATGCCGGCGACAAACGCGCCCAGCACAGTGCTGACACCAATGGAACTGGTGATGAGAGCCATCGTCGCCATGATGACCAGGATGGTGGCGATGACCGGCGCCTCGCCGCGGGCGAAGTCGTTGGTCAACTGGATCAGGCGGAAGACGATCCGGCGGCCAAACGTAAAGCTCAACCCGAGAAACGCCAGCGTGCCGAAGACGCCTTTGATGACTGCCACCCAGTCGAGAGTGCCGCGCGAGGCGAGGCTCAGCGTGATTGCGACAATGATCCAGCCGATGGTGTCGTCGACGATGGCCGACGCGAGGATGACCTGGCCGACATCGCGGCGCAGGAACCCCATGTCGCGCACGATTGTTGCCACGATCTTGACCGAGGAAATCGATAGGGCCGTGCCGAGGAACAGGCAGACCACGAGGCGCCGGCCCGGATCGGGCAGCAGGCTGTCGGGAAGCGTCAACCCGAGGATGAAGCCCGCCGCAAAAGGCAGTGCAATGCCGGAAAGGGACGCAGTGAAGGCGGCGCGGCGGACACGGCGCACCAGCGCGAGGTCGGTTTCCATTCCGGCAAGCAGCAGCAGCATCAGGATACCGAACTGCGATATGCCGCTTATGAGCGCTTTTTGGCCGGGATCGGCGGGGAAGAGCCAATGCTCCGCGTCCGGCCAGACCCAGCCCAGCACCGACGGGCCGAGCAGGATGCCGGCGAGCAGGTAGCCCATGACGGCAGGCTGCTTGAGCCAGAGCATCGCTTCGCCGAGGAGGCGCGCGAGCGCGATCAGAGCAAGAACCTGCGCGAGTAGAAGGCCTTCCGACGGCCCCGTGCTTTCGCTGGAGGCCGCCAAAGCGGAGGCCGGAAGAAGAATGGCGAATGCCGTCAGTGCCCACGCCAGGGGCGCGCGCAACCGCATGCGACCCGCAATGTCCTGCGTTAGCGTGGGAAGATCGATCAGGGGACTAACATTCCGCGCGTTGCAAGCCGATGTCGCGAGGCCGGAAACTACAACGACGGAGACTGGGCGTGGTTCCTGATTTTTAGAACCGCCGCGGGTGTTCAGACGGTCTGGTGACCGGCCCCGAGCAGCGTCATGAAGCGGATCTGTTCGGCCGGGTCGTCGCGGAACGAGCCCGTGAACTGCGTCGTGACGGTGCTGGCGCCGTGGGCGCGGACACCGCGCATGGTCATGCACTGATGCTCGGCCTCGATCATCACGGCGACGCCACGCGGCTTCAGGATTTCGTCGATGGCGCCGATGATTTCCGAGGTCAGACGCTCCTGCGTCTGCAGGCGGCGCGCGAAAGTCTCGACAGCGCGCGCAAGCTTGGAGAGCCCGACGACCTTGTCGGTCGGGTAGTAGGCGATGTGCACCTTGCCGATGAACGGCACCATGTGGTGCTCGCAATGCGAATAGAAGGGAATGTCGCGGACGAGAACTATGTCGTCGTACGTGCCGAGCTCGTCGAAAGTGCGCTCGAGGACGCCGGCGGGATCCTGCCCGTAGCCGGCATAGAACTCGCCGTAGGCGCCGGTCACCCGCTCGGGCGTGTCCTTCAGGCCGGGACGGTTGGGGTCGTCGCCTGCCCAGGCGATAAGGGTGCGTACGGCCTCTTCCGCCGCTTCGCGGGTGGGGCGCTCGGGCGAGGGCGCCGGGGCGGCAGTCGCATGCTTTTTAAATACGGCGTCCATGCAAATTCCTCCGGGCGCCGACGGCACCCCCTGACTGCCCGCCTATATAGGCGCGCGATCAATTTTTGCGAAGGGCAGACGCATTCCAATGGTTGGCAAATACCGGAAATGTGTTTCGATTCCGGGGCTTGGTTTGGCGCCGGCTTTCTACGAATGCGCCTGCGGCGGTGGCGAAGATCGGCGGCCGCTCCTATATTCGGGCCATGCTCGACGAAATCTACAACCGGCAGATCCTCACGTTCGCCGGGTCCATTCCGCGCCTCGGGCGGCTCGAAGCCGCCGATGCCAGCGCGACCGCCCATTCGCGCCTCTGCGGCTCGACGGTGACGATCGACCTTAGAATGGATGGCGATGTGGTGACGGATTTCGCCCACGAGGTGAAGGCGTGCGCGCTCGGCCAGGCGTCGTCCTCGATCATGGCGGCGCACGTGGTCGGCGCGAGGGAATCCGAACTACGCACCGTGCGCGAGGCAATGCGCAAGATGCTAAAGGAAAACGGGCCACCGCCGGAGGGGCGCTTCGGCGACCTCAAATTCCTTGAGCCGGTGCGCGATTACAGGGCGCGCCACGCCTCGACGATGCTGACATTCGATGCGGTGGTCGACGCGCTCGACCAGATCGCGGCGCGGCGGAGCGGCGCCGCCTAGCGGATGGTGATCCGGCGGGGCGTTACCGAGGCGATGAACCACGCGTAGCGGAACGCGGCCAGACGGCCGAAGCCGACGCGGCGGTATTCGATGTAGCGCTGAATGAGGCTGGTCATTTTGTGATCTTTCCCCGAGATCCGGCCCCCGGTAATCCCCAAGTCTCCCGACAGGTTCCGCCAAAAGGGGTAATGATTCGTTTAGCGGCTATCCCGCGCTGCAATAGCGATTGAACATGACAGGATTATTCGCCGACGTTCTTCGCCTGCCGGGCCTCGCCGGCATCTGCCTGATCCGCCTGTACCGGTTGTTGCTGTCGCCGTGGCTCGGGCGCAGTTGCCGCTACCTGCCGACGTGCTCCGAATATACGGAGGAAGCGATCCGCAAATACGGGCTGTGGGCGGGAAGCTGGATCGGGCTGTCGCGATTCAAGCGTTGCGGCCCATTCGGCGCTTCCGGGTTCGATCCGGTGCCGGAGATGCTGCCCGGCCGTGCCGTGTGGTATCTGCCGTGGCGCTACGGCCATTGGACCGGCAGGCACATCCATCCGGGCACGCGGCTGGATCTCTAGGCCTCGTTACTGCGGACAAAGCCGAAATCAATCCGCAGTTGCGGGAAGGCCGAACTGACCGGCACTAGGCGCTGCCGATGAGAATGCCGGTGGCGAAAACCAGTAGGCCGCCGACTACGATCTGCAGCGCGGCGCGAAGGAACGGTGTGTCCATGAAGCGCGAGCGCACCCACGCGATGATCCACAGCTCGATCAGCACGACGACGATGGCTAGGCCGGTGGCGAAGCGGAAATCGGGAATCAGGTAGGGCAGAGTGTGGCCTATGCCGCCGATCGTGGTCATCACGCCGGTAACCGCGCCGCGTACCCACGGACGACCGCGACCGGAGAGGGTGCCGTCGTCGGACAGGGCTTCGGCGAAGCCCATCGAGATGCCGGCACCGACGGACGCGGCCATGCCGACGAGGAAGGTGTCCCAGCTGTTGTGGGTGGCAAAGGCCGCGGCGAAGACCGGCGCCAGCGTCGAGACCGAGCCATCCATGAGGCCGACGAGGCCCGGCTGGACGACCTGCAGGACAAAGTTCCGACGGGCGGTCTCGCGCTCCTCGTCGCGAGCCTTTTCCGGAATCCCGGTGGTGAGCTTGCGGGCGGTCGCCTCATGATCCGCCTCGATGTCGGCGAGGTCGCCGAGAAGCTTGCGCACGGCGGCGTCGCTGGTGCGGGCAGCGGCGCGACGGTAGAAGTTCGCCGCTTCCTCCTCCATCGACTCGGCCAGGTGACGCATCGCGTCGATGTCGAAAGCCTGCGTCAGCCAGAGCGGCTTGCGGCGAATGAAGCCCCGCACGTCTTCGCGGCGGATTAGCGGAATGTGCTCGCCGAAGCGTTGCCGGAAGAGATCGAACAGCATGGTGCGGTGGCCGTTCTCTTCCTCCGCCATCTCGGTGAACACCGCCGCGGACGCCGGGAAATCCGGCCGCAGGCGCTCCGCAAAATCACGATATATGCGGCCATCCTCTTCCTCGTTCTGGATAGCGAGAGCGAGCACTTCGCGGTCGTTGAGTTCGGCGAAGGCTTTCTGGGGGCGAAAGGAGAGAAAGGGCATGGGCAGAATCCGTGTTTGGAACGATTCCAAGAAATAATGCGCAGCGGCCCAAAGGTACAGAGCGGTCGGCATGTGCGCGGCCGCAGCCGGTTGCGCGAATTTACTCGTGTCGCGGAGTGAAGGAAGGAACTAAAACTGTGCGGGGCGACTTTAGATCCGCAGTGGCGCGGGCGGGCCGGTGGGCACTTCCAGCCGCATCTGCATCGCTGGAGCGCCGTGAACGCCGACAACCCTGAGGACGACAAGCGGAAAGCGCCGCGCCAGCGCACCCTCAAGGGCGCGAAGGTGGTCTTCAAGCACGGTCAGTTCACCTATGACTGCACGGTGCGCAACATCTCCGATGCGGGCGCGCAGTTAGTTGTGACGTCTACCGACATCATCCCGAACCACTTCGACCTCGTGTTCGAAGACCGGTCGCCGACGCGCACATGCAATGTCGTCTGGCGGACGGCGACCAAGCTCGGCGTGGTATTCGAACCTCCGGCGCCCGACTAAGTCGTCGAAACCGCCCAATCTTGACGGCGCCGGAGCTTTGGTTCACCTAACGCCCGCCGCCGCGCGCCCTGCGCGGTCCAACGCTTACCCGCGCTCGTACGCGGGAGTGAGCCGGAGAAACGACCGTGATCCACCTGACCTTCCCCGACAATTCTATCCGTGACTTTCCGGCCGGCATCACCGGCCGCGACGTTGCCGAGGGCATATCGAAATCGCTTGCCAAGAAGGCGGTGGCGATGGCGGTCGACGGGAAACTCGCCGATCTCTCGGACGCCATCGATCGCGACGCCATGGTCGAGATGGTGACGCGCGACGATCCGCGTTCGCTGGAGCTTATCCGTCACGACGCGGCGCACGTGATGGCCGAAGCGGTGCAGGAACTCTATCCGGGCACGCAGGTGACCATCGGGCCCGTGATCGAGAATGGCTTCTACTACGACTTCTTCCGCAACGAGCCGTTCACGACCGACGATCTGCCGAAGATCGAATCCAGGATGCGCGAGATAGTGGCGCGCAACCGGCCCTTCACCAAGGAGATATGGTCGCGCGACGACGCCAAGCGTGTGTTTGCCGACAGGGGCGAGATGTTCAAGGTCGAGTTGGTGGATGCCATTCCGGCCGACCAGACGATCCGGATCTACAGGCAGGGCGACTGGTTCGACCTTTGCCGCGGGCCGCACATGGTCTCGACCGGGCAGATCGGCCAGGCATTCAAGTTGATGAAGGTCGCGGGCGCCTACTGGCGAGGCGATGCGCGCAATCCGCAGCTGACGCGCATCTACGGCACCGCCTGGCACACTGACGAGGAACTGAAGCATTACATCACGATGCTTGAGGAGGCGGAGAAGCGCGACCACCGCCGGCTCGGGCGCGAGATGGACCTTTTCCATTTCCAGGAGGAGGGGCCGGGCGTCGTCTTCTGGCACCCGAAGGGCTGGACGATGTTCCAGGAGCTGGTCGCCTACATGCGCCGCCGGCTGCGCGCTGACTACCGCGAGGTGAACGCCCCGCAGATGCTCGACAAGGTGCTGTGGGAGACCTCCGGCCACTGGGGCACTTTCCGCGAGAACATGTTCAAGGTGCAGCCGGCGGGAGACGAGATCGACGACAACGATCGGCTTTATGTGCTCAAGCCGATGAACTGTCCGGGCCACATCCAGATCTTCAAGCACGGGCTGAAGAGCTATCGCGACCTGCCATTGCGCTTTGCGGAGTTCGGCGCGGTGCACCGCTACGAGCCGTCAGGCGCCATGCACGGGCTGCTGCGCGTGCGCGGCTTCACGCAGGACGACGCGCATATCTTCTGCACCGAGGAGCAGATGGAAGCCGAGTGCCTCAAGATCAACGACCTGATCCTGTCCACGTACGCCGACTTCGGCTTCGGCGAGGTGGTGGTCAAGCTTTCGACCCGGCCGGAAAAGCGCGTCGGTTCCGACGCCGCCTGGGACGAGGCGGAAGCCGTGATGCTGAAGGTGCTGAAGACGATCGAGGCGCAATCCGGTGGCCGGATCAAAACGGGCATCAACCCGGGCGAGGGGGCTTTCTACGGCCCGAAGTTCGAGTATGTGCTGCGCGATGCCATCGGCCGCGACTGGCAATGCGGCACCACGCAAATCGACTTCAACCTGCCGGAGCGCTTTGGCGCCTACTACATCGACGCCGGCGGCGAGAAAAAAACGCCGGTGATGATCCATCGCGCCATTTGCGGATCGATGGAGCGTTTCCTCGGTATCCTGATGGAGAACTATGCCGGTCACTTGCCGCTTTGGTTCGCGCCGGTGCAGGTGGTGGTGGCGACGATCACTTCGGATGCCGACGACTACGCGCGGCGTGTCCACGGTGAACTGGCGCGAGCGGGGATGCGCGTCGAACTCGATCTCCGCAACGAGAAGATCAACTACAAGGTGCGCGAGCACTCGCTGGCCAAGGTACCGGTCATGCTGGTGTGCGGCCGGCGCGAGGCTGAGGAAGCCAGCGTCAACATTCGTCGCCTTGGCTCGCAGGAGCAGAAATCGATGGCGCTCGGAGAGGCGATTGTCTCGCTGCAGCAGGAAGCCGAGCCGCCGGATGTGCGGCTGCTGACAACGCCGGCGGCCTAGCGCCGCCGGGCGTCGCGGTCAGGCGCGAAATTTCGTCTCGGCGACGATTTCGAGATTCGTGACCTGGACCTCGCCGCCGCCGACACGGCGCGTCTCGGCCTGGTAGTGCTTGAAGAACTCCTTGCCCTGCAAGGCCTTGATGGCGTCGTCGTCGACGCCGGCGGCCAGGTGGTAATAGCCCGGGCTATTCTTCTCTTTCATGCAGCGATACGAAATGCGGCCCTTCAGGTCGGGATCGCTATCAAGGGCGGCGATGAAGTCGGCGACCTGCTTGTGCCAGGCTTCTTCCGACCCGACCTTGAACTGATACCTGATGACCGAATGCTTCATTTTGGCGGCTCCCGATGTTCGTTGACCGGGATGTGGCGCCGACAGGGGCAATTGTGCAAGTATGGACAAAATTGATACCGCACATTTCTGGTCAGGATGACGACGATGGCGAAGGCGGAGACGATGCGGAGCTGCCCGGTGGCCGGCTTCCAGAAGATGATCACCGGCAAGTACAAGCTGCGCATCGTCTGGGATTTGCGGGATGGACCGCGGCGGTACAACGAAATCCGTACCGGCTTGCTGCGCGGTGCCGCTGGTTCGGGCGAGATCGCGCCGCGCGTGCTCAGCCGCGAACTAAAGGCGCTCACCCAATCCGGGCTGATCGTTCGCAAGGATTACGGCGTGGTGCCGCCGAAGGTGGAATATCGCCTGACGCCCAAGGGGCGCAGCTTTGTGCCAGTGATCGCGAAGATCCGCGAGTGGGGCGAACGACACCTTGGCGAAATGCCGGCCGATGCGGTCGAGGCGGCGTAGCCGCTAGGGTGCCTGCATCAACAGCGGCTTGACGTACCAGGCGGTGCAGGAAACCGAGTCGACCGCCGGCCGCTTGATGGCGGCGCCGGGCACCATATCGGGGCTGAGGAAACTTCCGTCGAAATACGCGGTGCTTCCTCGGCGGAGCGCAGAGAAGCTGATCTTCGTGCCGGCGGTGATGATCTTGCCGGTCGAGTTGGTGACCGCGACGATCTTCGAGTTTTCAAGGCCGCATTTCAGATAGACGTTGCGCTCTAGTGCGCTGCCGCCGGCACCGGTCGCGGAGGCGCCGGTCGCGATCGACGCAAAGACCGCGGCGAGGAGAAGGGGGGCTCTGGTCATTCGTTCGTCATCGACCCGCGGGACCAATACATTAAGGGCGAATGCTTGAAGTCACTGAGGTGAGGCTGGGCCAGAAAGGGCGGCTTGCCCAGGCATTTATCCGCCAGTGTGTTGACCCGGCTGCTCAGCCAGCACCTCGACGTCGTGGTCCGTCCCGGCCTGGACGCGAAAGGCCGCCTGATAGCTCTTGCCGTCGTGCTTGGCGACGGCAATGTAGTCGCCGGCAGCCAGCACCACGGACGGGAACGCGCCGACGCTCTGCGCGACTGCATCGCCTGTCGCGGTCGAGACCGTCCAGGCGGTGTCGGCGATGGCCTCGCCGCCGTGCTGCTCGACCAGCTTCAGTGTCAACCGTGCCGCCTTCTGGAACATCGTGGCTTCGGTGAGTTTGCCGGGATCGATCTTGATATCGGTGCGCACCACGGCGTTGGCGTCGCCGTATTTCGAGACGACGTGGTAGGTGCCGGCGTTCAGGCCGATGACGTGGCCGGGTGGCGCATTCGGCACCAAAAGAAACTGCTCGTCCGAACCGCCCTCGTCGGGGGCATAGATGTCGAAGGTGACCTGACCCTGCGGCAGCGGCTCGTCCTTGCCGTTGATGGCGAGCAGGCGCATGCCGCCGGCGTTCAGCACCAGCACCTCGCCGCCGGTCGGCTGGGTTACGTCGATCTTGCGGGTGGTGCCGGCGCGGCCATAGGCGGCGTGGACGTAGTAGGTGCCGGGATCGAGACGCACGTAAATAATGCCGCCGGTCGCCTCGCCCAATAATTTCAGCTTGCCGTCGGTATCGGGAGTGTCCCCGAAGATGCGCCATTTGACGTCGTCGCCGAGCGGCGGTCCATCGCTGGTGAGCCGCGCCTCCAGCGTGAACGAGCCGGGCCGTATATCGGAGGGCGGGGCGACGATCGGCGCCACGTTCTGGATGGCGGATCCGGGGACGTCGCTGTCGATGTCGTCGCTGCCGAGATCGGTATTGATGCCGCTGTTGTCGCCGGCCGGAGCCGCCGCATCGCTGCCGGCGTCGTCGCCGTCATCGCCCATGGCGGGAGCGGGTACGTTCGGGCGGATGATAGTGCCGGCCGGCGCCGTATTCTGCGCGGTAAGGGCGCCCGACGGGGAAGCGCGCACGAGCGGTATCGGCGCGCTGGTGGCATTCCCTGCCATCGCCGCAGGAGCCGTCGCGAGAAGCGCAAAGAGTGTTGCACCGGCGAGGTGGCGCCAGTGGAAACCGCTCTTCGCAAGTCTGCGCGCCAGCAGCGCCATTTGCTTTATTCCAACCGGATTCGCGTTGTTGATGACGACACTCTTCTTTTTCGGGGCGAATTCAAGGCCCGGCACGACCTGGTGGCGGCCGGCGATTTGCTTTCTTCCCGGAATCCGCCAACATTCGACGCCATGCTGCAGCCCTTGGAATTCCTGAAAACCCGACGGTCGATCTCGGCGCCATTCCTGGCGGAACCGGGGCCCGATCCCGGACAATTGGCGGAGATCCTGACGGTCGGCACGCGCGTTCCCGACCACGGCAAGCTGACGCCCTGGCGCTTCATTCTCTTTCGGGGGGAGCGCCGTCGACAGGCCGGGGACGCCCTTGCCGGACTTTTTGCGGCAAAGAACCCGGCAGCGGCGGAGAAGCAGATCGAGGACGAGCGGGTTCGTTTGGCGCGGGCGCCGCTGGTGATCGCGGTGGTGAGCAAGGCGGCACCGCACCCCAAAATCCCCGAAGTCGAACAACTGCTTTCCGCCGGGAACGCGGCGATGAATATCGTGCTGGCCGCCCACGCTCTCTGCTTCGCGGCGCAATGGACTACCGGGTGGATCGCCTACGACGAGGATGCGGGCCGGCTGCTCGGTCTGGCGGCGGGCGAGCGGTTCGTGGGCTTCATTCATATCGGTACGCCGACGGCACTACCCGGCGGACGGCCGCGACCGGCGGTCAGCGACGTGGTCAGCGAGTGGCAGCCGCCGGTCTAACAAAAGCGCGAGTGTCCGCCGAAAACATGGTGAACCGTTCTTTAAGGAATCCGCGGCCAATATCGCCGCCATGATCCTCGGTGAGTTCCTGCAATGGATGGCGTTGGCGCCGGCCGGCCAACGGGCCGAAGCCGGCCATGCGCTGGCCTGTGCCTACCTCTATTCCGAGGAAGACGCCGAGACGAAGACTGCGATGGAAGCGGCGCTCACCGTACTCCTCGACGATGAGGCACCGGAAGTTCGCTACGCACTTGCCGACGCGCTCGGCGCCAGCGAAATCGCGCCGCGGCATATCATCGTTTCGCTTGCAGCGGATCACGCCGAAATCTCGGCCGTGGTGCTGTCGCGTTCGCCGCTCTTCATCGATGCCGAACTGGTCGACATCGTCGCGGCCGCGTCGGTGATCCTGCAGGAGGCGGTTGCCCGGCGCCCGGTGGTTTCCAAGATCGTGGCCGCGGCCATAGCCGAGGTGGGCGAGCGCGAAGCGTGCGTCGCGCTTCTCGCCAACCCGGAAGGGGCCATCGCGCGCATCAGTTTCCAGCGGATCGCCGAGCGCTTCGGCGAGGACCCGAAGGTCCGCCAGGCCCTGTTTGGTCGCGAGGATCTTTCGCCCGCCGTCCACCAGCTGCTCGTTCGCTCCCTCGGCGACCAGCTCGGCGCAATGCTGATCGAAAAGTCGTGGTTGCCGGAGGCGCGCGCCCGCACAGTGACCCGCGAAGCCTGCGACCGGGCCACCGTAGCGATCGCGGCGGAGTCGGAGACGGAAGAGTTGCCCGCGCTGGTGGAGCATTTGCGGGTCACCGGACAACTCACCACCGCGTTGCTGTTGCGGGCGGTGTGCGCCGGTAATGTCGCTTTTTTCGAGACGGCGCTCGGCGTGCTGGCTCGCGTCCCGCTGCGCCGAATCACCAGCCTGGTTCGCGCCGGGCGGATCAGCGCGCTGCGTGCCGCTTACTCCCGCGCCGGCCTGCCGCCGGTTGCCTTTGACGCCTTCGTTGCCGCGCTCGGCGTCTGGCGCCAAGTGGCGGCGAACGGAGGCCCTGAGGACCGCTATCGCTTCACGGTGCAAACCGTCGACGCTGTGCTGGCGCGCTACGCCAACATCAGCGATGGCGAGATGAACGAACTTGCCAGCATGCTGCGCCGCTTCGCCGCCGACCAGACCAGGGAGGCGGCCCGCGACTACGCGCGCGCCGCCGTCGCGGCATGACCCGGCGCGGAGCCTAGTAGCGGAACTGCTCGGTCAGGATGCGCTCGTCCCAGGAATGATCCGGGTCGAAGAGGATAATACTCTCGGCCCGCTTATCCTCCGAAACCGAAACCTCGACCACCGACTTGAATTCGACGTTGTCGGCGACGGCGTTGATGGGGCGCTTGTCGGCCTCCAGTGCGTGGATGCTGACGGTGACGTGATCGGGAAGGAGGGCGCCGCGCCAAGTGCGCGGGCGGAAGGCGCTGATCGGGGTGATCGCCAGGAGCGGCGCATAAATTGGCAGGATCGGCCCGTGGGCGGAGAGGTTGTAGGCAGTGCTGCCGGCGGGCGTCGCTACCAGCAGGCCGTCGCAGATCAACTCCTCCAGCCGCGTCTTGCCATCGACGTCGATCCGCAGCTTCGCCGCCTGATAGGACTGGCGGAGCAGGGATACCTCGTTGATGGCGTGGGCGATGTGGACCTTGCCGGCGGCATCGACCGCGCGCATGGCGAGCGGATGCACCTGGCTTGGCGTGGCGGCGGCGATGCGTTCCGCCAGGCCGTCCTCGACGAATTCGTTCATCAAGAAGCCGACCGACCCGGCGTTCATCCCGTAGATCGGCTTGCCGGTATTCATGAAGGCGTGGAGCGTCTGCAGCATGAAGCCGTCACCGCCGAGCGCCACGACGACGCCGGCCTCTTCAGGGGCAACGCCGTGGTAAAGGGCGTCGAGGCGGTCGCGAGCGGTCCGCACCCGCTCGTCGGCGCCGCTCGAAATGAAGGCGATGCCCTTATACTTCTGCCGACCGCCGGTCATCGGTTTTCCCTTTAGCAACGCGGGCGAGGGACTAGCATGCCGTTTACGGTTTTCCAATTGAGTGCCGCCGGCACTGCCGGCGGCGGTTGCGGCGCGGTGCTACTGGCGCTAGTGGTCACGAAGTCTCTTTTTCCCGGATGAATCGTTAACGCCATGCCCGCCGAACCGGCCCGCTACGTCCTTACCCTGTCCTGCGGCGACCGGCGCGGAATTGTCGCGGCGGTGGCGAACTCGATCGCCTCGCAGCGCTGCAACATTGTCGAGAGTGCGCAGTATGGCGATCCGGAAACGGAACGCTTCTTCATGCGCGTGTCGTTTTCCGCACCCGACGAAGTGACGGTGAAAAGCTTCGGCGAGGGATTTCATCCGGTGGCGACCGGCTTCGGCTTCGAATGGACGCTGCAAGATCTTCAGGTCAAGCCGCGCGTGGTCATCCTGGTCTCCAAGTTCGGCCATTGTCTCAACGATCTCCTCTACCGCAACGAGATCGGCCACCTGCCGATGGAACTGGTCGCGGTGGTCTCGAACCACGAGGCGATGCGCCGGCGGGTGGAGGCGGAGGACGTGCCTTACGTCCATCTGCCGGTGACGCCGCAGACCAAAAAGGAGCAGGAAGCGGCGCTTGGCCGCCTGATCGCCGACGGGCGGATCGATCTGGTGGTGCTGGCGCGCTACATGCAGGTGTTGTCGAAGGATCTTTCCAGCAAGCTGACCGGGCGCATCATCAACATCCACCATTCCTTTTTGCCGAGCTTTGTCGGCGCGCGGCCCTACGAGCAGGCGCGGCTGCGTGGCGTGAAGCTGATCGGCGCCACCGCCCACTACGTCACGCCGGAACTCGATGCCGGACCGATCATCGAGCAGGACGTCGGCCGCGTCGATCACGCGATGTCGGAAGCCGAGATGATTGCTGCCGGACGCGATATCGAGGCAACCGTGCTGGCGCGTGCCGTGCGCTTCCACCTGGAGCATCGCGTGCTCGTCAACGGCAATCGAACCGTGGTCTTTCGCTGAGATGACAGCCAGCATTATCGACGGGCGCGCCGCCGCCGCCGCGGTGACCGAGAAAGTGGCGACGGAAGCGCGCCGGTTGAAGGCGGAGGCGGGCGTCGTACCGGGCCTTGCGGTCGTTCTCGTTGGCAGCGACCCGGCCAGCGAAGTCTATGTTGGCGCGAAGGGGAAGAAGGCCGAGGAACTCGGCTTCAAATCGATCCAGCACACGCTGCCGGCGACGACCAGCCAGGTCGACCTGCTGGCGCTCGTCGCCAAGCTCAACCGCGACCCGGCCGTGCATGGCATTCTGGTGCAGTTCCCGCTGCCGGACCATCTCGACCAGACGGCGGTGGTCGAGGCGATCGCGCCGGCAAAGGATGTCGATGGCCTCAATCCTGTCAACGCCGGGCGGCTCGCCAGCGGGATTGCCGGTGCAATGATCCCGTGCACGCCGGCCGGATGCCTGATCCTGATAAAACGGGAGTTGCCCGGGGGGCTCGCCGGGCGGAACGCCGTGGTCGTCGGGCGCTCGACGCTGGTCGGCAGGCCGATGGCGCAACTGCTGCTCGGCGAAAGCTGCACGGTGACGATCGCGCATTCGAAGACTCGCGACCTGGCGGGCACTGTCCGCGGCGCCGACATCGTGGTCGCGGCGGTCGGCCGGCCCGAAATGATCCGGGGCGACTGGGTCAAGCCCGGAGCCGTTGTGATCGATGTCGGGACCAGCCGCGTGGCGGCGCCGGAGAAGGGGCCGGGCAAGACTCGGCTCGTCGGCGACGTCGCGTTCGCAGAAGCGGCGCAGATCGCCGGCGCAATCACCCCGGTGCCCGGCGGTGTCGGGCCGATGACCATCGCTATGCTGATGGCGAATACGCTGATCGCAGCCTGCCGAAGCGTCGGGCTGTCTGAGCCGACATTCGGCTGACAGGCGCAGGAGCGATTCCGTCCTGAGGCGGCGTGGTGCCGGATGAGGGGATTGAACCCCCGACCTTCGGTTTACAACATTCTCAACGCGCTGATCGAGCACGCCGAAGGCCGGCGAGACATGTCGCCTTCCCAGGTCCACGCGGCCCTCGGCCTGCTCAAGAAGGTCATGCCGGACCTCTCGGCGACGACGATAACCAACCTGGTGGACGACAA